>NZ_JBWKOL010000001.1:0-961881 GCF_059416065.1 Brevundimonas sp. GW821-FHT09G01
GAGCTGGTCGAGATGGAAGTGCGCGAGCTGCTCTCGTCGTACCAGTTCCCGGGCGACGACATTCCGATCACCATGGGTTCGGCCAAGGCCGCGACCGACGGCGTGAACCCGGAAATCGGCGAGAACCAGGTTCTGGCGCTGATGGAAACGGTCGACAGCTACATCCCGCAGCCGGAGCGTCCGGTGGACCTGCCGTTCCTGATGCCGGTGGAAGACGTGTTCTCGATCTCGGGCCGCGGCACCGTGGTCACGGGCCGCGTCGAGAAGGGCATCGTCAAGGTCGGTGAGGAAGTCGAGATCGTCGGCATCCGTCCGGTCCAGAAGACGACCTGCACGGGCGTGGAAATGTTCCGCAAGCTGCTGGACCAAGGTCAGGCGGGCGACAACGTCGGCGTGCTGCTGCGCGGCACCAAGCGTGAAGACGTCGAGCGCGGCCAGGTGCTGTGCAAGCCGGGTTCGATCACCCCGCACACGAAGTTCCTGGCCGAGGCCTATATCCTGACCAAGGAAGAGGGCGGCCGTCACACGCCGTTCTTCACCAACTACCGCCCGCAGTTCTACTTCCGTACGACCGACGTGACCGGCATCGTGCACCTGAAGGAAGGCGTGGAAATGATCATGCCGGGCGACAACGCCGAGCTGAACGTCGAGCTGATCACCCCGATCGCCATGGACCAGGGCCTGCGCTTCGCCATCCGTGAAGGCGGCCGCACCGTCGGCGCCGGCGTCGTCGCCAAGATCATCGAGTAATCGACGGTCTGACGATCTGAACCGAAGAGCCCCGCCGGAGCGATCCGGCGGGGCTTTTCTTTTGCGCGACACCGTGACTCGCCTGTGAGGACGTGCGGCGTGGTTAAGCCTGCAACCGACGGGGGCGCGGCCTTGCCGGGAACCCGAATCCTGCGCCCTTGTGTGGCGAAGGTTGTTAAGGTTCTGGTAACTTCATGCGTCGCGCGATCCACATCGGCCTGTTCATCGGCACCCTGATCGGGATGTGCGCCTGCGCGACCGTCCAGGGCGATGACGGCGCATCGCGGGGCACCTATGGATCGGTCGAGATCGGTCGCCGGGGCTGAGCCGCCCGGAAATCCGTGGCGGTTCGGGCGAAACGCCCTTATCATTGTCCCCGCGGACGCCGTTTGTCGCGCCGCGCCGGTTCTCCTCCCCTAGATGTTAGCCATCGCCATCGTCGTCGTTCTGCTCCTTGTGGTGCTCAACGGCGTATTCGCCATGACCGAACTGGCGGTCGTCTCTTCGCGCAAGTCCAAGCTCCAGAGCCGGGCCGAGCGGGGAGACCGGGGCGCTCGCGCGGCCCTGAAGCTGGCGGAGGAGCCCACGCATTTCCTGTCGGCGGTCCAGGTCGGCATCACCCTGATCGGCATTCTGGCGGGCGCCTACGGTCAGGCCGCCATCGGCGGTGAGCTGAACCGCATGATCGAGACCGGCATCCCGGCGCTGGCCCACTGGTCGTCGGCGATCTCGACCGGCGTCGTGGTCGTGCTGATCACCTATATCTCCGTGATCGTCGGCGAGCTGGTGCCCAAGCGGCTGGCGCTGATCTTCCCCGAGGCCATCGCGTCCCAGATGGCCGCGCCGATCTCTACCCTGGCCATCGTGCTGAAGCCCTTCGTGGTGCTGCTGACAGCCTCGACCTCGGCCATCCTGAAGGTGATGGGGGTCAAGGACCGCGACGGCTCGGACGTCACCCAGGAAGAGGTCGAGACCATGATCGCCGAGGGCACCTCGGCCGGTCTGATCGAGCCCGAAGAGCAGACCATGATCGAGGAGATCCTGACGCTCGGCGACCGCCCCATCCGGGTGGCGATGACGCCGCGCCACGAGGTCTTCTGGATCGCGCTGGACGATACCGACGAACAGCTGCGCGAAGAGATCCGCACCTGTCCCTATTCGCGGATCGTGGTGGCGCGCGAGAACGACGTCGATAACCCGCTGGGCGTGGTCCACAAGAAGGATCTGCTGGACAGCCTGCTGACCGACGGCAAGTTCGACGTCGAATCCCTGGTGCAGACCCCGGCCTTCATCCCGCAGTCGACCTCGGTGCTGAAGGCGCTGGAGATCCTCAAGACCTCCAAGGTCCACATGGCCTTCCTGGTGGACGAGTTCGGCGCCTTCGAGGGCGTGGTGACCGCCACCGATCTGCTGGAGATGATCGCCGGCGATTTCGACGAGAGCCACGACGAGGCCGAGGCCTGGATTCGCCAGCGCGAGGACGGCAGCTGGCTGGTCGACGGCCAGACGGACCTGGAGGAGCTGTCCGACGAACTGGGCGAGGATTTCGGCGAGGCGGAAGGCTTCCACACCGTGGCGGGCCTGGTCCTTCACCAGCTGTCGCGCGTGCCGGACGAGGGCGAGGTGCTGCAGCTGGGCCGTTTCGAGGTCGAGGTCATCGACATGGACGACCGCCGTATCGACAAGCTGCTGTTCCGCCAGGTGGTGAACAAGGAAGACGAGGCCCAGGCCGTCGCCGCCCACCTGGACGACTGACCTTAAGGCCGTTCTTGCGCGGATATGGCCGCAAGGCCGTAACGGCGCTTGAAAACCCCGCCGTGGTCGGGCATAGCCCCGCGTCTGGCGAAAGCGTGCGTCTCGGGAATACCCGCCGCGTACGGCTTTTTGCTCCAGGAGTTTAGCTCAGCTGGTAGAGCACCGGTCTCCAAAACCGGGGGTCGTGGGTTCGAGTCCCCCAACTCCTGCCATTTTCCCCCTGTCGCCGCCGGATGGGACACCCCATCTGGTGGCGACAGGTTTGATTGTTTGAAGAGACGCCGCATGGCCAAGGCCAAGACTCCTTCGGGACGCCGCCCCCAGACCGCTCAACCGGCCATCGCCGGCAGCGCTGTCGCGGCTGACGCCCCGGCCCCGAAGAAGCGCACGTCGATCCCGCAGTTCGCCAGCCAGGTTCGCGCCGAGGGCCGCAAGATCGTCTGGCCGAGCCGTAAGGAGACCTGGATCACCTCGGTGATGGTCTTCCTGATGGTCCTGATCGCGACCGTCTTCTTCGCTATTGTAGACTTTGGCCTGACCCGACTGTCCCAGTTCGTCCTCGCGCTCGGCCAGTAAGAGAGACCGCCCCCCAAATGACCGACGTCGCCAAGCCCGCCAATCCGCGCCACAAGTGGTACATCGTCCACGCCTACTCGAACTTCGAGAAGAAGGTGGCCGAGCAACTGCGCGATCAGGCCAAGCAGCAGGGCCTGGAGGACAATTTCTCCGAAATCCTCGTCCCGACCGAAGAGGTCGTGGAGATCCGCCGCGGCCGCAAGGTCAACTCGGAACGCAAATTCTTCCCCGGCTACGTGCTGGTGAAGATGGAGATGACGGACCAGGCCTATCACCTGGTCAAGAACACCCCGAAGGTCACCGGCTTCCTGGGCGCCGCGGGCGGCACCAAGCCGCTGCCGGTCTCGGAGCGTGAGGTCCAGCAGATCGTCGGCCAGGTGGAAGAGGGCGTCGAGCGTCCCAAGCCCACCATCCGCTTCGACATCGGCGAGACCGTCAAGGTCATCGACGGTCCGTTCGCCAGCTTCGACGGCCAGGTCGAGAGCGTTGACGAGGAACACGCCCGCCTGCGCGTCGCCGTGTCGATCTTCGGCCGCCCGACCCCGGTGGACCTGGAGTACAATCAGGTGGAGAAGGTCGCCGCCTAAGGCGTCTTCCTGTCATCCCCGGCGCAGGCCGGGATCCGCACCGCCAAGCCGCGCCCGCCAGTCGGGCGCGGTTTTGCATGTCCGGGGTCCTGTTGCGTCGTCCGGTTTCCGGGGCGCTCCGCCTTCTGCATTAATCAGGTGTCATCTGAGCGCCGGAATGCCGACACGATTCCACGCTGTTCTCGCCATTGATGAATAGGCCATGGGGCATGCGCCTATAAGTAATCAATTCTGAGTACAGACATGAGCTTGCGCGACGTTTTTGCAGAGGCGGGGGTATCCGACGTCGGCGCGACTATTTCTCAGGTAACCAACGTTATTCGGGAGCGCGGGAACATCCCGACCTACCTCGATAATCGCGTGATCGAAATCTTGCGCGGCGCGCCCGTGGGGGAGGGGGACGCCAACCTGGTGCGCCACTATCTCCGTCGTCTGTCGGACAAGGGACCCCGATACCGGACCTGGGCGCAGCGCGAGGCCCAGCTGTCGCAGTTCAACGCCGACAGCGAACTGGACTTTCGGGCGATGCTCTACAGCCAGGGGGCCGGCCGCGCCTTCCAGTGGCGCGGGCTGGATTGCTTCAAGACGATCTACGAACTGGCCCTCTATCCGATGATGCTGGCCGAGATCCGGCCGCACAGCATCATCGAGCTTGGCGCGGGCGTCGGCGGCTCGGCGGCGTGGTTCGCGGACATGTGCGTCGCCCACGATCTGGACGCGGTCGTTCACGCCGTGGATCTGAAGGTCGAGGACGGGATCGAGGGCGCGATCCGGACCTGGCGGGGCGACTGCATCGCCTGGGTGAAGGCGGCGTCGGCGAATCGCGACAATTTCGGCTCCCCGGTGCTGGTGATCGAGGATTTCCATGGGGATCTGGGCCAGACGATGCAGGCGTTGGACGACTTCCTCCGCCCCGGCGACTACCTCGTGATCGAGGACGCCATTCCCAAGCAGATGCAACTGGCCCGGGCCCTGCAAGGGCGGCCGTATGTGATCGACACCCACTATACGGACTTCTTCGGCGTGAACTGCACCAGCGCGATCAACGGCATCCTCAAGCGGGTGTGAGGGCCGCCGCCGCTCAGGCGAGACGGGTCTTCCGCCGGAATACTCTTCAGACGGGTTGCGTTTCACAACGCCGTTCTTTCGGTTGAAATGCCCTGAGGCGCGACTATCCTTCACCGGGTTCGGGGAGGACAGCCGATGCTTGTCAGGTTCGCCGCCGTCGCCCTGGCGATGGCCTTCTGTTCCCAGGCCGTCGCGCAGACGCCGCCCGTTCCGGAGGCTCAGGACCAACCCACCACCCTTCCTGACGTCGTGGTGAGCGGCGACGACCTTGAACGGCTGGCGCAGACCTTCGTGGAGGGGCTCGCCGCGCCCGCGCGGGACAGGGGGCTGGCGCGGTGGGAAACCAAGATCTGCCTCGGCACCGTCAACTTCCGGCCGGAGATGGCGCACCAGCTGATCGGCCATATCTCGGATGTCGCGCAGGAGATCGGCGTGGAGCTGGGCGAACCCGACTGTGAGCCCAACGTCGTGATCGTGGGCACGGACGACGGCCGGGAGCTCGCATCAGCGCTGGTCGGTCAGAATCGTCGGCAATTTCGATATGGCTACACCCGCTCTAACCGGGGTTCCCGGGCTCTGCAGGAGTTCCAGACCTCGGAGGCCGCCGTCCGTTGGTGGCACATCAGCCTGCCCTACATCGCCGGGACCAACCAAGTAGCCATCCGGCTGCCGGGCAAAGGCCCCGCCCCGTGGCCCTGCCGGCGGCGGTGGGGCGAACGCTACTGTGATCAGGTCACCGACCGGCTGGTCCGCTCGCTGATCATCGTCGACCTCACGACTCTTCCGGAGATGAGTTTTAACCAGCTGGGCGACTATCTGGCGGTGCTGACCCTGGCCCAGGTCGATCCGCGGACAGACTTCACGCCGTTCAACACGGTGCTGAACGTCATTGAGCATCCGGGGAGCGTCGACGGCCTGACGGACTGGGACCTGAACTATCTCCAGGCCCTCTATGCAGGAAAGGCCCAGCGCCTGGACGCGGAGGAGCAGGCGGCGGCGCTGGCGGAACGCATGCGCGGCGCGGCATCCGACTGAGCCCAGCGCCGCGCGGCCGTTTGCCTTTCAGACCCTCTTCCGCTATACGCGCGCCTCGCTCTGAACAGGGCGGTGCGAGTTCGCTCGCATAAATCCGTGGGAGGCAGCCATGCCGCACCACGGCTCACCGGTCCGGATTGAGTTCCGGGCTACCGAATAGGAGAGACCAATGGCCAAGAAGATTCTCGGCTACATCAAGCTGCAGGTGCCCGCGGGCTCCGCCACGCCTTCGCCCCCGATCGGGCCGGCGCTCGGCCAGCGCGGCGTCAACATCATGGGCTTCTGCAAGGAGTTCAACGCGCGCACCGAGAAGGAAGCCAAGGGCACCCCGCTTCCGACCGTGATCACCGTCTATCAGGACAAGTCGTTCACCTTCATCACCAAGACGCCGCCGGCGACCTGGTACCTGAAGCAGGCCACCGGCCTGAAGTCGGGCGCCAAGCTCACGGGCCGCGAAACGGTCGGCAAGATCACCCGCGCCCAGCTGCGCGAGATCGCCGAGAAGAAGATGAAAGATCTGAACGCCAACGATCTCGATCAGGCCGCCAAGATCATCGAAGGCTCCGCTCGCGCGATGGGCCTCAACGTGGTGGAGGGCTAAGACCATGGCTAAGCAAGCCAAGCGCATTCAAGCCTGGTCGGGCGACCGCGAAACGCCGATGGCGTTCGCCGACGCCATCAAGGCCGTCAAGGACAACGCCAAGGCCAAGTTCGACGAGTCGATCGAGATCGCCGTCAACTTGGGCGTCGATCCCCGTCACGCTGACCAGCAGGTCCGCGGCGTGGTCAACCTGCCGTCGGGCACGGGCCGTGACGTTCGCGTCGCCGTCTTCGCCAAGGACGCCAAGGCTGACGAAGCCCGCGCGGCCGGCGCCGAATACGTCGGCGCCGAGGATCTGTACGAGCAGATCAACGGCGGCCTGATGGACTTTGATCGCGTCATCGCCTCGCCGGACATGATGGCCCTGGTCGGCCGTCTGGGTAAGGTGCTGGGCCCGCGCGGCCTGATGCCGAACCCGAAGGTCGGCACCGTGACCCCGAACGTCGCCCAGGCCGTCAAGGACGCCAAGGGCGGCGCCGTCGAGTTCCGCGTCGAGAAGGCCGGTATCGCCCACGGCGGCATCGGTAAGGCCTCGTTCACCCAGGAAGCCCTGGAAGCCAACGTGAAGGCTTTCGTGGACGCTCTGGTCCGTTCGAAGCCGTCGGGCGCCAAGGGCACCTACGTCAAGAAGATCAGCCTGTCGTCGACGATGGGCCCGGGCTTCAAGATCGACCCGGCTTCGCTGGGCGCCTGATAGGTCCAAGCCGCTGAAATGACGAAGGCCCCGGAAGAGCGATCTTCCGGGGCCTTTTTCTTTTTGTTTGGCCTATCGCCCTTCGGGCTGCTTGAGGCCGGGCGGGGTCGCCGGTCGTCCCCGCTCAATCGGTCTTGTCGCCCTGGAACATGGTGTTGCCGTTGGCGGTCGTGGCGGGGACGGACTGGATGACGTCGAAATGCTCGACGATCTTGCCGTTCTCGACCCGGAAGATGTCCACGATGGCGCGGCCGGGATCATCGGGACTTTCCTGCGAATGCAGGTGCAGGGCGACCAGGTCGCCGTCGGCGATGACGCGATGGATGGTCACGCGCGACTGCGGATGCTCGCGGAAGAAGCCCTCGAAATAGCCGTAGAAGGCCTCGGCCCCGTTCGGGACGTTCGGATTGTGCTGGATGTAGCGGTCGCCGATGTACAGCCGGGCCGCCTCGGTAGGCCGGTGCTGGTTGAACGCCAGTTCGTAGAAGGCGGTGACGATCCGGGCGTTCTCGGCCTCGGTGGCGGTGCGGTCGCTCGAGGAGGGCGGATGAGGCGCGGCGACGGGCTCGGCGTGGACGGATCCGGCCGATATCGCCAGCGTCATCAGTGCGGCGGCGAGCGGGAACTTCATCTCGACCCCTCCTCAGTAGGCGGCGGTGAAACGGGCGCGGCTGTGCTTCGGTTGCTCCAACTCATCGACCATGGCCAGGGCGTAGTCGGCGTAGCTGATGCGGCTTTCGCCCTTGTCGTCGGTCAGCAGCTGGTCGTTGCCGGTGCGGTAGCGGCCCAGGCGCGGCCCGGCCTCGATCAGGGCGGCGGGCGAGAAGAAGGTCCAGTCCACGTCGCTGATCCCGCGCAGATGGTCCAGGAAGGTGATGCCGCCGGTGGCGAACGGCTTCCATTCCTCTGGGAACTGCGGCGTGTCGATCAGGCGGACGCCGGGCGCGACCTCCAGGCTGGCGGCGCCGCCGGTGACCAGCAGGCGCGGCACGCCGGCCTCGCGCACGGCGGTCAGCAGGGTCTCGGCCGGCACGTCGAAGTGCAGGGCGCTGATCACCGCGTCGGCGCCGCGCAGCAGGTCGGCGAGAGCGTTCGCGTCAGAGGCGTCGCCGGCGACCGGCGTGACGCGGTCGGCGGTCGGGATCGCCTCCGGCTTGCGGGCCACGGCGGTGACCGCATGGCCCCGCCCGGCGAGCTCCTTGGTGATTTCCGAGCCGATGTGGCCGCTGGCGCCCAGTACGACGATCTTCATGGGAGGGTGTCCTTGGTGGTTTCCAATGGGTACCAAGTGAGATAAAGAAATCATCCATGCAAGAAGGCACCGAAACCTCATCTGGTCACCCGCGGGAAACCGCCCGGGGCGACGTGCGCGCGCAGGACTGTCCGACCCGGCTGCTGCTGGACCGGATCGCCGACAAGTGGACGACCCTGCTGCTGACCACGCTCGATGACGGGCCCATGCGCTTCAACGCGCTCAAGCGGCGGATCGGCGGGGTATCCCAGAAGATGCTCAGCCAGAGCCTGAGGCAGATGGAGCGCGACGGGCTGGTGCTGCGCCATGTCGAGGCGACCGTGCCGGTCAGCGTCACCTATGAGATCACGCCTCTGGGCCGAACCCTGGTCGAGGCGCTTCGGCCGATGATCGACTGGGCCGAGACCCGGATGGACCAGGTCGAGGCGGCGCGCCGCGCCTATGACGCCCGCGTGGTCTGAACCCTCCGACGGAGCGGCCTGTGATCTGGCCGGGATTCCGACGTTTGTGAAGAACCGTCCGTCACCGGAGGGTTGACGTAGGGCCTGCCGCGCGGGAGTGAGCGCGCATGATCGCGACCGCGATTTCGGGAGATTCGTCGATGCTGGGCTGGTTTCAGGCGCTGCTGCCCAAGGAAGACAACTTCTTCCGGCTGTTCGACGCCCATGCGGCGACCCTGATCCAGGGCGCCGACGCCCTGCGCAAGGTGCTGGAGGGCGGCGACGAGGTGCCGCGCTGGTGCCAGCGCATCATCGATCATGAGCATGAGGCCGACGCCGTGGCGCGCGAGGTGCTGTTCGCGGTGCGCCGCAGCTTCGTCACCCCGTTCGACCGTTCGGACATCCGCGGCCTGACCAACTCGCTGGATGACTCGATCGACCAGATGCAGAAGACCGCCAAGGTCATCACCCTGTACGAGATGCGCGAGTTCGCCCCGCACATGCGCCAGCTGGGCGATATCGCGGTGGAGGCGGCGACGCTGACGGTGGAGGCGGTGTCCCTGCTGCCGGCCATGCGCAAGAACCACGGCCGCCTGAACGAGCTGACCGAGAAGATCGCCCGGCTGGAGAGCGACTCCGACACCCTGTACGATCACGGCATGAAGGCGCTGTATGAGGCGCACAAGACCGGCGACGCCATGGCCTTCATCACCGGGGCCGAGGTCTATGATCACCTGGAGAAGGTGATCGACCGGTTCGAGGACGTGGCCAACCGGATCAACGGCGTTCTGGTCGAACACCTGTAGGAGCGGCCCGGATGGACCACGCCCTGCTGATCCTCGTCTTCCTGATCGCCGTCGCCCTGCTGTTCGACTTCCTGAACGGCCTGCACGACGCCGCCAACTCGATCGCCACCATCGTGGCGACGCGCGTCCTGCCGCCGGTCTTCGCGGTCGGCTGGGCGGCCTTCTTCAACTTCATCGCCTTCCTGTTCTTCGGCCTGCACGTGGCCAATACGATCGGGAAGGGGATCATCGATCCGTCCATCATCTCGGACCAGGTGATCTTCGGGGCCCTGATGGGGGCCATCAGCTGGAACGTCATCACCTGGCTGGCGGGCATTCCGTCGTCCAGTTCGCACGCCCTGATCGGCGGCCTGCTGGGCGCGGGCGTGGCCAAGGCCGGGACCGGCGCCGTCGTCATCGGCGGAGTGACCAAGACCGTCGCGGCCATCTTCCTGTCGCCCGCGGTCGGCTTCGCCCTGGCGCTGCTGCTGGTCTTCCTGGTGTCGTGGATCTTCGTGAAGGCCAATCCGTCGTCCGCGGACAAGATCTTCCGCAAGCTGCAGTTCGTCTCGGCCTCGGCCTATTCGCTGGGGCATGGGGGCAATGACGCGCAGAAGACCATGGGCATCATCGCGGTGCTGCTGCTGTCCCGCGCGCCGGCGGGGACCGAGTTCCACGTGCCCTTCTGGGTGGTGATCACCTGTCAGGCGGCGATCGCCCTGGGCACCCTGTTCGGCGGCTGGCGCATCGTTCACACCATGGGGTCGCGGATCACCCGCCTGAGCCCGCAGCAGGGCTTCTGCGCCGAGACGGGCGGGGCCATCACCCTGTTCATGGCCACCGGCCTGGGCATTCCGGTTTCGACCACCCACACCATCACCGGCGCCATCGTCGGCGTCGGCGCGGCCCGGCGGGCCAGCGCGGTGCGCTGGGGCGTGGCCCGCAGCATCGTCACGGCCTGGTTCATCACCATGCCCGCGGCGGCGGCGATCGGCGCGGCCTTCTTCTGGGTCGGCGGAATCTTCCTGACCTGATGACCGGCGAGGTCATCCGCACCGAACGGGCCGAGCGGCGTCAGGTGGCGGCGCTGCCCTGGCGACGCGGCCCCGACGGGCTGGAAATCCTGCTGGTCACCTCGCGCGAGACGCGGCGCTGGGTCACGCCCAAGGGCGGCCGCATGCCCGGCCTGACGGACGCCGAGGCCGCGGCCATCGAGGCGCTGGAAGAGGCCGGGGTCGAAGGCCGGGTCGGAGACGAGCCGCTGGGGACGTTCCGCTATCTGAAGATGCTGCGGCGCCGCGCGCCGCGCTGGTGCGTGGTCTCCGTCTATCCGCTGGAGGTCGTCACCGTGCGTCCTGTGTGGAAGGAGCAGGGGGAACGCGACCGGCTTTGGATGTCGGTCGAACAGGCGGCGGCCTGTGTCGGCGAACCGGATCTGGCTGAGATAATTCGCCGCTTCCGCTGATCGGCGGTTGTGCGTGCGCCGTCCACGCGGAAAGATGGGGCGAACGGGGGGATAACGATGCGTTTCATGATCGCGTGCGCGGCCGCGGCGCTGCTCAGCACGGCCTTGCCGGCCGATACGGCCCGGGCGGCCCAGGCCTCTTCGGCGGCGACCGCGCCGTCCGAACGGCAGCTGGAGCTGACGCGCCGGTACCTGAACCTGTTGATGACGGATCAGTTCGAGGGCGTGATCCATCAGATGCTCGGCGCCGAGATGGCCAATGACGAGCAGATGCAGACCCTTCCGGAGGCCGACCGCCGCTTCATCCTCAGCCTGACCGCCGAGCTGACGGCGGATATGGTCCCGCAGATGATCGCGGAAATGGTCCCGGTCTACGCCGGCGTCTTCACCGAGGAGGAGCTGGTCGCCCTGGTCGCCTTCTATGACACCCCCCTGGGCCGCTCGATCGCGGAAAAGAGCGTGCAGGTGATGCCCGCGGCCGATCGCGCGGTCATGGCGCTGGTCCCGCAGATGATGGAGAAGATGGCGATGCGGATGTGCCAGCACTACAGCTGCACCCCCGCCGAGCTGGAGCAACTCCGGCAGGACATGCGCGAAGGCGCCGAGGTGGATCAGGGCGCGCGCCGGAAGTAGATCCGATCAGGCGCGCCGGGCTTCGGCCATGAAGCAGCCGCGTCTGGCGGTGTGCATCTGGATCCGGTCGATCACCGGGTCGGAGAACCAGAGGTTCAGCCGGACCGCCAGATCGGCGCCGTCGACCACATCGGCGTCGATCATCATCGCCCCGGAGTCATAGGCCCGCACCGACAGCAGGCGACGGCCCAGCATGTCGGGGACCTCGTCCGGCCCCAGAACCGCTTCCGAGGCGGTCTCGCGCACGAAGATCGGCCCGTCCGAGCGGTAGGGACTGGCGGGCGCATCGAGATGGCGGTGGGGGAGCAGGATCAGCGCCTCGCCCGGCGCGGCGTCGGCCAGGCTGACCCGGCAGGGCGCGCTGTTCGGCGCGTCGGCGATCATTCGGCGCGCGCCCATGGCCTCCAGCCCGGCGTCGTCCAGCGCGAACAGCGGATGGAAGGGGGCCAGCGGCAGGGGATGGATCAGGAAGCTCATGGAGCGGATGATCGCGCCGTCCCAACCCGGCGTCTGGCGTCTTTCGGCTGTTGCGCCGGGCCGCGCGCATCCCCACAACGGAGGGCATGAACGCCCCCTTCAAGACCGCCGCCGATCCGCTGGACGCCCCCGTCTGGGACCTGTCCGACCTCTACGCCTCTCGCGAGGACGCCCGTATCGAGGCCGATCTGGAGCGCACCCGCGCCCTGGTCGGCGAACTGAACGGGCTGCAGGGCCAGCTGATCGCGGCCAAGGACGATCCGGCGACGTTGGGACAGCGGCTGGACCGGGCCGTCGCGCTGTACGAGCAGGCCTCGGACGTGCTGGGCGCGCTGGGAGCCTACGCCTTCCTCGCCGCCTCGACCAACCGCAACGACGCGGGCGCACAGGGCTTCGAGGCCACGGTGCGCGAGAAGCTGACCGCCATCGCCACCCCGACCATCTGGGTCACGCTGGAGATCAACCAGCTGGATGACGCCGCCGTCGAGGCGGCGCTGAAGGCCCATCCCGCCGCCGCCCGCTGGACTCCATGGCTGCGCCGGACGCGGGCGATGAAGCCGCATGAGCTGTCCCAGGAGCTGGAGACCTTCCTGGCCGAGCGCGGCCCCATCAGCGCCCAGTGGCCGCGCCTGTTCGACGAAACCCTGGCGGCGATGAAGGTGAAGGCCGGCAAGGACGAACTGACCCTGGCCGAGGCGCTGAACCGCCTGTCCGACCCCAAGGGCGCCAAGCGCAAGGCGGCGGCCGAGGGGCTGGACGAGGCCTTGGGCGCGCGCGCCTCGACCATGGCGCTGGTGCTCAACACCGTCGCCGCAGACAAGGCGCTGGAAGACAAGTGGCGCGGCTTCAAACGCCCCGCCGATGGGCGTCACCTGTCCAATGAGGTGGACGGCGAGTCCGTGGACGCCATGGCCGAAGCCGTGGCCGCCGCCTATCCGCGCCTGTCGCACCGCTACTACGCCCTGAAGGCCAAGGTGCTGGGCAAGCCCAAGCTGGACCAGTGGGACCGCAACGCCCCGCTCGAGACCACAGCCCCGCGCGGCTATGACTGGTCGGCCGGCAAGGCGCTGGTGCTGGAGAGCTTCGGCGACCTGGGCGGGGACTTCGCCGAGCGGGCGCAGGGCTTCTTCGACAGGCCGTGGATCGACGGCAAGGCGCGGGCGGGCAAGCAGTCCGGCGCCTACGCCCACCCGGTGACGTCGGACAAGCACCCCTATGTCTTCCTGAACTGGATGGGCGAGCGGCGGGACGTGCTGACCCTGGCGCATGAGCTGGGCCACGGCGTGCACCAGACGCTGGCGGCGGGGCAGGGGTCCCTGCTCGCCGATACGCCCCTGACCCTGGCCGAGACGGCCTCCATCTTCGCCGAGGGGCTGACCTTCGACCGCCTGCTGAAGACGGCTCCCAAGGCCGAGCAGCGCGGCCTGCTGGCTGGCCGCATCGAGGACGGACTGAACACCGTGGTGCGCCAGATCGCCTTCCACCGGTTCGAGACCCGGTTCCATGACGAGCGCGCGGCGGGCGAGGTCCCGGTCGAACGGATCGGCGAGATCTGGCTGGAGGAGATGGGTGCGTCGCTGGGCCCGGCGGTGACGCTGAACCCCGGCTATGAGCACTGGTGGAGCTATGTCAGCCACTTCGTGCACTCGCCCTTCTACGTCTACGCCTACGCCTTCGGCGACCTGCTGGTGGCGGCGCTGATGGAGACGCGGGCCAAGGACCCGGAGGGCTTCACGCCCCTGTACCGCGACCTGCTCGCGGGCGGCGGGTCCAGGGGCTATGTCGAGGCCCTGGCGCCGTTCGGCCTGAACCCGCGCGACCCGGCCTTCTGGACCATCGGCACGAAGCGGCTGGAACGGCTGATCGACCAGTTCGAGACCATGGTCTGAGTTGACGCCCCGGCGGGGGCGGGCGACCGTCCGCGCCATGCGCATCCTGATCCTCGCGGCGGTCGCCGCCTTCGCCCTGCCCGCGGCGGCCCAGACGCCCGTCCAGACGCCGCCGTCCGGACCCTCGGCGAGCGTCCGCGCCATGGCGGCGGGATATAAGGCCCTGACCGTGTGCAGCGCGGTCAAGAACGGCGCGATGGCGGGCGCCTCGCGCACGCTTGAGAGTGTCGAGCGGAACGAACTGGTCGGCGTCTATCCCGAGCTGGACGCGCTGGTGCGCGAGATGCCGGCTCAGATCGACGACTATTCCGTGTCGGTGGCCTGGGACGAGACCCTGCCGCCCCGGACGGCCGTCTGGAGGCCGAACGCGGGCTGCACGATCCTGCCTATCGGTTGGCAGGGTGAGGCCGGCGACCTGTGGGTGTGGTCCACCCGGACACCCGACCGGGGCTTCCGGACCGGCCGGCCGGCCGACGCGCAGGCGCTCGAGGCTGTCGTCGGAAAAGCGTTCGGCGCCGGTTACGGCGAGGGGGTGAACACGACAGCGGTCGTGGTGCTCCAGAACGACCAGATCGTCGGCGAGCGATATGCGCCCGGCTTCGGGCCTGAGACGCCCCAGCGCACGTGGTCGGTGGCCAAGTCCATCGCGGGCACGCTGATCGGTGCGGCGGCCCACCGCGGAGAGATCGACGTGAATGCGCCCGCCGCTATCCCGGATTGGAACCGGCCCGGCGACCCCCGCGCGGCCATCACCCTGGATCAGCTGATGCGGATGTCCTCGGGCCTGACCAGCGACACGGCGGGGAACCGCACCGACGCCCTCTATTTCGGCGGCGTGGGCGTGGACGAGCAGGTCACGACCTGGCCGCTGATCGCGCGGCCGGGAACGCGGTACCGCTACGCCAACAACGACAGCCTGCTGGCCACGCTGGCGATCGCGCCGACGTTCGAGTCACACCCGCCGGCGGAGCTGTTTCAGAGGCTGGGGATGCACCGGACCTGGGCCGAGACCGACTGGCGCGGCAACTATGTCCTCTCCAGCCAGGTCTGGTCGACGGCCCGCGACCTGGCGCGTTTCGGCCAGCTGTACGCCCACGACGGTGTCCTGAACGGCGAGCGCATCCTGCCCGAGGGCTGGCTTGAGTACGTCTCACGTCCCTCGGGGCCCCAGCCGATGGGCGAGCAGGGCTACGGCGCGACCTTCTGGCTGATGAACACGTCCGAGGGGGTTCCGCCGGACACCATCTCCGCCAACGGCAACCGGGGCCAGTATGTGATCATCGTGCCCAGCCGGAACATCGTCATCGTCCGCCGCGGCGAGGACCCGACCGGCAAGCGCTTCGATCCGATCGCCTTCACCCGCGACGTTCTGGCGGCGCTGGACTGAGCTGAAATGGCGCGCCCCGCTTGAGCCTGAGCGCGGCCCCGGTATAAGGGCGGCGAACTTTCTTTTCCCGAATCCGGACCCGACCCATGGCCGACCCCCACGCCCACGACGACTACGTTAAAGGCTCGATGGAAATCAGCGAGCAGACGTCGACGTTCCACCTGTTCATGGGCATGGCCAAATACGGCTCGCTGGCCATCGCGGCCCTGCTGGCCCTGTTGACGATCTGGTTCATGCCGAACGGCAACTTCTTCGCCGGCGTCGGCGTGGCGGTCGTGATGATGGCCGCGGGCGTGTGGTTCCTGCGTTCGCCTTCGGCGCACTGAGGCCCGGCCGCGCTGACGGCGCGGCGGTCTTCTGATCCATGAGATTGAGGAAGGGCCGGGCTGTTCAGGCAGTCCGGCTTTTTCGCGTCTGCGTAAAGCGGGGGCGGCTGCGAAGCGGGTCCACGGCCCAACTCTCTGACCCATCCGAGGATGAAATCGAGGCCGTTGGGCCGTTTCCCGCCTTCTGAAAGCCCGATCAGCCTATCAGCGGCCCGAGCTTGCGCCAGTAGACGGAGTCGAATTTATGCTGCGCCGCAGCATAATGCGGAACGGTGTTGCGCGGATGCACCATGGCGGCGAGGCCGCCGGAACGATCAGGCCCCGGCGACGGCCCGCAACGCCGAAACCTGCTGCGTGCTGGGGATGGTGCTGACACTGACGCCCGCCTCGTCCGGAACCGCCAGATAGCCGGCCTTGGCCGCCGCGTCGCCCAGGCGGCGGCGCGAGGTCAGGACCACCAGCGGGGCGGCGAACAGCAGCGGCAGGACCACCGGGACGAACCAGGTGACCAGATCCGGGCGGAAGCCCAGACCGACGCAGAACAGCAGGCCCGTGGCCATCTGCCAGCGCATCGAGCGGAAGGCGTCCTTCCAGCTGACGCCGTCGGCGTCGCGGTCCTGGGCGTGCCAGCCGGCGTCGTGACCGGCGGCGATCTGGATGATGGCCTTGGTGTTGGCGACCATCATGATCGGGGCGATCAGGGCCGAAAGGAAGATCTCCATGGCCATGCCCTTGAAGATGCGCTTGCCGCCGCCGAAGGCGCGACGCTCGCGCGGGCGGCTCATGACCAGCAGGCCGCCCATGACCTTCGGACCGATCAGCAGCACGCCCGACAGCAGGGTGGCCAGCATGAAGGGCGAGAACTCGGGCTTCAGCAGGTAGCCGAACGACGCCCAGTCGGTCGGGTACTGCAGCTGGATCACCATGCCGGCGATCAGCGAGGCCAGCCACAGGGGCGACGAGAAGTAGGCCATGAAGCCCATGGCCATCTGGACGCGGTTCATCACGGTCATGCTGCGGGTCTTCAGCAGGCCCAGGTGCTGCATGTTGCCCTGGCACCAGCGGTGGTCGCGGCGGATGAAGTCCAGCATGGTGGCCGGGGTCTCTTCACAGCTGCCGTCCAGGGCGGCGGTGACGTGCACCGCCCAGCCGGCGCGGCGCAGCAGGGCGGCCTCGACCGTGTCGTGGCTCAGGATCGCGCCGCCGAAGGGCTCGCGGCCCGCCAGGATCGGCAGGTGGGCGGTCGAGGCGAAGGCCTCGGTGCGCAGGATGGCGTTGTGGCCCCAGTAGCTGGCTTCCGAGCCGGCCCACCAGGCCAGGCCGGCGGCGGCGACGCGGCCGTACAGGCGCACGCTGAACTGCGACACGCGGGCGAACAGGGTCTGGCCCTTGATGATGGTCGGCGTGGTCTGCAGCAGGCCGATGCCCGGGTTGCGCTCCATGGCGTCGACCATGCGCAGGATGGTCTCGCCGGCCATGGTCGAGTCGGCGTCCAGCACCAGCATGAACGGATAGGCGCCGCCGAAGCGCTGGGTCCATTCCGACAGGTTGCCGCACTTGCGCTCGATGTTCTTCTCGCGACGGCGGTAGAAGACGCGGCTGTGGGCGTGGGCGCGGAAGCCCAGATAGGCCTGATGCTCCTGATCGGCCGCTTCCGGCTTGGTCGAGTCGCTCAGGACGAAGATGTCGAAGGCGTCCGAGACGCCGAGGCGGGCCAGCGAATTGTCGATCACGGCCAAGCGCGCGAAGGCCGCGCGGGCGTCCTCATTGTACAGCGGCATCAGCAGGGCCGTGCGCTGGGTCGGCTCGGCCGGATGCGGGGCGAAGGCCAGGTCGTCCTGTTCGCGGCCGGTCAGCAGCACCCAGAAGCCGATGGCGGCGCTGGAGAACCAGCAGCCGATGGCGGTGATCAGCACCCCGAAGATGACCAGGGAGGCCACTTCCAGGGCGTCGAAGCCGTTGCGCGCGAACAGCGCTACCGGCGCGATCAGGGCCAGGGCTGTAACAATCGCGGTCAGGACGGCGAGCGCGAGACGACGGCCGCCGACGTTCACCGGCGAGGTGGCGGGCGTGGGGACTTCCGGCGTCGCGTCCCAGCTGTTGAGGGACTGACGCGGCATGGCCATCGGCGCTTCGTCCGGCAGCCAGGTCCAAGCCGGGCGGTCAGTCTGGGCCGACGCAGCGTTTGCGGCGTCGATCCGGATCGCTTGGTTGCTCATAAGTCAGTCCAGGCCTTTGATCCCGCAACCGGCCGGGGCGCCGGGTGGAATTTGCTGCATTGCAACACGCCTGCAATGTCGATCACTTCCGCGCGATTTTCAATCACGGAATGGTGAATGGCGAAGAAAAATTGAATGAGGCCGGTTTTCCGGGGCTTTGGCGGCCCGCGGGGGCCTTCAGTCGGGGCCGGCGTGGGCCTTCAGGCGGCGTTCGATCACGAAAGCCGCGATCCCGACCCAGCCGACGAGGATAATCGCATAGCCCCGCTCCCACCAGCCGACATTGGCGTCGTTGACTGTTCCGGGCAGCACCATATGGTAGGTGAAGGCGGTCAGGACGGCCATGGCCACGAAGACCACGGCCAGGAAGATCTTCAGCCGCTTCATGTCGACATGGCTCCATAGGCCCCAGAGCAGCAGCAGGGGCGCCAGCTGGATGCCGAGGCCCAGGTTGATGGCCATGTGCCGGGGGTCGGGCCAGGGATAGAGGCTGGAGGCGGCCAGGCCGATGCCCGCCAGGGTGAAGACCACGGCGGTCAGGCCCGCGACGAACCAGCGCTCGGTCAGGGCGTGGATGGCCAGGCCGAAGCCGACCCCCGCGGCGATGCACATCGCGCCGGCGATGAAGACGCCGCCGTTGAAGATCAGGGGCATGGGAGCCGAGGCGCCGCCCAGCTCGCTGAGATACTGGCGCGCGTGATCGAAGCCCGGCCAGGTCGCCACGCCGATCAGGACCGCGGTCAGGGCCAGCACCGGCGCGCCCATGCCGATCATCAGCAGCCGGCGGCGGCGATGGTAGCGGGGGCGTCCGACGGGGGCGGGGAAGGGCTTGAGACCCCACAGCGGCCGAATCAGGGGAATGCGGCGCACGATCTCGTAGATCAGCAGGCTGGTTCCGAAGGTGACGCCGACCAGGCAGGCGGCCTCGAGCGGGGCGGGCAGGTTCGCGGGGCGGATGAACCAGACCGCCACGACCAGCACCGTCTGGTGCGCGAGATAGAGGGGAAAGGTGGCGTCCACCAGATAGGGCAGGGCGGGGCCGGGCGTCTTGCGCAGATAGCGGCTGCCGTAGCCGAGGATGGCGGTGATCACCGCCCACTGGTCGATGGCGAACACGACCGCGCGCGGCACGCCGAACCAGGTCCCGCCGCCGGGGTGGGCCGCCTGCCACATCATGATCGGCAGGGCGATCAGGGCCACGATCAGCGACAGGTGCCGGCGGCGCTCCAGCTCGGCCCAGACGCCCTGATGCCCGACGATCAGGAAGCCGAACAGGAAGGCTCCCAGCGACAGGAAGTGATTGTAGAAGTCCCACGTCAGCTTGTTGGTGATGCCGAAGATCGGGAACAGCACGATGCGGATCACGATCAGATAGACCAGCGGCACGACCAGGATGCGCCAGCCCGCCGTGTTGCGGACCAGCCAGGCCTCGGCCCGGGCCATCAGGGCCGGGCGGGTCATCAGGGCCACGGCGACCAGGCTGTAGACCGCGATATAGACGATGAACCACAGGTGGTTGACCGGCACGCCGTCGGCCAGGCCGGCCGGGCCGAACTCGTGCCACAGCCAGTCGGCGAAGTTTCCGGTGAAGCCGCCCTTGTCGAGGGCCTCGACCCAGGACTGGATCGGCACCAGCACCAAGGCGCCGAACAGCAGGGGCGGAATCAGCCGCTCGGCCCGCGCCTTCAGGGTCTGGGCCGCCGTCCGCCGCGCGGTCATGAAACGCAGCGCCGCGCCGGACACCAGGAACAGCAGCGTCAGCCGCCACGGATTGGTCAGCAGCAGGGCTTCGTGCAGCCAGGGGAAGGTGTGGGCGCTGTGGATGTGCCAGTCGTACGGCGCATAGACCAGGGCCACATGGTACAGGATCAGCAGGCCGAAGGCGCTGACCCGGATCCAGTCCAGGTCGTTGCGGCGCATGCTCGGGGAAGGGCTGTCTGACACGCGGGCGTCTATGGTCGAGGGCGAGGCCCCTGTCCATGACGGGCGCGCTTTTGACGCGTCGCTCCGGAAGAGCCTAACGTCGCTCAATAAACCAGTGAGGGAGGGATTCGCTTGGCTGTCGCCATCGCCGTGACCCGCGAGCGCCGTGAAGGCGAACCGCGTTGCGCCGTCACTCCGGAAACGGTCAGGAAGCTGATCGCGCTGGGCGCGACCGTGACGGTCGAGGCCGGCACGGGCGCCGGCTCCTCCATCCCCGACGCGGACTACGAAGCCGCCGGCGCCGTCGTGGCCAAGGACACCAAGGCCGTGCTGTCCGGCGCTGATCTGGTGCTGAAGGTGCGCGGTCCGACGGCGCAGGAGACCAGCGCCCTGAAGCCCGGCGCGGTCGTCGCCGCCATGCTGGACGCCTATCGCGAGAAGGACACGGTGCAGGCGCTGGCCCAGGCGGGCGTGACGGCCTTCGCCATGGAGTTCGTGCCGCGCATCACCCGGGCTCAGGTGATGGACGTGCTGTCGTCCCAGGCCAACCTGGCCGGTTATCGCGCCGTGATCGAGGCGGCCTACGCCTACGGCAAGGGCTTCCCGATGATGATGACGGCGGCGGGCACGGTCGCCGCGGCCAAGGTCTTCGTCATGGGCGCGGGCGTCGCGGGGCTGCAGGCCGTCGCCACCGCCCGGCGCCTGGGCGCGGTGGTCACCGCCACCGACGTCCGCCCGGCGTCCAAGGAACAGGTCGAGTCGCTCGGCGCGAAGTTCGTCGCCGTCGAGGACGAGGAGTTCAAGGCCGCCGAGACCGCCGCCGGCTACGCCAAGCCGATGTCGCCCGAGTATCAGGCCAAGCAGGCCGAGCTGACGGCCTCGCACATCGTCAAGCAGGACATCGTCATCACCACCGCCCTGATCCCCGGCCGTCCCGCGCCCCGGCTGGTCACGGCGGCGCACGTGGCCTCGATGAAGCCGGGCTCGGTCATCGTCGACCTGGCCATCGACAACGGCGGCAATGTCGAGGGCGCCAAGCTGGGCGAGGTCGTCACCACCGCGAACGGCGTCCAGATCGTCGGCTGGTCCAACCTGCCGGGCCGCATCGCCGCGGACGCCTCGGCCCTCTACGCCCGCAACCTGGTCGCCTTCGTCGGCCTGCTGATCAAGGACGGCGTCCTGGCGGTCGACCTGGAGGACGAGATCCTCAAGGCGTCGGTGGTCACCAGCGGCGGCGCCGTGGTGCATGAGGGGGTGAAGGGATGAGGTTCGGAAAGTCGCTCGTCCTCATTCTTTGGCTGGGCTCGGTCGCCTATCAGGTCTGGCGGGAGTTTGAGCGCTTCTCCGCGTTTCGTGTTGAGCATCCGGCCGCCGACGTTGGCGGCTTCCTGATCGAGCGCGGGCCTTACTATCTGCTGATACTCGCCATCGCCGTTGCCGTTCTGGCCTTGTTGGCGTGGGTGGAGAACAAGATTCCTCGTGCAGATGCTGACATGACCGAGTTTCACGAACCGCGAGGCCACTGACCATGGAACACGTCGATCCCACCATCTTCCGGCTGGCCATCTTCGTGCTGGCGATCTTCGTCGGCTACTATGTCGTCTGGTCGGTGACGCCGGCGCTGCACACGCCGCTGATGGCCGTGACCAACGCCATTTCCTCGGTGATCGTCGTCGGCGGCCTGATCGCGGCGGCGGCGGCTTCCAGCGGCGACGGCTGGATCGCCAAGGGCGCCGGCGTGGCGGCCGTGACCCTGGCCAGCGTCAACATCTTCGGCGGCTTCATGGTCACGCGGCGCATGCTGGCCATGTACCGCAAGAAGGAGAAGCCCAAGGCCGCGGAGCCCGCCGCCTCGTGACCTTCGACGCCCACACGCTCGCCTTTGGAATCTCGCTGGTCGGACTGGCGGTCGGCGTGGGCCTGTGGGTGCGTTCGATCTTCGAGAAAACGCCGCTGCGCCGCCTGCGTCAGGTGGACTGCGGCACGGTGCTGGTCTTCTCGTCCATCCTGCTGCGCTTCGTCGGCCAGACGAAGCCGCTGGGCGTCATCGAATGGGCGCTGGCCCTGATCTCGCCCCTGTTCGTGGCGGCGGCGCTGTGGCGGCTGTCGCGCACGGCCTGCCCGCCGTCCGGAGCGGGCCGATGAGGGCGCTGACGCTGATCGCCGTGGCCGGCGTCGCCCTGGCCGCGCCCGCGGCGGCGCAGACCTATGTCGGCGAGAATATCGAGGGCGGGCTGCACTGGTCGGTCTCGGCGCCCGGAGGGGCGTCATGGCGGCTGAACTGCCGCTTCCCGCCGGTGACCTATTACCGCAACAACTATGACCGGGAAGCCTGGATCAACCAGCTGACCGACGAGGGCTCCGGGCCGTCCCGGGGTCGCATGCCGCTGGACACCGGGCATTGCCGAGTGACCAAGACGGGCGGCGAGGGGCCGGTGGCCATCGCTGTCGGCCGTCCGGGCAAGGTCGAGACCGCCGTCGCGCGCGCCGTCGGTGAATCGGCGACGGCGGGACTGTTCTGATGACGAGTGGGGGAACGGAATGAACGCATCCATCGCGGCCCTGGCCTATCTGGTCTCCGGCGTCCTGTTCATCCTGTCGCTGCGCGGGCTTTCGAGTCCCGAGACCAGCCGGCGCGGCAACACCTTCGGCATGATCGGCATGGCGTTGGCCGTCGGCGTGACCCTGCTGACGCTGTGGGCCAGCAAGGCCATGGACCCGCTGACCCTGGGCCTGATCGCCGGCGGCGTGGTCATCGGCGGCGGCGCGGGCGCCCTGATCGCGGGCCGGGTGCAGATGACCCAGATGCCCCAGCTGGTGGCCGCCTTCCACAGCCTGGTCGGCATGGCCGCCTGTCTGGTCGCGGTGGGCGCGGTCTACGCCCCGGACAGCTTCGGCATCGCCACCGCGGCGGACGGCATCAAGACGCTGTCGATCATCGAGCTGAGCCTCGGCGTCGCCATCGGCGCGGTCACCTTCACCGGCTCGGTGATCGCCTTCGCCAAGCTGAACGGCAACATGAGCGGCGCGCCGATCATCCTGCCCGCCCGGCACCTGATCAACATCGCCCTGGCCCTGGGCCTGGTCCTGCTGATCGGCGTCATGATCGGCTCGGGCGGCACGGCGACCTGGGCCTTCTGGGGCGTGTTCGCCATCGCCCTGATCCTGGGCGCGACCCTGATCATCCCCATCGGCGGCGCGGACATGCCGGTGGTGGTGTCGATGCTCAACTCCTACTCCGGCTGGGCCGCGGCGGCGCTGGGCTTCACGCTGGAGAACATCGCCCTGATCATCACCGGGGCCCTGGTCGGCAGCTCGGGCGCGATCCTCAGCTACATCATGTGCAAGGGCATGAACCGCAGCTTCATCAGCGTCATCCTGGGCGGCTTCGGCGGCGGGGACGCGGCGGCGGGGCCCGGCGGCGCGGTCGAGACCCGGCCGGTCAAGCAGGGCTCGGCCGAGGACGCCGCCTTCATCATGAAGAACGCGTCGAAGGTCATCATCGTGCCCGGCTACGGCATGGCCGTGGCCCAGGCCCAGCACGCCCTGCGCGAGATGGCCGACAAGCTGAAGGAGGAGGGGGTCGAGGTGAAATACGCCATCCACCCCGTCGCCGGCCGCATGCCCGGTCACATGAACGTCCTGCTGGCCGAGGCCAACGTCCCCTATGACGAGGTGTTCGAGCTGGAGGACATCAACTCCGAGTTCGGCAGCTGCGACGTGGCCTTCGTCATCGGCGCCAACGACGTCACCAATCCGGCGGCCAAGACCGACCCGACCAGCGCCATCTACGGCATGCCGATCCTGGACGTGGAGAAGGCCGGCACCGTGCTGTTCATCAAGCGCGGCATGGCGGCGGGCTACGCCGGTGTCGAGAACGAGCTCTTCTTCCGCGACAACACCATGATGCTGTTCGCCGACGCCAAGAAGATGGTCGAAGGGATCGTGAAGAGCCTTTAGGCCCTGCTCATTCCGCGCCGTCGGAATCCAGAACCACGTTGACGATGGCCATCCAGGCGCGGTCATCCGCCAGTTCGGGATTATAGGTTCGGGCGACGAAGAGCCCCAGAAGCGTCATGTAGAGCCCCCGCGCGGCGACGTCGGCGACGTCGGCCGGACGTCCCAGCCGTTCAAGTTCCGCGGCGATGTAGGCGATGCGGCTGGCGTCAACGCGCCGCATGGTGACTCGCGCCGAGTCATCGACGGCGGCCCAGGCCCGCAGGGCGTTTTCAGCTTTCGCCGCATCGACGCCGTGCACCAGTCGGTCCATCGCCTGCAGGGCGACATTGCGGAGGCGATCGGCGGCGTCCGGGATATCCCAGGCGTTGGCGATCAGCTGATCGGTGAGATCCGTCTCCCACAGGGTCAGCAGATCGGCGAGCAGGTCGTGGCGGTCCTTGAAGTGCCAGTAGAACGATCCCCGGCTGACCTGGAGACTCTTCGCCAGCCGGTCGATCTTCACCGCGTCCACGCCGCCTTCCGCCAACGCACCGAGCCCCGCCAGTGTCCAATCTGTTCGGGTCAGGGAGATCTGGGGGGCTGTCATTCTCCAACCATACACCACTGTATTGACAGCTGCCAACCGGACGACCATACAGAAGTGTATGGAGGTGAAGGCATGACACTTTATCGGCTGGGTTGCTTCGGCCTGATCGGGCTGGGCCTCCTTCATCTCGCTGTGCTTGGTCTGGACGCGTTCAGCTATGCGGGAGATCTGGCGAGGGGCCGGTTGTGGACCTGGGAGCACTGGGGACCGCTGGCTGGGCAGCGCCCGGAGTTGGTCGCCGGCGGCTTCGCGTTCTGGTCCACGATCGGCAGTTTCGCGGTCCCGGTCATGGGACTAGGAGCTCTTCTGGTCGATCTTGATCGACGCGGCGTGCTTGTGCCGCGCGGGGTGTTCATCGGCCTGGGGGTATGGTTGCTGGTCTGCTCGGCCCTGATGCCGCCCAGCGGTTTTCCGTTCGCGCTCGTGGTGATCGCCGCGCTGCTTTTCGCAAGGCAGGGCGGGCCGCGGCGGCCTGTAGCGGGAAGCGCCGTCCGGAGGTAGGCTCGCGACCGGAGGGATGTCTCATGGCCAGCGAACCCAAGACCCGCCCCACCGACGTCCCCGTCGCCGACTTCATCGACGCCGTCGAAAACCCGCGTCGTCGGGCCGACGCCGAGGTGGTGCAGGCGCTGATGGCCGAGGCCTCGGGCGAGCCCGCCGTGATGTGGGGGCCGTCGATCATCGGCTACGGCAGCTATCGCGGGGCGACCGGCGACTGGCCGATCATCGGCTTCTCGCCGCGCAAGGCGAACCTGGTCCTCTATGTCGCGCGGGACTTCGATGGAGTGGACGACGTGCTCGCGCGGCTGGGCAAGCACAAGGCCAGCGTGGGCTGCCTGTATGTGAACCGGCTGGATGATCTGGACCCGGCGGTGTTACGCGAACTGGTGCAGCGGTCGGTGGCGTGGATGCGGGCCAAAGCCCCCGGCGCCGGGGGCTGCTGACAAGCCCCTATCGCGCGCCAGCGGGCGGCGCTAACACGCGCCCGTGAACACGCCTGCTCAACCCGCCAACGCCGCCCACCACCGCTTCGAGGCGCTGGATTCCCTGCGCGGGGTCTGCGCCATCCTGGTCGTCATGTTCCACATGCCGGTGGCCAGTCATTGGCGCGACTGGGGGCTGATCCAGCACGGCTATCTGTTCGTCGACTATTTCTTCGTCCTGTCGGGCTTCGTCATCGCCCATGCCTATGCTGCGCGGCTGAAGACGCCGCGGGACGCCGGGCGGTTCATGGTGCGGCGGCTGGGCCGGGTCTGGCCCCTGCATGTCCTCATGCTGGCGGCCTTCATCGGGCTGGAGCTGCTGCGGCTGTGGACCCATTTCGACAGCGTGACCCCGTTCGCGCGCGACCGCTCGGTCGAGTCGATCTTCACCAACCTGCTGCTGATCCAGGCCTACAACCTGCATGGCTTCCTGACCTGGAACGGCCCGGCCTGGACGCTGAGCGTCGAGGTCGGCTGCTATGTCGTCTTCGCCGCCCTGGTGCTGGCCCTCCCACGCGGCTGGCGCTGGGTCGGGGCGGTGCTGGCGGTGATCGGCGGGATCATGGTGCTGACCCTGGCTCCGCGCTGGATGAACACCACCCACGACCTGGCCTTCCCGCGGGCGGTCTATGGTTTCTTCCTGGGGTGCCTGCTGCAGGGGTTCTGGACCCGCATCCCGCGCCTGAAGGGCGGGGCGGCGACAGCGCTGGAGATCGCGACCGTGCTGGCCATCTGCGCCTTCATCGGCTTCGCCACGGGGCCGGTGACGGTGCTGGTGACCCTGCTGTTCGTGTTCGCGGTCTGGGTCTTCGCGGGCGAGGAGGGCGCCCTGTCGCGCCTGCTCGATGCGAAGCCGCTGGTCACCCTCGGGCGGTGGTCCTTCGCCATCTATATGGTGCACATGTTCGTGCTGGTGGTCATTCTGATCATCGGCCGCAAGCTGGACTGGCTGCCCGGCGGACGACGCATCGACTTCGGCTCGCCGTGGCTGAACGACCTGTTCGCCATCGCCCTGTTCGGCCTGATCGTGGTCCTGGCCGTGCTGGCGCATCGCCTGGTGGAAGCGCCGGCCCAACGTCTGATCGACCGCTGGACCAAGCCGAAGGCGGCCTGAGCCGTCCTCAGGCGGCCATGCGGAAGTCGGCGGCGGGATCGAAGACCGGGCGGGCCTCGTCCCACAGCGCGTCCTCGTCGGCGTAGCGGGCCGACAAGCGGGCGTCGATCACGTCGATCACCTGTTCTTCCAGACGGTCCCAGATGACGGCCAGGCCGGCTTCGGCCTCGCACGGAACGATCAGGTAGCGGCTGGCGGCGATCTGGGCGGCGGGGGCGAAGGCGCGGGCCATTTGGAAACTCCGTGAAGCGGTGTCGCTGTCGATGATTGTGTTGTAAGACAGCGTTGCGTCATTTTTGGACGTATGGTTTCTGGCGCTCATGAGATTCGACAAGGCGGCCATGGTTCTGGACCTCGCGCGGCGGATGGCGGCCAGCGCCGAAGGCCTGACGCTTGAGGACATGATGCGTGAGACCGACAGCGCCCGGCGGACCGCCGAGCGGCTGCGCGACGCCGTGCTGGTGCTGTTTCCCCAGACCGAGGAGGTCTCGGACCCGCCCTACAAGCGCTGGCGCATCCGCGGCGGCCTGTCGGCCTTCGAACAGGCCCCGACGGCCGAGGAACTGGTCGAGCTCAGCAAGGCGGCGCAGGGGCTGCGCGCCACCGGCGAACCGTCCCGGGCCAATTCGCTGGAGGGGCTGGAACGCAAGCTGAAGTCGGCGGTGCGCTCGACCACCCTGAACCGGCTGGCCCCGGATCTCGAGGCGCTGGTGCGGGCCGAGACCCTGGCCGTGCAGGCCGGGCCGCGCGCCTCGGCCGACGAGGTGGTGCTGGCGGAGGTGCGGCGGGCCGTGCTGGCCGGCCAGCCCCTGGGTTTCATCTACAGCCGCCCGGGCGCCGAGGCGCGGCGGCGCGTCATGACTCCCTGCGGCCTGATGTTCGGCCGCGCCAACTACCTGGTCGCCGCCGAGCTGGACGGCGGGGCCATCAAGACCTTCCGCCTGGACCGGATGAGCGCGGTCAAGGCCGAGCCGGGCGTGGCCACGCCCCCCGCCGACTTCGACTTGCAGGTCTTCGCGGGCCAATCCTTCGGCATCTATCAGGACGCGATCGAGGACGTGGTGCTGAAGATCACGCCGGAAGGGGCGCCGGAGGCCCGGGGCTGGCGCTGGCACCCGACCCAGGACGTCGAGGACCAGCCGGACGGCTCGGTCGTGGTCCGCTTCCGCGCCTCGGGCATGCGCGAACTGGCCTGGCACCTGTTCACCTGGGGCGAGCAGGTGGAAATCATCCAGCCGGCCCGGCTGAAAGCCGTGATGGCCGGTGAGCTGCAGGCTGCCCAGCGCGCCCTTTCACGGTCCCAAGCGTGACCAAAGCTTAAGCTGACGCTTGCCGCGGCCACGGGGCAGGATGTGCTTGAACGGGGAGCGCCGAATGCGTCTGACCACCATGGCCGCCATCGCGGCGCTCACACTGGGCCTGACCGCCTGCGCCACCGCAGGCGGCGCGCCCGCCTCCGCCGTCGCCGAGGCCGCCGCGCCGCAGGTGACCGTGACCCGCGACGGCGACCGCTGGACCGCCGACTACGTCCTGCCGTCCGACGCCCCGGTCTGGGCCTTCATCCGCTCGGCGCTGGACATCGACGGCCGCGGCTCGTGGCGGCCGGTCCAGTGGACCATCGAGACGCCGGGCGTGATCCTGGAGCGGCAGGGCCATCTCGACATCCTGCGCGCCACGGGCGGCGGCCCCGTGCCGCGCCGCATCCGGATCGTGATGCGTCCGGCCTCGCAGAACCTGCAGGCCGACTACAACCCGGCCATCGTCTTCACCGACGGCTCGGCGGCGCTCTACAGCGGCCATTTCGACGTCTTCCCCCTGGCCTCGGTTGAAGCGGCCCGCGCCCTGCCGGAGGACCTCAACGAGGCGGAGTTCGAGAGCCAGGACGCCGTCATTCGCTGGCGCGACAGGGCTGGACCGGTGCTGATCAACGGTGAGCGGCGGGCCGAGGCGACCTCAAGCGGCCAGGGGACCTATGTCCTGTTCGGTCAGATGGCGCTGGTCGACAGCCCGCGCCTGGCCACCGTGATCGATCCGCAGCTTCCCGGCTGGATCAGCGCCGAGATCGCCGGCTTCGCCCCCCGCATGGCCGAGTACTACGTCCGGCGCCTGGGACCTGGCCAGACCGACAAGCCCACCATCATGGTCGGCTGGGACGGCCCGACGTCCGGCATGACCAGCATGGGCGGCAGCGTCCTGCCCGGCCTGATCATCATGGCCTTCAGGGGCACGGGCGTGATGGAGCCGACAAAGCCGATGAGCGACCGCGCCCGCTGGTTCATCGGCCATGAGAGCGCGCATTTCTGGCTGGGCCAGACCGTGCGCTACGAGGCCCGGCGCGACGCCTGGATCACGGAAGGCGGGGCGGACCTGAGCGCGATCCGCGCCTCCGCGGCCCTCGATCCGACCTTCGACACGATGCGGGAGCTGCAGAAGGAGGTCGACGACTGCGCCCAGCTCGCCGACGAGCCGGTCGTTTCGGCCGCTCAGCGGGGCGAGCACCGCGCCAACTACGCCTGTGGGGCCGTGTTCGCGATGGCCGCCGAGGGCGCGCAGAAGCGGGCGACCGGCGGCGACTGGTTCGACTTCCTCAAGCCCCTGATCGACGCCAACCGCGAGGACGGCGTCCTGACCCGGGAAGAATGGCTGAACGCCCTGCTGCAGGTCTCCGGCGATCCGGACGTGCGGCGCGAGATCGACGCGCTGCTGGATACCGGCGCGCCCAACCCCTCGATCCTGATCGCCCGCCTGTTCGACCGAACGGGCGTGACCTACCGGATGGAGGCCGGGCGCATCGTCCTGCTTCAGTAGCGCGCCCTGAGGGTGACGCCGATCGTGCGCTCGTCGCCCGGATTGCCGATGACGAGGCCCGAGTTGCCGGTCTGGACGCTGACGAACTGGAGATACTCCTCGTCCAGGGCGTTCTTGACGAAGACGGACGCCTCCCAGCCGTTGTCGGACCGGAAGCCGGCGCGCAGGTTCAGCAGGCCGTAGCCCTCGATCTCGGTGTAGTGGGATACGGCGGCGTCCGAGTTGTAGGTCGAGCGATAGCTGGCGTCGGCGCCGGCGAAGACCTCGCCCGACAGACCCAGGACCGAGCCGGGTCCATGCAGTTCGCCGCCGAAGGCCAGCGCCCACGGCGAGACGCCGGGCAGTTCCTTGCCGCTGAGATCGCAGGCGGCGGTGGAAGCCCCGATCAGCTCCAGCGGGCAGGGCCCGTTCCTGAACGACGTGTACTCCCCGTCGGTCCAGGCCACATTGGCGTAGAGATCGAGGAATTCGTTGGGATGGGCGGTCAGGTCCAGTTCGACGCCCCGGATCTCGACCTTCTCGACATTGGCCAGATAGCCGCGCAATGCGCCGGGGCCGGCGTCGACGACGTTGGCCTGGAAGTCCGTGATGTCGGTGTAGTAGGCGGCGAGGTTGGCGGTCAGGCGCCGGTCGAAGGCTTGGGTCTTCAGGCCCAGCTCCCAGGTGGTGACCTCTTCGGGCCGGACCTCGGCGGCGGTCAGGGCGGGCAGGCCGGCGGCCGTCGTGGGAAGGCCGGACATGTTGATGCCGCCCGACTTGAAGCCTTTCGCGTAGCTGAAATAGGGCAGGATGTCGGGCGTGACCTCGTAGGAGATCGCCAACTGCCCCGACCAGCTGCCTTCCGAAATCTCGGCTGAGTAGTTCTGCGGGCGCTGGATGCCGAGGCGGCGGGAGATCAGGGTGGGGTCGGCCGTCACCAGCCCGCCAGAGACGGACAGATCATAGACGCCGGACTTGTCTTCCCGGGTGTAGCGCAGGCCGGGCGTGATCCGGAGCCGGTCGTTGACGTTCCAGGTCAGCTGGCCGAAGGCGGCGTAGCTGGTGGTCTCGATCGCCGAGACGTTGATCGCGGTGTAGCCCTCCAGCAAGGCGGCCGGGGTACCCGCGGCCAGCAGCCAGTAGGAGGCGTCGCTGCCGTACTGGGTGATGCCGTTGGTCGTGACGGTCTGGTTGAAGTAATAAAGGCCCCCGACCCAGTCGATCGTGTTCTCGCCCACCGAAGACAGGCGGAATTCCTGGCTGGTCTGGTCCTGGTGCGACGGATTGTTGGACTTCCTGAGGATGTCGAGGCCGGTGTAGTCGCGGTCGTTCGCGGGCTCCCAGTCCCACTCGCGATAGGCGCTGATCGAGGTCAGCAGCACGTCGCCGAAATCATAGTCGACGATCACCGACCCGCCCGCCTGCCACTGGTCGGCCTGGATGTCGTCGTCGATGTCGACCAGCCGGTCGTAGGGATTGGTGCTGGGGGGCGTGTAGCCGCGGCCGCCGGCCAGCGCCGGGTATTGCGACCCGGCGGGCTTCAGGGTCGTGCCGACGCCGACGTACACCTGGGTGCAGCACTCCAGGAGCTGGCGGTTCCAGTCGCCATAGGCGCGCACGGTCAGCTGCGGCGTCGGCGTCCACAGAAGCTGGCCGCGCACGGCGAAACTGTTCTGGTCGTTCTGGTCGCGGCCGACGCGGACGTTCTGCAGGGCGCCGTCGCGGCGGGTCGAGACGATCGACAGGCGTCCGGCCAGGACCTCGTCGATGATGGGTCCGGTGATCGAGGCCTTGGCCTGGACGAAGCTGAGGTTTCCGACCGTGACCTCAGCCGTGCCGCTGGGCGTGAAGGCGGCGTCGCGGGTGGTGATGTTCAGGGCGCCGGCGGTGGTGTTCTTGCCGAACAGGGTGCCCTGGGGGCCGCGCAGGATCTCGATCTGCTCCAGGTCGACGAAGTCGAGCGTCGCGGTGGCCGGGCGGGCGTAATAGACCTGATCGACATAGATGCCGACGCCCTGTTCCAGACCGTCATTGGCCAGGCCGTAGCTGGCCCCGATGCCGCGGATGGTGATGGCGGTGTTGCGCGGGTTGGACGACAGCAGCTGGACGCTGGGCGCCTGCTGGGTCAGCTGGCCGATATTGTAGGTGTTGGTGTCGTCCAGCTGTTCGCCGCCGATGACGGTCAGGGCGATCGGAACCTCCTGGGCGCGTTCCTCGCGCCGGCGGGCCGTGACGACGAGGTCGCCGAGCTGGGCGACGCTGGGGGTCTGGGTCTGTGGCGCGCCGGCGGGGTCCTCCGCCTGGACCGCGGTGGCGCCGCAGCCGAGGACGAGCGCCAGCGCGCCGGTTCGCAGCAATCGTTGTTTGGTCATGACTATCCCCCAGCCGTGCAGATTAACTGCAAGCTGATGGATGCATTGATCAGCGCCAAACGGGATTTCCTGTGATCTGGCGTTAGATTTTCTACGCTGTGCCGATCAGGCCGTCACGAACGGCCACGGGCTGACCGACTTCGACCAGTCGTCCACCGCCGGCGCGCGATCGACCGGCGGGGCGGCCCGTTCGGCGCAGGGGTGGCGGTGGCACAGGCGGCAGGCGGGGCCGATCGGCGTCACCTCCGGCGCCGCCAGATCAAGGCCGCGGGCGTGGATCAGGCGCCGCGCGTGCTTCAGCTCGCAGCCCAGGCCGATGGCCAGGTCGTGCCCCTCGGTGAAGGCGTCGCGGCCCTGGCGCTCGACGGTGCGGGCCAGGGTGAACCAGCGCTGGCCGTCGGGCGTCTCGATGATCTGGGTGACGATCCGGCCCGGGGTGCGGAAGGCCGAGTGCAGCCGCCAGCGCGGGCAGGCCCCGCCGAAGCGCGAAAAGGGGAAGGCACCCGAGGCGAAGCGCTTGGAGATGTTGCCCGCCTGATCGACCCGCATCAGGAAGAAGGGCACGCCGCGCGCGGACGGGCGGGACAGGGTGGTCAGCCGGTGCGCCGCCTGTTCGAAGCTGACCCCGAAGCGCGCCTCCAGCCGGGCGATGTCGTAGCCGTTGGCCTCCGCCGCCGTGTGGAAGGCGGCGTAGGGCATCAGGATGGCGGCGGCCAGGGTGTTGGTCAGGGCGACCTTCAGCACCCGCCGTGTGGCCTCGTCGGGCATGTCGGCGGACGCCGCCAGCGCGGTCAGTTCAGCGTCATGCTCGGCCAGGGCCAGCTGGAAGGCGACGGCGAAGGCGCGCGAGGAGGGACCCAGGGTCTCGGACAGGTGCAGCCGCTTGCGGTGCGGGTCGTAGCGGCGGGTCCACTCCACCATCACATCGTCGGGCAGGGTGCGCACGGTCAGGCCGTGGCGCGCCATCAGCCGGGCGCGGGCGCGGGTCTCGAAGGTTTCGCCGGGGCTGTCGGCCTCCAGCGCGGCGGCCAGCGCCTCGCCCAGGGCGTCCAGGTCGGGGAAGTGGTTCTGGCGCGCCTGCACATAGTCGCGCACCCGGTCGGCGGGAGTCTCATCGCCTCCACCGCCGCCGATGCCGGCCTCGGCCCGGTCGCGGGCGCGGCGGTCGCTGAAGGCGCGGTACAGGCGCAGCACGGCGTCGGCCACGGCGGGCTGGTCCTCGGCCAGCTGGACGATCTCGTGCCGGGGCACAGCCAGTCCGTTGAAGACCGGATCGGCGAAGGCCTCAGACAGGGTCGCCTCGGACGCCGGCCCGCCGGACTGCCCCAGCGCCCGCAGGTCCACGTCATAGGTCTCGGCCAGACGCAGCAGCAGCTGGGCCGAGACGGGGCGCTGGTTGCGTTCGATGTGGTTCAGATAGCTGGGCGAGACGCCCAGATCGCCGGCCATGGCCGTCTGGGTCAGGCCCAGATCCCGCCGCAGCCGCTTGAGGCGGCCGCCCAGGAACAGCTTGCGGTCGGCGGTGTCCATGACCGCACGATGTCACAAAATGACTTAACATCAAGTGTCATATCGTGACTCAATGACGCGATATGTCCGCCTTAGCGTGTATCGTTTGTGACTGGCGCGTGTTCCTCTGCCCGTGACCCGCCGCGCATCGACGGCCCACTGGACAGAGACCGACCATGACCACCTTCGCCGATCTGGTTCCTTCGCCCTCCGGCCGCTTCGACGGCATCGAACGCCCCTATACGCCGGAGGACGTCCTGCGCCTGCGCGGCTCGGTGCCGATCACCCATACGCTGGCCGAGCGCGGCGCCAACCGCCTGTGGGAGCTGCTGCACAGCGAGCCCTTCATCAACGCCCTGGGCGCCGTCACCGGCAACCAGGCCATGCAAATGGTCCGCGCGGGGCTGAAGGCCATCTATCTGTCGGGCTGGCAGGTCGCCGCCGACGCCAACACCGCCGGGGCCATGTATCCGGACCAGTCGCTGTACCCGGCCAACGCCGCGCCCGAGCTGTGCCGCCGCATCAACCGCACCCTGCAGCGCGCCGACCAGATCGAACACGCCGAGGGCGGCGCCAAGCGCGACTGGTTCGTGCCCATCGTCGCCGACGCCGAAGCCGGTTTCGGCGGGCCGCTGAACAGCTTCGAGATCATGAAGGCCTTCATCGAGGCCGGCGCCGCCGGCGTCCACTTCGAGGACCAGCTGGCGTCGGAGAAGAAGTGCGGCCACCTGGGCGGCAAGGTCCTGATCCCGACCCAGGCGCATGAGCGCAACCTGGTCGCCGCCCGCCTGGCCGCCGACGTCATGGGCACGCCCACGATCACGGTCGCCCGCACCGACGCCGAGAGCGCCCAGCTGATCACCTCGGACATCGACGAGCGCGACCAGCCCTTCATCGACCGCGACAACCGCACGCCCGAGGGCTTCTTCCGCCTGAAGGAGGGGACGGGACTGGATCACTGCATCGCGCGCGGCCTCAGCTACGCCAAGATCGCCGACGTGCTGTGGTGGGAGACCTCCCACCCCGATCTGGACGACGCCAAGCGGTTCGCCGAGGCGATCCAGAAGGAGCATCCGAACAAGCTGATGGCCTACAACTGCTCGCCCTCCTTCAACTGGAAGGCCAAGCTGGACGACGCCACGATCGCCAAGTTCCAGCGCGAGCTGGGGGCCATGGGCTACAAGTTCCAGTTCGTGACCCTGGCGGGCTTCCACAGCCTGAACAACGGCATGTTCGAGCTGGCGGACGGCTACCGCGACCGCGGCATGGCGGCCTATTCCGAGCTGCAACAGCGCGAGTTCGCCAACGAGGCCCGCGGCTACACCGCCACCCGTCACCAGCGCGAGGTCGGCACCGGCTACTTCGACCAGGTGGCCACCGTCATCTCGAACGGCCAGTCGTCGACCACGGCGCTGAAGGACTCCACCGAAACCGCGCAGTTCGTCGCGGCCGAATAACCAGGAGAGACCCCATGGAACCGCTGAAAACCACCTCGGCCATCATCGACTTCTGCTTGGCCCCGCTGACCCTGGACACCCAGACCGAGGCCGAGCGTGAGGTCCGGCGCCGGCTGGAGCACGTGCTCAAGACCTTCCGGTCCAAGATCGCCCAGCCGGTCGCCGTCGACTTCTCGACGATGCCCTCGCAGGTGATCAACGAAGCCGCCCACGGCTACGAATAGCCTCGGGCGAAAGCGGTCGCCGCCGGATCAGGCGGCGATCGCGGCCTGGGCGGCGCGGGGCAGGGAGATGACCAGCTCCAGCAGTTCGCCGGCGTCGAAGGGCTTGGCCAGGTGCCGGTCCGCGCCGGCGCCTTCCGCCGAGGCGATATGCTCGGGCAGGGCGTTGGCGGTCAGCATGATCACCGGCGTGCGCGGCAGGCCCATCGCGGCCTCGTGCAGGCGGATCTCGCGGGTCGCCGTCAGCCCGTCCATGACCGGCATCTGCATGTCCATCAGGATCAGGTCGTAGTCGCCGTCCCGCACAGCGTTCAGCGCCAGCGAGCCGTCTTCGACCGAGGTCAGGTCGATGTCGGCCTGGGCCAGGATCATCTCCACGACCTTGCGGTTCACCGGGTGGTCGTCGGCCAGCAGCACGCGCAGGCGGCGGTCGTCGCCGGCGGCCAGGGCCGAGCCGGAGGCCGCGACCGTGGCGGGCGCTTCGGCCTTGTGCATCGGAATGGTCAGCATGAAGGACGAGCCGCCGCCGGGCTCGCTCTCGCAGTCCAGCTCGCCGCCCATCATCTCGGCCAGCTGACGCGAGATGGCCAGGCCCAGGCCCGAACCGCCGAACCTGCGGGTGATGGCTCCGTCGGCCTGTTCGAAGCGGCTGAACAGGCGGGTGCGGGTCTCGCTGTCGAAGCCGATGCCCGTGTCCTCGATCGAGAAGCGCAGGGTCGGCTGGCCGGCGCGCACGGGGCCGGGGGCGGCGGTCAGGCAGACGAAGCCCTCGCCGGTGAACTTGACCGAGTTGGAGACCAGGTTGGTCAGGATCTGCTTCAGGCGCACCACGTCGCCGGCGACCCAGCAATCGACCTCGGGGTCGATCTCGACGAAGAACTGCAGCCCCTTCTCGCGGGCCGAGGTCTCGTACAGCTGGGCGGCTTCGCGCACGGCGCGGCCCAGGTCGAAGGCTTCCTCGGACAGTTCCAGGCGGCCGGATTCGACGCGGGCCAGGTCGAGGATGTCGCTCAGCAGGACCTGCAGCGTCTGGCCTGAGGACTGGATCAGGTCCAGCATCTCGCGCTGCTGGGCCGACAGGTCGGTGTTGGCCAGCGCCTGGGCCACGCCGATGACGCCGTTCAGGGGCGTGCGGATCTCGTGGCTCATGTTGGCCAGGAACTGGCTCTTGGCGCCGTTGGCCTGTTCGGCCGCGTCGCGGGCGTCCGACAGGGCGCGGGCGTCGCGCTTCAGCTCGGTGATGTCGGTGCAGATGGTGACGGTGCCGCCCGCCACGGTGCGGCGGTCGGAAACGCGCAGCCAGTTGTCGCCCGAGATGTGCTGCTCCATCGTGGTCGACAGGGCCGCGCGGGTGGCCATCCGCTCCGCGATCCACGCGTCTTCACGGCCCAGGGCGTTGGCGTAGAGGCCTTCGTCCAGACCGATCTGGACGATCTCGCGGAAGGTCATGCCCTTCTGCAGCGTCGTCGCCAGCCCGGGGTTCACCTCGGCGTAGCGGGTGTTCCACAGGACCAGACGGTCGTTGGCGTCATAGAAGGCCAGGCCGTCGGGCATGGCTTCGATGGCCTGGCGCAGTTGGCCCAGGGCGCTGGCCCGGGATAGCCACCACATCCAGACGGCGGCGCCGGCGATGGAGGCGATGCCCAGCACCATGGCGGCGATAACGCTGATCATGATCCCGCCGGACAGCGACCAGGCGGTGTTGTCGACCGCGAACTGCGGTTCCAGGGTCATGGCGCTCATGGAGCCGAAATGCAGGATGACGACCGAGATCGCGCCGCAGGCGCTGGCGGCGAAGCGGAGCCAGGCGGGGCGTCCGTGCAGGAAGGCGGCGCTGCCGGCGGCCAGGGCGATGGCGGCGGCGATGGAGGCGCCCACCAGGTCCGGGCTCCACAGGATCAGGCCGGGCAGTTGCATGGCGGCGACGCCGAGGAAGTGCATGGCGGCGACGCCCGAGATCGCCAGCGCGGCGCCGAGCGCGCGGTACACCGGGCCGGGCCGGTAGAGCGCGACCATGCAGGCCAGGCCGATGCTGGCGAAAGCCATGAAGAACGAGCTGATGGTGGACCAGACGGCGTAGCGGACCTCGCCGCCCGCGTCATAGCCCTGCATCGCCAGGAAGTGGGTCGAGAAGACCGCCAGGCCGCCAGTGAAGGCCGCCAGCAGGGCGGTGTTGCGGCGGCGCGGGCCGACCGCTTCGCGGGCGCGGCCCAGCAGCTGGTACGCCGTGCCCACGCCGAAGACGCAGATCAGACCGGCGGCCAGCGTCCAGCGCCAGTCGTGCTGGAAGGCGATGCAGTAGAGTATGCGGTCCAAGGCGGCCCCTTTCGGTCGGGGACTATCCTGGAAAGGGGTGAAGAAAGCGTGGGCATATGTACGGTGAACGACCGTCAGGCCGGGGCGGACACCGTCATTTCGAACGCCTGGCCCATGACCTTGACCGGATTGACCTGACGGTCGCCGCGGCGGACCTCGAAATGCAGGTGGGGGCCGGTCGAGCGGCCGGTCGAGCCGACCAGGCCGATGCGCTGGCCCGGAGCGACCACGTCGCCGCTGGCGACGTCGATTCGGCTCAGGTGGCCATACAGGCTGCTCATGCCGTTGGGATGCCGGACCTCGATGAAGCGGCCGTAGCCGTCGGCGTCATAGCCGGTGCGCAGGACGCGGCCCTCGGCGGCGACGCTGACGCTGGTGCCGGTCGGGGCGGCGATGTCGACGCCCTCGTGACGGCGGGCCTGCTGGCCGGGCAGGCGACGCATGCCGAAGGCCGAGTTGACGGCGAAGCCGCGCAGAGGCTCGCCGAAGGCGATGACGCGGGTGACGGGTCCCGCCGGAGACGCCACGGCGGTGACCGGGGGAAGCTCGGGCACGGCGAAGGCCTCGTCCGACGCGGGCGTCGGGGTCAGCGGCGCGGCGGCCATGGCGAGGACGGCCACGGCGCCGAGGGCGGCGGCCTGACCGGAATGGAGAAGGAACGACCGGGCGGTCGGCAACAGGCGTCGCATGGGCGGCGTCGGCTCCGTCTTCGGCTCGGATGAGCGGGGAGAAGGGCGCAGCGGGCGCGCCATGTCCGCGGCGCGACCGGGCGTCTGCGCCTCGGGAAGACGGACAGATAGGCAGAGGGGCGGGCGACTTTGGGGCGCCGGGGGGCGGCAGGTCGTCGCAGGCGTGCAACGAAAAGGGCGCGCAGCCTTCGCCGCGCGCCCCCTGTCGGTCCGTGGACGGCCTACTGCAGCGAGATGCGGTAGGTCAGCGCGCCCACATGGCTGTCGGCGTGGTCGCCGAAGCGGCCGCGGTAGCCGAAGGTCAGCTTGCCCGGGCCCATGTCGGCCTCGACGCCGGCCGAGGCCAGGATCGAGCCGCCGAACGGATCCTCGACCTCACGCTCCAGGATCTGGGCGGGGTTGCCCAGGATGCCGACGCGGACGCCGTCGCTGCTGTCGCCGAACGAGTCGCGGTAGCCGCCCTCGATGTAGAAGCCCAGGCCCTCGCCGCCGCCTTCGGCGCGCAGCGAGATCTCGGCCGCGGCGGCCTGGACCGTGCGGTCCTGATAGGCGTACTGGGCCGCGACGCCCTCTTCGCTATAGGCGTTCACGTCGGTCGAACCCCAGCTGACGGCCGCGCGGGGCGACAGGGCGATGCCGCCCATGTCGAACCACAGGCCGCCCTGGACGCGGGCGCCGACGCTGCCGCCGTTGGTCTCGCCCGTGTGGACGATGGGGGCCAGCGAGGTCTGGCGGGTGATGTCGTCGTAGTTGTCGATCGACCCGCCCGCGGCGGCGCCGAGGAACATGTTGCCCGACCGCCAGCCGGCCCAGGCGTCGAAGGCGTAGGTCTCGACGTCAAAGCCCATGGCGCCGGCCTCGACGTCGGCGGTCCGGAAGGTTCCGGCGATGCCGAAGCGCAGGCTTTCGGAGGCCACGTGATCGATGGCGACGCGGCCGCCCCAGCCGGTGGCCTTGGACGAGGCCACGGAGCCGCGGGCGTCGCTCTCGACGCTGTCGGCGACGACGCCGAAGGACATGTGGGTGCCCTGTTCCCACGCGCCGCGGCCGGCGAAGGCCTCGGTGGAGAGGTCCAGCAGATCCTCGCGCTGGCGGAAGGCGGTCTCGGCCTGCACGGCGGCCTGGGAGCCCAGATCACCGTAGTACAGGTAGTCATTGGCCAGGCGGGCGATCAGACGATGGCCGGCGGCCGTCGGGTGGACGCCGTCCCAGTACAGGTAGCCGTCCGGGTTGGCGCAGACCGTCACGCCGTTGAGGCAGCTGTTGGTGGCGTTCGTCAGGCCGAAGCGGCCCGGGTTGGCGGCCAGCGGATCGCTGATCTTGTACAGGTCCATCAGGATGATGTTGGTGTTCGGCTGCGCGGCCGCGGTCACCATCAGGCGGCTGAGCAGGGCGCTGTTGAACGTGGTTCCCGAATAGTCGGCCAGGGCCGCGCCGCTGGGCCCGGTGGCCGAGAACTGCGGCGTGATGCCGAGGCGCGGCAGGTTGGTCACCAGGATGGTGCCGGCGCCGGCGGTGGCGATGCTGTTGACGATGAAGTTGATGTCGGTGGCGGCCGAGGTGGCGACCGACTGCATGACGCTCTGGGCCGTGGAGGGGCTGGCCGCGGCGCCGGGGAAGGCCTGGAAGATGTTGTTGGCGCCGCCCAGGACGCTGACCAGGTCATTGCGTCCGAAGGTGCCGCCGGCGCCGGTGTAGGCCAGCAGCTGGTTGCGCATGCCGGGGGGCGAGGCGGCCGAGTCGGTGCGGGCCCCGCCGAAGGCGTAGTTGACGCTGCCGGTCACCGGCGCGCCGGCGGTGAAGCGCCCGGCGTTGAAGCCCAGCAGCTCGGTGAAGACCGGCCCGTTCGAGAAACGGCCCTGGAAATAGGGCGGGGACAGCGGCTGCGTGCCGCCGCTGACGGCGTACAGGTTGCCGTTGTCGCTCAGGCTGTCGCCGAAGACGACGAGGCGGTTGTAGGTCTGGGCGCTGGCCGCCGAGGCCGCGCCCATGGCGGCGACCGCCAACGCGGCGACGGCCGCGCTACGCAGGAAACGAGACATTGGTTTTCCTCCCTCGGCCGTCAGGGTGCGACCGTTGACCGCACTCTGCGCCCGTTTTCCGGGTACGCAAGATGCCGCTGGGGAAGCTTTCAGTAGAGCATGCGGAAGCGCAGCGTCCCGGCCACACCCCGCAGGGTTTGCACCGCGTCCGGATCATAGTCGCGGTCCACGTCGGTGATGACGTAGCCGGTGCGTTCGTCCGTCTTCAGATGTTGTCCCAGGATGTTCAGACCGGCCTCGGCCACGGCGCGGTTCAGCTCGGCCAGGACGCCGGGCTGGTTGCGGTGGATGTGCAGGATGCGGTGGGCGCCCGAGACCTCGGCCAGCTGCACGTTCGGCAGGTTGACGCAGAAGGTGGTGTCGCCCCGGTTGAGATAGGCCAGCAGGCGTTCGGCGGCGAATTCGCCGATGGCCTCCTGGGCCTCCTCGGTGGAGCCGCCGATGTGGGGCGTCAGGATGACGTTCTTCAGACCGCGCAGGGGGCTGTCGAACGGGTCGGCGTTGGTGGCCGGCTCTTCGGGGAAGACATCCACCGCCGCGCCGCCGACGCGGCCCGAGCCGAGCGCCTGGGCCAGGGCCCCGACATCGACGATGTGGCCGCGCGACAGGTTCAGCAGCAGGGCGCCGGGCTTCATCTTCGCGAACTGGGCCGCGCCCATGACGTCGGCGTTGTCGGCGCGTCCGTCGACATGAAGGCTGACCACATCGCTTTCGGCCAGCAGGGCGTCGAGCGAGGGCATGCGCCGGGCGTTGCCCAGCGCCAGCCGCTCGGTCAGGTCGTGGAAGATGACCCGCATGCCCAGCCCCTCGGCCAGCACCGACAGCTGGCTGCCGATGGCGCCGTAGCCGACGATCCCCAGGGTCTTGCCGCGCAACTCGCGCGAGCCGGTGGCGGACTTGTTCCATTCGCCCCGGTGCATGGCGGCGGACTTGTCCGGCACGTCGCGCATCAGGGTGATCATGACGCCGACGGCCAGCTCCACGACCGAGCGGGTGTTGGAGTAGGGGGCGTTGAACACCGCCACCCCGTGGTCAGAGGCGGCGGCCAGGTCGATCTGGTTGGTGCCGATGCAGAAGGCGGCGACGGCCATCAGCCGGTCGGCGGCGGCCAGAACCCGCTCCGTGACCTGGGTCTTGGAGCGGATGCCCAGGACGTGGACGCCCTTGATGCGCGCGATCAGTTCATCCTCGCCCAGCGCCCCCTTGACCGTCTCGACGGTGTATCCGGCGTCCTCCAGCCGCGCGACGGCCGCGGGGTGGATCGTCTCGAGCAGCAGGATGCGCATGCGGCTGCGCGGATAGGACCAGCGACCGGTCAGGCCTTCGGCGTGCAGCAGCTCGTCCATCGAGGCGACCTCGGCGTCGGCGGCGGCCACGACGGTCGGGCGGCGGACGATCTCGGTATAGGCGTAGAAGCGGTCGGCGGCCCCGGCCTGCTTGACCTCTGCGTCGGTCCAGCCGTCGCCGACCATGACCACAGGGGCGGACAGGCCCAGCGCCTTGATAACCTGCGGCTTTCCACCGGCATGGGACAGGGGGTTGGCGTCGTCGACGCCGGTGACGCGCCCGTCGGCGTCATAGGTCAGGTCGTTGCACAGCACCCGGTCCGGCGCGACGCCCAGCCGCTCGGCGATGGGGGCGATGATCTCGCGGAAGCCGCCCGACAGGATGATGATGTGATCGGCCGCGCCCCGGAAGAAGGCCAGGTTCTTGCGGACCGAGGGCGTGCCCTCGTCGAGGATGCGGTCGGCCAGGGCCTGCACATGGGCGCGGGTCAGGGGCAGCAGGGCCAGGCGGCGGCGCAGGGCCTCGCCGAAGGGCAGTTCCCCCGCCATGGCCTGATCGGTGAGGCGGGCGATCTCGGCGCGGACGGTGGCGGCGTCGGGCGAGCCCTCGAGCGCGATGTCGGCCAGGACCTCAAGCGTCTCCACGCGCACGAGGGTCGAATCGAAGTCGAAGACATAGGTCGCGTCTGCCATGCCGAGACCTTGGCTCACCTTCGCAGTTGCAGCAACGGGGGACAGTGCGCGCGCGAAGGGCGCACATCGGTTGATGCGCGCACCGGGGGCGACGATAGGCATCAAAATGACGGTTCAGACCCCGCTTCACCGTCGTCGTCGCCCTTCGCGGACGGTGCGATGGCGGTCAGGATCGGGCGGGACGGCGGGCGCGGCCGTGCCGCGAACTTTTTCGGGCGCGTCAGAAAAAAGCGGGTGCGAAGAGTGCGGATGAGCGTGCGCCCGCCCTGCCTCGATGCGGGCGGCGAAGCGCAGGGCGCGCAGGCATTTCTGGACGAGGCGGTGGAACAGGCGGGCGTGGCGGGTGCGGCCCTGAAGACGGGCGGCGGCCCGTTCGGCCAGAGCGAAGCGACAGATCGCCCCAATGTCGGGAGGGCCATCCCTGGGGATGAGAAGATCGCGGTCCATGTCCGACAGGATCGCATGCCGATGCGTCAGGATCGGACGTAGGGGGCGGCTGCCGTTACGGTAGCGGCCAGCCGGCCCTGACGGCGGCTGGGAAGTGATTAGTGGTTAGTGATTAGTGGTTCGATGCCGCCACGGGCGGATGTCATCCTGATGCAGGCCGTTCGGCGGCCACCCACTAATCACTAACCACTAATCACCGGCTGGGCTCCGGCCCAACCGCTTGTAGCGCCGGCCTAGAACCGGCCGATGTTGCGCAGGCGGCTGTCGGGGCGGCGGGCGTCCAGGGCCGCGGCGCCGATGGCGGCGGCGATGGTGGCCAGGGCGATCAGGGCGCCGCCCTCCCTGGCGTGGGTCTTGGCGTAGTCGCCGGCGTCCTCGGCATAGCGGCGGGCGGTGCGGCCGTGCTTCTTCAACGCCTTGCGCGAGGATTTCTGCGTCTGCTTCAGCCAGCGCCCGCCGCGGTCGCGGGCGTCGTCGGTGAGGTCATGGGCGCGGTCGCCGGCCTCGGCCACGCCGCGGCGCACGCTTTCGGCCAGATCCTCGAACCGGCCGCGCAGGCCGTCGGCGTCGACCCAGCCGCGCGGATTGAGGCGGCCGCGCAGGTTTTCATACCGCGTCGGGCCGGTGCGCTGGTTCAGCAGGAGGGTGGCGAGGCCGACGCCGGCCAGCACCGCCAGGACGCCGGCGGCGATGCCGGGATGTTTGCGGACTTCGGCGAGGGCGGAGAACTGGCGAACCATCGGATAGTGAACCTCTTCATCGAGGCCGTCTTCGGTCGGGTCGTAGAGCCCGTCGTCGTCCGGCGCATAGGCGGAACCCTTGTCCCGCATCAATGAAGGAGCGAACCGGGCGAGAAGAGGTTCCGCGACACCGGGCAAGGCGTTGTAAAGACTGGCGATCAGACGCCCGCCGCCGCCCACGGTGATCTCGCGGATCGGGTGGACGGCGCAGTACAGCACCGTGTCGGCGGCGACGTGGGTCGCATAGACCGGCTGGGGATTGTGCACGGCGTAGCCGGTCAGGTTTCGCGCATGCCGGCTGTAGGGCGTGTCCAGCGCCGCCGGCTTGACCAGCGACAGGCTGATCGGGGCCTGGTCGCGCATGATCTCCATGCGCAGGGCGTTGGTGAAGCCTTTCACCGCGTGCTTGGACGCCGAATAGACGCCCTGCACCGGCATGGGGGCGTCTGACAGGATGGAGCCGACATTGATGATGGCCCCGCCCCAGGGCCGCGTGCGCAGCCGTTCGGCGGCGACGAGGGAGCCGTTGACCACGCCCCAGTAGTTGGTTTCGAACAGCCGCCGCTGGTCCTCCAGGGTGGTCTCGCGGATCGGGCCGAAGATGGAGACGCCCGCGTTGTTCACCCAGGTGTCGAAGCCGCCGAACAGGCGCTGGCACTTGTCCGCGGCCTCGGACAGGGCGTCGAAGTCGGCCACGTCTGCGATGGCCCAGGCGGTGCGGGCGCCGGTGGCCTGAAGCTCTTCGCACAGGGCGCGCAGGTCCTTTTCGCCGCGCGCGATCAGGAAGACGTTAGCCCCCGCCTTCGCCGCTCGCCGCGCCACCGCCAGCCCGATTCCCGAGGTGGCGCCGGTGATGACGATCGCCTGCTTGTTCAAGGGCTTGAGGTGCGCTTTGGTCATGAAACCGCCGGCTGAGGTTGAGCATGGACTATACCGCCTGACGCCGGGGAGGGGAGGGGGCCTTATCATCGCCCTTCAGGCCCCCTATCTAGCCGCCTTCGCATTTATGACCGAGGACCGCCCGTGACCGATCACGCGCACACCCATTCGACGCCTTCCGACGACCTGGCGGCCGCCTTCCAGATCGAGGGCTGGCCCGTGCGCGGCCGTCTGGTGCGGCTGGGCGAGACGATCGACGCCATCCTGTCGGCGCACGCCTATCCGGAGCCTGTCGCGGCGCTGCTGGGCGAAGCCTGCGCGCTGGCGGCCCTGATCGGCTCCAGCCTGAAGTTCGAGGGCCGCCTGATCGTGCAGGCGCAGGGCAATGGGCCCGTGCGCTATGTCGTGGCCGACTACGGGACCGACGGACACCTGCGCGGCTACTGCCGGTTCGACGCCGACGAGGTCGCGGCCGCGTCGCAAGGCTTCGCCCGTCCCGGCGCCCGGACGCTGCTGGGCGAAGGCGTCTTCGTCATGACGCTGGACCGCGGCCCGGACTTCGAGCGCACCCAGGGCATCACCCCGATCGAGGGCGAGAGCCTGTCGCTGGCCGCCGAACACTATTTCCAGCAGTCGGAGCAGATCCCGACCAAGGTGCGTCTGGCCGTCGGCTCGGTGGAGACCGCCGAAGGCTCGCAATGGCGCGCCGGCGGGGCGCTGATCCAGCTGATCGCGGCGGACGACGCGCGCGGGTCGACCGAGGAGGTGTGGGACCGCTCGCGCGCCCTGTTCCAGACCCTGGCCGACGACGAGCTGATCGATCCGACCATCACGCCGGAGACCCTGCTGTTCCGCCTGTTCCACGAGGACGGCGTGCGGCTGGAGGACGCCCGCGCGCTGTCGGCGCAGTGCCGCTGCTCGAAGGACCGGATCGGCGCCGTGCTGGCCTCGTTCAGCCCGCAGGAGCGGGCCGACATGGTCGAGGACGACGGCAGGATCCGCGTGACGTGCGAATACTGCGCGACGGTCTACGAGCTGGCGCCGGAAGAGATCGCGGCGGCCGACTGAGCCGCCGGCGGTGAGGCGGTGGTCGGACCCACCGCCAGCACGCCGTCATAGGCCCCGTCCTCGACCGGGCCGAGGATGATCCCCCGCGCGTCGGCGGCGGCGTCGTGTCGGCCCCGGCTGGTCTGGACGCCGCAGGTCGGCTGACAGCTCCAGCTCTCGCCGCCCTGTTGGGCGGTGTGCAGGGTGAAGGTGTCGGAGGCGTGCAAGTGGCCGGCGGCGGGCACGCCGATGTCGGGGAAGCGGGCGTAGCCCTTCTTGCGGGCGTGCAGGTCGCCGACGAAGACCACGACCCGGGCGTCAGGACGGGCCACGAGGGCGCGGCTCATGCCATAGGCCATCTCCAATTCCCACCACGCCTGATCGCGGCCTGTGATTCTTGAGTCCACCGCCATGAAGGGGTGGATCGCCACGTCGTATCCGGCGGCCTTCAGCCGCCAGAATCCCACCATCATGTCCAGCATGGCCACGCTGTTGCGGCCGTCGGTGCTGCGGGGGTTGCCGAAGTCGCCGTACAGGAAGGTGTCGCGGGCGGCCTGCTCGGTCGGCGCGGCGAGCGCGTTCCTGAACAGGGTTCTCTCGGTCTCGGGCATCTCCAGCGCGATGGTCACGGGGCCCTGTTTCGCGGCCTCGCAGACGATGCCGAGGAAGGCCGCCGGTATTTCCGCTGTGCCGTGCCAGTCGCCGACGACGAGGATGCGTTCGGGGCGGGCCAGAAGCGCCGCCGTATTGGCGGGCGCGGCGCAGGCGGGCTGGGCCGACAACAGGGCGGCGGCGAGCAGTTCAAGCATGGAAACCCCCGGTTACACGCACCCCCGACCGGCGCGTGTCCCGACGCTCGTCATTCAATAAGGCGAGGCTGTGGCCCGAGGGTTCAGACCAGCAGGGAAATGCTGTTGGCGAAATTGTGCAGGAGCACGGGGAGCAGCAGGCTGCCCGTCTTCTCGCGCAGCCAGACCAGCAGAAGGGCCGGGCCGCCGGTCAGGGCCATGGTCAGGGCGTCGAAGGTGAAGCCGCCCTCGCTGTAGCCCAGGGCGTGGGCCAGGCCGAAGGCGACGGAGGAGATCAGCGCGCCCCAGCCCATGGGGGCGCCGAGGATGCTCAGCGGGCGGGCGAAGGCCTCGTTCAGCATCAGCAGCAGGACGCCGCGATAGAAGAGCTCCTCGTCCAGGCCGGGCATGGTCAGTTGGAAGGCGAGGGTGTCGGCGTCGGTCCCCTGACCGGGGAAATACAGGGCCAGGCCGAGGAAGACGGCGACCAGCGCCGCCGACAGGACCAGGGCGCCGGGCAGGCCCTTGCGGTCCTGCTGCAGCGTCAGGCCGACCCGGCGCGCGCCGAGGGCCAGGGCGACGGCCAGCGACAGGGCCAGCGCCATCGCCTTGCCCTCCCAGTTCCAGTCGGAGGGCCAGAAATGCAGCGGGATATGGCCGTAACCGCGCGTCAGCAGGGCGTCATAGGCGGCCATCAGCAGCAGGGCGGCGCCGAACCAGCCCCACTTCACCTTACCGCGCAGGAACAGGGCCGCGACCAGCCCCAGGGCCGCCGTCGCGCCGATCCATCCCGCCAACGCCATGATCGCATCCGGCATCCCGCCCTCCATCCCTGTCCCGACAGGAGGCCGCGACGCCGCGCCATGGATGCAGGCGGGGCGGTGAAATCGCGATCAGGCGCCGATCAGGACCGGGCCTGGGCGCCCCTTTCCTCGGACGCCGCCTCGGAGACGGTGCGGCGCTGCATGCGGAAGTCGCCGGACCAGCTGCCGGGAATGGTCCAGCGGCCGGAGACCGCGTCTCCATCGGGCGAGATCTCGCCGTCGTAGAGGATCACGTGATCGCGGTCGCGGCCGTCCGGCGTCTTGGTGAAGGTCAGGCGCAGACCGTCGTGGCGCCCCTCCAGCACGGCCCGGACATCCACCCCGTCGGCGAACAGCAGGTCGGGCTCGATCGTCTTGCCGATGACCGTCCCGGCCGTGTCCGTCAGCTCGGCCGTGAAGGGCGTCGCGGGCATGTTGTCGTTGGCGTTCCAGGCCGGATCGTGGGGGTAGAAATAGACCCCCGTCCACCGGCCCGTCAGATCGACCGTCCCGGCCATCAGTAGGCCAGGGCGATGCCGTCCTTGCGCATCTCCGTGGCCGCCCCGTAGGTCCAGCGTCCGCCGGGGTTCTGCTGCATGACCACGTTCTGATAGCCGCCGAAGCCGCCGTTGGGACCGCGCAGGACCCAGCCCATGGCCTCAAGCTGGGCCTTGGACGCCGCCGGGACGCCGGTCTCCAGATACAGCAGGCCCACGCCCTCGGCCGGTTCGCCGGTCGGCTCGGACGAGCCCTCGTGCTGCCAGCGCGGGGCGTCGCCGGCCTCCTGGGGGTCGAGGCCGTAGTCGACCATGTTGATGATGATCTGGGCCTGGCCCTGGGGCTGCATGCCGCCGCCCATGACGCCCATGGCCATCCAGGGCTTGCCGTCCTTGACCGCGAAGCCGGGGATGATGGTGTGGAAGGGCCGCTTGCCCGGGGCGTAGACGTTGGGGTGGCCGTCGGTCAGGGCGAACAGCTCGCCCCGGTCCTGGAACATGAAGCCCAGGGTGTTTCCGGCGCCGTCGTCGGACACCAGGCCCGAGCCCATGCCGCGGTAGTTGGACTGGATCCAGCTGACCATCATGCCGTCCTTGTCGGCGACGCTGAAATAGGTGGTGTCGCCCTGGGTCGGGGCGTCGCCGGGGAAGACGCGGTCCATAACCCGGTCGGGCCGGATCAGGGCGGCGCGCTGGCGGGCGTAGTCCTTGGAGTTCAGCCACTCGACCGGGGTGCGGCTGAAGCGGTCGTCGGCGAACCATTTGGCCCGGTCCTCGAAGGCGAGGCGCTTGGCCTCGGCCTGGTGGTGGATCGAGGCGGCGGACTGGAAGCCCATGCTCCTGAGGTCGAACTGTTCGCAGACGTTGAGGATTTGGTTGGTCGACAGGCCCTGGGTGTTGGGGCCCAGGCCGTAGACCTGGACGCCGCGATAGTCGGTGCGGATCGGCTCGACCCATTCGGTGCGGTGGGCGGCCAGGTCGGCGCGGGTCATCCAGCCGCCGATGCGGCGGAAATAGGCGGCGATCGCATCGGCGATGGGACCGTCATAGAAGGCGTCGCGGCCGTGCTCGGCGATCAGGCGCAGGGTGCGGCCCAGGTCGGGGTTGGCGAACATCTGGCCGACCTTGGGGGTCTCGCCGCCGGGGGCGTAGACCTTCCTGCGGTTGTCGTTTTCCTCGATGATCGACGCCGAGCGGTCGAAGCCGGCCATGTTGCGCTCGAGGTAGTAGGCGATGACCTGCGGCATCGGCACGCCCTCCTCGCACAGCTCGGCGACAGGCAGCAGGACGTCCTTCCACGGCAGCTTGCCGTAGCGCTGGTGGGCGCTCCACCAGGCGTCGACCGTGCCGGGGACATTGACCGTGACCGCGCCGTAGGAGGGCAGGTGGCCGTCGGCCTTCGCCTTGGACCGCGCGGTCTCCAGCGACAGGCCGCGGGGGCTGTTCCCCGAGCCGTTGAAGCCGACGACCTTGCGCTGGGCCGGGTCCCACAACATGCAGAAGGCGTCGCCGCCGATGCCGTTGGCGACGGGCTCCAGGAAGCCCAGCGCCGCATTGATGGCGATGGCCGCATCGATGGCCGAGCCGCCTCTACGAAGCGTGTCGATGCCGATCAGGGTGGCGCGCGGATGGGCCGTGGCGGCGGCCCCGTTGGCCCCCCAGACGGTCGAGCGGCCGACGAATTTCGGCCCCGTGATCCGGTCGCCCATGCCGATGCCGACATAGGGATCGGGGCGCGGCGCGGGCCGGGGCGGGGCGGCCTGCGGCTGCGGCGTCTGCGCGTGAGCGATCCCGCCCCCCGCCAGCAACGCCCCGGCGGGCAGGGAGGACAGGAAGGTGCGGCGACGCATCGGCAGACTCCACGAAATGTGCGGGGGACCCTAGCCGGTCTAACGCGACTGTGAAGCCTGTCCGTCGGTCTCTCGCTGACCATGGCTCCCGGTTTTGCAGTCCGGGCGAATGGGCTCAGAAGGGAGGTTCGCCTTCCCGCTCGCCGGATTTCGCCATGTCCGATCCTCATGACTACAGCCGCAGCTTCGGCGGCGCGGCCCTGGGCGCCCGCCTGCGCCGGGCGTCGGAGCGGCTGGACCGCGACGGGACCCGTGTCTATGCGGCCCAGGACATCCGGTTCGAACAGCGCTGGTACGGCATCCTTCGTCAGCTGGTCGAGCATGGCCGCCCCATGGCGGTGGGCGAGATCGCCGCGATCCTTCGCATCACCCACGTCTCGGTCAGCGAAGCCAGCCGGTCCATGGAGAAGGCCGGGTTCATCGCCTCGTCGCCCTCCGCCGAGGACGGCCGCCGCCGGCTGTTGCAGCTGACCGAGAGCGGGCAGGCCCTGGCGACCCGGCTCACCCCGCTGTGGGAGGCCTTCAACGCCGCCGCGCAGGAACTGAACGACGAGGCCGGGGACCTGGTTCGCCTGCTGGACCGCCTGGACGACGCGCTGGAGCGCCGGTCGATGTTCGACCGGATCATGGCTCGGGTGTCGGGGGACGCATCCGCCGATTGACATATAGGTAGGTGCCTACATATTCTCCGGATAAAGCTGGAGACCGCGAGCCCATGACCGCCAATCGCCGCATCTTCCTGGGCGCTGTCGCCGCCTCCACCCTGACGGCCTGCGCCGCCGGTCCCGGCGCCTCCGCCGGTCGAGGGGCGCGCGAACCGGTCCTGATCAACGGCAATCTGGTCCTGCCGATCGATCCGGAGACGCCCCTCGACCAGGAGACGCGCGACCTGATCCGGGCTTCGGGCCTGACGGTGGCCAAGCTGACCATCGGCGGCTCCGGCAACCAGTCCCGGGCCGAGACGACGCAGTCCATCGCCGACATCGACAAGGCCGTGGCCCTGAACCCCGACGTCTATCTGAAGGTCCTGGGGACGGCCGATCTGGCGCGCGCCCGGGCGACGGGCCGGCTGGGCGTCATCTATTCGTTCGAGGCCGGCGAGATGCTGGAGGGCGATGTCGATGCGATCGACCCGTTCCGCGCCGCCGGGGTTCTGGTGATGGGGCTCAGCTACAATCGCACGACGCCCTTCGCCTCTGGCACGATGTCGTCGCCGTCCACCGGCCTGACCGCGCTGGGACGGCAGGCCGTCGAACGCATGAACGCCCGGGGCGTGACGGTCGACGTCAGCCACAGCGATGAGATGTCCAGCCTCGGCGCCGTGGCGGCGTCGCGCAAGCCGGTGCTGATCACCCACGCGGGCTGCGACGCCGTTCACGCCCACCCCCGCAACAAGTCCGACCGCCTGATCCGCGCCCTGGCCGACCGAGGCGGCGTGATGGGGATCTATGAACTCAGCTATCTGACCACGGCTCCGGCCCAGCCCTCGCTGGAGGTCTATTTCGCCCACCTGACCCACGCGCTGAACATCGGTGGGGAAGACCACGTCGGCATCGGCAGCGACGCCCTGTTGTGGCCCTTCGACACCTCGCCCGAGAGCATGGCGGAGTGGAACGCGAGCCTGGAGCAGCGCAAGGCCGCGGGCGTCGCCGCGCCGGGCGAGGGGCCGCCGCCCTTCGTCGAGGGGCTGAACCGGGCCGATCGCTTCACGGTGATCGCGGACGAGCTGCGGCGACGGGGCTACGGAGCCCGGGTCGCCGACAAGATCCTGGGCGGCAATTTCCAGCGCGTCTTCGCGGACACCTGGACGGGGTGAACCCCCGTGGCCGGAAATGGCCACTTTGGTGAACCGGTTGTAACGGGCGCCGCGTCGAACGGCCACGCTAGGCTCCCCTCCAGTTTGGGAGAGTGAGATGCGTAACCGGATCGCCTTGACGTGCCTGCTGGCCGCCCTGTCCGCCGGCGGGGCGCCCGCCTTCGCGGCGGCGGCTCCGTCGGCTCTGGTCCGGCAGGCGGAGGAGACCGTGCCGGGCGCGCGGATCACGGTGACGCGAGACGGCGACCGATGGACAGCCGACTATGTGCTGTCGCAGGACGCGCCGGTCTGGGCCTTCTATCGCTCGACGGTGACGAACGGGACGCGTGAACCGTGGCGGCCGCGGGACTGGCGGGTGGTCACGCCCGGCGTAGTGCTGGAGCGGGTCGGCGACCTTGACGTGCTGAGGACCGTGGACGGCGGACCCGTGCCCCGCGAGGTGAGCCTGAGGCTGACGCCGAGCGGCGAGAACCTGGAAGCCGACTATCCGGTGCTGATGTTCACCGATGGGTCGGTGGCCATGCCGACCGGGGCGTTCGATGTATTTCCTTTGCCGTCGCTGGAGGCGGTCCAGCTTTCCGATGATGAGCGCGGCGCCTACAGGCGCTCGGTGGGCAATGCGTGGATCACCTGGCGGGACGCGGCGGGGCCGGTGCTGCATCACGGCCGCCGGCAGGCGCAGGCCGAGGGCGACGACGGCCGCACCTATGTCCTGTTCGGCCAGACCGAGGTGAAGGCGGCGGAGCGGCTGGTGACGGTCGTGGATCCCGAGCTGCCCTCCTGGATCGCGGCCTCCATCGAGGGCTTCGCGCCGCGCGTCGCCGACTATTACGCCACGCGCCTGGGGGCGGGGCAGACGGATCGGCCGACCATCATGGCCACCTGGTATGGGCCGACCGCCGGCACGACCAACTACGGCGGCAGCGTCCTGCCGGGCCTGATCGTCATGACCTTCGAAGGCAAGGAGCTGCTGGCCTCCAGCGACGCGGTGCTGGCCGAGAACCGCTGGTTCATCGGCCACGAGAGCGCGCATTTCTGGCTGGGCCAGACGGTGCGGGCCGAGCGGGCGCGGGAGTCCTGGATGACCGAGGGCGGCGCAGACCTGATGGCGGTGCGGGCGATGAAGGCGCTCGACCCGGGCTTCGACGAACGATCCGTGCTGCAGGCCGAGGTGGACGACTGCGCCCGCCTGGCCGTGCGTCCGGTGATCGAGGCCGGCCAGCGCGGCGAGCACCGGGCCTGGTACTCCTGCGGCGCGGTCTTCGCCCTGGCCGCCGAGGCGGCGCAGAAGAAGGCCACGGGCGGGGACTGGTTCGACTTCCTGAAGCCGCTGATCGACGCCGGGCGGGCGGACGGCGTCCTGACCCGCGAGGCGTGGCTGAGCCGCCTGACCGAGGTGTCGGGGGAGCCGACGCTGCGGACGGACATCGAGACCCTGCTGACGGCGGGCGCGGCCGACCCGGGAGCGGTCATCGCCCGGCTGTTCGACCGGACGGGCGTCGCCTATCGGGTGGTGGACGGCAAGATCGCGCTGGGCTGAGGAGACGATCAGTCTGCTGTAGGAAGGTCCGAGCCGACCAGGATCACCTCGATGTCTTCCGCCGCGAGGACGGCCGTCGCCGCCAGATGCTTCTGGATGGCGGCGAAGTCGGGCCGGCCGTTGAACTGAACCTGCACGGTCCGGTCGTCCATCACGGTCAAGGTTGAACCCGGTTCAACGCCGGCCCAGACCTCCAGCACGGCCACGAACTCCCTGAGCGTACAGGCTGCTCGGTCGAAGCGGGGAAGATCGGGGTGCTGTCGGCGGGCCTCGGCGGCTTGCGCGATCAGGATTTTACGGCCTTCGCGGCCAAGATGGGCGTGCCACAGGTCGGTGTTGCGGGTGTCAGAGAACCGCACACAGCCGCCCATTCGGGTCGCGTCCGCCAGGTTCCCGATCTGCTCTGGCGTGAGTTCGCCGCCGCTGATCAGGACATCGTAGTCCTGCAGGTCGTCCTGGTACTCGATCGTGATCCGCTCCTCGTCGATGCCGTGAGGCGCGAGTTCGCGGAGCAGGTGCGCCATCATGAGGGCGTCGTGATCGGTGGTCATGCCCGCAGCGTAGGACCAAGTCCCGTTATCGTCATCCTCCCGAAAATCGGCATGACGATAGCGGGGGCTCAGCCCCCCAGATCCAGCGAATAGCCGGCCGAGCGGACGGTGCGGATCGGGTTGACGGTGCCTTCGACGTTCAGGGCCTTGCGCAGGCGGCCGACGTGGACGTCGACGGTGCGGGCCTCGACATAGACGTCCGAGCCCCAGACGGCGTCCAGCAGCTGTTCGCGGCTGAACACCCGGCCCGGGTGCTGCATGAAGTGGTCGAGCAGGCGGAACTCGGTCGGGCCCAGGTGGATCTCCAGGCCGGCGCGGCGGACGCGGTGGGCGACGCGGTCAATGACGATGTCGCCGTGGTTGATGCGGTCGTCGGCAAGGCCCGGACGGATGCGGCGCAGGACGGCGCGGATGCGGGCCGTCAGCTCGGTCATCGAGAAGGGCTTGGTCAGATAGTCGTCGGCGCCGGTGTCCAGGCCGCGCACGCGGTCGGATTCCTCGCCGCGGGCGGTCAGCATGATGATCGGCAGGTTGCGGGTCTCGGACCGGCCGCGGATGCGCCGGCAGACCTCGATGCCGCTGAGCTTGGGCAGCATCCAGTCGAGCAGGACCAGATCGGGCAGGCGCTCGTCGATCTGGAGCATGCCTTCCTCGCCGTCGGAGGCGACGACGACCTTGTAGCCCTCTTTTTCGAGATTGTAGGACAGCAGCGTGGCCAGCGCGTCCTCGTCTTCCATCACCAGGATATAAGGCTGCACTTCAGGCTCTCCGGTCTTCAGTCTCAGGCGGCGGGCAGATCAGCGTCCGGCTCGGGATTCCAGCGCGGGCGCTCGCCCGTGAATTCCAGACCGGTGATCTCGTAGTGGATCGTCTCGGCGATGTTGGTCGCGTGGTCGCCGATGCGTTCCAGGTTCTTGGCCATGAACAGCAGGTGGGTGCAGGCGCTGATCGTGCGCGGGTCGCCCATCATGTAGGTCAGCAGCTCGCGGAACAGGCTGTTGTAGTGCTCGTCGACCTCGTCGTCGGTGTTCCAGACGGCGATGGCGCGGTCGACTTCGCCGACCGCATAGGCGTCCAGCACGTCGCGCAGCCGCATGGAGACCAGCTTGCCCATCCGCTCGATCGAACGGGTCAGGGGCTGCATCGGTTCGCCCTCGGCCAGGATCAGGGCGCGTTTGGCGATGTTCTTGGCCAGGTCGCCGGTGCGCTCCAGGTCCACCGCCAGCTTCATGGCCGACAGGGTCTTGCGCAGGTCCGAGGCGACCGGCTGGCGCAGGGCGATCAGGCGGATGGCCTTCTTCTCGATGTCGCGGTGCATGGCGTCCAGGCGGACGTCGCGCTCGACCACGGCCTTGGCCAGGGCCACGTCGCGGCGGGCGACGGACTCGACGGCGTCGGCGACCTGGGCCTCCGCGAGGCCGCCCATGCGGGCGACTTCGGCGGTCAGCTGGTTGAGTTCGTCCCCGTAGGCCTTGACGGTGTGCTGGTTCATCAGCCGAAGCGCCCCGTGATGTAGTCGAGGGTGCGCCGCTCGCGGGGATTCGTGAAGATTTCCTCGGTCGGACCGGTCTCGACCAGACGGCCGAGGTGGAAGAAGGCGGTGCGTTGCGAGACGCGGGCGGCCTGGGCCATCGAGTGGGTGACGATGACGATGCAGTAGCGCTCGCGCAGTTCGTCGATCAGTTCCTCGATCTTGGCGGTCGCGATCGGGTCCAGGGCCGAGCAGGGCTCGTCCATCAGGATGACTTCAGGCTCGACCGCGATGGCGCGGGCGATGACCAGACGCTGCTGCTGGCCGCCGGACAGGCCGGTGCCCGGCGAGTGCAGGCGGTCGGCGACCTCTTCCCACAGGCCGGCGCGCTTCAGCGAGGCCTCGACGATGACGTCCAGGTCGGCCTTGCCGGTGGCCAGGCCGTGGATGCGCGGGCCGTAGGCGACGTTCTCGTAGATCGACTTGGGGAAGGGGTTCGGCTTCTGGAACACCATGCCGACGCGGGCGCGCAGCAGCACCGGGTCGACGGAGCGGGCGTTGACGTCCTCGCCGTCCATCTCGATGCGGCCGGTGACCTTGGCGTGGCTGATGGTGTCGTTCATGCGGTTCATGGTCCGCAGGAAGGTCGACTTGCCGCAGCCCGACGGGCCGATCAGGGCCGTGACGGTCTTGTCCGGGATGTCGAGCGAGACATCGTACAGGGCCTGTTTGCCGCCGTAGAAGACCGACACGTCGCGCGCGGCGATCTTGGTCGGGCCGACGGGGCCGCCGCCGTGGGTCACGGCCGGAGCGGCGATGACCGGGGTTTCGGCGGGCGTGCCGCCCTCAACGCCGTCCGCGGCGCGGAAGATTTTCGAGAACATGGGGCTTACCACCGGCGTTCGAAGCGCCGGCGCAGCAGGATGGCGGCGGCGTTCATGACGATCATGAAGGCGAGCAGGACCAGGATCGCGGCGGCGGTCCGCTCGTGGAAGGCGCGTTCGGACGCGTTCTCCCAGATGTAGACGAGCGAGGGCAGGGCGCCCGTCGGCTCGACGACGCTGTGGGGGATGCCCGGCACGAAGCTGACCATGCCGATCAGCAGCAGGGGGGCGGTCTCGCCCAGGGCGTGGGCCATCGAGATGATGGCGCCGGTCATCACGCCGGGCATGGCCAGGGGCAGGGTGTGCTGGAAGACCGTCTGGGTCCTGGAGGCGCCCATGGCCAGCGCGGCTTCGCGGATCGACGGCGGCACCGCCTTCAGCGAGGAGCGGGTGGCGATGATGATGGTCGGCAGGGCCATCAGGGCCAGCACCAGGCCGCCTACCAGCGGGCTGGCGCGGGGCAGGTGCAGCCAGTTGATGAACAGGGCCAGGCCCAGCAGGCCGTAGATGATCGACGGCACGGCCGCGAGGTTGTTGATGTTGACCTCGATGATGTCCGTCAGCCGGTTCTTGGGCGCGAACTCTTCGAGGTAGAGGGCCGCGCCGACGCCCAGCGGGATGGCGATCAGGGCGGTGACCAGCAGCATCAAGGCCGAGCCGATGACGGCGCCCAGCACCCCGGCCAGCTCCGGCTCGGTCGAGTCGCCCTTGGTGAACAGGGCGGTGTTGAAGTGGGCCGAGACGTGGCCGTCGGCCTTCATCCGGTCCAGCCAGTCGATCTGCTGGTCCGACAGGCGGCGCTGGTCGGCGGGCGTGGCGCGGGAGATCTCGCCCTTGAAATAGAGGTCGGCGTCGTCCGAGGCGGGGGCGGCGATCATCACCGTCTGGCCGATGAGGCCCGGCTGCTTCTGGATACGCTCGGCGGCGGTGAACTTCAGCTCCGAGGAGAACAGGCCGCGCATGGCGGTGGCCTTGGCGCCCGAGGCGTCGTCCTGCTCGCCCATGCGGCGCAGCTGCTGTTCGGCGACCAGCTGTTCGAAATTGGTGCCCTGCGGATAGGCGCGGTCGACGCGGGCCGGGTCCATGTAGACCGGCAGGGTCACCGTGTGGGCGTAGAAGGCCGTGTGGCCCTGATCGATGATCCGGCCCAGAAGCAGCAGCAGGAAGCCGACCGCCACGCCGATGGCCAGCAGGCCGTACAAGCGGAAGCGGTTCTCGCGGGCGTAGCGCTTCTTCAGGCCCGAGCGCAGGCGGTCGACGCGGGCGGCGTCGACCCCGGAGACGGGTCCAGAGACGGGGGCGTTGTCGGCTGCGTCAGTCATATTGCTGCCGGTAGGTCTGGACGATGCGCTGGGCCACGATGTTCAGCAGCAGGGTCACGAGGAACAGGGTCAGGCCGAGACCGAAGGCCGACAGCGTCTTGGGGCTGTTGAACTCCTGGTCGCCGGTCAGAAGGGTGACGATCTGGACGGTGACGGTGGTCACGGTCTCGAGCGGGTTCAGCGTCAGGCGGGCGGCCAGGCCGGCGGCCATGGTCACGATCATGGTCTCGCCGATGGCCCGCGACATGGCCAGCAGCATGGCGCCGGCGACGCCGGGCAGGGCGGCGGGCAGCAGGACCCGCTTGACCGTCTCGGATTTTGTCGCGCCCATGGCGTAGGAGCCGTCGCGCAGCGACTGCGGCACGGCGTTGATGATGTCGTCCGACAGGGAGCTGACGAAGGGGATCAGCATGATGCCCATGACGCCGCCGGCGACGAGGGCCATCTGGTTCTGGACCAGCATCAGATACTGGCCCAGGCCGTCCAGCGGCCCGCCGACGAACCAGCTGCCGATGGTGTGGAAGAAGACGCGCATGGCCGGGCCGACGGTCAGGGCGGCGAAGAAGCCGTAGACCACGGTCGGGACGCCCGCGAGGATTTCGAGGATCGGCTTCACCGTCGCGCGGAACACCGGGCCGGCGTACTCCGACAGGTAGATGGCCGAGAACAGGCCGACCGGGGCCGCCACGCACATGGCGATGATCATGATCAGGAAGGTGCCGGCGAACAGCGGCAGGGCCCCGAAGGCGCCGGACGATCCAACCTGGTCGGCGCGGATGGCGGTCTGGGGGCTCCACTGCGTTCCGAACAGGAACTCCGTGACGGGCACCGAGCTGAAGAAGCGGATCGAATCGTAGACCAGCGAGGCGACGATGCCGACGGTGGTCAGGACCGCGACGGCCGAGCAGGCGAACAGGGCGCCGACGATCCAGCCCTCGACCCGGTTGCGGGCGCGCATGTCGGGGCGGATCTGGCTGAACACGAACAGGGCGCCCAGCAGCGCGGCCAGGGCGGCGCCGGTGATCCCGGCCAGGCTCAGCATCAGCTCGATGCGGGCGGCGCGGCGGCCCTCGGCGGGCAGGAGCTCGGCGTAGGGCGCGGGCCAGATCTGCATGGTCTGCTGCCCGGCGCCGACGGCGTGGGCGTCGGCGTAGAAGGCCTGGCGGCGGAAGGGCTCCAGCTGCTGGACGGCCTCAGGCGCGCCGGAGGCCATCAGCTGGTGCTGGACCGGGCCCGAGAAGACGGAGGCGGCCAGCAGCACGGCCAGGGCCGGAAGCGCGGTCCAGATCAGGGCGTAGGCCCCGTGCTGGGCGGGCCGCGAATGGGCCTTGGCCCCCCGCGCGCGTCGGCTCGCCAGTCGGCGCGCGCCGAAATAGGCGGCGACGGCTGCGGCGATCAGGATCGGCAGGAAAAGCCAGGTCATGAGGATCCGGGAGGAAGAATCGGAGCGGTCCCGGTCGCCCGGTTCGCCCCGGGGCGGAAACTGCCCGGGAATGGTCAGCGGATTAAGACGGGCGCATGACAGTTCTGTTACGCCGTCGGGCCTGTTGTCGCAGGCGCGTCACGTCTTGGTCTTTTCCGCCTTCAGCGCGATGGGGAAATAGGCGGTGAAGACGGCGCCCTGGCCCGGCGCGCTTTCGACCGTCAGCCCGCCGCGATGGCGGTTGACGATGTGTTTGACGATGGCCAGGCCCAGGCCCGTGCCCTGGCGCTCGCCGCTCTTCTGGCCCTCGACCCGGTAGAAGCGCTCGGTCAGGCGGGGCAGGTGTTCGCGGGCCATGCCGGGGCCGTGGTCGCGCACGGTGATGGCGGCGTAGCGGTTGCCCGGCTCGCGGTCCGGCGTGACCAGGGGCAGGCGGGTGACCCCGCCCTCGCGATTGCCGCCCGACCAGGGGGCGGCGGCCTCGTCCAGCGTCACGTCGGGGCGGATGACGATATCGACCGTGTCGCCCGACGGGGAATATTTGATGGCGTTGTCGACCAGGTTCTGGACCACCTGGACGATCTCGTCACGGTCGCCGTGGACCGGGGCGGACAGTTCGCGGTCCTGCATGACGATGCTGACGTCGCGTTCGGCCGACAGCACGCTGACGGCGTCCATGACGTCCACCGCCGCCCGCGCCAGGTCGACCCGGCCCGAGGGGGGGACGTGCTCGTTCAGTTCGATCCGGCTCAGCGACAGCAGGTCGGCGACCAGCCGGCTCATGCGGTCGGCCTGCACGGCCATGATGTCGAGGAAGCGGTCGCGCGCCTTGGGGTCGTCGCGGGCGTGGCCCTTGAGCGTCTCGATGAAGCCGGCCAGCGAGGCCAGCGGCGTCTTCAGTTCGTGGCTGGCGTTGGCCAGGAAGTCGACGCGCATCAGCTCCATGCGCCGCACGTCGGTTTCGTCGCGCAGCACCAGCAGGGCCAGGGTGGCGCCGTCGCCGGGCGGGGCGGGCAGGGGGCGGGTCAGGGCCCGCCAGTGGCGGGTCTGGGCGCCGACGCCGGAGTAGTCGGTGGTGCGGGCGATGCCGCCGAACAGGGCCTCGTCGACCGCCTCGAGCACCGTCGGTTCGCGCACGGCGGAGACCAGCAGGGCGCCCTCGCGCTGGATGCGGAACAGGTCGCGCGCGGCCCTGTTGGCCAGCACCACGCGGCGTCCGGCGATGTCGTCAGCCTCGCCGCCCGAGACCACCAGCACCGGATCGGCCAGGGCCTCGAAGGCGCTGTCCAGCAGACGCTGGTCGGCGGCGGGGATCGACGGCGGCGCGGCCGCTTCGGCGGTTTCGGCGCTCGGCGCGGAACGCGGGCGGCGGTTCACGGCCCAGGTGGAGACGCCCACCAGCACGGCGCCGCCGATCAGCCACTGGGCCAGGGCGGGATAGAAGACCGCCAGCGTCAGCAGCACGACCACCGAAACGCCCGCGCTGGCGCCCACGGTCCACAGGCGCGAGGCCGCGGACGGGGCGACGGGGGACTGAGCGGCTTCGTAGGGCATTGCGCTTCCACTGGAGCGTGCGCGCGGGGCGACTCGCTATCCGCCGAACATGACACGGAATTCATGACAATCGATCCGGGAAGCGTCCCGCTCCGGGTTGTCAAACGTCCTTTACATCCCTAGGCTCCTATTCTGTTGCAAGGAGGGGCTTATGACGGCGGCTTTGACGCTTGAGGGCGTGAGCAAGCGATACGGCGAATTCCAGGCCGTGCGCGATCTCAGCTTCGAGGTGCCCAAGGGCTCGATCTGCGGCTTCCTGGGGCCGAACGGGGCGGGCAAGACCTCGACCATCCGCATGATCCTGGGTCTGCAGCCCGCGACCTCGGGCCGGATCGAGATCCTCGGCGCCGACGACGGCCGCCGGGTGCGCGACCGCATCGGCTTCCTTCCGGAAGAGCGCGGTCTCTACAAGAAGATGACGCCGGTGGACGCCATCGCCTTCTTCGGCTCGCTGAAGGGCCTGCCGCTGGGCGAGGGCCGCAAGCGGGCCAGAGAAATGCTGGACGCCCAGGGGCTGGGCGCCTCCAAGCGCAAGAAGATGAAGGAGCTGTCCAAGGGGATGGCCCAGAAGGTCCAGCTGATCTCGTCGGTGGTGCACCGGCCCGAGTTCGTGATCCTGGACGAGCCGTTCTCGGGCCTCGATCCGGTCAACCAGCAAGGGTTGGAGCAGATGATCCGGGGGCTGGCCGCCGACGGCGCCACCGTCCTGTTCTCGACCCATGTGATGCAGCACGCCGAGCGGCTGTGCGACAAGGTCGTGCTGCTGGCCCGGGGCCGGAAGGCGTTCGAGGGCACGGTGGCCGAGGCCCGCGCCACCTCGCGCCGGTTCCTGGAGCTGGAGGGCGCCATCGCGCCGGACCAGGCCGAACGCCTGCCCGGCGTGGCGGGGGTCGAGGTCGTCTCCGATGACGGCGAAGTCCGGGTGCTGAAGGCCGCGCTGGCTCAGGGCGCGCAAGGGCAGGAGGCGCTCAAGGCGGCCTTCCTGACCGGCCTGGACGTGCGCCGTTTCGAACTGCGCGAGCCCAGCCTGCACGACGCCTTCATCGACCTGACCGGGGACCGCCCCGATGTCGACCAGAGCGTGAAGCCGACCGGCGTGGAGGCCGCCCGATGAACCGGATGTTCCTGATCGCGCGGCGCGAATACGCCGCCTACGCCATGACCGTGGGCTTCTGGCTGTCGCTGCTGGCCTTCCCGCTGTTCGCGGTGATCGGCGGCGGCGTGTCCTATCTGGTCCGCACCGGAGAGACCATTCCGGCGGTGGCCGTCGTCGAGGACGGAGCCGGCGCCGCCGGCCTCGCTACGGCCGTCCAGGACCATCTGAAGGTCGAGAACGACCGCCGGCGCGCCAGTAGCCTTCGCGCCGCGGCGCTGGCCGAGACACAGACCACGCCTGACGCCGGGACCGGGGCGGCGGATCGGGTTCGGGAGATCGCCGAGACGCAGGGCTTCGACGCAGGCATGGCGGAACTACGCCGGGTCGCGCCCATGGCCGCAGCAGCATGGCGCGAGCCGAAGACGCCCGTCACCCTAGCGCCCGCGCCCGCCCAGGTCGTCGCCGCGGCGCCGGGGAAGGCGCGCGACGACGCCGCCAAGGCCTATCTGGCCGCGGACAAGAGCGATCGTTCACTCAGCGCCATCGTTTTCCTGACGCGGGAGGACGGCAAGCCGGCGGCCCGGGTCTGGACCGCCCGCACCAATGAGGACGCGGTCGATGATTTCGTGCGCGAGGCCCTGAAATCCGCGAACCGGCGCGAGGTATTCGGCGCCTCGGGTGTTTCGCCACAGGTTATCGTCAGCTCCGAACAATTCCGCCCGCACGTGACCGCCTATTCGCCCAAGGCCTCGACCGGCGCCGAGGTGTCGTTCCGGGATCGTCTGCCTCAACTGATCGGCTTCATCTCCGGCTTCATGCTGTGGTCGCTGATCCTGACCGGCGCCTCGATCCTGCTGAACAGCGTGATGGAGGAGAAGTCGAACAAGATCCTAGAGGTGCTGCTGTCGTCGGCCTCCACCACCGAAATCCTGTCGGGCAAGGTGCTGGGGGTGGCGCTGCTGACCCTGACGGTTTCGCTGGCCTGGGGCGTACTGGGCAGCGGGGCCTTGATCACCGTGGCGCCGAAATACGCCGCCTGGACCGGTGAAATCCTGCTGCACGGCGGGATGCTGGGCTGGTTCGCGGCCTTCATGATCGGCGGCTATCTGATGTACGCCGTGCTGTTCGCGGCGATCGGCGCCTTCTGCGACACGCCGCGGGACGCCCAGACGCTGATGGGACCGATCATGATGGTGCTGGTGGTGCCGCTGGTCGTCATGCAACTGGCGCTGCGTCAGCCGGATTCTCCGGTGGTGCAGGTCCTGTCGTGGGTGCCGTTCTTCACCCCGTTCCTGATGATCGCCCGTCTGCCGTCCGATCCGCCCCTGTGGGAGGTTATCGGCGCCATGGCCGGGATGTTCGCCTTCGCCCTGCTGATGGTCTGGATCTCGGGCCGCGCCTTCCGCGCCGGCGCCCTGTCGGACGTCAAGCTGAGCTGGAAGAGCTTCGGCGCGGCGATCCGGGGCGGGGGGAACTAGGTCTGAGCCTGTCCTCCCCCATCGCCTCGAAGGGGCGATGGGGGAGGTGAAGCCAAAGAAAAAGGGCCGCTCCGTTTCCGGAGCGGCCCTTTGATCTTTCAGCCGTAGGGCCGTCGCTTAGCTGCGACCGGCGCCGCCCGGCACACGGGGCTTCGGAGCCGGCAGCAGGCCTTCGCGCTGGGCGCGCTTGCGGGCCAGCTTGCGGGCGCGACGGACAGCCTCGGCCTTTTGACGGGCGCGCTTTTCCGACGGCTTTTCGTAATGAACGTGGCGCTTCATTTCACGGAAGCTGCCTTCGCGCTGCATCTTCTTCTTGAGGGCTTTCAGCGCTTGATCGACGTTATTATCGCGAACGAAAATCTGTACCAGGTTGAACTCTCCTTTGGCCGCCCGCCGCGTCCTGTGAGGGAGACGGGCGAACAAATAAAATCGTCTTCCGGCGAACAGGGTCCGCGGATGAAGGCGGGCTGATACACGAGCCGACCCACGCTGTCCATATGGTCGCGATCACTTCTGGAGGCTCGAAACCCCCGCCGGACGGGCTTATGGTGTGTCCATGACCGACGCACCGCACCTGTCGAACGCGCAGCCCGAGGGAGAGGCTCTCAAAGCCGACTGGGCCGACCGGATGGAACAGTCCGTGCTGGACGCCGCCGTGGCCCGTGCGCCCGCCCTGGGCTGGAACGCGCGGCTGGTGCGCGCCGCCTGCGCGGACAACGGGCTGTCGCTGGGCGACGAGGAACTGCTGCTGCCCAACGGCGCCCGGGATCTGGCCGCCCTGCTGTCGCGCCGCCATGACGACCGGGCCATGGCGGCGCTGGGACAGGTCGAGGCGTCGTCGCTGAAGATGCGCGAGCGAATCGCCCGCGCCGTGTCGGAACGGCTGGAGGCCGCGGCCGCCGATCTGGACGCCTCGAAGAAATGCGCCGCCTTCCTGGCCCTGCCGGTCAATGCGGACCTGGGGCTGAAGCTGGCGTGGGAGAGCGCCGACCTGCTGTGGAACTGGGCCGGGGACACCGCCACCGACTGGAACCACTATTCCAAGCGGGCGATCCTGTCGGGCATCCTGATCCCGGCCCTGACGATGCGGCTGTTCGACGGGCGCGAGGCCGCCGAGGCCTTCGTCGCCGCCCGCATCGAGAACGTCATGACCTTCGAGAAGTGGAAGGCCGGCAAGGATTTCGACGCCCCGCTGAGGAAGGTGGCGGATGCACTGAGCCGGCTGCGGTACGGGGCGAAGACGGAGTAGGAGCCCTCTCCCATCGGGAGAGGGAAGAGGTCAGAGGGGCTTGACCCGGTTCAGATGGCCCATCTTGCGGCCCGGGCGAGCCTCGGCCTTGCCGTACAGGTGGATGCGCACGTCCGCGCGGGCGGAAGCCTTCGTCCACTGCTCGACCTCGTCGCCCAGCAGATTGGTCATCTCGACGCGGAAATGGGCCGTGGTGGGGCCCAGCGGCCAGCCGGCGATGGCGCGGATGTGTTGTTCGAACTGGTCGCAGACGCAGCCGTCCTGGGTCCAGTGGCCGGTGTTGTGGACGCGCGGCGCGATCTCGTTGACCAGCAGCCGGCCGTTCCCGAGGTCGAACAGCTCCACGCCCAGCACGCCGACGTAGTCGAGGCCGTTGAGGACGGCGGCGGCGATGGCCTTGGCGCGCTTTTCGGTCTTCGCATCGACGGCGGCGGGGGCGAGGGTGGTCTTCAGGACCCCGCCCTTGTGGATGTTCTCGCCCAGCGGATAGACGGCGACCGCGCCGTCGCGGCCGCGGGCGGCGATGATCGACAGTTCGCGGGTGAAGGCGGCCTTGGCCTCAAGAATGGCGGGGCGTTCGCCGATGGCGTGCCAGGCGTCGGCGGCTTCCCTGGCCGACCGCACCCAGACCTGGCCCTTGCCGTCGTAGCCGTCGCGGCGGGTCTTGAGCAGGGCGGGCGTTCCGAGACGCTCCAGCCCGGCCAGCAGGTCGTCGAGGCTGTCGACGGCGGCGAAGTCCACCGTGGTCGCGCCGACGCCGTTCAGGAAGGTCTTCTCCTCGACCCGGTCCTGGGCCACGGCCAGGGCGCGGGGGCCGGGGGCCACCAGGGCGCCGCTCTCGGCCAGGGTCGCGACCGAAGAGGCCGGGACGTTCTCGAATTCGAAGGTCACCGCCTGCGCCACCCGGCCCAGCACGGTCAGGGCGGTGGGATCATCATAGGCGGCGACGATCTGCCCCTGGGAGACACGGCCCGCCGGGCTGTTCTCTTCCGGATCGAGAATGACGACGTTGAAGCCGAGGCGGGAGGCGGCCTGGCTGAGCATGCGGCCCAGTTGTCCGCCGCCGAGAATGCCGATGGTCGAGCCGGGGGCCAGAGACGCGGAAGGGGACGGGGAGACGCTCACTCAGTCCTCGACCGACTCGTGCACGGCTTCGGTCTGGGCTTCGCGGAAGGCGCTCAGCCGTCCCATCAGCACCGGATCGTTGAGGGCCAGGATCTGCGCGGCGAGGATGCCCGCGTTCTTGGCGCCCGCCTCGCCGATGGCCAGGGTCGCGACCGGCACGCCGCCGGGCATCTGGACAATGGAGAGCAGGCTGTCGAGGCCCTTGAGCGCCTTGGACTGCACCGGCACGCCCAGCACGGGCAGCTCGGTCATGGAGGCGGCCATGCCCGGCAGGTGGGCGGCGCCGCCGGCCCCGGCGATGATGACCTTGTAACCCGCGGCGCGGGCGCCGGTGGAGAACTCGACCAGGCGTTGGGGGGTGCGGTGGGCGCTGACGACCTTGGCGTCCCAGGCTACGCCGAGCCGGTCCAGGGCGTCGGCGGCGTGCTTCATCGTCGGCCAGTCCGAACGGCTGCCCATGATGATCGCCACCGGCGGGGTCTCGGTCGCCATTACACGCACCTTCTCGCGGAAAGCGGCGCGATACAGGACTCGCGTTGCGCCCGCAACCGACGGCGTTAGGCTCCGCACTGGCCGGACGTGTTGAGTCGCCGGCTCGAGCATGATCGTTCGAGATGCGAACCGCTTCGCGGTTCCATCGAGAGCGTGAATCATGCTCTCGAATTATGCTGGACCATTTTTCTGGATTCAGGTCGTCCCGACCTGAAGCGAAAATGGTCTGGGGAGCTTCCGTGACCGACGCGGCCACTATCGACCCGTATGCCGAGATCGAGCGCCTGCGCGCCGAGCTTGAGGCCCTGCGCCTGCGCGCCGAGGCGGCGGAGGCGGCCGCTGATCACGACGTGCTGACCCCCGCGCTGAACCGGCGCGGCTTCGTCGCCCAGATGAAGAGCGCCATGGCCTATTGCCAGCGCCACGACGTGCCGGCGGTGCTGCTCTACCTCGACCTGGACGGCTTCAAGGGCGTCAACGACCAGTTGGGCCACGCCGCCGGCGACGCCGCCCTGGTGCATGTGGCCGAGATGATGCGCGCCAATCTGCGCGAGTCGGACGCCTTGGGCCGGCTGGGCGGCGACGAGTTCGGCCTGCTGATGCTCAACGCCGGCCTGGAGGAAGGCCGCGAGAAGGCTCGCCGCCTCGCCGCCACCCTGGAAACCGAGCCGTTCGAATGGGACGGCCGCAGCGCCGGACTGGGCGGCTCGTTCGGCGTGCGCGCCTATGCGGGCCAGGCCGATCCGGAAATCTGGCTGGCCGAGGCCGACGCCGCCATGTGGGTCCGCAAGAAGGGGCGTTGAGCCTCGACTAGGCGATGATGTCCGGCAGGATCCGGTTCTCGATCTTCACGATCTCGTCGCGCAGGATCAGCTTCTTGCGCTTCAGGCGCGCGATCATCAGTTGGTCGGGGATCGGCATGTGGCCGAGCGCCTCGATCGAGGCGTCGAGGTCGGCGTGCTCCTGCTGGAGTTCCTTGAGCCGGGCGTGCAGCGCCAGCTCTTCCTCGGTGAGAAATGGTTCGTCGTCGTTCATGATGGGGTCCCGGACCGGGCGGTTATAGCGCGCCGCCGGTCAGGCCGGAAGGCGGTCGGCGAGGAGTTCGAGCGAGCGGCGCGGCGTGATCGGCGCCCATTCCCGGGCCACGGCGATCAGGGCGGGCAGGACCGGCCTGGCCGCGCCCGCAGGCTCGGGGGCGAGGGCTTCGAGCGCCGCCAGCAGCCGCCGTTCAGCGTCCAGTTCGATGGTCTTGACCTGGGCCCGCACCGCCTCGCGGTCGTCGTCGTCGAGGTCGGGCGTGCGGGTCTTCAACGTGCGGCGGATGGCGCGCAGCGGGGCCACGGTGGTCTCCTGCCAGACACGGGCGGTGTCGCAGGCGGCCTCGATGTCGTCGGCGTCGGGCGCGCGGCCCGTCCGGGCGCACCAGGCGGCCCACAGCAGCAGCGGCAGGTTCTGGCCCTGGGCGTCCTGCAGGTCGAGACTTGCGTTCCGCACGCCCTCCACGGCCCAGGCGCGGACCGACCAATCCCACAGGCTCATTCGGACGCCGGGCCCTTGAGCCCGTCCCAGCGCTTCACCGCCGACCAGTCGAGGCCGAAGACGTCCAGCGCCCGCCCGACCGACTGATCGACCATTTCGGCGATGGTGGCGGGCCTGGCGTAGAAGGCGGGCAGGGGCGGGGCGATGACCGCGCCCATCTCGGCCAGGGCGGTCATCGTGCGCAGATGGCCCAGATGCAGGGGCGTCTCGCGCACCATCAGCACCAGCGGCCGCCGTTCCTTCAGCGCAACGTCGGCGGCGCGGGTCAGCAGGGTGGAGGTCACGCCGGTGGCGATCTCCCCCATGGTCCGCACCGAACAGGGAGCCACGAGCATGCCCATGGTCCGGAAAGAGCCGGAAGCGATGCTGGCGCCCACGTCGTTGAGCTTGTGCACGACATCGGCGCGGCTCAGCAGATCGTCCGCCGACAGATCGGTCTCCTGCGACAAAGTGAGCAGGGCGGCTCGGGTCACGACGAGGTGGCTCTCGACCCCCAGTTCGCGCAGGGCGTCAAGGGCGCGGACACCGTAAGTCACGCCGGACGCTCCGGAAATTCCAACAACGAGACGCCGCGGCGGGGTTCCTGCGGCTCCGTTCACATCTTCGGCCAATTCGGGCTCCAGGGTACTCGCGTCCGGAAGGCCGCCAGCCTCACCGGAATGTGATTCCACAGGCGGTCAAGCCGGGCGCTCACTCTAGTGGTCCCTTAGACATGGAGGCGCAAGCCATGACCATCGAAGCTCGTATCCGCGAACTGGGAAACCGTCATCGCAGCCTGGATGAGACCATCCAGCGCGAGACCCGCAGCCCGGCCTCGGACTCGCTTCACGTCAGGGAGCTGAAGCAGCAAAAGCTGCGATTGAAGGAAGAGATCACCAGTCTGGAGGCCCGGGCGCACTAACGGTCCAGACCTCCCGAAACGACGACGGCCCCGGAGAGCGATCTCCGGGGCCGTTTTTCATCCCCTAGGGGAGGAAGGGTCCTAGTTCTTGGTGCCGAAGACGGACGCGGCGGTCGGCTCGGCGCCGCGGCGCTCGCGTTCCTCGGGGACGAACTCCGGCTCGACCGGTTCGACCGGGGCGTCGACGGCCTGCAGGGTGGCGCCGCCCTTCTTGGCGTCGTCCCGGGCCTTCTTGTCGGCGGCCTTCTTGACCAGGTCGTCCAGCGCCAGCTGGCCGACGAGACCCAGGGTCACCGGATCGACCGGCTTGATATTGGCCGAGTTCCAGTGGGTGCGGTTGCGCACGCTTTCGATGGTGGCCTTGGTCGTGCCCAGCAGCTTGGAGATCTGCGCGTCGGTCACTTCCGGGTGATTGCGGACGAACCAGGCGATGGCGTCCGGACGGTCCTGGCGGCGCGAGACCGGAGTGTATTTCGGGGCCGGCTTGGCCGACTTCATCAGTTCGGCGTGGCGGCTGACCACGGCCTTCATGCGGTAGTCGGGGTTGTCCTGGGCCTTGTCCAGCTCCTCGCGGGTCAGCTGGCCGCCGGTGATGGGATCGACGCCGCGGATGTCGCGGGCCACGTCGCCGTCGGCGATGCCGCGCACTTCCAGCGGATGCAGGCCGCAGAAGTCGGCGATCTGCTCGAACGTCAGCGAGGTGTTGTCGACCATCCAGACCGCGGTGGCCTTGGGCATCAGAATGTCGGTCATAGGCGTCTTCGCTTCTTGATTTGACCCGCCCAGACCGGGGGTCGGCGGGTTCCGGATACGACGGCGCCCGACCTTTCGGCCGGGCGCTGATGATACGGATATAGGCCTATTCGGTGGAAAAGGAAACGACTGCCGATCCACTGTACAGCCAAGGTTCATCTCCGTTGTGAACATTGGCCGCAATGGCGCGTTGTGCGTCCAGCTGAGCAATGGGAGGGACCTATGTTTATCCAGACTCTCGCCGCCGTGGCGGTTCTGTTGGGAGGCGGCCAGGAGATGGCGGCCATGGGCGGCGGAGGCCAGGAGCGGGCCGCGCCCCGTGGCGACTATCGCGACAGTTGCAGCGGCGCCTATACGAACCGAGGACGCCTGTATGCGGACTGTCGCGCGCGCAACAATCAGATCCGCGGCACCTCGATCGAGCTGAACCGCTGTAGCGACTATGAAATCCGCAACGACAACGGCCTGCTGGTGTGCGGGCCGAACCGGGGCGAGTACGAGGACGACAACGGCGGTGGCGGCGGCGGCGGCGGGGGCTGGAACCCCAACCAACCGCCGCGCGGCGACTATCAGAGCAGCTGCGGCGGGACGCGGGTGGAGCGGGGCCGGCTGTATGCCGATTGCCGCACGCGCAGCCCCGGCTTCCGGACCTCGTCGATCGAGCTGAGCCGCTGCCGCAACGACGAAATCCGCAATGACAACGGCCTGCTGGTCTGCGGCTCGTGGCGCGGCCAGTTCGAGGATCAGGGCGGCGGCGGCGGCGGCTGGAACCCCAACCAGCCTCCGCGCGGCGACTATCAGAACAGCTGCAGCGGCGCCGACGTCCGCCGCGACCGCCTGTACGCCAGCTGCCGCTCGCGCAGCAATCAGACCCGCCGGTCGTCGATCGAACTGAGCCGCTGCCGCGGCGAGGACATCCGCAACGACAACGGCCTGTTGGTCTGCGGTTCGTGGCGCGGCCAGTATGAGGACGAGAACGGCGGGGGCGGGCCCGGCTGGGGCCGTCAGTCGATCACCGTCTACCAGGACTCCAACTTCCGCGGCGCCTCGACGCGCTATGACGGCGAGATGGCGAACCTGGGCAGCACCGGCTTCAACGACCAGATCAGCTCGGTTCAGGTCGAGGGCGAGTGGGAGGTCTGCTCGGACGCCTACTTCCGCGGCCGCTGCCAGACTGTTCGCGGCGACATCCGGAATCTGGTGCTGCTGGCCATGAACGACAGCATCTCGTCGCTGCGTCCCGTGCGCCGCTAGAGCGAGATCGGCCGAGTCTGGAGCGTCTAAAGCGTCAGCACGACCTTGCCGACGTGGCCGCCCGCCTCAAGCCTGAGGTGGGCGGCCGACGCCTGTTCGAGCGGGAAGACCGCCTCGACCGGCGGCCGCAGGGCGCCCGAGGCGACCCAGGGCCAGGCCCCGGCCTCGACCGCCGCGATCAGCCGCGCCTTCTCGTCCGCCGGACGGGCGCGCAGCGTCGAACCGGTCAGCACGATCCGCTTCATCATCAGCTTGAGCAGGTCGACCTGCGCCGCCGCGCCGGTCAGGGTGGCGATGACGACCCAGCGTCCGAACGGCTTCAGCACCGCCTGATTGAGTTCGGCATAGTCGGCGCCCAGCATGTCCAGCACCACATCGACGCCGCCGAAGTCGCGGATGGCCTCGGCCATGTCGCCGGTCGTGGCGTCGAGGCTGAGGTCCGCGCCCAGCGCCCGGGCGGCCTCCGCCTTGGCCGCGCCGCGCGAGGTGGCGATGACCGTCGCGCCCGCCGCCCTGGCCATCTGGATGGCGCTGACGCCGATGCCGCTGGTCGCGCCATGGATCAGCAGGGTCTCGCCCGCCTTGAGCGCGCCGGCCTCGAAGACATTGGCGAAGACGGTGCAGACCGTCTCGGGCAGGGCGGCGGCCTGGACGAAATCGAGACCCTCCGGGACGGGCAGGGCGTGGCGGGCGTCGACCACGGCGTATTCGGCGTAGCCCCCGCCGCCCAGAAGAGCGCAGACGCGGTCGCCGACGGCCCAGCGTCCCGCGCCGGGACCGACCTGATCCACCTCGCCCGCGACCTCCAGCCCCAGGAGATCGGGCGCGCCGGGCGGCGGCGGGTACAGGCCGTTGCGCTGGAGCAGATCGGGACGATTCACCCCGGCGGCGCGCACCCGAATGCGGATCTGGCCGGGCCCGGCGACCGGATCGGGCCGTTCGGACAGGGTCAGGGCCTCGGCCGGACCGGCTCCGCCCGCGATTTCGATCACCCGCATCCGCTGTTCCCGTCCTTGCAATCGTCCGTGTCCGGGCGTTCAGATAGGGGGTTACGTCCCTGATGGCCACGAAGGAGGCGGCAGTGTTCGAGGATCTTGAGCCACGCCCGGCGCGCGGCGCCCCCCTGATCGCTCTGACCCGGGAGGACCTGGACGGCTATTCCGTCGAGGACCTGAAGGAGCGGATCGCCGCGCTGGAGGCGGAGATCGCCCGTTCGCAGGCGGCCATCGACGGCAAGTCCTCGCAACGTAACGCCGCGGATGCGTTGTTCAATTTCCGCAGCTGAGGGTTTTCCCCCGTTACGGGTATGGCACAGGCGTTGCAGTCGGCTGTCCGACCGCGCGCAACCGTGCCGGCCATGATACGGATGCCTGCACTCCATGAGCCTGGTTGAGTTTATGTCCACCGACGACACCACCCTTCTGACGCCTTCGGGCCGCAGCCGCGAAGCGGTGGTGGACGATTTCGCGCGCTCGGAGCTGTTCGACCGCACCTTCCGCGAGGGGATGGAGCTGGTCGAGGAGACCGCCGCCTATCTGGACGGGGACGGACGGCGGGAATCCAAGCTGCTGTCGCGCGCCGCCGCCCTGGCCTATGCGGGCGAGAGCATGAAGCTGACCACCCGGCTGATGCAGATCGCCTCGTGGCTGCTGGTGCAGCGGGCCGTGCGGGAAGGGGACATGAGCGCCCTGGCCGCCTGCGAGCCCCGCTACCGCCTGACCGAGCGCAAGGTCGAGACCGAGCCGACCCACGGCGAACTGCCCATCGCCCTGGTCGAATACCTGGTGCGCTCCGAGCGGCTGTACGACCGCGTCGTGCACCTGGACCGCAAGATGTACCTGGACGCGCCCGAGGAAGAGGCGATCAACCCGGTGCAGAGCCAGCTGGACCGGTTGGCGGCGGCGTTCCGGCAATGAAGCGCGGCCCGCGGCTGCTGATCGCCCTGGGCGTGGCGGCCCTGATCGTGGCCGGTCTGGCGACCGCCTGGATCGTGAGCGAGCGCTCGCTGATCATCATCGAGAACCGGAGCACGGCGCCGCTGACCCTGTCGGTCGAGACGGTCGATGCGGGCGCCTTCTCCTGGACGGGCGAGGTGGCGCCCCGCAGGCGGGTGCTGAAGGCCGCCCGCGTCCCGGACCACAGCTTCGTCGTCACGTGCCGCGACGAGAGCGGCATCAACCGGACGAGGGGCGGCCATGTCGCCCCGGGGCGTCCGCAGCGAGTCGACATCGTCGCGGGCAGCTGCGCCGCGATCCAGATCGACGTGCGGACGATCCCCTGAAGCTTTAAGGTCCGACGTCGTTGGCGTCGCGGCCGCGGCCGTCGTCCACCGGCTTGGGCAGGCTGACGCCGATGCCGAGGGCGTCGGCCAGCTTGGCGTCCCGTTCGTAGACATCCTCGCGGAAGGCGACGCGGCCCTGGCCGTCGACGAAGGCGGTCCAGTAGAGCAGGCGCACGCCGATCTCGCGGCCCGTCTGGATGCGCTTGGTCTCGCGCGTGTCCTGGGCTGTGTCGAACTGGGCCAGCAGGGCCGGATCGGGCGACAGCAGCAGGCGGGCGAAGTCGACCGCGTTCTGGACCCGCACGCAGCCGTGGCTGCGCTGGCGCATGGCCAGGTTGAAGGCCGCCTTGGACGGGGTGTCGTGCAGGAAGATGGCGTAGCTGTCGCGCAGCTCGAACTTCACATAGCCGAGCGCGGCCGTCGGGCCGGCGCGCTGGATGACCGTGCCGTTCTGGACGTACATGTTCTGGCTGGCCAGATAGCCGGGGCCGCGCGGCAGGATCTCGTTGCGGGCGATCGAAGCCGGCACATACCAGGGCGGATTGGCCACGACCGAGGCGAACGGCTTCTCCAGGCTGGGCGTCTGGTTGCTGGGCGAACCGCAGACGACGCGGTTGGAGTGCACCGGACGGCCGTCCTTCCAGTAGACCATGATGGCGGCGGCGGTGTTGACCTCGATACGCTCGGGATTGACCTCGCGCTTGAGCCAGCGGCGGCGTTCCAGGTTGAGGGCGATCTGGCGGGCGCGATCCTCGGCCGAGGCCGAGAGCGAGCGCTGGCTGCCCGTGCCGATGCGGCCGTCGGCGACGAGGCCGTGACGGGTCTGGAAGCTGCGCATGCCGGCTTCCAGGTCGGGGCCGTAGACCGGGCCCATGGCCGCGATGCGGGCGCCGTCGGCGGCCGAGAGGTCGCCCTCGGCCACTAGGCGCTGGACGATGATCGGGATGCGCGGGTCGCTGCCGCCCGGCTCGATGTTCGCGCCGACGCGGAATGCGGGCCAACCGCCGTTGTCGCGGATCAGGCGGCGGTAGCGGACATAGCCTGCCGACAGGTTGGAGTAGCCGATGTCGGTGGGGGCCAGCCCCTCGAACCAGTCGAGCAGGCGGTTGGTTGCGAGCGCGTCATTCAGCCCGGCGGGCAGGTCGACGCGGTTCTTTTGCATCTCCCACAGGTCCTCGACCGCCTCGGGGCGGACGCGGCCCTCGGCGAGGACGCGGGCGTAGGTCATGGCCGCGGCGGTGGTCTTCATCTCCGCGGCGTCGCGGTCGGCGGCCAGGGCGGTGAAATCGAAGAAGTCGGACTGCGACAGGCCGTGGCGTTCGGCGCGGGCGGCGGCGGTTTGCAGGGCGCGCAGGCGGTCGGCGGTCCACACCGGACGCCAGCCGTTCAGCTCGTAGAAGGCGCGCACGTCGGGCTGGAGGGTGGCGGGCAGGCGGGCCAGCTGATCGTTGAAGCTGTCGTAGAAGGCGACGGCGCCCGGATCACGGGTCTGCGCCAGCGCGCTCGCGCCGAACGAGGACGCCAGCGCCGAAACCGCCGCGCCCAGACCCAGTTGCCTTCGATTCATCACGTCGCTCTTCGTCCGTTCCGTCGCACGGACCCAACGCCCACGCCCCGAAAGCCCAACGCGGACGACATTATCGGCGTTCCGGCCAAACAGAAAGGCGCCGGTCCGGGGACCGACGCCTTCTTGTCGTCTTGCACCTGCGGTGTGGCTGGAAAGCCAGACCGGAAGCGGCTTACTTCTTGATGAAGCCGGCGAACTTGTTGTTGAAGCGCGACACGCGACCGCCGCGGTCCAGCATGTGCTGGTTGCCGCCGGTCCAGGCCGGGTGGGTCGACGGATCGATGTCCAGGTTCAGGGTCGCGCCCTCTTTCCCGTAGGTCGAACGGGTCTGGTAGCTGGTGCCGTCCGTCATCACCACGGTGATGAAGTGGTAGTCGGGGTGCGTGTCCGCCTTCATGGTCGTCGTCCGGTCTCTGCGCGGTGACGATGCCGACCGTCTGTGCGCGTAAAATGAGAAACCCGCCACGCTAGGCGGCGGGAATGAGCGGCGGCGTTTACACCGGGGGGCGTTCCGGGGCAAGAGGCGCGGCCATGACCGAAACCTCCGCACCGATCACCGACGCCCCTGACCTTCGCGGACGGCCGGGCGCCGGCGCGGTCCTGGCCGAGCAGATGGCCGAGGCGGGCGACCGCCGCGAGAAGCGCCGCGACATCCGTCCGCTGGCCCGGCTGCTGCCCTACGCCCTGCGCCACAAGGGCCATCTGGCGATGGCGGCCTTCTGGCTGATCGTGTCGACGGCGACCTCGCTGAGCCTGACGGCGGCGGCGCGCGGGGCCATCGACCATGGGTTCGAGAACGGCGGCGCGGGGCTGAACCTGTGGTTCCTGATGCTGGGCGCCAACGCCCTGTTCCTGGGCGTCGCCACGGCGGTGCGCTATTTCTACGTGACCAAGACAGGCGAGCGCGTCGTGGCCGACCTGCGCAAGGGGCTGTTCGACCGCATCCTGACGCTGGACCCGGCCTTCTACGCCAAGATCCGGACCGGGGAGGTGCTGAGCCGCCTGACCACGGACATCGCCCTGGTCGAGACCCTGATGACGACCTCGGTGTCGTTCGCCCTGCGCAACTTCCTGACCCTGGTGGGCGGGACCGTCCTGCTGTTCGTGGTCAGCCCCAAGCTGACCGGGCTGGTGCTGCTGGTGGTGCCGCTGCTGCTGGGGCCGATCTTCCTGTTCGGGCGCCGGGTGCGCAAACTGACCGTGGCCACCCAGGACCGGTTCGCCAATGCGGTCGGCTTCGCCGGCGAGAGCGTGGACGCCATCGAGACGGTGCAGGCCTTCGGGCGCGTCGCCAGCGCGGTCGCCCGGTTCGGCGCGGCGGTCGAGGACGCCTTCAACTCGTCGCTGGTGCGCATGCGGGCGCGGGCCCTGATGACGGCCATGATCATCGTCGTGATGTTCGGCGGCGTGACCCTGGTGCTGTGGCTGGGCGCGCAGGACGTGATCGCCGGGCGGATGAGCCCGGGGGCGCTGCTGCAGTTCGTGCTGCTGTCCGTCTTCGCGGCTGGGGCCGTGGGCGCGCTGGGCGAGAGCTGGGGCGACGTGCAGAAGGCCGCCGGGGCCATGGAGCGGATCGACGAGCTGATGCGGGCCCAGACCGCCATCGCCGCGCCGGAACGGCCCATCGCCCTGCCGGAGCCGCCGGTCGGCGAGGTGTCGATGTCGGCGGTGCAATTCGCCTACCCGGGGCGGCCCGACCTGCCGGCGCTGAAGGGCTTCAGCCTGACCGTGCGGCCCGGCGAGACCGTGGCCCTGGTCGGGCCGTCGGGCGCGGGCAAGTCGACCGTCTTCCGCCTGCTGCTGCGCTTCTACGATCCGCAAGGCGGGGTGGTGTCGGTGGACGGGGTGGACGTGCGCGAGGCCGATCCTGTTTCGGTGCGCGACCGCTTCGCCTGGGTCTCGCAAGAGGCGCCGCTATTCTCGGGTTCTGCGAAGGAAAACATCCGCTTCGGGCGGGAAGCGGCGAGCGAGGACGAGGTCCGCGCGGCCGCCGGGAAGGCGCAGGCTTTGGGCTTCATCGAGGACCTGCCCGAGCAGTTCGACACGCCCCTGGGCGAGCGCGGCAAGAGCCTGTCGGGCGGGCAGCGGCAGCGCCTGGCCATCGCCCGGGCCCTGGTCCGCGAGGCGCCGATCCTGCTGCTGGACGAGGCGACCTCGGCGCTGGACGCCGAGAACGAGCGGCTGGTGCAGACGGCGCTGGACCAGGCCATGGAGGACCGTACGACCATCGTCATCGCCCACCGCCTGGCCACCGTGCTGCGCGCCGACCGCATCGTGGTGATGGAGGACGGCAAGGTGGTCGAAGAGGGGACGCACGCCGCCCTGATCGCCAAGGGCGGCCTGTATGCGCGGCTGGCGGAACTGCAGTTCCGGGCGGACTGAGGCGGTCATCCCGAACCTCCGGCATGGTCGGGGGCGGAAATGTGCACTCGGAAAAAATGGAGTGCACATCGTGCACAAATTCGCTTGTGACGGGGGATGGTGCGCGGGGCTCAACCCCAGCTGCGGTGCTTGATTGTCAAAGACCCAAGGCCGCGAAGCCTAGCGGGCCGATGCGTCAGAGTTGGTCGTAAGGGCCGATTTCCTTATCCCGACCGTCAGACGACCATGCGGTCGATCAGGGGACGGGCTTTGAGCGAGGCGATGGCGCGGCTGATCGAGTCGAACACCGGGCCGGCGTCTTCCTCCATTTCGGCGTAGGCGCGTTCGAACTCCGCATCCAGACTGTCGAGCAGGGCCAGTTGTTCGCGGCCCCTGTCGGTCAGCTCGATCAGGACGACGCGCTGGTCGTCGGGATCGGGCCGGCGGCTGACCAGACCCAGTTTCAGCAGCTTGGGCATCTTCTGCTGGATGAGCTGGTGTGAACGGTTCAGGGCGCGCACGAGGTCGGCGACGGAGACCGGGCCGAGCGTCGCGATGGCGCACATCAGGGACGAGGACTTGACCGGAATGACAAGGCCGGCCCGCTCGAACACCTCGGCCGACTGCTGCTCGATCAGTTCGCTCAACTGTTCGCTGAGGCGGCCCAGGAAGGTGCGGTTCAACTCGATCATTCGCCCGACAGCTCCTTAATCCAGGCGGCGATAGCCGGCCGTCTCGCCCGACTTCCACACGCGCTCAAGGCCGCTCACACGTCCGTTTTCGCGAACCAGGCGGAACCGGTAGTCATCCGTTCCCTGGACCGCAAACAGATCCTTTCCGATCAGATCAAGCGTCAGAACGAAGCGCTCGCGCCAGTGGTAGGCCAGGCCGGTCGCGGTGCGGACGAGCGCGCGGCCTTCATAGGTTCCGGCCGCCTCATCCAGGTCCGACGGGCTCACGGGTTCGCCGGAGAGGGCGAACTCGACCGGGGGCAGGGCCCACCGGGCCTCGGCGTCGCCCGCTTCCGCCCGGCTTTTCAGCAGGAATCGCTGCGCGGTCAGAAGGGCGTCCGAGGCCGCTACGGCGATATCGGGAGTGACGCCGACGCCCTCGAAATCCTGCCCGTTGACCGGGTCATGGATCTGACCGAACGGCACCTGCAGCATGAACCGGTCGTCGATGGGCACGCGGGTGACGGGGTGCGCGCCGCCGGCGGTCTGTTCACCGATGAGAGTCGCGCGGCCGAGCTTCTGCAGCGAGAACGCCATCCATTCGGCGGAGGAGAAGGAGGTCGATCCGGTCAGCACCACGACCGGGATGGTCGCCGACCGGCTCCCGGGCACGGCGGCCAGGCTCCACTGGCTGCGCTGCACGCGCGCCCCGTTCTCGTTGTAGAAATAATCGAAGAATTTCTGTTCCTTGCCCGCTGGATAGAGGTAGCTCATCAGGAGCTGGGCCATCTCCAGAACGCCGCCGTTGTTGTAACGGAGATCGATGATCAGCCCCTGGGCGCCGTCGGCGAAGCCCATGGCCCCGGCGGCGACCTCCTGGGCGTATTGCGGATCGGCGAAGAAATCGAACCGGACATAGGCCAGCCCTCCGTCCAGCCGCCGGGCGTCCCGGAAGCCGAAATTGGCCGCCCGCTCGCCATCGCGCTGCGCCTGGGTGGTCGTCTCGCCCTCTGCTTTCGCCCGCCTGTTCGCGGCGACCTCATCCGGATCGAACGCGACCGAGAAGTGGAGATCGTCGCTCGCCTTGACCAACCCCTGGGCGAGGCTTTCGGCGAACTGTTCGCTGCCGACGGGGGTGGACTGAACCCGTCGATCCAGTTCGGCGGCGATGGCCGGGATACGGTCGGGGAAGACGTAGTTTTCACGCAGCGCCGTCTCAAGGCGGGACACGACCTGCCGCTGAGCCTCGGAATCCAGGGGCCGGGCCACGGTCTGGGCGAGGACCGGCGCGGGACACAGCGTAGCGGCGGCCAACAGGCAAGCACAAAGCCGAGAGAACATGGTCGATCCATAATGAAATATGTTGTACAACATATTGTAATATTTTTTGCCGTCAATCGCTGAACCGCTATCCCAAGGGGACGTGTTCCGACGGAAGCCACGTCAAAGGCGGACGTAGGGCGCGCGTATCCATACCGCCGCGTTCCTGTTACAATCAGGGCTTCGGCGACGTTTCCGAATGGTTGAGATTGGGCTTTCGCTTCGCGAGGCTTTTCAGCCGGGAAGGGCCGATATGGCTCCTGCTCCGCCTCTTTCTCCTGACCTGGGCTCCTCCCTGGCGCTCGCCGTGATCAATGCATCGCAGGCGCCCTTGCTGCTGCTCGATGGAAACGCGCACGTCATCGCCGCGAGCGATTCCTTCGTGAGGGCGTTCGGCTACGCATCCGGTGCGGTTCGGGGGCGATCCTTGTTCTTGCTGGGAGACGGGGAGTGGGATCTGCCCCGGCTGCGTTCGCTGCTGTCCGCCGTCGGGTCCGGGGACGCCCTTATCGACGCCTATGAACTGGACTGGAGCGAAGCGCATCAGCCGCACCGGAGCCTCATCCTCGCCGCCCAGCGACTGGAGTTCACCGAGGGGCCGTCCGTCCGCATCATGCTGACTATCGTCGACGCCACTAAAGCCAAGGCCGCCGAGAAGCTGAAGAGCGATCTCATCCGCGACAAGGACATCCTGCTTCAGGAGATCCAGCACCGGGTCGCCAACAGCCTGCAGATCATCGCGAGCGTGCTGCTTCAGAACGCCAAGAAGGTAACTTCAGAGGAGAGCCGGGTTCACCTGCGCGATGCGCACCAGAGGGTCATGTCGGTGGCGGCGGTTCAGCGTCAGCTGGCGGCGTCGAGCATCAGCGATGTCATGCTGAAGCCGTACCTGGCGCAGCTTTGCCAGAGCATCGGCGCGTCCATGATCGAAGACCATGATCTGGTGTCCATCCAGGTCAATGGCGATGGAAGCACCACGACCGGCGAGGTCTCCGTCAGCCTGGGCCTCATCGTGACCGAGCTGGTCATCAATGCGTTGAAGCACGCGTTCCCGACCGGGCGCGCCGGCGTGGTGACAGTGGATTACCACTCGGAACACGAGGGGTGGGCTCTATCGGTCTGCGATGACGGGATCGGCATGCCCGCCTCGCCGGACGATGCGAAGGCGGGCCTGGGCACCGCGATCGTTCAAGCGCTGGCCGTCCAGTTGTCCGCGACGATCACGGTGACCGCGCTGAACCCCGGAACGGGCGTGTCCGTGGTTCATCGCAAGCCGTTCGGCCTGCAGAAGGAGTCCGCGAAGCCCGAGTTGCGGGCGGTCTGATCTCGCGAGGAAAGACGGGCGCTAGGCCGTCAGCGCCGGGTCCAGATACTTCAGGTTCTCTTCCCGCACCTTCGCGGCCGCCTCGTCGTAGAGGAAGGGCAGGAAGGCGAAGCGTTCGCCACGGGTGACCGGCGTCGCCTCGTGCAGGATCGAGCAGGAGAAGACGCAGGCGCCGCCGGGGGGCGGGCGGTAGGTGCGGTCGCCGAACTCGGGGAAGCGGAGATCGCCGCCGTCGTAGTCGCCGTTCAGGTTGATCGAGACCGCGAACCGCCGGTGGGCCGTGCCCTTGGTGGTGTTGTCGCGGTGCGGGCGGAAGAAGCCGCCGGTCTCGCCGTCGTAGCGGGCGACCAGATAGCGTTCGATCCGGGTCGGCTTGAAGTTGAAGGCCTTTTCGATCTGCGGGATCAGGCGGCGGTTCAGCCGCGCCACGACCTGCTTCTGCAGGGCGTCCTCCTCGACGAGAACGTCCGAGCGGCGCTTGTGCTGGTCGTTCATCATCAGGGTGGTGACGCCGTCGATCTCGCGCATGAAGCCAGAGGGTTCGCCGCCGGTCCGGCGATACAGGGCGATCAACTGCTCGCAGAAGCCGGGCTCGAAGATGCGCGGGGTGACCAGGACGGGGGCCAGGCCGCGGAAGCCGCCGTGACGGGCGGGCGGAGGCAGGGCGGCGACGCGGTCGAGCAGGGCCTCGGCGTCTTCCGCCCCGACCATGCCCATGACGTGCAGGGCCGGATCGATCAGGACCCACCGCTCGGCGTCCTGGGCGTCATACAAGGCGGCGGCCTCGCCGGCCTCGTCGAACAGGAAGCGGCGGCCGGGGAGGCTGTCCTGCCGGGCGGCGCGGGCCTCATCCGGGCCCACGATCAGGATGAAGGCGCTGGCGTGCAGGTCGTCGAAGGCCGTGCGTCGGGCGTCCAGCAGCGCGGCCGCCCGCTCGACCGCCGGACCCGCCGGGACGATGGCGAGCAGCAGGTAGCGGCCCGCGGCGGTGTCGAAGACGTAGCGCGGGTTGCTGACGCCTTGGGTCGAGAACGTCGGGGCGGGATCGCCGAAAAGAAGCGCCATGCCCTCAGGATGGGCGGAATGGCCTAGCGGTATCAAGCTCTCGCTCTGACTTAGTTGCGAACTCACATCGCGGGGAAGTTGGGGGAGTTGAGTAGCGGATCGCCTTGCGGTTGCTCAATCAACGGCGCGCGTTATGGTTAAGCCATGAACATAATCGATAGCCTCACCGACGCAGAGCTTTCCGGGCTGCCGGATGACGAAGGCGAACGATTTGCTGCAATCGTAAGAATTACTCGCCCAAAATTCGAGCAAAGCCTAGCAAGTCGTGTGTCGAATTGGACTCCGACCGAGAGGAAGCTATCCTATGCCAGTGAATTGCAATCTTGCGCTAAAGTCTTGGGAATTGAACGTCTATCAGAATGGAGCATTACTGTCGTAACGGTCGAGCAGTTCTTGGCCCACGCTGAGGGTTTTGTCAGTCAGCAGCGCGTTTTAACTGATATGAAATTGCGAGATAATCTCGTCAGGCTGGGGGATTCTGGAAAAATTGAGATCGGTAAGAAAATTGCCGATATTCGCCACCAGATCGATATTTCGGGACTCAGTGAGCGCCGAAAGAAGATTCTTCATGACAAGTTAGATTCTTTTGAAAAAGAGTTGGCGAAGCCAAGATCAAACGCTGCCGTTCTAATTGGTACGTTGGTGTTGATAATGGCGACCGTTTCTGATGTTGGCGGCACGGTCAAGGCTGTTCAGGATAGCAGTACTTGGATTATTCGCGAACTTTCCGAAGCTCACGTAAGCGAAACCCGGACGAGTGTGGGGCTCCCTGCATTGGGAGGGCTTCCGAAGATTGAAGACCAAACTGGGGCCCAATGAAGAGTTGCCTCGACAGCGCGATGGCATTGCTGCGCAACTGATGTAGCTCGCGCTGTCTAGGCGGCCCCTCAGCCGGCGGGCTGGAACACGCCGCAGGCGATGCGGGCGCCGGCGCCGCCGATGGGCTGGCTGACGTAGTCGTCCGGGTTGGCGTGGACGACGAAGGACAGGCCGTTGCCATCGACATAGTCGCTTTCGTGGGCGTCGAGCCCTTCCCAGGCCAGGTAGACGTCGGCGTTGGCGGTTCCGTCGGCGGCGGCGTGGACGTTCTGCAGATCGCCCAGATCCGGTCCGCCGGTCTTGTTCAGCAGACCGTGGGGGCGAGCGCCCTCGGCGTGGTTCACATGGCCGCCGGCCGAGGTGAAGGCCGGGGCCTCGCAGGTGCCGACGGCGTGCAGGTGGACCGCGTGCCAGCCGGCCGGCCAGCCCTTGCCCTCGACCCGGAAGATCATCCCCATGGGGCCTTCATAGCCGGTGACCGTGCCCGCATCGGCGCCGTCGGCGGTCTTCAGCGCGGCGGTCACCACGGGCTGGGGCGCAGGGGCCGGCGCAGGCGTGGGGGCGGGAGCCGCCGTCTGGGCGAGGGCTCCGGCGGCGCCCACCAGGAGGGGCGTGGCGATGAGGGCGGCGAGGAGGCGCTGGCGCATGGTGGAAAATCCCTGTGTACAAGCCTGGAAGCTGGGCGATCCTTTTGCTTAAGGAGGCCCTGGATGCTAGAAAACCGGACAGCGGATCACGTTCCGATTCCGGCCATTTAAAGCCTGATTTCCTTGACCGACGACACCTACGAAAACGCCGCAGCCCCGGCGGGCGGCGACATCTCCACCATCACCATCGAAGACGAGCTGCGCCGCTCGTATCTCGACTACGCCATGAGCGTGATCGTGAGCCGGGCGCTGCCGGACGCGCGCGACGGGCTGAAGCCCGTGCACCGCCGCATCCTGTACTCGATGCACGACCTGAAGATGTCGCCCGAGAAGTCCTACTCCAAGTGCGCCCGCGTGGTCGGCGACGTGCTGGGCCGCTTCCACCCGCACGGCGACGCCTCGGTCTACATGGCGCTGGTGCGCATGGCCCAGCCGTTCTCGATGGGTCTGATGCTGGTCGATGGCCAGGGCAATTTCGGCTCGGTCGACGGCGATATGCCCGCCTCGATGCGATACACCGAGGCCAAGATGGCCCCGGCCGCCGTGGCGCTGCTGGCCGACATCGACAAGGACACCGTCGATTTCCAGCCGAACTACGACGAGAAGGAGCTGGAGCCGGTCGTCCTGCCCAGCCGCATCCCGAACCTGCTGGTCAACGGCGCGGGCGGCATCGCCGTCGGCATGGCCACCAACATCCCGCCGCATAACCTGGGCGAAGTGGTCGAGGCGGCGGTGGCGCTGCTGGACGACGCCAACATCAGCGACGACGCCCTGCTGGACATCGTGCCCGGTCCCGACTTCCCGACCGGCGGCGAGATCATGGGCCGCACCGCGCCCCGCAACGCCCTGCGCGACGGCCGCGGCTCGGTCATCGTGCGCGGCAAGGCCTCGATCGAGACGATCCGCAAGGACCGCGAGGCCATCGTGGTCACCGAGCTGCCGTTCCAGGTCAACAAGCAGACCCTGATCGAGCGCATCGTCGAACTGGTGCGCGAGAAGCGGATCGAGGGCATCGCCGACGTGCGCGACGAATCCGACCGCGACGGCATGCGCATGGTCATCGAGCTGAAGCGCGACGCCTCGGGCGATGTGGTGCTGAACCAGCTGTGGCGCTTCACCGCCATGCAGTCGTCGTTCGGCGTCAACATGCTGGCCCTGAACCACGGCCGTCCCGAGCAGATGGGCCTGCGCGACCTGCTGCAGATCTTCCTGGACTTCCGCGAAGAGGTGGTCGTCCGCCGCACCAAGTACGAACTGGCCAAGGCGCGCGACCGCGGGCACGTGCTGGTCGGTCTGGCCGTGGCCGTGGCCAATATCGACGAGGTCATCCACATCATCCGCTCGTCGGCCGATCCGACCGAGGCGCGCGAGCGTCTGCAGGCCAAGTCCTGGCCGGTGGGCGACATGATCGCCCTGGTCGAGCTGATCGCCGACCCGCGCTCGATGCTGGTCGACGGCGACAAGCTGAACCTGACCGACGAACAGGCCCGGGCCATCCTGTCGCTGACCCTGAGCCGCCTGACCGGCCTGGGGCGTGACGACATCTTCGCCGAGGCCCGCGCCCTGGCCGAGACGATCCAGGAGCACCTGACCCTGCTGTCGGACCGCGCCAACATCCTGGCCGTGATCCGCGCCGACCTGATCGCCGTGAAGGACGAGTTCGCCGTGCCGCGCCGCACCCTGATCGGGGAAGGCGACGGCGAGATGGAGGACGAGGACCTGATCCCGCGCGAGGACATGGTCGTGACGGTCACCCACGGCGGCTACGTCAAGCGGGTGGCGCTGAACGCCTATCGGACCCAGCATCGCGGCGGCAAGGGCCGTTCGGGCGTGGCGATGAAGGAGGACGACGCCGTCGTCGGCGTGTTCTCGGCCTCGACCCACACGCCGGTGCTGTTCTTCGCCACCAACGGCAAGGCCTACAAGCTGAAGACCTGGCGCCTGCCGCTGGGCAATCCGCAGTCGCGCGGCAAGGCGTTCGTCAACCTGCTGCCGATCGAGCCGGGCGACAGCATCATGAACGTGCTGCCCCTGCCCGAGAACGAGGCGGAGTGGGGCGAGTACGACATCATGTTCGCCACCAGCTCGGGCGACGTGCGCCGCAACAAGCTGTCGGACTTCGCCACGGTAAACCGCGCGGGCAAGATCGCCATGAAGCTGGAAGACGGCGACCGGATGGTCGGCGTGGCCCTGTGCACCGCCGAGGACGACGTCATGCTGACGACCGCCCTGGGCCGGGCGATCCGCTTCAAGGCCGACGACGTGCGGGTCTTCAAGGGCCGGGATTCGACCGGCGTGCGCGGCGTGCGCCTTCAGGCCGGGGACGAGGTCATCTCCATGGCCGTGCTGGGCCGCGTGGACGCCACGCCGGAAGAACGCGCCGCCTACGTCAAGCACGCCAACGCCATGCGCAAGGCGCTGGCCGGCGCCGACGGCGAGGACGAGGCTCCGGCGGTCGAGGCCGATGACGAAGCGGTCGGCGAGGCCGTGCTGAGCGTCGAGCGGATCGCCGAACTGGGCGCCGCCGAGCAGTTCATCCTGACCGTCACCGAGACCGGCTTCGGCAAGCGCTCCTCGGCCTATGAGTATCGCCGCACGGGTCGCGGCGGGCAGGGGCTGACGGCGCACGGCCTGGGCGGCCGCGCGGGCACGCGCCTGGCGGCGTCCTTCCCGGTCGAGGAAAGCGACGACCTGCTGATGGTCACCTCGGGCGGGCAGATGATCCGCACGCCGATGGAGCAGGTCCGCATCGTCAGCCGCTCGAGCCAGGGCGTCACCATCTTCAAGACCGCCGACGGCGAGAAGGTCGTCTCGGTTGAACGCCTGCCGGACTCCGGCGGCGGCGCTGATGACGATGTGATCGAGGGCGAAGGCGGCGAGATCGAGGGCGGCGAGGGCTGAGTTTTCTCTTTCCGCTCATCCCGGCGAAAGCCGGGACCCAGTCCTTTCGTGGAAACGCCGTCGAAGGGGACCGAAAGGGAGGAAGCTTCGGTTGAACCGATCATCCAAAACACTGGGTCCCGGCTTTCGCCGGGATGAGCGGACCTCATGAATCTGTTCCGCATCGACGGCGAACCGGCCAGCGTCGAGGCGCTGGCTCCCGTGCTGATGTCGAACTACGGCGCCTTCACCTCGATGCAGGTCGAGGACGGCGCCGTGCGGGGCCTGGACCTGCATCTGGACCGGCTGGAGCATGAGGCGCTGACGCTGTTCGGCGTGGCCGTGCCCGAGGCGAGGCTGCGCGAGCGGATGCGGGCGGCGCTGGCGGGACAGGAGGGACGGCGCAGCCTGCGGGTGCAGCTGTTCCTGGAAACCGTCACCCTGCGCATGCCCGACGCCATGGGCGAGCCGAGTGTGCTGACCGTCGTGTCCGATCCGGCGAACGCGCTGTGCGATCCGCTGAGATTGCAGACGCAGGACTATGCCCGCGAAGCGCCGGAGCTGAAGCACAACGGCACCTTCGGCCTGACCCGCGCGCGACGGGCGGCGAAGGCGGCGAGTTTCGACGACGCGCTGTTCGTCGGGCCGGACGGCCTGGTGTCGGAAGGAACGATCTGGAACATCGGCTTTGTCGAGGACGGGCGCATCGTCTGGCCCCGGGCGCCGATGCTGCGCGGGACGGGGCAGGCGCTGCTGGAGAACGGGCTCGATCTCGTCGGGCTGGACAGCGAGATCCGGCCGATAGACCGGACCGCGCTGGCGGGCTTCCGGCAGGCCTTCATCTGCAACAGCGCCACGCCCGCCTGCCCGGTCGGAAACATCGATGGGCGGTCCCTGGACGTGGATCCGGCGCTGATCGACCGGCTTCAGGCCGCATGGGCGTCGAACGCGCCGCAGGCGATCTAGGCCGTCGGTTTCGCACCTGCTAAACCGGACCAAAGTCGGGGAGGACTTCGATGCGCATAGGCCTGTATCCGGGCACGTTCGACCCGATCACCAACGGGCATATGGACATCATCGGCCGGGCGGTGAAGCTGGTCGATCGGCTGGTCATCGGCGTCGCCCAGAACGACGACAAGGGCCCGCTGTTCTCGACCGCCGAACGGGTCGAGATGGTCCGGGCCGAGGTGGTGAAGTTCGGCGACAAGGTCGAGGTTCGGCCCTTCTCCAGCCTGCTGATGCATTTCGCCGAAGAGCTGGACGCGACGGTGATCGTGCGCGGCCTGCGCGCCGTCGCCGACTTTGAATACGAATTCCAGATGACGGCGATGAACCAGCGCCTCAATGCCGACATCGAGACCGTCTTCCTGATGGCCGACCCGCGGCATCAGGCGATCGCCTCGCGGCTGGTCAAGGAAATCGCCCGACTGGGCGGGGATATCGGAAGTTTCGTCAGCCCGGCCGTCGCGGCCCAGGTGCTGGACAGGGTCAAGGACTAGAATGCGTACCAAGACGATGCTCGCGGCGGCCGTGTCGGCCGCCCTCCTGACCGGCGCGACCGCCCCGGCGGCCCTGTCGCAGACGGCGGCGCCCGCCGCGGAGTGGCGCACGATCGCGCCGGAGAACCTGCTGATCATCGACACCGCCAAGGGGCGGATCGTGATCGAACTGGATCCGCGCGTGGCGCCCCAGTCGGTCGAACGGGTGCGCACCCTGGCCGACCGCGGCTTCTATGACGGACTGAAATTCCACCGGGTGATCGAGGGCTTTATGGCCCAGACCGGCGATCCCCTTGGCACCGGCGAGGGCAGCAGCGAACTGCCCGACGTGCCCGGTGAGTTCTCGTTCCGGCGGGGCCGCGCCGACGGCTTCGCCGCCACCGGGCCGGGCAATAGCGGCAGCGCCCAGATGGGGCTGATGGGCTCCATGCCCGTCGAGACCCAGCCGGACGCCCAGATGATGGTCACCGCCGACTTCAAGGTCGCGGCCATCGGCCTGTTCTGCCCCGGCGTCGTGGGCATGGCCCGCGCCAACGATCCGAACAGCGCCAACAGCCAATTCTACATCATGACCGGCCCCAACGCGTCCCTGAACGGGACCTATACGCCCTTCGGCCGGGTGCTGGCCGGACTGGACGCGGTCAAGGCGCTGAAGCCCGGCGTGCGCGCCGAGAACGGCCGGGTGACCGATCCCGACGTCATGACCCGGGTGCGGACCGCGGCGGCCCTGCCGGCGGGGCAGCGGCCCACCGCGCGGGTCATGGTCTCGGCCGGCCCGGCCTTCGCCGCCCGGATCGCCGAAGCCCGCACCGCACTGGGCGATCGCTTCACCGTCTGCGACGTGCAGCCGCCGGCCGAAGTCACCGGCGGCTGAGCCGGACGCAAGGGGAGGGGACCATGAGACTGACGCTCGCAAGATCGCTCGTTGTGGCCGTGGCGGCCCTGTCCGCGGGGGCCGCCCTGGCCCAGGACGCGGGCGGCCCGCCGCCTCCGCCCCCGGCGCCCACGCCGCAGACCACGATCGCCGAGAATGACTGGCGCGCCGTCGCGCCCGAGAACCTGCTGGTCATCGACACGACCAAGGGCCGCATCCTGGTCGAGCTGACGCCGCAGATCGCGCCCCTGCATGTCGAGCGCATCCGCCTGCTGGCGCACAACGGCTTCTTCGACGGCCTGCTGTGGCACCGGGTGATCGACTGGTTCATGGCGCAGACCGGCGACCCGCTGGGCAGCGGCGAGGGCCAGAGCGCCTATCCCGACCTGAAGGCCGAGTTCACCTTCCGCCGCGACCCGGCCATGCCGTTCGCCGCCGTGGCTGAGCCCGCCGGCGCGCGGGTCGGCTTCCTGGGCGCCCTGCCGGTCCAGACCCAGCCCGACGCCGCCTTCGCCCAGACCGGCGACGGCAAGGTGCACGGCTGGGGCCTGTACTGCCCGGGCGTGGTGGGCATGGCCCGCGACGAGGGCAACGACACCGCCAACAGCCAGTTCTTCATCATGCGCCAGGCCTATCCGGCGCTGGACAAGCGCTACACCATCTGGGGCGTGACGGTGTCAGGGCTGGACGTGGTCCGGTCGCTGCAGGTCGGGGACGGCGAGAACGGCATGATGGCCTCGGTCCAGCCGGACCGCATGACCCGCGTGCGCGTGGCCGCCGACATCCCCGCCGCCGAGCGGCCGACGGTGCAGGTGCTGGCCACCGGCTCCGAGCGCTTCCGCACCCTGGTGACCGAGGCCCGCGCGGCGCGCGGCGCCGACTTCTCGGTCTGCGACGTGACCCTGCCGGTTCAGGTGGCCGGGGGCTGAGCGCGACTGCAAATGTGACCCTGGGTATTCAAGGATCAGGCATTTCACGGTATCCGTGTTGAAATACACGGGGGAAGCTGATGCGAGAATTTTTGGGCGGTCTGCTTGTGCTGGCCGCGTTCGCGATGTTCGTGCTTTCGATCGTGGTGATGGTGAAGCCACTCAAGCGGCTTCATCTAGGCTCGCGGAAGCGGGGGCTCCTTTTGTTGGGAGCATCCTTCGTCGTGACCATCATTGGCGGCATGATACTTCCGCCGCCGACACCAGAAGAGGTTGCGGTTCGCGCCGCGGATGAGGCGCGAGAGAAGGCAGAGCGCGAGACAGTTCAAGCAGCGGAAAAGAAGGCGCGAGATGACGCCGAAGCGGCGGCGGAAGCACGATTGAAACCCGCCATGACTGAGGCCGCCACGGGACTCTGGAACCGCATCAACTCCACTGTCGCGGGATGCGATGCCGCGTCGAAGGCGGTGTCGGACGCAGCCGGCGCTCGAAACCCGAGCCCCTATGTGCTCTATCCCTTGGTGCAACAGGCCAAAACAGTCTGCGCGAGTGAAGGTTTGGAGGTCAGCCGCATCGATGTTCCAGATACCATTCCCGCGCGTCATCGGGATGGGTTTAAGGAGGCAATCGAGACCTGTTCCAACGCCTATCTAGCCAAGATGTCGGCCTTTGACTCAATGGCGAAGGTGCTTGATGGCAATGTCCGCCCATCGGCAGTCTCGGATGCTCAGCAAAACGCCGAGCGCGCGCAAGCTGGCATAATGCTTTGCGGGATCCGGTTCATGAAGGCGGCGAGCGACGCTGGCCTGGATCTAGACGAGGTCATCAAAGACTAGCCACTTCTCAACGTGCCGAGGTTTGCTCTCCACCGCTTCCGCCGCGACCGCGTCCGCGCCGGCGTTTGCGGCGGGGAGGCTTGCGGTCCTCGCGCATGCGCTGGAGCAACAGGCCTTCGCGCAGGCCGCGGTCGGCGACGCGCACGCGCTCTGACGGCCAGGCGCGCTGCACGGCTTCCATGATGGCGGCGCCGGCCAGGACCAGATCGGCGCGGTCCGGGCCGATGCAGGATTCCGCCGCCCGACCCTCGGGCCCCAGCGCCTTCAGCCGTTCGGCCGCCGCCTCGCAGTCGCCGCGCGTCATCCACAGGCCGTCGACCAGATTGCGCTGGTAGCGGGGCAGACCCAGGTGGATGCCCGCCAGGCTGGTGATCGCGCCCGAGGTGCCGACCAGATGGGCGCGGCCCTGGACGAAGACGTCGCGCAGGGCCGGATCGACCGGCGTGTCGGCGATGGCGGCGCCCATGTCGGCCACCATGGCTTCGTACCAGGGGTTCAGATCGCCGCCGATCGGTTCGGGGTGGCGCTCGGCCAAGGTGACGACGCCGATGGGGGCCGAAATCCAGCCTTCCAGCACGAAGCCCGAGCCGTTGCGGCGCAGCCAGCTGAGCTCGGTCGAACCGCCGCCGACATCGACGACCAGAATGGCCTCGGCGCTGGGATCGAACAGGTTGAGGCAGCCCTGGACGGCCAGACGGGCCTCTTCGGCCGGGTCGATGATGCGCAGCTTCAGGCCCGTGCCCTGCCGCACCCGTTCGATGAAGGCGGCGCCGTTCTCGGCCTGGCGGCAGGCCTGGGTGGCCACGGCCATGAGGCGCGAGGGGTCGATCCCGCGCTTGGCGACCCGCTCGCCGCACAGCATGAGGGCCTCATAGGCCCGCTCCATGGCCGCGTCGTCCAGCCGGCCGGTGCGCGACAGGCCTTCGCCGAGGCGGACGATGCGGCTGAACGAATCGACGACGCGGAAGCCGTCCTTCGCCGCGCGGGCGATCAGCAGACGGCAGTTGTTGGTCCCCAGATCGAGGGCGCCGTAGAGCGGCGCGTCGCGACCTGACGCCCCCGGTCCGGCGGGCGCGCCGCCGCGGGCGCGCTCTCCGTCGGATCGACGGGGCTGGGACCGGCGGCGCGAGGACGCGCCTTCGGTCTCCGGCATGGCCGAATCTTTCAAGGTGGGCGGTCCGGAACGGCGCCCGTCCCCAACAGCCTAGACTGCGAAACTCGTCCGCGCCAAGCGTGTCTGTCGCGAAAATGAACGGCGGTCACATGATCCGGCTCAGGTTCGGGAGCGTAACCGTGGCGGCATGACCCATCCCGTCTCAGCCCGCTTCGGCCTCGGCCAGATCGTCCGGCATCGTTCCGCGGGATTTCGCGGCGTGGTGATCGACGTGGATCCCGTCTTCGCGGGGCAGCCCGGCGCGACCGGCGCGATCTCGCCGGACCAGCCCTTCTACCAGGTGCTGGCCCTGGGGGGCGACGGCGGCTTCATGGCCTATGCGTCCGAGGATTCGCTGGAGCACGACCCCGAGCTGTCGATGCTGACCCGGGATGCGGAGGAGCGCTACTTCACCGTCGACGCCCGTGGCCGGCACGCGCCGCGCGAGCAGGCGATCCACTGACACTGCTGGCGCGCGCCCGCGCCGGGTTCTAGATTGTCGGCAAGGGGCCGCCAGAGCCCGGATGCAGGAGCACCGTCATGTCCGATTTCGAGCACGTCTTCGACAAGCCGCCCGCGGGCGCGGCTGAAGACTGGACGATCCCGCAGGACTGGCGCGCCTATACCGAGACCGAGCACAAGACCTGGGACACCCTGTACGCCCGGCAGATGAAGATCCTGCCCGGCCGCGCCGCCGACGTCTTCTTCAAGGGGCTGAAGGCGCTGGATCTGAACACCGGCGGCATTCCCGACTTCTCGCTGATGAACCCCAAGCTGCAGGCCCTGACCGGCTGGACGGTGGTGTGCGTGCCGGGTCTGGTGCCGGACGAGGTCTTCTTCGACCACCTGGCCAACCGTCGCTTCCCCTCGGGCCAGTTCATCCGCAAGCCGGACCAGCTGGACTACCTGCAGGAGCCGGACATCTTCCACGACGTGTTCGGCCATGTGCCGATGCTGACCGACCCGGACTTCGCCGCCTATATGGAAGCCTACGGCAAGGGCGGGCAGCGGGCCGCCTCGCTGGGCATGCTGCCCAATCTGGCGCGCCTGTACTGGTACACGGTCGAATTCGGCCTGATGCAGGACACCGACGGCCTGCGCATCTACGGGGCCGGCATCGTCTCCTCGGCGACCGAGAGCGTGTTCGCCACCGAGGATCCGTCGCCGAACCGGCTGGGCTTCGACCTGGAGCGGGTGATGAAGACCCTGTACCGGATCGACGACTTCCAGCAGGTCTATTTCGTCATCGACAGCATCGAGGCGCTGAAGGGCGAGACGCTGAAGGATTTCGGCCCGATCTACGACCGGCTGAAGGGCGCGGACGCCATCCCGATCGAGACCGTCCTGCCCACCGACGAGGTCTTCACCGAAGGCACCCAGGCCTATGCGGCCAAGGGCGGGCGGTTCGCGGCCTGATCAGAACCAGGCCTTGAGGCCGACGACGAGGCGGGTGTCGTCCGCTTCGCCGCCCCGGGCCTCGATGTCGTCGGCCGTGTCTCCGAATGATCGGCTCCATTCGACGCCGACGTAGGGGGCGAACTCCCTGCGGATTTCGTAGCGCAGGCGAAGACCCGCCGTGACCGAGGTCAGGCCCGAGCCGATCTCCAGTTCCGGGACATCCTGGGCCGACAGGTTCAGCTCAAGCGCGGGCTGCAGGATCCAGCGCTGGGTGAGACGCTGGTCGTATTCCGCCTCGACGCGGGCCGTCAGGTCGCCGTCGGTCGACAGGAAGGCGGCGGCGCCCATCTCGAACCAGTAGGGGGCGACGCCCTGCACGCCGACGGTCAGGTGGGTCGTGTCCGGGCCGTCCGGGCGGACATCCTGGCGCACGCCCGCCTGAACGTCCCAGAAGGGGGCGATGGCGCGGCTATAGAGGGCCTGAATCTCGGCGTCGTGCAGCTTGCCGCCGAAGTCGCCTTCGCCCTCGGTCTTCCACCAGAAGCGATTGATGTCGCCGCCGGTCCAGCCCTGGGCCTCCCAGCCGTAGCCGTCCTCGCCGTCGCCGAAGCGGGCCTCAAGCCTGTCGACCTGAACCGCCGTGGTGCGGACGTCGCCGTTCTCGACCAGCAGTTGCCTGCGCGCCGCCGCCATGGCGGCTGGATCGAACAGCAGGTCCGCCGCGTGGGCGGGCGCGGCGCGGGCGGAGGGCGGGGGCGGGGTCTCGACCATGCGGCCGCCGACGGCGTCCACGCTGGTCGGAACATTGGGCGGGCCGGCGGTCATGCCGCCCATGTCGTGCCCGGCGTGGGGATCGGTTGCGGGTGAGGCGGGGCTCATGTTGTGGCCCGCGTGAGGATCGGCGGCGGGCGGCGTAGCTGGAGCCGCCTGCATGCCGCTCATGTCATGCCCAGCGTGCGGATCTGCGGCCGTCGCGGGGGGCGGAGGCGCGGGCCTGTGGGCGGCGTGGGGATCCGCCGGGGGCGGGGTCTGGGCGGGCGCGGTGTGGCCGGCGTGCGACTGGGCGGCGGCGGAACCGGCGGCCAGGACCAGCGGCAGGACCGCGGCGGCGGCGAGCAGGGCGCGGTTCATCGGGCCGCTCCTTGCATCGGCCGGACCGTGACGACGTTGAACATCCCGGCGTGCATGTGCATCAGCAGGTGGCAGTGGAAGGCCCAGTCGCCGGGCGCGTCGGCGGTCAGGTCGAAGGTCACCTTTGAGCCCGGCGCCACATTGACCGTGTGCTTCAGCGGCTGATGCCCGTCGTGGCCGTTGACCAGCTGGAAGAAGTGGCCGTGCAGGTGGATCGGGTGGGCCATCATGGTGTCGTTGACCAGGGTGACGCGGACCCGCTCGTTCAGCTCGAACCGGATCGGCTCGACCAGCTCCGAGAATTTGCGGCCGTCGAAGCCCCACATGAACCGTTCCATGTTTCCGGTCAGGTGGATTTCCATTGAACGTGACGGCGGGCGCGTGTCGCGGTTCGGCTCGAGGGCGCGCAGGTCGGTGTAGACCAGCACCCGGTGATCGACGTCCTGCAGGCCCTGCGGACGCTCGCCCAGGCGGTTCGCGGGCGCGGGAGCGACGGCGTCCACCCCGACGCCGACCGCCATGTCGGCGGGGGCGTTGTTCGGGTCGCGCATGCTCATGGCGCCGTGATCCATGGGTGCGGCGGCTTCGCCATGGGCCGAGTGATCCATCCCGGCCATGGAGCCGTGATCCATGCCCGCCATGCCGCCACCCATGCCCATGTCGGTCATGGTCAGGTTGGGAACCTCGCGCAGCGGCGGAACCTCGGCCGTCATGCCCAGGCGCGGGGCCAGGGTGGCGCGGCCCATGCCCGAGCGGTCGATGGCCTCGGACACGATGGTGTAGGCGCGGTCCTCGGTCGGTCGGACGATGACGTCATAGGTCTCGGCGACCGAGATCTGGAACTCGTCCACCTCGACCGGACGGACGTGCTCGCCGTCGGCCTGGACCACGGTCATGGCCAGGCCGGGGATGCGGACGTTGAAGATCGACATGGCCGAGGCGTTGATGATGCGCAGCCGCACCCGCTCGCCGGGGCGGAACAGTCCGGTCCAGTTCTCCTGCGGGCCGTGGCCGTTAATCAGATAGGTGTAGGTCGAGCCGCTGACGTCCAGGATGTCCCGCGGATCCATCCGCATCGATCCCCACATGCGGCGTTCCTCCAGGCTCATCCGATCCTCGCCCGAGATCAGGCCGGACAGGGTGGTGCGCTGGTGGTTGAAGTAGCCGGGGCTCTTCTTCAGCTTGGCCAGGATTTCGTGCGGATGCATGAAGCTCCAGTCCGACAGGACCAGAACGTGCTCGCGGTCATAGCCGACCGGATCGGCGCCGGCCGGGTCGATGACGATGGGGCCATAGTGGCCCATGGCCTCCTGCAGCCCCGAATGGCTGTGGTACCAGTAGGTGCCGGACTGCCGGATCGGGAACTCGTAGACGAAGGTCTCGCGGGGCTTGATGCCGGGGAAGCTGACGCCCGGCACGCCGTCCATCTGGAACGGCAGCAGCAGGCCGTGCCAGTGGATCGAGGTGTCCTCGTCCAGGGTGTTGGTCACCGACAGGCGCACGTTCTGGCCCTCGCGCATCCGCAGCAGGGGCGCGGGGAGCAGACCGTTGACGGTGAAGGCGTGGCCGGTGCGGCCGCCGACGGTGAAGTCCGAATGCCCCACGGTCAGGTCGATGTTCGGCCCCGTCAGCGTCGGCAGATCGGCGCGCAGTCCCGGCGAACCCGTCTGCGCCCAGGCGGGCATCAGGCCTTGCAGGCCCAGCAGTCCGCCGCCCGCGGCGACTCCGCGCAGAAGGGCTCGGCGATCAAGGCGTGGGGTCGGCATGGGGCGGGCGGTCCTCGGGCGAATTCGGCTGTTCGTTCAGATACGCAGCGGAACCGGCTTCCCCCTGCGGCGGGTCGCCACAGGCCGGCTTCGGATCAGGTCCCGGCGGCGGAGGACGCCGCCATCCGTTCCGTCAACGCCTTGCGGGCGCGCGCGATCCGGGTCTCCACGGCCTTGACCGTGACGCCCAGGATGGCGGCGATCTCGGCCTGCGACCGCCCTTCCAGGGTGGCGAGCAGCAGGGGCGCCTTCAGGGCGTCCGGCAGGTTGGACAGCGCGCGCTGGAGGGCTTCGGCCCGGCGCCGGTCGTCCAGCCGGGCCTCGGGCGCGGGCGCATCGTCGCCCACCGCCGCCGCCTCGGGCGCGTCCAGGCCCATGACCCCGCGCACCACGCGCCGGACCGCGCGCCGCCGGCCCCAGTCGCGGCATTTGTTCACGGCGATGGCGCGCAGCCAGACATCGAACGGCCGCGCCGGATCATAGCGCCGTATGGCGAGCCAGGCGGCGACATAGGTCTCCTGCAGCAGGTCGTGCGCCTCGTCCTCGTCGCCGACATAGCGGCGGATGAAGCGGTGGAGGTCCCGCTTGGTGGCGGCCATCAGGGTGGTGAAGGCGGCCCGGTCCCCGCGCGCCGCGCGGGCTTCGATGTTCGCCTCGCCCTCCACGCCCGCGCTTAACCGGCGTCGCGGCGCAGGGCGTCGGCGACCGCCGCGTCGAACACCTCGGCCTGGGCCGGGGTCAGGACGGATCGCATCTCGAAGATATGGGCCAGGGTCGCCTTCTGCAGGTCGCCCATGGCCGTGTGGAAGTGATCGACCGCCGCCTGGACCTCGGGCGTGTCGCCCCGGTTGACGGCGATGGCGGCGGCCAGTTCGCGGTTGGCGGCCCGGACCTCGGTCTCCAGGGCGGTGCGGCGCGGGGCGAAGCGGGCCTCGATGGCGTCGAGGCGGCGGTCCTGTTCGGCGTTCAGGTCGAGCTTCTCATGGACGACGCTGTGCAGGCTGGGGGGCTGGCGGTCGCGCAGGATCCAGGTCGCGCTGACCCAGGTCGCCGCGCCGCTGGCCAAGGCGGCCAGCACCGCCGTGATCAGGATGGAGGTCCAGGCGGTCTTCATCCGCGGGCGTCCAGGCGCGTGAGGGGCGAGGCGTCGGCCGAGACGGCGAACACCTGCATCTCGGACGGCGCGGACCGGGACGCCGCCAGCATCAGGCCCCCGTTCACCCCGCCGATGACCAGGGCCATGGCGACGGCGGCGAGCCGCACCTGCCCCATCCGCATCTGGGCGCGGCGCTGGTCGACGCGGATCCAGACGCCGTCTTCCAGACCGGCCAGCCCTGTCTCGTCCACCGGTCCGGCGGCGGCGATCATTGTTCTGAGGTCATCCGTCATTGCACACCTGCCTCCATGCCCCGTCCAGCATACGCATGCGTCGGCGATAACCCTCATGAGGGGGGCGACGCCATCTCCCGTATAGAGATGAACGCCCCGCGGAGAACACATCTGATGCGATCGACACTGAACCGCCGTCTGTTGCTCGGGGCGGGCCTCGCCGTGGGCATGGGGGGCGCCGCCTGCGCCCAGACCGCGCCACCCCGCGCCCTGACGGTCTACAAGACCCCGACCTGCCCGTGCTGCGACGGATGGGTCGCGCACATGCGCCGGGCGGGCTTCACCGCCACCGTCGTCGTGACCGACGACCTTCAGCCGGTGCGACGCAGCCGGGGCTTTCCCGACGCGCTGGCGTCCTGTCACACCGGTCTGGTCGGCGGCTATCTGATCGAGGGCCATGTGCCGGCCGAGGATGTCGTCCGTCTGCTGGCCGACCGACCGACCGCCGTGGGCCTGGCCGTGCCGGCCATGCCGCTGGGCTCGCCGGGCATGGAGACGCCGCAGGGCCACAAGGATCCCTACGACACCCTGCTGGTGCTGAGATCAGGCGCCCCGCGCGTTTTCGCCCGCCACAACCAGTCGGCCACCTGAATCCACCCCTGAACCTGACGCACCGGAGCCGATCATGTCCCGAACCCGCCTCGCCCTGACCTTTTCGGCCGCCATGCTGTGCGCGGCGCCCGCCTTCGCCCAGGATCACGCCCATGACCACAGCGCCGCCGCCGGCGCCGTCGCCGCCGAGGCGGCGGACGCGGCCACGGTGGTCGACGCCTTCCACGCCGCGCTGAAGGCCGGGAACACCGCCGCCGCCGTGGCCCTGCTGGCGCCGGAGGTGATGATCTTCGAGGAGGGCGGGGCGGAGCGGTCGCGGGACGAATACGCCTCTCACCACCTCGGCTCGGACGCCGCCTTCGCCGCGGCCTCGGAGGCGACGGTGTCGCGCCGGTCGGGATGGGCCGACGGCGACGTGGCCTGGATCACCAGCGAGGGCCGCACGACGGGTCAGTTCAACGGCCGCGCCGTGGACCGGCTGACGGCCGAGACCATTGTGCTGAAGCGGCACGCCGACGGCTGGCGCATCCATCACATCCACTGGTCGTCGCGGGCGCCGCGCTAGAGCCTGATCGTTTTAGACGGAACCGCTTCGCGGTTCCGGCTGAAGCGTGAATCAGGCTCTCGCTTTAAATCTGGAGCCTGATTCACCGCATCGGCGGAATCGCGAAGCGATTCCTCCTCAACGGATCAGGCTCTAGGCGGTCACAGGGCCGAGGGCGGGGCCAGCGTGCCCATGACCGCGACGACGGCGAGCAGCAGGGCGCCGACCACGGTTTCGGCGACGATGCTGCGCCGGAGCCGCTGAAGCGCCGGTCGGGGATCGTCGCCGCTCTCCAGGACGACGCCGAGCGTGGGCGTCAGGCGGAAACGGTTCTGCGCCGCCATGGCGAGCATCAGTGCGAACAGTGCGAGCTTGGCGATCAGCAGCTGGCCGTAGAGGCCGGCGCCCAACGCGCCGACGCGGGCGGGCCCGACCAGGAACCCGCTGTTCACAAGGCCGGTCAGCACCAGCAGGACGACCGCGAGCGTCCCCAGGCCGGCGAAGCCGTGCAGGGCGCGATGGATCGCCGGATCATCCGAAGCGGTCCGGCGGACGAGCAGGGCGGTCAGGGCCGCCAGGGCGCCGAGCCAAAGGGCGGCGGCGGCCATGTGCACGATGTCGGCCGCCAGATGGACAGGTCCGCCGGGGCCTTCCGTCGCCGCGCCGTGCCCGGTCCAGGCGAAGCTGGCGGCGATGATCAGCCCCGCCGCGACCAGGAAGGCCCACAGGCCGCGGCCCGGTCTGAAGGCGACGACGGCGGCGAGGCCCAGCAACGCCAAGGCGCCGCGAACGACCATGGCCATGCCCAGGGTCGTGCCGGTGACCATGAAGGACAGGGAGGCGGGCTTGAGGGCTTCGCTCAACGCGCCGGCCATGACGGCGGTCTGGGCCACTAGGGCGGCGAGCGAACCGAGCGCGACGACGAGGGCCGACCCGATCAGCGTGGGCCGCGCCCAGGCGAGGTTCGGGCCCTCTGTCCCCCTGAAGCTGTAGAGCAGGAACAACGGGGTCCCGAGCAGGACGACCGCTCCGCCGTACTGAAGCCAGCGGAGCGCGATGACCGCGCCTTCCAGCATGCGTCAGCGCACCGTGAAGGTGTAGGAGCCGGTCATGCGGTGGCCGTCGCCCGAGGCGATGCGCCAGTCGACGCGGTAGACCCCGGCGGGGGCCGGGCGCGCCAGGGTTCCGGTCAGGGTCTTGCCGTCCTCGCCGACCGCGATCCGCACCGGGACCTTTTCGCCCGCGGCGTTGACGAGGTCGAAGGCGGAGAAGGCGGGCGCCATGCGCTCGCTGAAGGTCAGGCTGATGGTCGAGGGCGCCGCCACGGTCGCGTTCGGCGCTGGTGTCGCCGTGACCAGCCGGGCGTGGGCCGCCGCCGGGCCGGCGGCGAAGGCGGTCATCGCCGCCAGGGCGATGAAGGGGGCGGGGCTGAAACGGCGCATGCTCGGTCTCCTGACGGGGCCGATCCGGCCCTGTGCATCTCTACGCGCCGGGCGAGAGCGCCCCTCATGACGGCGGGGAGGGCTCAGTCCTCGTGGGCGATCAGGCTCTGATGCTTGGTGTCGCGCATGAAGAGATAGACCAGCAGCGAGACGCCGATCATGGCGGTGACGTACCAGAAGAAGGCGCTCTCGATCCCGGCGCCCTTGAGCCACAGCGCCACATATTCCGCCGTGCCGCCGAAGGCCGCGTTGGCGATCGCGTAGGGCAGGGCGACGCCCAGGGCGCGGATGTGGGCGGGGAAGAGCTCGGCCTTCACCACGGCGTTGATGGAGGTGTAGCCGCTGACGATCACCAGCGCCGAGAGCGCCAGCAGGAAGGCGACGAAGGGGCTGTCGGCCGTGGCCAGGGCCGACATGATCGGCACGGTGAAGAGGACGCCGGTGACCCCGAAGGCGATCATCACCGGCTTGCGCCCGATACGGTCGGACAGGGCGCCCACGGCGGGCTGCAGGCACATGAACAGGAACAGGGCGGCGGCGCTGATCTCGGTCGCCACGTCCTTGGTGAAGCCGGTCGTGTTGACGAGGAATTTCTGCAGGTAGGTGGTGTAGGCGTAGAAGGCGAGCGTCCCCCCGGCGGTCAGGCCCATGACCAGCAGGGCCTCCTTGGGATGCTTGAGGATCAGCAGCAGGGCGCTGGATTTCGGCGGCGCCTTGGCGTCGGAGGCCACGAAGGCGCGAGTCTCGTCGAGGCGACGCCGCAGCCAGAAGACGATCACCGCCAGCGCCGCGCCGACGAAGAAGGGAATGCGCCAGCCCCAGGACGCCAGCGCGTCCTCACTGAGGGTGTTCTGCAGCAGGATCAGCAGCAGCAGGGCCAGAAGCTGGCCCGAGATCAGGGTCACGTACTGGAAGCTGGACCAGAAGCCGCGATGGTTCTTCGTGGCCATCTCGGACAGGTAGGTGGCCGAGGAGCCGTACTCGCCGCCGACGCTGAGGCCCTGCATCAGGCGGGCGAGCAGCAGTAGGGCGGGGGCGGCCAGGCCGATGGTCGCGTAGCCGGGCGTGCAGGCGATGATCAGGCTGCCTGTACACATCAGGGTGACGGACAGGGTCAGCCCCGCCTTGCGGCCCTTGCGGTCGGCGTAGACGCCCATGATCCAGGCCCCGACCGGCCGCATCAGGAAGCCGACGGCGAAGATGGCGGCGCTGCTCAGCAGCTGGGCGGTGGGCTCGCCCTTGGGGAAGAAGACGGGAGCGAAATAGAGGGTGAAGGCCGCATAGGCGTACCAGTCGAACCACTCGACCAGATTGCCCGCCGAGCCGCCGATGATGTTGCGCAGGCGCCGGGCGGGCGACATGGTCTCGGTCGAGGCGGCGGTCATGGGGTCGGCCTTTCGGTCTCGCTCAAGGTCAGGGTCGGCCGGAGAGGGCGGGCCAGGCGGTCCAGGTTCCGATGGCGTAGGCGACGCCATAGGCCAGGACGATCAGGGAACTCCACAGAACGAAGGGCGTGACGCCGCCGGGGTTCAGGGCGAACGCCGGGACGAGCACCAGTCCGCGCAGAAGATAGACGGCGGTGATCAATACAAGGGCGGTGCGGATCAGCGGCAGGCGCGGGATCAGTCCGGCGCCGGAGAAGGCGTAGGCGGCCCAGACGGCGAGCACGCCCGCGATCCCGAGGGTGATGAGGTGCGGGGTCCATGAGCCCTGCTCGACCTGCCGCGCCATCCGCTCGCCGGCGCCGAGGGTCCGGTACCAGGATGCCCCGCCCACGATGGCGGCGAGGTGCAGAAGGGAGGCTCCGGCGCTGAGAACGCCACCCGCGATCAGGGCCGGATTGGTCGTCATGGCGGTCAGTCCCTCTGGAACGGATAGAAGCCGGAGCCGAGGCCGAGGATGGAGGTCAGCTCGTCCAGAGCGCCCCGGCTTTCGTCCAGCAGGGCCGGATCGGCCAGGTCGGCGACGCCGAGGCGGTCGCGGTACCAGGTCGCGCCCCAGACGCTGAGCGCGCCGTGCAGGCCCTCGGTCAGGCGCATGGCGGGATTGGTCGCGGCCAGTTCGGCGTCGTTCAGGACCACCCTGAGACGGAGGCAGGCGGGGCCGCCGCCGTTGCGCATCGACTGGCGCACATCGACGTACTCGACCTTGCCGATAGGACCGTTGGACGAGGCCACGCCTTGCGCCACCGCATGGCTGCGGGCGTTGTCGCGGGTCTCGGTCGGGCAGATCAGGGTCAGGCGATCCTCGCCCGGGATCCGCACCAGCATGGAGTTGAACAGATAGCTGGAGATGGCGTCGGCCAGCGGCAGGTCGGCGGACGAGACCTCGACGAAGATCGGCTCGAAGCCCTTTGCGGCCGAACGGATGGCGGCGTGGGTCCCGGCGGTGTCCTCGAAGGCCAGGTCGTGATGGAACAGGGTCTCCAGCGCGCCGACGCAGACCACGTCGTTGTGGAAGGTGCCGCCGGCGATGGCGGCCTTCGACTGGCGGGCGAAGACCGCGCCGGACGCGCCGTGGCGGCGGGCCAGGGCCTCGGAGGCCTCGCGCGTCTGGCGGGCGGGATAGGGGCCGGACCACGGCTCATAGGCCTCGCGGCCCCAGACCAGAAGATTGACGCCGGGCTCTCCGTGGTCGGCGCACAGGCGGACGTGGTTGGCGGCCCCCTCGTCGGCCAGATGGGAGACCGAAGGCAGGGCGTCGTGCACGGCGAAGCGGGCGGGGTCGGGGAAGAGGGCGTCCAGCGCGCGCTTCGTCTGGGCGTGCTCGAGCGAGCGGTGCAGGTTGGTGACGAGGTTGGCGGGGCTGAAGTGGACCCGGCCGTCGGCGCTGTCGGCGCTGGGCGTCACGGTGGCGGCGTTGGCCGCCCACATGGGCGAGGCCGAACTGGCGGCGGCGGCGAAGGTCGGGGCCTCCTTCCACGCCCGCTCCACCACCTGGGCGTCCGTGCCGGAGAAGCCGAGGCTGCGCAGGAAGGGCAGGTTGGGCCGCTCGTGCGGCGGCAGGACGAACTGGGGCAGGCCGAGGTCGGCCAGCCGCTTCATCTTGTCGAGACCCTGCAGGACGGCGGCGCGAGGGTTGGACTCCTGGCCCTCGTTCAGGCTGGAGGCGAGGTTGCCCGGCGACAGACCCGCATAGGAGTGGGTCGGGCCGATCAGGCCGTCGGCGTTGGCTTCGACGGCGGGGACGGTCACGCCGACAACCCCTTGATCTCGCTTTCGATGTTCTTGACCGCCTCGGCCTCGAAACTGGCGACCGGATAGGCGCAATAGTCGGCGGCGTAGTAGGCGCTCGGGCGGTGGTTGCCGCTGGCGCCGAGGCCGCCGAAGGGCATGTCGCCGGCGGCGCCGGTGGTCGGGCGGTTGAAGTTGACGACGCCCGCGCGGATGCGGCGGATGAAGCGGTCCCAGTTGGCCGGATTGTCGCTGACCAGACCGGCGGACAGGCCGTAGCGGGTGGCGTTGGCCGCCGCGATGGCCGCCTCGAAGGTCGGAACCCGGATCACCTGCAGGAAGGGGGCGAACATCTCCTCATCCAGCACGTTCAGGCCGGTCACGTCGATGATCGCGGGGCGGACGAAGGCGCCGGGCAGGTTGCCGACCGGGCCGGAGGCGCGGACCACCTTGGCCCCCAGGTCGATGCGCTGCTGCAGGGCCTGCAGGGCCGCCTGGGCCGCGCGCTCCGAGATCAGCGGACCGGCGTAGGGCTCCGTCGCGCTGTTCCAGGGGGCGAAGAGCAGGCGGTCGCTGAGGGCGGCGACGGCCTCGATGACGGCGTCGCCCTGGGGTCCTTCCGGCACGATCAGGCGACGGGCGCAGGAGCAGCGCTGGCCGGTGGTGATGAAGGCGGACTGGACCACAATTCCCGCGACAGCCTCGGCGTCGGCGGCGTCCCAGACGACCAGCGGATTGTTGCCGCCCAGCTCAAGCGCCAGGATCATATGCGGATCGTCCGCGAACTTGCGGCGGAAGTGAGCACCGGCGGCGCCGGAGCCGGTGAACATCAGGGCGTCGATGCCGCTGTCCAGCAGGGCCGCGCCCGTGTCGCGGCCGCCCTGGACGACGTTGACGACGCCGGTCGGCAGTTCGGCGGCCTCGAAGGCCTCGGCCATCAGCTGGCCGGTGAGCGGGGTCTCTTCCGACGGCTTGAAGACGACGGTGTCGCCGGCCAGCAGGGCCGGAACGATGTGGCCGTTGGGCAGGTGGCCGGGGAAGTTGAACGGGCCGAGCACGGCGGCGACGCCGTGCGGGCGGTGACGCAGGGTCGCCGAGCCGAAGGCGGTCTGGGCCGTTCGCTCGCCCGTGCGCTCGTCATAGGCGCGGATCGAGATGTCGACCTTGCCCTGCATGGCCTGAAGCTCGGTGTTGGTCTCCCACAAGGCCTTGCCGGTTTCGCGGCTGATGGCCTCGGCGATCTGAGGGGCGCGCTCTTTCAGGACCGCCTGATACCGTTTGACTGCGTCGATCCGGTCCTGACGCGGGCGGTCGGCCCAATCGGGGAAGGCGGCCCGGGCGCGGTCGGCGGCGGCCTGGACCTCGGTGGCGGAGGCGGCGGGGCCTTCCCAGACGGTTTCGCCGGTGGCGGGGTCGATGGACTGGAATACGGTCATGGGATCACTCAGGTCTTCACGCGGACCGTATCTCCGGCGCGCACCTTGAGCGCATCGGCGGTCTCGCGATTCAGGGTGGCGACGTCGCCCTCGATATGGGCGCGCTGGCGCACGGCGCGGAAGGCGCCGACGCTGTTGGTCGAGATCAGGGCGGGCAGTTCGGCCTCGACCTCGTCCGCCACGGCGACGGTCAGGGGGCGGGCGTCACGAACGGTGCGGATGTTGTCACGCTGGCACGAGACGGTCGGTCCGGCGTCGAAGATGTCGATCAGGCCGTTGGGCCGGAAGCCCTCGCTTTCCAGCAGGGCCATGGCGGGCACGCCCTGCGGGTGGACCTTGCCGATGACGGCGCGGGCGGGCTCGGGCAGCAGGTCGATGTAGATCGGGTGGCGCGGGGCCAGGTCGAGGATGAACTGCTTGTCCGTCGAGCCGGTCATGCGGTCGGCCTCGTCGAACTCCATCGGGAAGAATTTGTGGGCGACGTGGTCCCAGAAGGGGCAGGCGCCGTCGGGGGTGAAGACCCCGCGCAGCTCGGCCAGGACGTTGTCATTGAACAGTTCGGGCTCGGCGCCGATCAGCATGTAGCGCGACTGGCTGAGCAGGCGGCCCGCGCCGCCCTTGCGCCGGTCGGCCTTCAGGAACAGCGAGCCGACCTCGGTCCAGCCGGTGCATTCGTTGACCAACACCAGGGTCTTCTGTTCCAGCTTGATGCCCAGCGAGGGCGACGACTGGGCGTTGTTGACGACGCGGAAGCTGAAGAAGGGGCGCTTGAGGCCGACGGCCGCCTTGACCGAGCCGATACCGTCGACGTCGCCGGTCTCCGACTCCTCCAGCATCAGGGTGTACCAGCGCTCCTGCGGCTCCATCTTGCCGTGGAAGCTGTCGCGGCTGAGGTCGAGGCGTTCGGACAGCTGGTCCGGATCCTCGGGCAGGCTGGTGAAGCCCGGGCCGCTGAGGATGGCCAGCTCCAGCAGGAAGTCGAGATCGGCGGGGCCGGCGGGGCGGACGACGAGCATGGGGGTTACATCGTCTCCAGACGCAGGGACTTCAGTTTCAGGGCGTCGATCTCGCCCGACGCGATCTTGCACAGGATCAGGGCGCTGAGCTGGGCGCGTTCGACGAAGCTGGCGGGCCAGGCGAACTCCTGATCCGAATGGATGTCGCCGCCCAGCACGCCGAGGGTGTCGATATTGGGCAGGCCGGCGGCGTGCAGGTTGTTGCCTTCGCAGACGCCGCCCGACGGCTTCCAGGCGATGGTCTGGCCCAGAAGGGCGCCGGCATCACGCACGGCGTTGAAAAGCGCGGTCTGGGAGACGTCCATGGGTTTGGGCGCGCGGGTCATGCCGCCGTGCAGGTCCAGCGTCAGGCCGGGGAAGGGGGGCTCAGCCGCGATCTGGCGCACGGTCTCGGAGATCCAGGCCGAGGCCTGGGCGTCGGGGACGCGGACGTTGAAGCGGACCACGGCGTTGTCGGCGACGACGTTCAGAGCCCCGCCGCCGCTGATCTTGGCGACATTGACGGTGACGCCCTCGCGCTGACCGTTCAGGCCGTGCAGGCGGGCGGCGATCATGGCGGCGCCGGCGACGGCGTTGGCGCCCTCGTCGAAGGCCCGGCCCGCGTGGGCGGCCTTGCCGGTGACGATCAGGTGGTAGTTGCCGCTGCCCTTGCGTTCGCCCGCCAACGTGCCGTCGGAGAGGGCGGGCTCATAGGTCATGCCGACATGGCCGCGCGCGCCGAGCTCGGCCAGCAGGGGAGCGGAGGCGGGAGAGCCGATCTCCTCGTCCGGGCTCAGCAGGACGGTCCAGCCCACGCGCTCGCGGTCCGGATGGGTCTCGAAGGCTTCCAGCGCGGCCAGAAGCACCGAGATGCCGCCCTTCATGTCGGCGACGCCCGGCCCGTTCAGGGCTCCGTCAGCGCGGGTCACGACGGTCTGGAAGCCGCTCTCGGCCGGGAAGACGGTGTCGTAGTGGCCGGTCAGCACGACCTGCAGGGGCGCGTCCGGGCGGCAGGTGATCTTCAGGGCGTCGGCGTGGGCCTCGGCCCGCACCGAGCCGTCGTCGGCGACGGTGGTGGAGCCCTGGGTGGGGATGCGCTCGACGGCGGCGGGCAGACGGCGCGCCTCGGCCTCCAGCAGCGTCAGGACAGCGTTCAGCCCCTCGGCGTTGCGGCTGCCGGAGTTGACGTTCGCCCACGTCACGGCGCGTCCGATGATGACGGCTTCGCGCGCCGCGACATGGTCGAGCACGGTCTGATCAGAAGGCAGAATCCGCATGCGCCGGGACCCTAGACGCCCTCGGAAGAAAGGTGAAGGCGGGGACGGCTATCGACTCCCTCCGGCGGCGCGTTAGGGTCAAGCTCCATCCAGAGGAGGAAACGGATGACTGATATCTTCAAGGCAATGAACCCGACCGCGCCGTTGGCGACCGAGGAAGCCGCGCTGGGCGCCGCCAAGGTCAGCGCCGTCGGCATGGTGGTGGGCGCGGTCAACACGGCGATCGGCGGCTGGTACTCCTCAACGCCGGCCGCGCAGGAAGCGGCGGCGCGCATGGTTCATGACCTGACCGGACAGACGGCCGATCCGGCCCAGATCGCGCAGCAGTCGCAGTTCGGCATCATGATCGCGGGCGGCTTCATCGTCCTGCAGCTGATCCTGGCCTTCGTTCAGTGGCGCAAGCCGAACATCGTGCTGCCGATCCTGTTCCTGGTGCTGGTGATCTGGGCTCTGGGCGGGTCCCTGCTGGCCCTGGTCGTGCCGGCGTTCGGCGCGGCCCAGCCGCTGTGGCTGACCATCGCGATCCTGGTCCTGATGCTGATTGCCGCCGTGACCCACATCGCCGGCATCCGCGGCGCCAGCGCCCTGGACAAGATCCGGACGCGCGCCGCCGAAACCTACTAAGCCTACCGGTTCGGGCGGCGGTCTTCGGATCCGCCGCCCGGCTGCCGGCTTTGCCGGCGCCAACGGATGGACAGGCTGGCGTCGCCCTGTCCGCCGAATTTGGAGCTGACCGTCAGATTGCGGCGCACCTGCCACTCGACGTTGACCTCGGCCCCATCCTCGCCGCCGCCGATGATCTCCAGATAGACATTGTCGGTGATGTAGCGTCCGCCCGCCACGGTGATGCTGGACGCCTCGCCCCCGAAGGACAGGCGGTCCAGTCCGGCCAGCTGGCGCAGGTTCCCGATCACATCGAAGCCGCCGCCGCCCGCCAGAGCGGCCACGCCCGCCGCCAGCTGGGCCGCCTCGAAGGGCGACAGCTGGGACGCGGACCGTCCGAACAGCACCTGGGACAGGATCTCATCCTGGGGCAGGGCCGGGGTCGAGGTCAGGGCGATCTCGGGCCGCACCGCGGTGCCGGTCACGCGGATGGTGGCCGTCAGGGCCGGATCCTCGCGCGTGGCCGACAGGTTCAGCCGGATCTGGTCGGGCCGGGTCGACAGGGTGACCGAGCCGGTGTCGTCGAAGACGAACCGCTTGCCGGCGAAATCATAGTCGCCGCGGATGACCCGCGCGGTGCCGCTCAGGATCGGGCGGCCGATGGTGCCGGTGACGCGCGCATTGACGCCCATCTCCACATTCAGGCCGCGCCCGACCACATGCACGTCGCCGCCGGGCGAACGGATGGCGATGTCCATGCCGATCTGCGGGCCGCGCGGGCGGTTCTGGGCCTCTTCGGGGACGTCGCCGCCGGGGCGGTTGATCTCGACCACATCCATGCGGACGATGCCGTTGGAGCCCGGCGGGTTGGCCTCGATCCGGGCGTCGTCGATGTCGATCTGACCAGCCAGCTGGATGTTGCCGTCCTCGCCCCGGACCACGGTCAGAGGGCCGGAGGCCCGGGCCTCGGCGATGTCGTTGTCGATGATGCGGAAGCGGGTCAGGGCCAGTTCGAAGCTGGAGCCCGAGCCCTGGCGCAGGCCGATGCGGCCGTCGCCGTTGACCGTGCCGCCCGAGCCGTCGTTGGCGGTGAAGGTCTCGATCAGGGCGGTGGTGTCGTCGAACCGGCTGCTCAGGGTGACGCCTTCCAGCCGCAGGCCGACGGCGTTGTCGCGGAACGCCCCCTGCTGCAGGTCGAGACGGCCGTTGATGCGCGGTTCGTTCAGGGTGCCGCCCAGGGTGGCGTTGGCGGTCACCTGGCCCGACAAAGAGCGATCGCCGCCGAGGAACAGGTCCCAGATCGGCTGGATCTGACCGCGCATGTTGATCTTGCCCTCCATCGGCCGGGTGCGGGCGATGGCGAGCCGCAGCGGGGCCGCGGAGGCTTCCACCGGCAGGGTCAGGTCGGCGCTGGCTTCCACCGCGTTCTCGTCGGTGGCGCGGGCTTCCAGGCGAAGGGTGTTGTCGACCAGCATGGCGCTGAGCGTGCCGTCCACCGACAGGCCGCGCGGCGCGTCGATGCTGCGCAGGTTCTCCAGGCTGATGTTGGCCGAGCCGGACAGGTCATCGCCGGCGCCGCGCAGGGACAGGCGGCCCGTGACCCGGCCGCGCACGTCCGGGGCGATGGAGCCCAGCTCGACGCTGGTCAGATTGGCCTCGATGATGGCCGCACGGGAATCCTGGCGCAGTTCGCCGCTCAGGACGCCGCCGCCGACCGACAGGTCGATCCGGGCGACGCGGCCGTCGCCGGACAGGGCGACCACGGCGGGAGAACGGGTGGTGAAATCGATCTCGCGCACCGAGCCCGCGCCTTCCAGCACCACGGACTGGGCCTTGCCCTCGCGGGCGTAAACGCCCGTGCCGTTGAACGACAGCGGCGTCGGCCCGCCCACGTCGGCCTTCAGGTTGAAGGGCAGCCGGTCCAGGGTCCCGCGCCCGTCCAGGTCGAGGGTGCGGATCACATAGGGCGAACCTGCCAGACGCACATTGCGGCCGCTGACGTCGAGGATGGCCGTCTCGGCCCCGTCTCCCTCGGTCAGGCGAACGCGGCCATTGGCCTCCCCGGAGGCCAGGAAGGCGCCGGGACGGGCGGTGAAGGTCAGGTCGGCGCTGGACGGGATGCGGTTGGACAGGGCGATCGCGCCCTGGGCCGCCACGCCGCCGGCGTCGAGGTCCACGTCGGTCAGGCGGATGCGCGACCCGCCGAGGTAGAAGTTGCCGCTGGCCCGCGCGGGGCCGTAGTTCGAGCCCGCGGTCACGGCGATGCGGCCGTCCGAGGCGTCGGCGCCCTTGCGGAAGCTGAGGATCAGGTTGGCGTCGGTCAGTTTCAGCGCCCCGGCGCTGACCTGGCCGAAGGCCGCGCGCAGGTCGGCGCGGGGCTGGGCCAGGGTGCCGGTCAGGGCGCCGTCGCCGGTCATGGCTCCATCGATCTCGACCGGGCCGACGCCGAACGGGCCGCGCGCGTTCCAGTTCAGGGCCAGCCGCAGGCGGCCGTCGCCCTCGATCAGGCCGCGCGCCCCCGCCGAGCCTTGCGCTCCGGTCAGGGCGGCCCGCTCGACCTCGATGCGTCCGCCGTTCAGGGCGCCGGTCAGCTGCAGGCGGGGCGTCCCGCCCAGCAGGCGGTCCAGTTCGGCCTGTCCCGTGGCCAGACCGCGTCCGCGGCCGTCGAAGGTCAGCCGCCAGGGGGCGCCGTTCCGGGCCATGGCGGCGCTGATGGGGCCGCCGAAGGCGCCGCGGGCGTCGCGGTGGATCTTCGAGGCGTCGGTGATCCGGGCCTCGCCGCGGAAGCCGAGACCGCCGGTCAGGTCGCGGCCGCCCGAGCCGGTCAGTTCCAGCGCCTGTCCCCTGGCGTTGATCTTCTCCAGCAGGATGGCGCCGTCGGCCAGGCGCGCGGCCTCGAAGACGATGCGCGGGCGGGGGCCCAGCAGGCCGCCGATGATGCCCGCCGTCGACCCGCCGTCGGCCTGGATGTCGCCGTCCAGATCCATGCGGCCCGACTTCACCTGCACGTTCAGCGGGCCGCGCAAGCGGGCGGCCCGGTAGCTGGAGGCCTGCACCCCGACCAGATCGACCGCGCCGGCCAGGGTCCAGTTCGCGGCGTCGCCCTTGAAGACCCCGACGTAGGAGGCGGGGCCGGCGGACGGGTGGCCGATGAGGCGGTTCAGCGACGGCGTGGCGATGTCCAGCCGGACGCCGTCCCGGCTGCGGCGATCCTTGATGCTGATCTGGCCGCTGGCGTCGGAGGTGAGGTTCTCGGTGATCAGCCGCCAGGCGACGCCCTGCTGGCCGTCGCCGTCGGTGTCGGGGGAGGTGGCGAAGCCGAATTTCGCGGTGCGGCCGAGGCGCGCGATGAAGGGGGCCAGCAGGTCCGAGCCGGAGAAGTCGAAGAAGCCGCTGATCCGGGTGTTGTCCTTGCCATAGCGGCCCTTGACGGTCAGCGGGACGAAGTCTCCGGAGCGGACGACGGCGTCGACCACCTGGCCGTTGACGATGGCGCTGGCGAGGAAGGGCTGGTCCGGTGAATAGCCCAGGGCGCCCGCGATCGGGCCGCCGCGCGCCTCGACCGCCCGCAGGTTCAGCCGGGTCTCGGCCAGATCGCCGCCGAAGACGGCGTTGAGGCGCAGGTGGTCGCCCGGACGGCTCAGGCTGTTGGCGTTGACGACGGCGGACTTGGCGCCCTGGCGCGGCACATTGGCCTCGCCGGACAGGTTCCAGCGGCCGTACTCCTTGCTGAAGCCTTCCAGCAGTTCGACGTTGGCGGCGAAGCGGTCGATGTCGATGCCCAGCGCCTGCGGACCCGGCGGCGTGGTCGAGGGCTCGACCAGCGGGCGGCGGATCAGGCGGACGACGCCGGCCTCGATGTTGGTGGCGTGGAACCGGCGGGTGATCAGCGGCAGCCAGTCCCAGTCGACCCGGACGGCGCGCGCTTCCAGCCAGACGCCCTTCGCATCGGTGACGGTGACATGGTCGATGGTGAAGTCGTTGAAGATGTCGCCCTTGACCCCTTCGACGTTGATCCGGCCGTAGCGCCCGATCTTCTTGCCCGCGACGAAGCTGGTGACCAGTTCGCGGCCCGGGCCGCTGACCAGGTACATCCGCCCGCCGACCAGCACGACGACCAGCAGGGCGACCAGGGCGGCCAGGGCCATGCCGCTGAAGAAGGCGAGGGCCTGAAGGCGCGTGCGCTTGCGCCGGGCCTTCTTCGCGGGCGTGTCAGGCGCTTCGGCCGGGGTCGGTTCGGGCGGCGGGGCGTCGGTCAAAACGCCTGCCCGATGCTGACGTAGATCTGGAATTTGGCGTCGCCTTCACGCGCCGACAGCGGGAAGGCGATATCGGCGCGGATCGGGCCGAACGGCAGCTTGTAGCGCACGCCCAGACCCGCGCCGTAGCGCAGGTTGCTGAAGTTGGGCGTTTCCTGGAAGCCGACGGCGCCGGCGTCGACGAAGGCCACGGCCTGGAAGCTGCGCCACACGTCGCGGCGGATTTCCAGCGAGGTCTCGAACAGGCTCAGCCCGCCGCGCGGGGTGTTGTCGGGCAGGCGCGGGCCGACGCCCTGGTATTCATAGCCGCGCACCGATCCGCCGCCGCCGGAATAGAACAGGCGGTCCGACGGCACCGTCAGCTCGCCGCCGCCCAGGATCGAGCCCAGCCTGACCCGCCCGGCCAGCACCGTCTTGGCGTTGTCCTGCAGAGGCAGGTAGGCGGTGGCCTGGGACTCGGCGCGCAGGAACAGCACCGACTCCTCGCCGCCCACCGCGGTCGGCTGGGCCGAGACGGTCAGGCGCCAGCCCGTGGTCGGATCAAGCGGATCGTTGGAATGATCCAGATAGAAGCTGCCGCGCCCGGTCAGGATGTAGAGGTCGCGGTTGAAATTCACCGGCAGCGCGGTGAGCGGATCGAAGCGGTTCTCGTTGTAGTGGCCGATGTCGAGGCCGACGCCGTAACTGACCCAGGAGGTCTTGCCGAGGCGCTGCTGCAGGTCGGCGGCGAAGGTGGCGGCGGTGCGTTCGTAGGCGTCGGTGTCCTCGTTCACCACCGCGGCCGACAGTTTCAGCGTCAGTCCCGGATTGCGCCAGTGCGGCAGGCTGAGATCCACGCCCAGCCGGCTGTCGACGTTGGCGGCGCGGGCTTCCCAGACCAGGGTGTCGGCGCGCTTGAAGCGGTTGTGCCACGTCCAGCGCAGATCGACGCCGGAGCCTTCGGCGGTCGAGAAGGTGGCGCCCGCCTCGAGGATGCGGCGCGGACGGTCGGTCAGGGTGACGACGATGGGCCGGTTGCCCGCCGCATTGGTCTGGTCCGCCGGGGCCAGGGCCACGCCGACGCCGTCGTAGACCCCGGTCTCGAGCAGGCGGCGTTCCAGTTCCGCCACGTCTTCGGGATCGTAGACGTCGCCTTCGGACCAGGGCGCGAGGCCCGCGACCCAATCCGGATTGGTCGGGCCGCGCGTCTCCAGCCGGACGCCGTCCAGGCGCACCAGCTGGCCCGCGGCGATGTTGTAGGTGGGCTGGACGGTGAAGGCGGCATGGTCGACGACCACGCGGCGGGGTTCGGGCCGCGCGTCGGCGTAGCCGTTGCGGACAAGGCCCGAGACGATCCGGCCCTCGGCGGCGATGACGTCCACGGCGCGGCCCGCCTCGCCCGCCTTCAGCCCGATATCGTTCACGGCGGCCTGCGCCGCCTCGGCCTGCGGTTCAGGCGCGACCCAATGGACGGCGGGGTCGGCCAGCACGAAGCGTGGGCCGGGGATGACGCTGACGATGGCGATCGGGGTCTCTTCGCCCTCGACGACGTCTTCCAGGGTCGGCTGGTAGTAGCCCTCGGAGCGGAGCAGGGCCTGGGCCGCCTCCATGGCCCCGCGGGCGCGTCGGCGGGCTTCGAAGCGGTTGGCGGGCGGGCCATCGACCTCGCCCACGGCGCGGACCAGCTGCTCTCGCAGGGTTCCGTCCATGTCGCCGCGAATGTGCGCGCGAGGATCCGCGGCGGCGGCGGACGCGAAGGCCATGCCCGCCAGGCTGACAAGGAAGAGGGCGGGCCTTGGCGTCAAACTCGAACCTTCATTGAGGGCCGGTCGGCCCATAAACAGACGGCGCACTCCCGTCGTCGTCCTGCCCGCGCGGAGGCGGCTTCACCGCGCCTCAATAGAAGAGGGTTTCGCTTTCCGGCTTGACCGATTCTTCCGACGTCCGCTTCTCGGGCGGGATGGCGTTGGTGTCCGTGGGCGGCGGAGCGGTCGGGGCGACAGCCTCGGCCGGGACGCCCACGTCCTCGGCGGCCGGAGCCAGCGGCTGTTCAGCGGCCTTGTCGGCCAGGCTATCCTCCTCGGACGAGCGCGGGTCGTCGCACGCGGCGACGGCGAAGGCGCCGGTCAGGGCCAGAAGGGCGGCAAGGCGTTTCATGGTCGAAGTCTCCCCCGGGATTCGGCCTTCCAACGCGCGGGCCGTATCGCCTGTTCCATAAAGTGTTTCGGGCCAAAGCACACCTTTCGGCGCCTCCAGCCACGCTTGAGCCGTGTAGCCGCCTTGCGAGCGCCGGTCATCATGTCCGGCAACCAATAATTTCACATTTCGGTGCAACCTGAAGGTTGGGGAGACCGGCCAATGCAAGCCACCGCCTACGCCCTCGTGTCGCAAGTGCGGTACAGGGAACTCACCACCCGTATCGCCCTGGCCGCCGTGATCGGAACCACGGCCTGGTTCGTCGCGCCGGGGATATGGCCGATCGTGTGGTTCGCCGCCGTCCTGGTCAGCCAGGGCGTCGATTGGCTCACCTTCAGCCGCTACCGCCGTCATCCGGAGTGGGAGCCCGACCGGGCCTACCTGATCCTGTCGTGCGCGGTCACCGCGTTCGGCGTGGCCGTCTATTCGTCCATCGCCGCCTATCTGTGGTTCGCGGGCGGCGAGATCGGGCGGATCTTCGCCATGGTGCAGGTGGCCGGCGGCCTGCTGCACGTCAGCCTGCACATGCACCACGCCCGCGCCATCCTGGTGTCCGCCGTCGCTCCGCACGGCGTCTACTTCATGGGCCTGCCGGTGGTGACCGCCATCCTGACCGGCAGCTGGCAGCCCCTGCTGATCGCCTTCGGCTGTGTCCTGTACATGAGCCATCTGGTCGTGGCGGTCCGCCAGAGCTCGACCACCACCGGCCTGCTGCAGGCGGCCCGCGATCAGGCGCAGGAGGCGCGTCACCGGGCCGAGGAGGCCAGCGCGGCCAAGTCCGACTTCCTCGCGGTCATCAGTCACGAGATCCGCACGCCCATGAACGCGGTGATCTCGGCCGCCAACCTGCTGCGCCGGACCGATCTGGACGCGCGGCAGGCCGAGCATGTGTCAATGTTGACGGACGCCGGCGACGTGCTGATGGGCCTGCTCAACGACGTGCTCGACGTGTCCAAGATCGAGGCGGGCAAGATGGTGCTGGAGGTCGACGACATGGAGGTCCATGCGCGTCTGGCCTCGCTGACCCGCCTGTGGGAGCCCCGCGCCGCCGCGGCGGGCGTCGCCCTGATCGTCCGGATCGCCGACACGGTGCCGGACTGCGTGCGCACCGATCCGCTGCGCTTCCAGCAGATCCTGTTCAACCTGATCTCGAACGCGGTGAAGTTCACCGATCAGGGCCAGATCACCGTCACCGCCGAATGGATGAACGGCCGACTGATCGTGTCGGTGGCCGACAGCGGTTGCGGCATTCCCTCGGACCGGCTGGCGCATGTGTTCAACAGTTTTGAACAGGCCGACGCCGGCACCACCCGCCGCTACGGCGGCACCGGCCTGGGCCTGTCGATCAGCCGCCGGCTGGCCGAGATCATGGGCGGCGAGCTGACGGTGCAGAGCACGGTGGGGCAGGGCTCGACCTTCACCCTGCATCTGCCGGTCGAGGTCTCCGCGTCGCGGCCGGCGGCGGCGCTCATCGAGGCCGAGGAGACGGGCTCGCTGGAGGGACGTTCGATCCTGGCCGCCGACGACCACGAGGTGAACCGCCGCATCCTCAAGCTGTTGCTGGAGCCGCACGGCTGTCGCCTGACGCTGGTCGAGAACGGCGCCGAGGCGCTGGAGATCGCGTCCGTGGAACGGTTTGACGCCATCCTGATGGACATGCAGATGCCGGTGATGGACGGGCTGGAGGCCACGCGGCGCATCCGCCTGACCAGCGCCGCCAACGCCGGGACCCCGATCATCGCCCTGACCGCCAATGCGCTGGATGTGCATCGCCAGGCGTGGGAAGCGGCGGGCGTCCACGCCTTCCTGACCAAGCCGATCGACCCCGTCGTCCTGGCCCGGACCCTTGCGGCGGCCTGCATCGTCTCGGCCGAGGCCCGGTCCGAGGTCGCCTGAGCCTTAGGCCCAGCGCGACAGGGCCTCGTCCAGCGACAGGGCCGGAGGCTGGGCTTCCGGCGTCGCCTGACCGTCGAACCGGGGCGCGGGCGCGGGCTGGACGACGCCCTGATCGACGAAGGTTCCGCGCGCCGCGTTGTGCGGATGGGCGGGCGCCTCGCCCAGGGTCAGCACCGGGGTGACGCAGGCGTCCGTACCCTCGAAATGCACGGCCCAGTCGTCGCGGTCGCGCGTGGCGAACAGGGCCTCGAACCGGGCGTGCAGGGCGGGCCAGTTCGCCATGTCGAACTGCGGCGCCTCATCCGCCGTCAGCCCCAGGCCGGCGATCAGGGCGGCGTAGAATTGCGGCTCCAGCGCGCCGACGGCCACGAACTTCCCGTCCCTGCAGGTGAAGCAGCGATAGAAGGGTGCGCCGCCGTCCAGCAGGTTGGCCCCGCGCGCATCGCTCCACAGGCCGCGCGGGCGGAAGGCGTGGAACAGGCCGGTCAGCAGCGCCGAGCCGTCGGTCATGGCGGCGTCGACCACCCGGCCCCTGCCGGTCGTCTTCGCCTTCAGCAGGGCCGCCAGCACCCCGGCGACGAGGAACATTGCCCCGCCGCCGTAGTCGCCGACCAGGTTCAGCGGCGCGCGTGGCGGGCGATCCGGCTCGCCCATCGGGTGCAGGGCGCCCGACAGCGCGATGTAGTTGATGTCGTGGCCGACCCTGTCCGCCATCGGTCCGGTCTGGCCCCAGCCGGTCACCCGTCCGAACACCAGCCGGGGATTGCGCGCCGCCACCGCGTCGGGTCCGAGGCCCAGCCGCTCCATCACCCCGGGGCGGAACCCCTCGATCAGGGCGTCGGCGCCGTCGATCAGGCCGAGGACGCGGGCGTGGTCCGCCGGGTCCTTGAGATTGACGCCCACCGCCGCCCGGCCCCGGTGCAGCACCTCGCCGCCGACGTCGCTGAACACCGCGGCGCCCGCCGAGGCGCTGCGGGTCAGGCGCAGCACTTCCGCCCCCATGTCGGCCAGGACCATGCCCGCGAAGGTCACGGGTCCGAGGCCGTCGAATTCGAGGATGCGCACGCTGGCGAGCGGTTTTGCAGGGGTTGTCATGGCCCTTGCCTAGCCGGTCCGCGACGAACCTGTCGAGGCACGCTTGACCCGGAGGCCGCTATGTTGGAAAAGCCGCGCCTCCGGATTCGCAGACGCGGCCGGAGACGATGTGCGTCCTTAGCTCAGTTGGTTAGAGCATCTGACTTTTAATCAGAGGGTCCTCGGTTCGAGCCCGAGAGGACGTACCATCATCTTTTCCCGACATCGCGGTGCTTTCGTCAGGTCTCCGGGCGTGATTGAAGGACGCATGCGCCGTCTCGTCCTGCTTCTCCCCGTCCTCGCTCTCTTCCCAGCTTTGGCAGCCTGCGGAGGCGGGCAGGCCATGCGCGATTTCGGCTCCGGGCTGGGGGCGGCGGCGACCGCGCCGCTGGACGATTTCAACCTGCGCCGGGAGTATATCCCGACCGTCCTGCTGCAGGCCGAGGCCAATCCCTATGACCTGCGCAATCTCAATCAGTGCAGCACCATCGGGGCCGAGATCGCGCGGCTGAACGAGGCGCTGGGGGCGGATACGGACGAGCCGCCGGCGCCGGACAATCCCTATCTCAGCGAGCGGGCGGCGGATGCGGCGTCCAAGGGCGCGCTGGATGCGATCCGCGACGCGACGACCGACTTCATTCCCGGGCGGGCGTGGATCCGACGCCTCAGCGGGGCCGAGCGGCATCGGCTGCACGTTCAGTCGGCGGTGCAGGCCGGGCGGATGCGCCGGGCCTTCCTGAAGGGGATCGGCATGCAGCGGAACTGCGCCCCGCCCGCGGCGCCCAGCTGGTTCCGGCCGCGGGGCGGCAGCCGGCGGTAGGTGTCAGCGTCGGGGCTTGTCGCTGCGGTCGCCCCGGATTTCGACCCGGCCGTCCTTGGTGAAGGCCTCGAACGACGGCTTGTCGATGTTCCGGAACTCGCCGGTCCGGTCCCAATCCCAGTCGAAGGAGATGAGTTCGCCCTTGTGCGCGAACTTGCCCGACCAGTGGGCGAAGAACGAATATTTGTCGCCGCCGATGATGATCACGTGCCGATGGAGCGCGCGCTCGTTGCCCTCGGGGCGGGGCGGCTCTTCCAGATAGGTGTTGTAGGCGTGGAAGCCGGACTTCTCGATCCTCATGTCGGGCGCTCCGCTAGTTCGACGTGTGCCGGGCGTGGAAGTCCTTGCGGAACTGGTCGAAGCGGCCTTCGGCGATGGCGGCGCGCATGGCGGCGGTCAGAGCCTGGAAGAAGGCGATGTTGTGCCAGCTGAGCAGGATCTTGCCGAGGATCTCGTCCGCCCGGATCAGGTGGTGCAGATAGGCCTTGGAATAGTTCTGCGAGGCTGGACAGGGGACCTCAGGGTCCAGCGGGTCCTGATCCTCGGCGAAGCGGGCGTTCTTCAGGTTGATCGGGCCGTTCCAGGTCCAGGCCTGGCCGTGACGGCCGGCGCGAGTGGGCAGGACGCAGTCGAACATGTCGACGCCGCGCCACACCGCCTCGACCAGATCGACCGGCTTGCCGACGCCCATCAGATAGCGGGGGCGGTCGGCGGGCAGCATCTCGGGCGCATAGTCCAGCACCTCGCACATGGCCTTATGGCCCTCGCCGACGGCCAGGCCGCCGATGGCGTAGCCGTCGAAGCCGATCTCGCGCAGCCGCTCGGACGACTCCTTGCGCAGGTTCTGGAAGGTCGAGCCCTGCTGGATGCCGAACAGGGCCTGCGCATCCCGCGTACCGAAGGCGGTCTTGGAACGCTGGGCCCAGCGGGCGGACAGCTCCATGCCCTCGCGGGCGCGCTTCTCCTCGGCGGGCCAGGCGACGCATTCGTCCAGCTGCATGACGATGTCCGAGCCGATGCGGTCGGCCTGGATCTCGATGGACCGCTCGGGCGTCAGGACGTGCTTTGACCCGTCGATATGGCTGGAGAAGGTCACGGCCTCCTCGGTCAGCTTGGAGATGCCCGACAGGGACATGACCTGGAACCCGCCGCTGTCGGTCAGGATCGGCTTGTCCCAGCCCATGAATTTGTGAAGCCCGCCGAGGCGCTCCATCCGCTCCGGGCCGGGGCGCAGCATCAGGTGGTAGGTGTTGCCCAGCAGGATGTCCGCGCCGGTCTGCCTGACCTGATCGACGGTCAGCGCCTTGACCGTGGCGGCGGTGCCGACGGGCATGAAGGCGGGGGTGCGGATGTCGCCGCGCGGGGTCTTCAGCACGCCGGTGCGGGCGCGGCCGTCGGTCTTGGAAATCTCAAACGGGAAGGTCATCAGTCGGTCAGCTTGTCCAGCGCCTCGGCGCGCTGCAGGTCCTTGGGGCGGCCGAAGCGGCGCGCCATCTGGGCCTGCTCGGAAGTTCGGGCGGTGGGGATGTGGCGATCCAGGACCGGGCGGTCAACGCGGGTCCGGAAGGCGACGGGGGTCCAGCCCTCGTCGGTCCTGACCTCCAGTCCGACCATGATCTCGATCGGCACGGGCGTGCCGTCGATCCGGGCCAGCAGGCGGGAGCGGAAGCGGTCCTGACCCGCCGGGGTGATGATGCGGCCGCCGAAGGCGTCGATCAGGTCGTAGGCGGTCTCTTCGGAGGCCAGCACGTCGATGTCGGGGACGGGCCAGTCGGGCAGGCCGGACAGGGCCATGGCCGCGCCGCCGAAGACGATCCAGTCGTTGCGGAGCTCCAGCGCCTCGGCCGTGGCGGCCAGCATCTCGAGACTCTGAATCAGGGGACGGGGGAGGGTGGTCATGAGGCGGTCTCGCGGATCAGCAGACTGCCGTCGCCGTAGGAATAGAAGCGGTAGCCGGTGTTGATGGCGTGGGCGTAGGCGGCCTTCATGGTCTCCAGCCCGGCGAAGGCGCTGACCAGCATGAACAGGGTCGACTTCGGCAGGTGGAAATTGGTCATCAGCACGTCCACCGCGCGGAAGCGGTAGCCGGGGGTGATGAAGATGGCGGTGTCGCCGTGGAACGGCTTCACGACGCCGTCCTGATCCGTCGCGCTTTCCAGCAGGCGCAGGGAGGTGGTGCCGATGCAGACGATGCGCCCGCCGGAGGCATGGACGGCGTTCAGGGCCTCGGCGGTCCCGGCCGAGACCTCGCCCCATTCGCTGTGCATCTTGTGATCGGCGGTGTCGTCGGCCTTGACCGGCAGGAAGGTGCCGGCGCCGACGTGCAGGGTCACGGCGTGGGTCGAGACGCCCTTCGCCCGGATCGCGTCGAGCAGGGCGGGGGTGAAGTGCAGGCCCGCCGTCGGCGCGGCGACCGAGCCGTCATGCTCGGCGAAGACGGTCTGATAGTCTGAACGGTCGCGGTCGTCCTCCGCCCGCTTGGCGGCGATATAGGGCGGCAGGGGCATGACCCCGACATCGCGGATGGCGTCGTCCAGCGCCGGGCCTGACAGGTCGAACTTCAGCACCACCAGCCCGTCCTCGCCCTTGTCGGCGACGGTGGCGTCGAGGCGGCCCAGTTCGCAGGCGCCGTCGTGGACCTGGCCGAAGCGGATGCGGTCGCCCGCCTTGATCCGCTTGCCGGGCTTCATGAAGGCCGACCAGACATCCGGCGCGTCGCGATGGTGCAGGGTGGCCTCGACCTCGACGGTCAGGGTCTCGCCGTCCGGTCCCCCTGTCACGGGGTTTGGACGCTGGCGCACGCCCGACAGCCGCGCCGGGATCACCCGGGTGTCGTTGAACACCAGGGCGTCGCCGGGGCGCAGGAAGTCCGGCAGATCGCGGATGATCCGGTCCTCCAGCCCGCCGCCGCGCACCACCAGCAGGCGCGCGGAATCGCGCGGCTCCGCGGGGCGCAGCGCGATGTGGTCATCGGGCAGGTCGAAGTCGAAATCAGCGGTCTTCATCAGGCGGCGCAAAGGCCACGCGTCTGCGGCGGGGTCAAGGCGGTGGTCCCCGCCTGCGGGCGGCGTCTGGCTGAGACCATCTGTCCGGCAGACCCGGCGCGGGCGGTCGGGCATGATCGGGGCATGAAAATCCTGACCAGCCTCGCCGTCACCGCCCTCGGCCTCGCCGTCGCCGCCTGTGACATCGACACCTCCGCCCTGCAGGAGGTTCAGGATCGGGCCGCCCAGGCCCAGGCGACGGCGGAAGAGATCAACACCCGCTCGGCCCAGGCGCAGCAGATCCTTGAAGATCCGGCGGCGGCGCTGCGGGCCACCATCGGCGCGACCCTGTCGAAGACCGCGACGGACCAGCCGGGGATCTATGTGCTGACCGACCTGCAGACGGGCTGCCAGTTCCTGGGCACCTATGCGGCGGACGGAACCACGGTCAGCTCCATCGCCCCGCGCGTCGAGGCCGCGCCCGGCGGCGGAACGCGCCAGCGCTGCATCGCCATTCCCGGCGCCGGCCGCTCCGGCGAGGGAGAAGCCGGCGCCGAGGGCTGAAGCTCCCTAGCCGTCCATCAAGGCGTCGGCGATCGCCTGGCCGACCGGCGCGTGAGGATCGACGCCTCCGTCGGGCCAGTCTGACGGCAGCAGCGGCGGCTGGGCCATGAAGCGGGGAGCGGTCCCGCGGTGCGGTTGGGCCGAGTGCGCCAGAAACGGGTGGCACAGGTAAACCGTGCCGGCGGGGCCGGCGGCCGACATCTCCGATCCGTCGCCCGGGCCGCCGAAGTCCCGGGCCGCCAGTTCGCCCAGCGTCAGTCCCGCTTCCCCGGCAGGGGCGAGCAGTCTGGCGACCCGGCGGTGCGAGCCGGGGCGGATGCGGGTCGGGGCGTCGGCTTCGCCGACATCGGAGAACAGGAACAGCATCAGCAGCGCCCGGCCCCTGGACCGGATGTTCGCCCGCCAGTTCAGGAAGTTCGGGTCATCGGTCCCGAAGCTGACGTCGATGTGCCAGCCCGCGTCGCCAGGATCTTTCGGCGACGGGAAACGGACCGGGAAGGTCCCCATGGCCCGGCAGGGGCGCCAGCGGCCCGGTCCGACCAATTGATCGAAGGCGGCGTGGAGCACCGGCGTGTTGGCGGCCTCGATGAAGGGCGGCTGGCTGTACATGCCCAGGCGCATGACCGGATGCGTCCAGGTGTCGGGTCTGTCGGGCTCAAGGCCGAGGTCGCGCCACAGGACGGCGCGCGCCTGTTCGGCGACATCGGTGGGGAAGGCGTCATCGATACGGACGACGCCGTCGGTGATGAATTGATCGATCTGCGCACGCGTCAGGGCGCGCGGGGAGGCGGGAGGAGTCATGATCATCTTTCGCAACAGACATCGCCCCGGCGTGGCCAGGGGCGAAACAGAGGTTCGGCGGCGGCCCTCAGGCCAGCGGGAAGCCGAACGCGGTCGTGCGAATGAACATCGTCATGGCCGGAAAACTGAGGCGCCCGGCGCGATGGCGCAAGCGCGACCGTGAACCGTAAGCGTCCGGACGGTGTTGGGGCGGGATGAAAACCACCGAACTCCTGCCTTCCGCCCTGATCGGCGCCGTCGCCAGCGCCCGGTCGATGACGCCTATGGCCGCCCTCGCCGGGGCCCATCTGGCGCACCGCAGGACGCCGGGCCGGCTGCGGCTGTTGACCCATCCGCTTTTCACGGCGGGCGCCTTGGCCATGGGCGTGGGCGAATTGTTCGGGGACAAGATGAAGTCGGCGCCGGACCGCACCGTCTTCCTTGGCCTGTTGGCCCGGGTGATGAGCGCCGGCATCGCGGGCTCAGCCCTGGCGCCGAGGGGGCGGGAGCGGGCGGGGGCGATTGTCGCCGTGCTGACGGCCGTGCCTTTGGCCTATCTGACTCTGGCGGGCCGCAAGACGGCGATGCGTCGGATCGGCCAGACGAGGAGCGGGTTGATCGAGGATGCGCTGGTCGTGGCTTCGGGGCTGGCGGTGGTGGTCGGGACGGTGCGGCGACGGCGCTGAAGGGGCCCGACTTCAGAGATTACGGCGGCGCCGCGCCGACTGAAGATCGTCTTTACCCATAGCCTCTAGGGTCGGTGAGGCGACGGGGAGGCGAGCATGAGTTTCGGCAGGCGGACCACGGCGCCGGCAGGTGCTGTCGCATCAAGGCCGGTGGCGGAGGCGCCCAGAACCCGGCGCGGCGGATACTGGCTCGGCCTGCTGGCGAATGCGGTGGTGGCGATCCTGACGATGGCCGTCATGCCGTTCATCTCGCAGTTCAAGCTGAACGGCGCCCGGATCGAGACGCTGATCGTGGTGGGCGGGATCGCGATCCTGAACGTGGTCGCCGTCGCCGCCGTGATCACCCTGCTGGTCGACTTCGCCCTGCGCGGGCTGGGCTGGCGCAAGCCGTGGATCTACGCGCTCGTCTGCGCAGCGGTGGTGTTCGCCTTCTACCTGGCGATGACCCTCGCCGGAGGATCGATCAATCCGATCTTCGCCCTGTATGTCGCCGTCTGGCCGGCGGCGGTCGGCGGATGGGTCATGGGCCTGTATCGGCGCTGAGATCGGGTCTGTCGTTGACCGCACGCCCGTGAGGCGGCAAAGCCCGTACCATGCTGCAGAACATCGAACTCCTCGCGCGCGACGCCAAGTCGTGGCCGTTTGAACAGGCCCGCAATCTTCTGAACCACGTTCTGAAGAAGCGGCTGTCCGACGCCGAGCGCGACGCGGCCAAGCTGCTGATCGACGCCGGCAAGGCGGACGAGGCGCTGGCGACGTTCGAGGCGCTGCAGCGGCCGGTGATCCTGGAGACCGGCTACGGCCCGTCGGGCCTGCCGCACATGGGCACCTTCGGCGAGGTGGCGCGCACGACCATGGTGCGCAACGCCTTCCGCGCCCTGACCGGCGACCACTGGCAAACGCGGCTGATCGCCTTCAGCGACGACATGGACGGCCTGCGCAAGGTGCCCGAGGGCATTCCGAACCCCGAGATGCTGGCCGAAGACCTGCACAAGCCGCTGACGGTGGTGCGCGACCCGTTCGGCACGCACGACAGCTTCGGCGCGCACAACAACGCCCGCCTGCGCGCCTTCCTGGACAGCTTCGGCTTCGAGTACGAGTTCCTGTCCTCGACCGAGCAGTATCGGTCAGGCCGGTTCGATGAGGTGCTGCTGCGCCTGCTGGAGCGGTTCGACGCCGTGCAGGCCATCATGCTGCCGACGCTGGGCGAGGAACGCCGCGCCACCTATTCGCCCTTCCTGCCGATCAGCCCGATCACCGGCCATGTGCTGCAGGTCCCGACGCTGGAGCGGAACGTCGAGAAGGGGACCATCGTCTTCGATGACCCCGCCGGCGGGCGCACCGAGGTCCCGGTCACCGGCGGCCATGTGAAGCTGCAGTGGAAGCCCGACTGGGCCATGCGCTGGACCGCGCTGGACGTCGATTACGAGATGTCGGGCAAGGACCTGATCGAGAGCGTGCGCGAGAGCTCCAAGGTCTGCCGCGCCCTGGGCGGCGTGCCGCCCGAGGGCTTCAACTACGAGCTCTTCCTCGACATCGAAGGCAAGAAGATCTCCAAGTCCAAGGGCAACGGCCTGACCATGGACGAGTGGCTGCGTTACGGCACGCCCGAGAGCCTGAGCTGGTACATGTTCCAGTCGCCGAAGTCGGCCAAGTCGCTGCACTTCAACGTCATTCCGCGCGCTATCGACGACTATCTGAGCTTCATCGACCAGTTCCAGGCGCAGGAGCCGGCCAAGCGGATCGACAACGCCGTCTGGTCGATCCACGCTGGGAACCCGCCCAAGGTCGCCAGCCCGGTGTCGTTCAGCCTGCTGCTGAACCTGGTCGGCGTGGCCAACGCCTCGTCCAAGGACCAGCTCTGGGCCTATTTCGCCAAGTATCTGCCGGAGGCGACGCCCTCCAGCGAGCCCACGCTCGACCGGCTGATGGGCCATGCGCTGAACTACTACGAGGACTTCGTGAAGCCGACGAAGTCCTATCGCCTGCCGACCGAGCAGGAGAAGACGGCGCTGCTGGACCTGGCGGAACGGCTGAAGGCCCTGCCGGCCGACACGACCGACGGCGAGACGATCCAGAACGAGGTCTATGCGGTGGGCAAGGCGCACGCCTTCGAGCCGCTGCGCGCGTGGTTCGGGGCGCTGTACGAAGTCCTGCTCGGCGCCTCGCAGGGGCCGCGCTTCGGCTCGTTCGCCGCCATCTATGGCCTGCCGCAGACCATTGCGCTGATCGAGGCGGGCGCGAACGGGGCCCTGACCAAGGAATAGTCCCTATCGCGCCATCCGGGAGTCCTTAAGGGGGCGGCCCGTAACGGTGGTCGGGTCACGGGAGCCCGACCTTGCGCCACCGGTTCTACGCCGCCGAGCAAATACTGCATCTGGACCTGAACAGCGGCGTCACCGCCGCGCGGGCGCTGGAGCAGGTGATTCCGGTGCTCGAGGCCCATCCGGAACTGTGGAGCTGGGACTGGATCGTCGATACCCGGGTGGTGCCGACGGACGCCTCCGTTGACCAGATCGCCCGGCTGGCGGAGATGTTCCAGAGACCCGCGCGGTCGGCGATCACGGCCTTCGCCACCGACGATCGCTTCCTGCACCTGTGGGCGCGGGTCATGGATTTCCAGTTCCCCGGCCGCCAGCATCTGGTCGTGTCAAGCGCCGGCGCCGCCGTACAGCTGATCGGCCGTCGCCGCGCAACGAAGATGAACCGAATATAACGGCAACGCTGTGGGAGCCTTCAGGTTGGTTGGGGCATTCTAGCCTTCATCGACCAACTCGATGACAGGAGCAGAGCCATGTCGAACAAGACCTTCACCGCCGCTATCGCCGCCGCCGCCATGCTGGGCGGTCTGGGCCCGATGGCCCTCCCCACCGTCGCCGTCGCCCAGCAGGCGAACGGCGTCACCAACTGCGACGCCCCGGGCGGCCGCCAGCGCGCCGGCGCCCTGATCGGCGCCGTGGTCGGCGGTCTGGCCGGCAGCCAGATCTCCAGCAACGAACGCGCCCTGGGCGCCGTGGGCGGCGCCGCCGCCGGTGCGGCGGCTGGCTCGTACATCGGCTGCAACCAGCAGCGCGCCCGCGCTGACGCCAACGCCAGCAGCGGCGCCCAGTACCGCGCCTCGTCCAACCTGCGCATCCGCTCGGGTCCGGGCACCGGCTACCGTCAGGTCGGCACCCTGTCGGCCGGCCAGCCCTTCACGGCGACCGGCTCGGAAGGCGAATGGGTTCAGATCGCCGGCGGCGGCTGGGTGAACGCCCGCTACGTCACCGCCTACTAAAAGCGTCACCTTCCCTGATGACGATGAGGGCCGCTCCGAAAGGGGCGGCTCTTTTCGTTTGCGCGCTATCGCTCGCCGCGCGGCGGCTCGCGGCTTGAGCGCGTTATTGGCTGACCCAGAGGATGCGGCCCATCCACACGATGTCGGCGCGGGGAACGGCGCGCGGCGGATAGGCCGGATTGACCGAGGACAGGGTCACCGCCTTGGCGGTCAGGGAGGACACCTCCTTGGCCAGGGTCTCGCCGCCGACGGTGCGGACCACGACACGGTCGCCGCGGCGGACGTCGGACGCCTCGCGGTCCACGATCACCCGATCACCCTCGCGATACAGCGGAGCCATGGAATCGCCGTTGATGCGCAGGCTCAGCAGGCTGTCGGACGGGCGCGGCAGCTCGGTCTGCTCCCAGCCTTCGCCAATGGGCAGGCCCGCATCGTCGAAGAAGCCGTCCTGACCCGCCTGGGCCATGCCCAGCAGGGGGATGGTGGCCAGGCGCTCCGGCGCGTCATGGGCCAGGGTCGCGAAGTCGCCGAGCGACACGCCTGTGACCTCCAGGATGCGGGTCAGGCTTTCGGTCGAGGGCCAGCGCGGGCGGGGCGGCTCGCCCGGGCCGAAGCGCTTGGACGGGTTGAAGCTGGTGGCGTCCAGGCCCGCGCGCCGCGCCAGCGCGGACGCGCTCAACCCCTCGCGCCGGGCGAGGCGGTCGATGGCGGTCCATATCTGGTTGTGAGAGAGGGGCAGGGCGGACCTCGGTGATTCGAGGCTAGGAATATCCGCCTATGCGACGCCGAGGTCAACGCCGGTCGGCGATGATCACCGGTCCGGCCCGGGAGTTTCCGGGCCGGGCGCCGAGAGCCGCCGCTTCAGCCGTTCACGCCCAGTTCGGGCAGCAGGCCCAGCACGATGTGGCGCATGTTGGTGCTCGCAGGGGCCATGGCCTTGAGGAAGGCCATGGTCCGGCCCGCCGCGCCGTCGAAGACGAACTCGGTGTCCTCGAACGTGCAGTTGACGAACCCGGGCGGTTGGCCGCCCTGGAAGGTCAGGCGCGCGTTGCTGAACTGGCAGTTGATGTAGGTGTTGCCGTCGAGCGTCTGCGCGCCGGTCAGGGTCTGATCACGGATTTCGGCCATGGGGAGGGGTTCCGGAGGGTTATTCCAGCCCGGCCGCCCGCCGCTCCTGCCAGGCCCAGAAGGTCCCGACAGCGATGGAGACGAGCACGCCGGCGCTGGCGATATTGATGACCGCGAAGAAGGCGGTCAGGGACGGTCGCAGATCGACCAGGGTCAGAAGGTGGCTCATGACGATCAGCGACTGCAGCGCGCAGGCCCAGACGGGCCAGGCCCGGCGGCTCTTCCAGGCGAGGCCGACGCAGACCGCCAGGAAGACGGCGTCGATGGCCATCAGACCCCATTGGGTGCCGTACAGCGCCCCCTTGTCCTGGACGAGCTGGGACGCGAACAGGCCGAGCATATAGGCGCCCGCGCCGACGCGTTCGGGCTCGTCGCCCTTCAGGAACGCAAACGCCGTCACCAACACCGCGATTGCGAAGCCGATCTGCGATGCGAGGGTGTCAAACATGAAATCGCCCCCATGCCGAACGGCATGAGGGCGACTTTGCATCGAGTCTGCACAAACCGGAATGACCGGCGGCGGACATTACGCCGAATTAAACCGCGCGGAGGCGACCGACCGGCTTCTGCTCCGGACCGGTTTCAGCCGGTTTGTCCAGAATGCCGATGGCGTAGGTGCCCCAACCGAGGCGGCGGTGGTCCTTGGCGAGCTCTTCGTGGCTAGCCACGATGGCCGAACGCGCGGCGCCGAGGGCGGCGATCGCTTCCATGGCCTTGGACTGAGCCTCGGCGGCGGCCACCGGGGACAGGCTGAGGGCGGTGCGAGCACCGATCATCGCTTGGACGAGAGTGGTCGCCTTGGCGATGGCGGCATCGACCGCCTGTTCGGTCGCATTCAGATCGCCGGCGACGCTGGCGATAACTTCAGCCCTATCCATAAAACCCTCCGAAACAAAAAACACAGTAACCGGGATATTAACACGGAGCGGCGGTATTCGGTAGTACTTTGTTGTCCTTGTTTGTCAGGGGTTTGTTTACTTCTGATCGGGCCAGCGGCGTGCCGCCGGTATCGCCGTCCTTGCCGGGGCCGCCGCCGATCGGAGGCTGGTCGCCCGGCTTGTCCAGCGGGCCGATCGCGAGCGTGTCCAGCCCGAGCTTGCGGGCCAGGGCGGCGAGGGCCGTGTGGGTCTGGATGAGGTGGGAGCGCGCTTCCGCGAGGGCGCTGATGCTGGCCGCGGCGCCGTCGAAGACGCGCTGACCGGTCACCGCTGAAAGATAGGCCTCGGCCCGGGCGGACGGCAGAGCCGCCGCCAGGAAGGCGGTTTCCGTAAGCGCCTGATCGATCGCGGTTTCAGCCGCATAGAGGCGGACAGCAAGGGCTTCGCCGATGGATTGTCTGGACATGATTGATTCTCTCCGTGACCGCATGTCACGAGGGCGAATCAATCATAAGATGTTAACCATGACAACTAAAGGTCGTGTTGCGCCACCAGAAAGTGTGCGCTCAGCGAGGCGATGGGCTGGGTCTCGTCGTCCTGCCAGGCTTCGGCCTGGACGTGGGCCACCCGGCGGCCCGCCTTGCTGATGCGGGCGCGGGCGTGGACGTCCTGGGGGCGTCCCGAGCGCAGGTAGGTGACGCTGACGTTGATCGGCCGGGGCAGTTCGAGGCGGGGATACAGCACCGCGACCTGGGCCACGGCGGTCAGTTCCAGCATCGCGGCGGTCGATCCACCATGCAGGGCGGGCAGGACGGGGTTGCCGATCAGCTTGTCCGCGAAGGGCATGGTGACGGTCAGCAGGTCGCCGTCGCGCAGCGTGAGCAGGCCGAGGAAGCGGGCGTAGGGCAGAGTGGTCAGCAGGTCGCTCATGCGCCGGTCTCCCGCCGCGGCTTGAGATTGGCTCCGGCCCCGCGGGCGTCGCCGGCGGTCAGGATGTAGGCCGATTGCGCCGCCGCCACGGGATCCTCGGGATCGTCCTCGAAGGCCCAGGCGCGGACGAAGGCGATGGATCGGGTCAGGCGGAAGCAGCGGGCCTCGGCGATCAGGCCGGTGCGCGCCCGGGCCGCGCGCATGTAGTCGACGCGCAGGTCGAGGGTGGCGATCGGCTCGAACCGGTTCAGGGCGACCCAAACCGCCATGCCGCCGGCATGGTCCAGCAGGGCGGTGACCAGGCCTCCGGACAGAACCTCGGTGTGCGGATCGCCGACCAGGTCTTCGCGCCACGGCGCCTTGAGGCGGACCCGGTCGCCGACAACGCCGTCATAGGCGAAGCCGAGCGCATGGGTGTGGGCGGACGCCGAGGCGAGCTGCGGCAGGATGGCGGCGAGGGGCGAAGCGGACATGATCCAGCTATCTGCGGCTTCGGCGGTCGAGCGCAAGCGCGGTGCGTGGACTTGGTGCGTTCAGGCCGCCGGATCAGGCGACCGAGCGGGCTCCGGCGGCGGGGGCGGCCCCGGCCATGGCGATCTCGGCCGCCTGTTCCAGCGCGGCGTTCATGGCCATGCGCAGGCGTTCCGGCTTGATCGGCTTTTCGACCACGGCGGCCATGCCGATGGAGAGGTAGCGGCGCGCGTCCTCCGGGTCGGCGTTGGCGGTCAGGGCCACGATCGGGATCTGGCTGACGGGGCCGTCGAGCGCGCGGATGGCCTGGGTCGCCTGGACGCCGTCCATGCGCGGCATCTTGATGTCCATCAGCACCAGGTCGAACCGGCGCTCCTGCACGGCCTCGACCGCCTCGACGCCGTCCTCGGCGGTCTCGGAGGTGCAGCCGAACATCTCGCACAGGGCCTGGGCGACGACGCGGTTGGTGGCGTTGTCGTCGACGATCAGCACGTGCGGGCTGTCCTGCAGGTCCAGATCGGTGAGGTTTTCGACGTTCGAGGTCCGCGCGGTCTCCAGCTCGGCCCGTTCGACGTTCAGGTCGAAGGCGAAGGTGGCGCCGCGGCCCGGATTGTTCTCGGCCCAGATGCGGCCGTCCATGCGGTCGACGATCTGGCGGCAGATCGACAGGCCCAGACCGGCGCCGTCGGGGCCGGAGCCGTGCACGAAGGGTTCGAAGATCAGGTCCACGCGGTCGGCGTCCACGCCCGGACCGTCGTCGCGCACGCGGGCTTCCATGTGGATGCGGTCGCCCTGCGCCGTCGCCTTCAGCCCGGCCTCGACGACGCCGTTGCGGGCGAATTTCAGGGCGTTGCCGATCAGGTTGTTGAACACCTGTTTCATGCGCATGGCGTCGATGACGGCGGCCAGCTCGGTGTCGCCCTCGTAGCTGACCATCAGGGTGACGTTGTCCTGCGAGGCGCGCGGCGCCCACATGGCCTCTACGTCGTCCATCAGGGCCCGCAGCGGGGTGGCCTCGGCGTTCAGTTCCAGCTCGCCGGCCTCGGCGCGCGACAGGTCCAGCGCATCCTGGAGGATGCGCAGCAGGGTCTCGGACGATTCCACGATGGTGGAGACGTGGGCCTGGGCCTGGGCGTTCAGCGGTTGACGGCGCAGCAGCTCGGCCACGGCCAGGACGCCGTTCATCGGCGTGCGCAGTTCGTGGCTCATGATGGCCAGGAACTGGCTCTTGGCGCGGGCGGACATCAGCGCCTGGGTCTTGGTGTCGGTCAGGATGCGGGCCTGGTCGGCCAGCTCCAGGTTCACCTCGCGCTGGCGGTCGTTCACCGCCTGCAGCAGGGAGACCGCGGTGCCGACGCCGTGGTAACGGCCGTTGCGGGTGACGATGAAGCCGCGCATCAGCGCGCCGGGGCCGCCCTTCAGCAGGGTGTCGCAGAAGGCGTCGATGCTGACGCCGGCCTCGACCACGGCGGGCTCGGGATCCATCACGTGGATGACCGGCCGCTTGGCGTACAGGGCATGGCCGAAGGCACCGGCGATCTTCAGCAGGAAGGCGTTGCGCTCGATCAGGCCGACGGGGCGATCGCCCTCGACGACGGGAATGACCAGGGTGTCCGGTTCGCGCTCAAAGCGCGCGAAGACGTCGCTGCCCGGCGTCTGAGGCCCGATGGCTTCTGCGCGTTCGGTAAGGGTTTCGATTGTCGGCATACTGGCCGGCACTCCACTGCGACCGGTGGACAATGCAGCGGAACCGTTTTCGGAAGGGTTAAGATGGAACCTGCCGTCTTATCGCCTTTTTTGCCCCGCCGCCGGGGCTGGTGTAGAAGGCCCGTCCGCCGAATTCAGGCCCCATCCCCTTGTCCATGCGCGCGGCCGACCGGCCGACCGCAGGTTTGTCATGAGCGAATTGTCCCAAGACGCTGAAAAGCACGCCGAAAAGTCTGCCCTTGTTCTCTTCTCCGGGGGGCAGGACAGCGCCACCTGCCTGGCCTGGGCGCTGGAGCGGTTCGACCGGGTCGAGACGGTGGGCTTCGACTACGGCCAGCGGCACGCGGTGGAGATGGATGCGCGCCTGAACGTGCGCGACGGCATGATCAAAGTGCTGCCGCAGTGGGCTGACCGGCTGGGCCCCGACCACGTCGTCGACCTGACGGGCTACGGCAAGATCGCCGAAAGCGCCCTGACCGCCGAGCGGGCCATCGAGATGGACGCGCGCGGCCTGCCGACCACCTTCGTGCCGGGCCGCAACCTGGTCTTTCTGACCTGCGCGGCGGCTCTGGCGGACCGGCGCGGGCTGGAGGTGCTGGTCGGCGGCATGTGCGAGACCGACTTCTCGGGCTATCCCGACTGCCGCCGCGACACCATCGAGGCGATGGCGCGGGCGCTCAGCCTGGGGCTGGACAAGCCGGTGGTGATCGACACCCCGCTGATGGCCCTGACCAAGGCGGAGACCTGGGCCTTGGCCGACCGGATCGGCGGCGCGGCGCTGGTCGAGCTGATCGTCGAAGCCTCGCACACCTGCTACCGCGGCGACCGCGAGCATAGGCATGACTGGGGCTACGGCTGCGGCGACTGTCCGGCCTGCGAACTGCGCGGCGCGGGCTACCAGGCGTGGATCGCGTCGTGACCTACGCGGCCAAGGAAATCTTCCTGACGGTGCAGGGAGAGGGCGGCCAGGCCGGCCGCCCGGCGGTCTTCCTGCGCTTCGCCGGCTGCAATCTGTGGAATGGGCTGGAGCGCGACCGCGCGGCGGCCGTCTGCACCTTCTGCGACACCGACTTCGTGGGGACGGACGGCGACGGCGGAGGCAAGTTCGCCACGGCCGACCTGCTGGCCGATCATGTCGCGTCGATGTGGCGGGGCCGCGAGGGGGATCCCCGGCTGGTCGTCTGCACAGGCGGCGAGCCCCTGCTGCAGTTGGACGCCCCCCTGATCGAGGCCCTGCATGCGCGCGGCTTCGAGATCGCCATCGAGAGCAACGGCACCCTGGCGGCGCCCGCCGGGATCGACTGGATCTGCGTCAGCCCCAAGGCCGACGCGCCCGTGGTTCAGACCGCCGGCCAGGAGCTGAAACTGGTCTTCCCCCAGGCCAAGGCCATGCCCGACCGCTTCGAGGGGCTCGATTTCGAGCGCTTCTGGCTGCAGCCCATGGACGGCCCCGACCAGGCCGCCAACACGGCGGCGGCCATCGAATACTGCCTGACGCACCCCAAATGGCGGCTCAGCGTCCAGACCCACAAATACATCGGCGTCCGCTAATGCCCGTCTTCGAGATCACCAAACAGGCCACCTTCGACGCGGCCCATCACTTCCCCAACGAACCCGAGGGCAGCATCTATCGTCGCGTCCACGGCCATTCGTTCACGGTCGAGGCCACGGTCCGCTCAGAGGTGCTGGACGCCGAACACGGCTGGGTCGCGGACCTGGGCGCCCTGGACCGCGCCCTGAAGGCCGCCGCCGAGAAGCTGGATCACGGCATGCTCAACGAGCATGAGGGGCTGGAATTGCCGTCGCTGGAGAACCTGTGCCTGTGGTTCGTCGGCCAGCTGAAGCCGGACTGGCCGGGCCTGTGCCGCATCCAGGTGGCGCGCCCGACCATCAACGAGCGGTGCGTCCTGAGCCTGTAGAGAAGCCCGCCCTAGCAGGTCTTGCCCTGCTGCTGGCGGCGCTCGCAGCGGCGCTGTTCGCGTTCCCACTGGCGCTGTTCGCGCTCGCGCCTGGCCCGGGATTCCTCATCCGAGGTGGTGACGGCGTCCACGCCCGCGCCGACCACGGAGGCCCCGGCGCCGACGACCGCCGCACCCGCGCCGACGGCGGCCCCGACCAGACAGCCCTGCAGCATCAGCGCGCCCGTCAGGACGGCGGACAGGGCGGCGGCGCGTTTGACGATCTTCATGGCGATTCTCCCGACCCGTCAGGGTTAACCCGCGATTGGTGAATACACTCTGACGCAGAGTACGGCTTGAAAAGCGGCGGGAGTGGTGGGCGGCGAGGGGTTCGAACCCCCGACCCCCTCGGTGTAAACGAGGTGCTCTGACCAGCTGAGCTAGCCGCCCGGTCGCGCGAAGCGAGGTGGGCCTTCTAGGCCGGACCGCGGAAAAGAAAAAGGCCCGCCGGTGATACCGGCGGGCCTTTTGTCGTGTGTCGTCTACCGATCCTAGAACCGGAAGCTGGCCCGCAGGAACAGCATGTAGCGCACGTAGTTGTCGAGCATTTCGGCGTCGGCGCTGACCGACAGCATGCCCAGTTCGTTGCCGACGTTCAGGCGGAAGCCGACGATCGGGCCGCCGCCCTCGATGGTGTCCGGCGACAGGCGGAAGTCCGGACCGCCCGAGCGGAAGCGGGCGATGGTCTCGCCCGGATCGACCGAGATGTTCTGACGCCAGCCGAGACGCAGTTCCGGCTTCAGCCAGCTGTTCTGGCCCATCGACATGGCGACGTTGATCGCGGCGGTGGCCGAGAACAGGTGGCCGTCGCGGTCGTCGATCTCGAGATCGAAGCCGTCGCCGCCGCCGCTTTCGACGTGGCCGTCCTCGCTGAGCGAGAAGTACTCGGCGTAGACTTCCGGACGGATGCTGAAGCGGCCGAAGCTGCGCTCATAGGAAGCGCCGCCGGCGGCGGACAGCGTCAGGCCGTTCCAGTCGGAGGTGTTGGTCAGGTTCAGGCCGGCGCCGACGAAGCGGCGCTCGGACTCGAAGGTCGCGTAGCCGGCGGCCGCGCGGGCCCAGGTCGTCCAGTACTGGCCCTGGGCGCGCCAGTAGAGGCCCAGCTCCAGCAGGTTGGCCGACAGGACTTCCTCGGCCTCGGACTCGGGGTCCTCGAGGTCCGACGAGGTGAAGGCGACCGACAGGCCGACCGCGCCGAGACCCGTGCCGCGCTCGACGCCGCCGGCGACGCCGAAGCCTTCCGAGCGGAAGCCGTAGGAGTCGGTCTTTTCCTTGTCGGCGTAGAAGTTGATCTCCTGCACCCAGGCGCTGGTTTCGCCCGGCGCGGCCGAGGCGTTGCGGCCGGTCAGGGCCCGGGTCACGGCGTCCACGCCCGAGGCCAGGGACACCAGCGGGCCGCCCGAGTGATCCGGCAGCAGCTGTTCGTACAGGTTGATGAAGTCGTCGCGCGACAGCTGGGCCAGGAAGGCGTTGCGCATGTCGGTGTCACGGCTCAGCGAGCTGTAGAAGGCGTCGTACATGGACGCCTCGACCGAGATCAGGCCCGCTTCCTGCGTCGTGCGCTGTCGGGCGTCGGCGTAGATGGTGTTGGTGGCCGAATTGATGCCGCCTTCGACCACATACAGGTAGGGCGCGTTTTCCTGCAGCGAGCCCAGATTGACCCCGCCGGCGTTCAGCGAACCGGCGGTGATCAGGTTGAACCGGGTGGGCGCGGCCAGCAGGGAGTTGAAGCGCACGCCCAGCTGCGAGCCGGCGCTCAGGGTCGCGCCTCCGGTCACGTTGAGGCCGCCGTTGGAGCTGGCCTGCGGATCGACCGTGAGGACCAGCTTGCCTTCCGTGCCGACGTTCAGGCTCGAAATCGTCTGGGTGTTGGTCTGGGTGGTTTCCAGGACGCCCTTGGAGACCGAGATCGCCAGATTGCCGTCGGTGTCCGAAATGGCGCCGCGCACGTCGGCGCCGCCGGACACCAGCAGGCTGTCTGCGCCGGCTCCGAAGGACATGTCGCCCCGGACGATGCCGTTTCGGATGTCCATGACGTCCGCGCCCGAGCCGAACCGGATGTCCCCGTAGATCTGGGGTTCCTTGCTGTTCGGAACGCCGTCGCCGTCCGTATCCGGATCCGCGCTCGTCGGCGTGCTGAGGGTCCCGTTCTGGACCAGGGTCACGCCGGTGGTGTTGGCGGAGACGTCGATAGCCACGCGTTGGCCGGTCACCGTGTCGCCGGCGTTGATCGGCGAGATATTGGTCTGCACCTGGCCGGTGTTGGTGATCGAGGTCAGCGTGCCGCTGAGGTCGCGCACGCCGTAGGTGTTCACGGTCGCGCCGCCGGCGGTCGACAGGATGGTGCCGCTGTTGTTGAAGACCGGCACGTTCGCGCCGACGTCGATCAGGACGCTGGTGCCGGTGGCGGCCACCTTGCTGGAAACGCCCGAGGTGATCGTCCCGCTGTTGAAGAGCATCGGGGTCTGGGCGCCGGCCTGGAAGTGCACGGCCGTGGCGTTGGCGTCGAAGGCCAGCGCGGATATGGCGGATTCGTTGCGGACGCCGCCGTTGATGGTGACCGTCTGGCCGGCGTTGCCGCCGATGCTCAGCGCCGTGGCCGTAACGCCGTCATAGACGCCCTGGCCGGAAAGGCTGCCGCGGTTGATGAAACCATAGGCGTTGTCGCCCACGCCGGCGACGCCGAGCGTGATCGAGCTCGAGGCCGAACCGATCTGGACGGCGGCGGCCTTGCCGTAGCTGGTGACCGAGCCGGTGGTTTCCGAGGCGTCCGGAATCCCGTCGGCGTCATCGTCGTTGCTGGTCGGATCGGTATCGACCGGCGCCCGGTCGATCAGGACGCCGGCGGCGACGTTGCCGGCGATAAGCACCGCCGGGCCGCCTTGCAGCAGGTCGTCCGCGTCGAGTTTCCCGACGAACGCATCGGAGCCTCGCGTCGTGTACCGGTAACCGGAGGCGGCGATGCTGCCCTGCAGGCTGACGCGGCCGCCGACATCTCCGCCGATGGACACCGCCGAGGAGTTCGCGCCGGTGGCCGAGACGTTGCCCAGCAGATTGACCGCGCCGCTGATGTTTCCGGTGGTGCGCACCGCAACCGAGTTGTCGCCGGTTATGGTGACGCTGCCGAAGCTTTGCAGCTTTCCGATCAGGTTGGACTCGATCGAGATGCCGTAGGAGTTGTTGCCTTCGACCGAGACGACGCCGCCCGAATTCACCAGCAGGTCGCCCGTGACCGGCGCGCCGGCCGCGTAGCGAATGCCGAAACGGTTGGTCCCGGTCGCCCAAGGACCGTCAAGGTCGCCGTCGGAATCGGTGTCCGGATAGTCGTTGATCGAATCCGTGAGGACGATCTGGCCGCTGACCGTGACGTTGGAGGTGACGCCGGGGCCGACGAGAACGCCCGTCGAGCCGTCGGCGGAGTTCCCCATGTTGACCCCGCCGCCGGTGGCGACCAGGAAATTGTGGTTCGAATCGATCGTCACGGCCGTGCCGGTGGTGACGTTGATCGCCCCGCCCGAGGCGATCTCGATGTTGTCGGCGGTCGTGCCTGTCGCGGTCGAGGTCCGGATCGGCGTGGTCCGCGCGGTGTTGATCACCACGTTGGCCATGGCCTCCGAAGCCACCAGCAGGGGAGCGATCGCCACCGCGGTCGCGAGTAGAATACGCATTCGAGAGAAACCCCTGTGGACGACACGCCAGAGACGCCAGCGATCCTCTAACAGGGACCGTGCCAGCCTGCCTCAAGTTTCTCGAATTTGAGGCGAATGCAAGGCCGAAGCCTCGACGGCGCTCCGCTTTGGAAGCGGGGCTATTGCTATTTCTGAGATCAAAGTGATATCACTTTTATATTGATTCAGGAGAGGGCCTTATGACCACCACCCATTCGAAGTCCACGGAACGCCCCGCGTCTACGGCCAACGGCGTGCTGATGTTGCTGATCGGCCTGGCGATGATGATCGCCGGGCCCGTGAGCATCGCGCTGGACCCGGACAATATCGCGCTGGTGGTCAGCGGCGTCCTGGCGGCCGTCCTCGGCCTGCTGCTGCTCTGCGGCCTTTATTCGCTGCAGCCGAACGAGGGCGTGGCGATCCTGCTTTTCGGCGAATATCGCGGCACCGACCGCAAGACCGGCCTGCGCTGGGTCCTGCCCTGGTACAGCCGCAAGAAGGTCAGCCTGCGCGTCCGAAACCTGACCAGCGACAAGCTGAAGGTGAACGACAAGCGCGGCAGCCCGATCGAGATCGCCGCCAACGTCGTCTGGCGCGTCGAGGATTCGGCCCAGGCGCTGTTCGATGTCGATGACTACCAGGCCTTCGTGAACATCCAGGTCGACACCGCCCTGCGCGACATCACCTCGCACTACGCCTACGACCACGGCGAAGAGGATGCGGCGCCGGAGATGACCCTGCGCTCGGACGCCGAGGACGTGGCCGCCCGCCTGCGCGACGAACTGGTCGAACGGGTCAAGGTGGCGGGCGTCGCCATCGACGAGGCGCGGCTGGCCCACCTGGCGTATGCGCCGGAGATCGCCGGGGCCATGCTGAAGCGTCAGCAGGCCGAGGCCGTCCTGGCCGCGCGCCGCCTGATCGTGAAGGGCGCCGTGGGCATGGTCGAGGCCGCCCTGACCGATCTGGGCGAACGCGGCGTGGTCGATCTGGACGAGGACCGCAAGGCGGCGATGGTCTCGAACCTGCTGGTCGTGCTGTGCGCTGACCGCGAGGCGCAGCCCGTGGTCAACACCGGCACGCTTTACGGCTGATCATGGCCGGCAAGCCCAGGAAACCCTTCCTGATGCGCGCCTCTCCGGGGGTGATGGCGGCGGTCGAGAAATTGGCCGCCGCCGAACTGCGTTCCGTCAACGCCCAGGTCGAGGTGCTGTTGCGCGAAGCTCTCGCCAGACGAGGTGTTCCGACCGCGGACGATCGCTCTTCTGACGACGGCGCTTGAGCTTGATCGCGACCGGCGCTACGGCCCCGTCATGGTGAAGTCGCATATGTCCCGGGTCCGCAAGGCCCGCCGCATCCAGAAACGGGTCAAGCGCGTTGGTGCATCCAATGTAAGCGCGGCGGAGCAGGAGCTGATGAGTCTGGCGGGTCTGGAGGTCCAGGAAGGCGAATTGCGCCTGATCCCGGGCTGGGACGAGGAAGTCTCCGACACCCTGAAGGCCACCAAGCTGGCGGGCGAGGACGAGCGTCCGCGCTTCGTCGACACCACCATGCTGTACGCGCCCAAGTCGGGCGGGGTGAAACGCTACCTGCTGTCCAAGAAGGCCTGGCTGGAGACCAACCGTCCCGGCGTCGCCCACTCGCTGGTCGTGCCGGGCGCGCACCATAAGGCGGGCGACGACGGAATCATCCAGCTTCACGCCACCAAGCTGCCGTTCGGCGACGGCTACCGCTGGCCGACCTCGGTGCGCCGCTGGGCGGCCTGGGTCGCGTCGCTGAACCCCTCGCTCATCGAGGCGGGCGATCCCTATACGCCGGGGCAGGGCGCCCTAGAGGCCGGCCAGCGCGCCGGCTGTCCGGTCGTCGGCTTCTGCCACTCGGATCCCGCCGGCCTGGCCGCGCTGCATTTCGGCGAATGGGCCAAGAAGCCGGTGGAGAAGCGCTGGGCCCGTCTGTTCGGCCAGTTCGACCGCGTCGTCTCGCCCAGCCGCTACATTGCCCGCCGTCTGGAAGAAGCGGGCATCCGCGACATCGTCATCCAGCCCCTGGGCGTCGAGATCGACACCTTCCGCCCGGACCGCCGCGACCGCGACTGGCTGCTGAAGAAGCTGAACCTGCCGGCCTCGGCCCGTCTGCTGTGCTTCGCCGGTCGTCCGGCGCGCGAGAAGAACATCGATGTGCTGATCGAGGCCGTCCAGAAGCTGGGCGATCCCTACCACCTGGTGCTGGTCGGCGCGGGGCAGGGGCTGCCCGCCGAGGATCGGGTCATCTCCCTGCCGTACGAGGCCAATCCCAAGGCGGTGGCCAAGATCATCGCCTCGTGCGACGCCTTCGTGCACGCCAATGACAAGGAGCCCTTCGGCCTGATCGTGCTGGAGGCCATGGCCTGCGGCCGTCCGGTGGTCGGGGTCAACGCCGGCGGGGTCAAGGAGACGGTCGACAACTCGGTCGGTCAGCTGGCCAAGGCCGCCGAACCCGGCGTCTACGCCGAGGCCATCGAGGCCCTGTTCGCCCGCGACATCGAGGCCCTGGGCGCCGCCGCCCGCCAGAGGGCCGTCGAACGCTTCGCCTGGAACCGGGTGTTCGAGGACCTGTGCATGACCTACGCCGACGTCAGCGGGAAGCGCGCCTTCATCGAACCGGCCGGCGACTGGGCCGAGCACTAGGCCAGTATCGGTTCGGACTGACTCAATCCGAACTCAGATAATGGCCCAGCATCAATACGTTGAGCGAAATCTAAGTTCAGATGCGATCGCATCTGAACCGATTTCGCTCTAGGCTCGACAGCGGCTACGGGCGCGAGCAGTCTCCCCGCAAAACGGGGAAACATCCATGAAACGCCTGCTGCTCGCCGCCACGCTCTCGCTGCTGACCGCCACTTCGGCCATGGCCCAGACGGTCTATCTTGTCCGCCACTCCGAGAAGGCCGACCAGAGCGCCGATCCGGTGCTGTCGGCGGCGGGGACGGAGCGGGCCGGGGCGCTGGCCGCCGCGCTCGCCGACGCCCATCCGGACCTGATTCTGGTCACGCCCCTGCAGCGCACCGCCCTGACCGCCGCTCCGACCGCCTCGCATCACGGCGCGACGCCGGTCGTCGTGCCGCTGGACGGCGGGACCCAGGGCCATGTCGCCGCCGTCGTCGCCCGGGTCCGCGCCCAGCCCGCCGACGCCGTCGTCCTGATCGTCGGCCACAGCAACACCGTGCCGCTGATCGCCCGGGCGCTGGGCTATGCCGAGGCGGCCGACATGCCGGACTGCGAATACGATCGCCTGACCCTGCTGCACCTGATGGGCGAGAGGGCTCACGGGCAGGTCAGCCGCTACGGCGCGGCCTCGACCTGCTGATATAATAAATGCCGGGTAATATTGACGGACGCTTTATTGTCCGGGTAAATCGCCGCCGTCCGGCATGGGATAGGCCATGCGGGGCGCGGAACGCACGACCATGCAGCACGACCTGACCCAAGGCTCCATCAGCCGAAAGCTGATCGGCATGGCCGCCTTCATCGGCATGGGGTTGCTGTTCCAGACCCTCTACTATCTGGTGGACCTGTATTTCGTGGCCGGGATCGGCCCGGATGCGCTGGCGGGCGTCGGGCTGGCGGGGATCGTCTTCTTCCTGGCCATGGCGGCGGCCCAGATGGTCGGCGTCGGCGCGCTGTCGCTGATCGCCCGCGCCATCGGCGCCAAGGATTTCGCCCAGGTCGACGGCGTCTATCGCCAGTCGATGCTGCTGTCGCTGGGCCTGTCGGCGCTGGCGCTGGCGGTCGGCTATGGCGTCGGCGGCATGGCGATCCGGGCCGTCGCCGCCGATCCGGGCACGGCGGAGCAGGGGACCGCCTATCTGTACGGCTTCCTGCCCGCCCTGGCCCTGATGTTCCCGACCGGCGCCCTGTCCTCGGCCCTGCGCGCCGCGGGCGTGGTGCGGCCCACCATGCTGGTGCAGAGCGGCTCGGTGCTGCTGAACGCCATCCTCGCGCCCATCCTGATCGCGGGCTGGGGCTCGGGCCTGCCGCTGGGCGCCTTCGGAGCCGGACTGGCCAGCTCCATCGCCGCCCTGGTCAGCTTCGTCGCCGCCGTGTGGCTGTTCGGCCGGGTCCAGACCCTGATCCATGCGCCGCTGCGGCTGGCGCGGCTCGACGGCCCCGTCATCGGCCGCATCGTCGGCATCGGCCTGCCGTCAGCGGTCGAATTCCTGCTGATGTTCGTGACCATGAGCGTGATCTACGTCCTGATCCGTGACTTCGGCGCCGAGGCCCAGGCCGGGTTCGGGGTCGGCTCGCGGGTCATGCAGGCGGTCTTCCTGCCGGCCATGGCCGTGTCCTTCGCCGTCGCCCCGGTCGCGGGCCAGAATTTCGGCGCGGGCCTGCCGGACCGGGTGCGGCGCACGGTGCGCGACGCGGCTGTCATGAGCTCGGTCCTGATGGCGGTGCTGACGGCGCTGTGCCTGTTCGAGGCGCGCTGGCTGGTGGCGCCCTTCACCCCCGATCCGGCGGTGGCCGAGGTCGCCTCGACCTATCTGCGCATCGTCTCGCTGAACTTCATCGCCACGGGCCTGATCTTCACCGCGTCCGGGACCTTCCAGGCGCTGGGCGACACCCGGCCGGCGCTGGCGGGCGGCCTGCTGCGGCTGGTCGTCTTCGTCACCGGCGCGGTGTGGATCTCGGCTCAGCCGTGGGCCAGGCTGGAGCACATCTGGTGGATGTCGGCCATCTCGGCCCTGATCCACGCCGTCGTGGCCCTGCTGTTCCTGCGCCATCAGCTGAAGGTGAAGCTGGCGGGGCTGGAAGCACCGGCGACGACGGCAGGGGTCTGATCAGACGTCCAGGTCGGCCACCGCGAAGCGGGCGTTGTCCTGGATGAACTGGTAGCGGGCCTCGGCCTTCTTGCCCATCAGACGCTCGACCAGATCCTCGATCTCGGCCTCGTCCGAGGGCAGTTCGACCCGCGCCAGCGTGCGCTTCTTCGGATCCATGGTGGTCTCCTTGAGCTGGGAGGCCATCATCTCGCCCAGGCCCTTGAACCGGCCGATCTCGGTCTTCTTGCCCTTGAACACGGTGGCCAGAAGCTCGTCGCGGTGAGCGTCGTCGCGGGCGTATTCGGACAGCGCCCCGGCCTGGATCCGGTACAGCGGCGGCAGGGCCATGAAGACCCGGCCCTGACGGATGGTCTCGGGCATGACGCGGTAGAAGAAGGTGATCAGCAGCGCCGCGATGTGCGCCCCGTCCACGTCGGCGTCGGTCATGATGACGATGCGCTCGTAGCGCAGGTCATCGATGTTGAACCGGTTGCCCGGCTGCACGCCCAGCGCCAGCGCCAGGTCGGACAGTTCGACGTTCTGGCGCAGCTTGTCGATGGTGGCCGAGGCGACGTTCAGGATCTTGCCGCGCAGGGGCAGGATGGCCTGGGTGGTGCGGTCGCGCGCCTGCTTGGCCGAGCCGCCGGCCGAGTCGCCCTCGACGATGAACAGTTCGGTGCCGTGGGCGCCCTGGCGGGTGCAGTCGGACAGCTTGCCGGGGAGGCGCAGCTTGCGGGTGGCGGAGGCGCGGGCGACCTCCTTGTCCTTGCGGCGGCGCAGCCGGTCTTCGGCCCGCTCGATGATGAAGCCCAGCAGAGTGTTGGCCTGTTTGGGGCTTTCGGTCAGCCAGTGGTCCAGCGGGTCGCGCAGCAGCTGTTCCACCAGGCGCGTGCCTTCCGGCGACGACAGGCGGTCCTTGGTCTGGCCCTGGAACTCGGGATTGCGGATGAAGACCGAGATCATGGCCCCGGCGTTGGCGATGACGTCCTCAGCCGTGATCAGGGTGGCGCGCTTCTCGCCCGTCAGCTCGCCATAGGCCTTGAGGCCCTTGACCAGGGCGGCGCGGAAGCCGGCCTCATGCGTGCCGCCGTCCGGCGTCGAGACGGTGTTGCAGTACGAGCTGACGAAGCCGTCGGCCTCGCCGAAGCCGATGGGCGACCAGGTGACGGCCCATTCCACCGCGCCGGCCTCGCCCTTGCGCTCGACCCGGCCCGCGAAGGCGGGGGTGACGGTCTCGATCTCGCCGATCCGTTCGGACAGGGCGTCGGCCAGGCCGCCGGGGAAGTGCAGCAGGGCGCTGGCCGGGGTCGCATCCGTGATCCGCTCGGGCGCGCAGGTCCATTTGATCTCGACGCCGCGGAACAGATAGGCCTTGGAGCGGGCCATGCGGAACAGGCGGGCGGGCTTGAAGGCCGCGCCGACGCCGAAGATCTCCGCGTCCGGGTGGAAGCGGATCAGAGTGCCGCGCTTCTTCGACGGACCGACCTGGGCGATGGAGCCCTGCGGCAGGCCGCGGCTGAACGACTGCTTCCATTCGAAGCCGTCGCGCCAGACGGTGACGTCCAGATGATCCGACAGGGCGTTGACGACCGAGACGCCGACGCCGTGCAGGCCGCCGGAGGTCTCATAGGCCTTGCCCGAGAATTTCCCGCCCGAGTGCAGGACGGTCATCACGACTTCCAGCGCCGACTTGCCGGGATGCTTGGGGTGCGGGTCCACGGGGATGCCGCGCCCGTCGTCCTTGACCGACAGGAAGCCGTCGGCGTCCAGATCGACCGTGATCAGCTTGGCGTGGCGGGCCACGGCCTCGTCCATCGCGTTGTCCAGGACTTCGGCGAACAGGTGGTGCAGGGCCCGCTCGTCGGTGCCGCCGATGTACATGCCGGGGCGTTTGCGGACCGGCTCCAGCCCTTCCAGCACCTCGATCGAAGAGGCGGAGTAGCCGGTGGATGCGGCGGTCATGGCGGCCGGGGAGGGCGCATCCGCGGGCTTGGGGGCGGCGGGCGGGGGCGTCACGGGCGCGACGGCCTCCGGTGTCGGAGCGGGAGCGACTTGAGGCGCGGGAGCGAGCTCGGCCGGACGCGGCTGCGTCGGCTCGTCATCGAACAGCGAAAGGAGGTCGGCGGAGTTGGCCATTCAGCGATTGTGCGGCGATTCGGGGACCGGTCTGGTAGGCCCGACGGGGCTTTGGAGCAAGCGTCGCCGCCTGGGCTGTGGACGACGGCAGCATGGCGCGGGTCATGACGGCCAGGAACAGCACGAACGGCAGGCTCTGGTGGGTCAGCAGGATCGATTCCGACAGGCTGAGCATGAAGAAGGAGACCAGGAAGCCCAGCGCCCACCAGCCCTCGCGCAACCCGGACCCGGTGCTGCGGAACAGGGTGATGACGAAGGTCAGGAGCAGCTGGGCGCCGACCAGGATCGCGCCCGGCCAGCCCAGCTGGACCAGCAGGTCGATCCAGCCGTTGTGCGCCGAGGGCACGATCCAGCCGGTCTCCTTGCGCACCCAGTCGGCCGGCGGAGATTCGCCCATCCGGCCCCAGAAGGCGCCGTAGCCGTAGCCGGTCCACGGCCGCTCGGCGACGCGGCGCATCAGGCTGGCCCAGATGTCGGTTCGGCCGGTCAGCGACGGGTCCTTGCCCAGCGCCTCCAGCACCGCGACCGAGTGGGTCTCCCAGATCCAAAGGCCCAGGGCGGACAGCACCACGGCGGTCCAGATCGCCACCACGGCGAAGGCGGCCCCGCCCCGACGCAGGGTCCAGAAGCCGGCCACGACCCCGACGCCCAGCATCAGGCAGAGCAGTGAGGTCTTGGACTGGGTGGCCAGCACCAGTCCGCTGGACAGGGCCAGGGCGACGGCGGGCGCGAGGCGGCGCGGATCGGGCGACGCCAGGCAGGCGGCGGAGGCGGTGGCGCCGATCACCATGACCGCGCCCATCTGGTTCTTCTCGTACCACAGGCCGCGCCAAAGGCCGGCGTTGACGTCTTGGTGCACGCCGATGGCCGGGAAGGCGAAGACCATCACCAGGCTGCCGACCGCCATGATCAGGCAGGACAGCATCAGCAGGCGCGGCAGGTGCGGCCCCCGGAAGGCGGCCCCCAGATAGAGGGCGAACACCCCGCTGATGGCCAGGGCGATCACCCGGCGGCTGGTGGTGTGGAAGTCGATCGACCAGTATTTCGAGGCGAAGCACAGCCCCACCAGCATCGCCAGGCACAGCGCCGCCGGCCAGGCGCGCCAGACCCGGTCCAGCCGGTACAGGATCAGGCCCGCGATGGCGGCGTAGGCCGGCAGCCAGACGAGGCGCAGCAGCGGCGTCTCCTCCTGCAGCGGGGCGAACACCGGACCGATCAGGGCCCCCGTCAGCATGGCGATCAGCCCGACGCACAGCGCCATCTCCCACCAGGTGGGTTCCGGATCGGTCGAGAGTGTTTCTGGACGGGACTCGCGCACCGATGCAGGGTCGGCGTTCAGGCTTAAGGAAGGGTTGGGAAATGACGGGTGGGCTGCTCAGGCGCCGTGATGGACATCATGCGCGCGTCGGCTTCGTCGAACTGTTCTTCGACCTCGTCTTCGTCTTCGCCATCACCCAGATCAGCCATACCCTGCTGGCTCAACTGACATGGCTGGGCACCCTGCAGGCGGCGATCATGCTGGGCGCGGTCTGGTGGGTGTGGATCGACACCAGCTGGATCACCAACTGGCTGGATCCCGAGCGCCCTCTGGTGCGGGTCATGCTGTTCGGCCTGATGGGGGCGGGGCTGGTGCTGTCCACCTCCCTGCCCGAGGCCTTCGGCGAGAAGGGGCTGGTCTTCGCGATCGCCTTCGCCTCGCTGCAGATCGGTCGGGGCCTGTTCACCCTGTGGGCGGTGCGCGGCGACCCGGTCCAGCGGGCCAATTTCCAGCGCATCGTGATCTGGGCTTCGGTCGGCGGGGCGATCTGGATATCGGGCGGCCTGGCGGACGGCCAGACCCGGCTGCTGCTCTGGTTGCTGGCCCTGTCACTGGAATTCCTCGGGCCGATGACCGCCTTCTGGTGCCCCGGGCTGGGTCACAGCCGGGCCACCGAATGGAACGTCGAGGGCGCCCACCTGGCCGAGCGGGTGGGCCTCTTCGTCATCATCTGCCTGGGCGAGTCGATCATCATCACCGGCGCGACCTTCGCCGAGCTGCCGTGGACCGCGACGACGGTGCTGGCCTTCGTCAGCGCCTTCCTCGGCACGGTCGCCATGTGGTGGCTGTTCTTCAGCGCCAAGCACGACGCGGCGTCGGAGGTGATCGCGCGCGCCGAGAACGCCGGCGCCATCGCCCGTGCCGCCTATACCTATGCCCCCCTCCCGGTGGTGGCGGGCATCGTCGTCACCGCCGTCGGCGACGAGATGGTGCTGATGCATCCGTCCGGGCACATGGAAGCCGCGGCGATCTGGGTGCTGGTGGGCGGGCCGGCCCTGTTCCTGGCGGGCACGGCCGTGGCCATCTTCGCCGTCTGGGGCCACTGGCCGCGCTCGCGCCTGGTCGGGCTGGCGGCGCTGGGCGCGCTGGCGGCGGCCGCGCCCCTGCTGACGCCGCTGCTGCTGACCGCCGCCTCGACAGTGGTTCTGATGGCGGTCGGGGCGTGGGAGACGCTGGTTCCCTCACACAAGCGGCCCGGCTAGGAAGGCAGGGTCAACAGGGGAACCATGATGTCGAAATCCGCTCTCGCCTGCCTCGCGGCGATCGTCGTCCTCGGCGCGGCGGCGCCCGTCGCCGCCCAGACCGCCACGCAGGTTCCGGCCGCGGCCCAGGGCGCCGAACAGCAGGCCAAGGCCGCGCTGGTCCGGCGGTATTTCGACGCCATCCAGTTCGACAAGCTGATGAACGTCATGATGGAATCCATGATGGCGTCGATGATGGAGAACGGCCGGATCCCGGAGGACAAGATTCCGGTCCTGCGCGAAGCGGCGCTGGAGGCGTTCGGGAACGTCTTGCCGCAGATGGTCGAGGCGAACATCGAGATCTATGCGGAGGCGTTCACGCTGGAGGAACTCGAACAGCTGGTCGCCTTCTACGAAAGCCCGGTCGGCCGCTCGTTGATGGCCAAGACGGTCGTTCTGTCCCGGCAGTCGGGCGAGATGATCCAGCGCTTCCAGCCGGTCATGCAGGAAGAGATGCGGCGTCAGCTGTGCGCGCGGATCGAGTGCCCGGCGGCCCCGCCGGTCGTCGTCGCTCCCTCCGCCGGCGCACGGGCGAAGCCCTAGACCGCCGCCAGCGCCGCCGCCCGCGAGCGGATGACCGCGCGGGTCGAACGGTCATCGTCGAACACGCCGTACCAGCCCTGCGGTTCGTGCGGCGGATCGCCCAGGAAGGCCGTGTCCCCGTTCCGGAAGCGGAAGTCGGCATGCCGGGCCCGGCCTTCGCCGTTCCACGCCCAGAAGTTGGAGCCGACCAAGGGGCCGCCCTCGCGCGCGCTGGCGATCACCGCGTCCTGGATCAGGGCGTAGAGGTCGTCCCGCATGCTGGTCGAGACGTCCAGGCCATAGACGTCGCCGTTGCGCGGATAGCCGAACTCCTCGACCACCAGCGGCTTGCCGGCCTGCTGCGCCAGCGCGATGTGTCGGGCGACGTAGTCCGAGGCCAGCGACAGGGCGCGGTCGTGGGTGCCGGCCATATCGGCGCGGTCCAGCCAGTTCCAGTTGGCGGGCCAGACGTGGGCGGTGTGGTAGTCGACGGCGTCGTCCGCCTGGGACGACAGCACCAGACCGGGCCGCTCCATCGAGCCCATCAGCCCTTCGCTTCCGGTGGAGACCAGATGGTTCGGCGCCAGCATCTTGATCAGGCGGGCGGTCGAGGCGATCCAGGCCTGGAAGTCGGGCAGGGCGCCGTCGACCACGGCCGCCGATCCCCCCGGACGCGGCTCATTGGCCAGCTGCCAGGCCATGACGGCCGGGTCCTCGGCATAGGGCGTGCCGGTCACCGTGTTCACCCGCCCGACGATGCGGCGGACGTGGGCGTGATAGTGGGCGACGGCCTCGGGACTGCGATAGAAGCCGGAGACGAAGTCCGGGAATTCAGGCCACGGATGCGCCGGGTCGTTGGCGTCGACGTAATGGCCGCCGTTTGTCCACTGCAGATAGGCCGCCATCCCGCCCGACCATTCCCAGAAATTGGTCAGGTACAGCACCCCCTTCATGCCGCGCGCGCCGATCTCGGCCAGGGCGTGATCCAGCCCGGTCAGCAGGGCCTCGTCATACCGGCCGTCCTGATCATGAAAGGCGGGCCGCACCGAGTTCTTCAGCGGCGACAGTTCGGCCGAGGCGGCGATGCGCAGGTTGGTGACGCCATCGGACTTTAGCGCGTCGAGTTCGCGTCCCAACCGCTCCTCATGCCCGATCCAGGCTGCGTACCACAGGTTGGCGCCGACGAAGCGGTAGGGCTTGCCGTCGAGGGTCAGTTGGGTCCCCTCGCGCCGCACGAAGCCGCCGAGTGCGGCGGCGCGGACGGGCAGGGCGGGGAGCGCCGCGACGGCGGCCGAGGCGGCGAGGACCGTGCGGCGGTTGATCATGGCGTTGTCGTGTCGCCCTGCGCGGCTCGGTCCAGCCGCGCCTGCGCCTCGGGCGCGCCGTCGAACCGCGCCCGCGTCCCGGCGATCTCCTGCTCCAGGGTCTCGCAGCGCAGATCGGCAAGCGCGTCCTCGATCTGGGCGCGGCGCGCCTCGTCATAGGGCTCCTCGCCGGAGAAATGCGTGCAGCCCTCGGCGCGCTCGACGAGGGCGGTGATCGGCGGCGCGAAGGCCATCAACTGGTCGAAACTCAGATCCGTCGGGGGCGATTGAAGCGCCAGGGGGACCGTGTTCAGGGCGAAGGAGGGGCCGCAGTTGCTGACAGCGCGCTCGACACGGGGCGGCGTGGCGAAGCCCTGGGCGTACGGCGCATTGACGAAGAGCAGATACCAACCGGCGATCGCCATCGGAAACCGCCCGCTGCTGTTCTCGCTGTACAGCAGCAGGTCGTCTGGCGGGGCGCCCTTGAAGGCTCTCAGTGACCGCACGGTGTATTCGACGCCGTCGAACTCTCCGGGCTCGCCGACCGATAGGTCCATCCGCCCGGCCGTGACCTGGGCGACGAAGACATAGTCGGCCTCGGAGACGGCTTCCGCCACCGTGGGATAGCGCTCGCAGGCCGCTATGGCGGCGGGCGCGGACAACAACAGGGTGGCGAAGGCGACAACGGTCGTCAGCAACCCTGTGCGGCGCATCAGGCCTTCTCCACGAACGTGTCGATCACCTTCTTCTCGCCCGCCTTCTCGAAGGCCACCAGCAGCTTGTTGCCCTCGATCCCGGTGACGGCGCCGTAGCCGAACTTCTGATGGAAGACGCGGTCGCCCTTGCTCCAGCCGGAGCCGGCCTTGGGGTCGGCGGTGGCGATCAGGCGGCCGTCGCCCTCGATCAGGGTGTGGCGGGCGGGCTTGGCCGCCGGCGCGCGCGCGGCCGTGAACGACTGGGCCCGCTTCCAGCCGGGGGAGGAATAGCCGCTGCCGAAGGTGGGCATCTCGTCCCAGCGGGACTTGGCCTCCTTCATCCCGCCAGAGGCGCCGTAGTAGCCGGTGTCCGACTGCGGATCGACGTGGTCGAGGGGCAGTTCGTCGACAAAGCGGCTGGGCAGCTGAGAGGTCCAGCGGCCGTAGACCAACCGGTTGGCGGCGAAGGAGATGCGCGCGTCCGACTTGGCCCGGGTGACGCCGACATAGGCCAGGCGGCGCTCTTCCTCGAGGCCCTTCTCGCCCTTTTCGTCGATGCTGCGCTGGCTGGGGAAGACGCCTTCCTCCCAGCCCGGCAGGAAGACCAGCGGGAACTCCAGCCCCTTGGCCCCGTGCAGGGTCATGATCTGCACCGAATCCGCGCTCTCGCCCCGGTCCAGGTCCATGACCAGTGACACGTGCTCGAGGTAGGCGGTCAGGCCGTCGAACTGCTGCATCGACTGCGTCAGCTCTTTCAGGTTGTCGAGCCGGGTCTGGCCGGTCGCCCGGTCGGCCTTCTGCATGTCGGTGTAGCCGCTCTCTTCCAGAACGGCCTCGGTCAGCTCCCAGTGGCTGGTGGTCTGGGCCAGCGCCCGCCAGCGGTCGATGTCGCGGATGAAGTTGGAGAAGGCCGTGCGTGTGCGGGCCTGAAGTTCGTCCGAACCGATCAGGGCGCGCACCGCCGTCAGGGCCGGGACGCCGTTCTCGCGCGCGATCTGCAGGACCTTCTGCACGCTGGTGTCGCCCAGCCCGCGCTTGGGCACATTGACGATCCGCTCGAAGGCCAGGTCGTCATCCTCTGACAGGATCAGACGCAGATAGGCGTGGGCGTCGCGGATCTCGGCCCGTTCGAAGAAGCGCGGCCCGCCAATGACGGTGTAGGGCACGGCCAGCATGACGAAGCGCTCTTCGAACGCCCGCATCTGGAACGAGGCGCGCACCAGCACCGCCATGTCCTTGTAGGCCACGCCCTGTTTGCGGGCGGTCTCGATCTCGTCGGCGATCAGCCGGGCCTCGGCCTCGCCGTCCCACACGCCGCGCACCCGGACCTTGTCGCCGGTCTTGTCCTCGGTCCACAGCGTCTTGCCCAGACGGCTGCGGTTGGCCGCGATCAGGCCCGAGGCCGCGCCCAGGATGTGGTGGGTCGAGCGGTAGTTGCGCTCCAGCCGGATCACCTTGGCCCCCGGGAAGTCCCGCTCGAAGCGCAGGATGTTGTCCACCTCAGCCCCGCGCCAGCCGTAGATCGACTGGTCGTCGTCGCCGACGCAGCAGACGTTGCCGGTCGAAGAGGTCAGCAGGCGCAGCCAGAGGTACTGGGCCACGTTGGTGTCCTGATATTCGTCGACCAGGATGTAGCGGAAGCGGCGGCGGTATTCCTCAGCGATATCAGTGTGCTGCGACAGGATCGTCAGATTGTGCAGCAGCAGGTCGCCGAAGTCGCAGGCGTTCAGGCTGACCAGCCGGGCCTGATAGGCGGCGTACAGCGCATGGCCCTTGCCGTTGGCGAAATCCTCGCTGGGCGGCAGCTTGTCGGGCGTCCAGCCGCGGTTCTTCCAGTGGTCGATCAGGTTGTTCAGCGACTTGGGCGTCCAGCGCTTGGTGTCGAGGTTGGCGGCCTCGAGCAGCTGTTTGCAGACCCGTTCCTGATCGTCGGTGTCCAGGATGGTGAAGCTGGACTTCAGCCCGACCAGCTCCGCGTGCCGGCGCAGGATCTGGGCGGCGACCGAGTGGAAGGTGCCCAGCCAGCGCAGGCCCTCGGCCGAGGGGCCGATCAGGTGGGTGATCCGCTCGCGCATCTCGCGTGCGGCTTTGTTGGTGAAGGTGACGACCAGCAGTTCCCACGGCCTGGCCCGGCCCGTGGCCAGGATGTGCGCCAGCCGGGTGGTCAGCACCCGCGTCTTGCCCGTGCCCGCGCCGGCCAGAACCAGCACCGGTCCCTCGGTGGTCTCCACCGCGTCGCGCTGCTCGGGGTTCAGCCCCTTCAGATAATCGGGCGCGGCCGAGGCCGCGAGGCCGCCGGGGCCGTGCGCGCGGGCGAGGTCGGAAATGCGGGGGGGAGCGGAATCGGTCATGGGAACCGGGAGAACATAAGGAGACCGGAGACGCTTGTCAGCCGTCGCGATCAGAAGCGTCCGGAACTGTAACGGCCGCGCCTCCGTTCCTTGCCCCGGGACAGGGTCAACAACAGGAGGGTCATCGCATGGCCGAGAACACCAACAGCAGTGGCGGCGGCAATTCGGGCCTCGCCTTCATCGTCGGCGGCCTGGTCGTCGTGGTCGCCGTCATCGCCATCTTCCTTTTCACCCGCGGCGGTCTGCCCGGCGGTGAGACGAAGAAAGTCGATGTCGACATCAACGTGCCCGAGGTTTCGGCCCCGGCGGTGCCCTCGACCGGGAACTGACCATGACCGATCCCAATGTTCCGCCGCCCGAGCGGCCGGTCGTGCATCACACGACCGTCAACACTCCCGCGCCGCGCAGCGGGGGAGTCGGCTTCATCGGCTTCCTGGTCGGCGGCCTGGTCGTGGTGGTGATCATCATCGGGGTCGTCCTGCTGACGCGGGGCGGCGGCGTCGAGACGCCCAACGGAACCGATGTCGAGATCAACGTTGATGTGCCGCGTCCGACGCTACCTGACGCGCCGAGGCTGCCGGACCTGCCGGCCCCGCCGCCGGTCGAACCGCCGTCCGTCCCAAATCCGCAACCCGCGCCCGCGCCGGTCGGCTGATCAGCGCAGCTGGTAGGTCACCGTCGCGACGACGCGCACCCGCTTGTCCAGCGAGGTCGATTCATTATCGATGTCCTCGCGGGCCAGGATTTCGAACGAGCCCTGGGTGGCCTGTCGGATCGGCCCCAGCGGCGCGCCGGAATCCTTGGCGAACTGCTCGGCGCCCGACCGGGCAGAGGCGGTGGCTTCGGCGATCATCGAGGGCCGGACGTCGTTCAGCTTGGTGAAGACGTAGTTCGGCGCGGCGAAGTCCAGCTGCACGCCTTGGCGCACCAGGTCGTTGAGCGCCCGCTCGGTGGTCGCCACCCGCTGCACGTCATTGGTCCGCACCGTCACGCTCTGGGAGACGATGTAGCGGACCAGGTTCTCGGACGATCCGTATTCGCGCGCCTTGGTGTCGGTGACCTGCATTCGGCCGACAGACACCGCCGCGTCGGGATAGCCCTGCGTGCGCAGGAAGGTGCGCACGACGGCCAGGTCACGGTCGATCTGGGCCTGGGCGGTCGGCAGGTCGTCGTTGGCGGACTTGAAGCTGAGGGTCAGGACGGCGAGGTCGGCGACCACGTTCCGCTCGGCCACGCCGCGCACGGTCACCTGCCGATTGCCGACCTGGGCGTTGACCACGCCTGAGCCGATGAAGGCCCCCGCGCCGATCAGTCCGATGGCGATCAGACCCCCGAAGATGGCGGGCGGCAGCAGGTTTTTGTCGAACTGAACGGCCACGGCGGGGCTCCCTGAAGAAGCGCCGACGATGCGCTCGCCACGGTGGTTGTCAATCGGTCGAAACCTGACCCGCGAAAGATCGGTCGCCGCCCGCCCAGGCCAGGGCCAGAAGGCGGCAGGCGGAGGCCAGAGGCGTGCGCCCGCGGGTCTCGTCGATCCGCTTCATCAGGCCCGCGTGCGACAGCCCCAACGCCGCGCCGACGCCGTCCAGCACGGTCCAGAATTCAGCCTCCAGCGCCACCGAGGTGGCGTGGCCGGACAGGGAGACGGAGCGCTTCTTCAGCATCCGGCCTCAGTAGGACGCTCAGCGCACGCCGACCAGCACGATATCGGCGCTGGCGGGCGCGCCGTTGGTCAGCACCGCGTGACGCGTGTCGGTGGTGAACCGCAGGGCGCCGGAGGGATCACGGATCTCGGCCCGGACGGCGTAGGTGTGCCGTGGATCGATCTGGCTGGAGGGGAGGCCGAGCGTCGCCCGGTACGGCGGTCCCCGTCCGTCCAGGGTCTCGCTATGTTCGGCCAGCACCCGGGCGGGGGCGTCCGCCAGGCTGACGTCCTCGACGCGCACCTTAAACACATGGCCCGGCGGCAGCAGGATGCGCTCGCGATAGGTGGCGGTGACGTTCACGGTGGTCATGCCGTGTCCGATCTGCGGATCCGGCGCCGCCGAGGGCGCACAGGCCGCCAGGGCCAGCGGCAGAAGGGTCATCAGGATGGCGCGTTGCATGAAGGGTCCTCCGTCAGGTTCAGACAACCTAACACATGTGGAGCGTTCGGGCTGCGACCGTAACGTCGTTCACCCGGGGACCGGATCGCGGTATGGTGCCGCTGTCCTCCACCGGAACGCGCCATGACCGCCGCCGCCGACTTCGATGAATTCAAGCCGCAACGGCTGGAGCCGCTGACGGCCTTGCGGGCCTTCCGTCGTCTGATCCGCAACAAGGAGGACACCGCCCAGGTGTTCGAGATCATGCGCGCCCTTTCGGGCGGTTCGATCGGCCATGGCTACAACCGCATGCTCAAGACCATGGAGGGCGGTCGCCAGGCCTTCCTGCGGGAGGAGCTGGCGCACCGGCTGGACGACCCCGAATGGCTGGTCCGCTTCGGTCCCGGCACGGTCGGCGCCGCCTACCGCGAGTTCCGCGAGGCGCGCGGCTTTACGGCCGAAGGACTGGCCGACGAGGCGCGCAAGGTCGCCCCCCTGGCCGACGCCGAGCATCCGGTCATCTGGTATTCGCGCCGCCTGCGCGACGTGCATGACATCTGGCACGTGCTGACGGGCTATGAGACCGACGCGCTGGGCGAGGCCTGCGTGGTGGCCTTCTCCTACGCCCAGACCCACAACCTCGGCTTCGCCTTCATCGGCTGGGGCGCGGCGCGCGAGATACAGCGCGAGAACCGCTCCATCCCGGCCCGCCGCGCGGTCTGGCAGGCCTACCGCAACGGCCGCGCCGCGCGCTGGCTGCCGGGGCTGGACTATGAGGTCCTGTTCGCCCGCCCGCTGGACGAGGCTCGGGCCCATCTGGGCATCCGTCCGGCCAGCGCCTATCACGCCGTCCCGGTCGAGGCGCGGCAGGCGCTGAAGCTGCGCGCCTGAGCCCGCGTCCGCACGGACAAGCACGCCTTATGTCGGACCACCGATAACCCGGCTTGTGCCCGGACCCCGGCGCGGTTCATCTGCAAGCCATGACCGCTCCGACCGAAGCCCCCGTCTCGCGTCCGCGCCTGTCCCGGACCACCCTGCTGGGGATCGGCGGGGTCATCATCTGCGCGATGATCTGGGGCACGACCTGGTACGCCATCACCCTGCAGATGGGCTCGACGGCGCTGCTGGCCTCGATCGTGTGGCGCTTCGGCCTGGCCTCGGCGGTGCTGTTCGTCGGCTGCCTGATCTTCCGCCAGAACCTGAAGCTGACCCGCGCCCAGCATCTGGCCGCGCTGGGGCAGGGGGCGTTCGCCTTCTCGGTCAGCTACAGCTTCACCTACGCGTCCGAGACCCACGTCGCCTCGGCCATCGTGGCGGTGACCTTCGCTTCCCTGACCTTCATCAACCTGGTGCTGTTCCGCCTGATCGCCCGCCAGAAGGCGGCGGCCGCCTCGTGGGGCGGGGCGATCCTCGGCCTGATCGGGGTGGCGGTGCTGTCGGGCGGAGAGGTACTGGGCGCCGGCTTCGACCGTCGGGCGGCGGTGGGCGTGGGCCTGGCCCTGGTCGCCACCACGGCCTCGGCCTTCGGTAATTTCTTCGCCTGGAAGGGGCAGCAGCATGGTTCGGCGGCCATTCCCTCGACCGCCTGGGCCATGGCCTACGGCACCGGCCTGCTGGTGCTCTTCGGTTTGGCGACCGGGGTGAAGTTCACCATCGATCTCAACCCGACCTACATCGGCTCGCTGCTGTATCTGTCGCTGTTCGGATCGGTGATCGCCTTCGGCCTGTATTTCACCATCGCCCGCACCCTCGGCTACGCCATGGCCAGCTACATCTCGGCCCTGACCCCGCCGATCGCCATGCTGGTGTCGGTCACCTTCGAGGGCGCGCGCTTCGGCTGGACCGCCCTGGCCGGCCTGCTGCTGGTGCTGTCGGGTCAGGCGCTGCTGATCCGCGCGCCGAAGAAGGTCTAGCGGCGGAACCAGCCCGCCTTCTTCTGTCGCCGGTCGGCCTCGACCAGAGGGGCGGCCTCGGCGGGATCTTTGGCCTTCGCCAGCTTTTCTCGCCGGATCTTCTCCGCCGTGATCCGGCGCATGGCGATCAGGGCGATCAGGCCGGCGCGGGTGTGCGGGGCGTAGCCGCCCATCTCAGTCCTCCAGCTTGGATCCATCCAGAAGCCGTTCGGCGCGCGTCCGTTCCTTTTGCGCCTTGGTCTTGTCCGCCTTCGAGCGCCCGTGGGCGGCGCGATTGGCGGCGGCGGCGGTTTTCGCCTCGGCCTTCGCCCGGTCCTTGCGGATCCGGTTCAGGTTCACGACCTCGCCCATGACGACCTCCGTGATGCAACCCGATGCGTATCGGGCGGTTTCCCAGACCCAACCGTCTGAGGAGAGAACTCATGGTAGATGCATCGCAAATCCGCGAACACCTCGAAGTCGTCGGTTCCGACGGCGAACACGTCGGCCGCGTCGATCACGTCGTCGGCGACCAGATCGAACTGGCCAAGCTGGATCTCGCCGGCGGCTTCAAACACCACATGATTCCGGTCAGCTGGGTCGACCATGTCGATGAGCACGTCCATCTGAATGTGACGAAGGACGAGGCCAAGTCCCGCTGGACCGAGAAGCCCCACTAGCCTTCCCCAGGTTACCCCGAATTCACCTGCGGCCCGCTGTTACCGGCGGGCCGTTGGCTTATGTTGAGGGCATGATCCGTCTGCTCCTCAACATCCTCTGGTTCATCTTCGGCGGCTGGCTGTCCGGCCTGCTCTGGCTGTTCGGCGGCGCCGTCCTGGCCCTGACCATCGTCGGCTTGCCGTGGACCTTCGCGGCGTGGCGGATGGCCAGCTACAGCTTCTGGCCGTTCGGCCGTGAAGTGGTCTGGCAAGAGAACGTGAACCCCGTCGCCGGCGGTCTCGGGGTCGTGCTGAACGTGATCTGGTTCCTTGTGGCGGGCTGGTACATCGCCCTGTCGCACCTGCTGATCGCGGTGGCCGAGTTCATCACCATCATCGGCATCCCGTTCGCGCTGAAGGATCTGGAGCTGGCCAAGCTGGCCCTGGCCCCGGTCGGTCGGACGATCCGGGAAAAGCCTTGATGACGACTGGCGGCGCGCCACAACGTCAGGTTTCGTAAGTAACGTCGTTCTCCCATATCCGGATGTTGTCCGGACATCCAAGGGAGGACATGATGACTGACAGCATTGAACTACAAAGTCGGGATGACGACACCGTCATCTGGGCGCCTGAGTTCGAGACCCTGGCCGAGCCGGTGTTGCGCCCCGGCTATGTCCCGCCGAACGCGCCGGTCAGCAAGACGCCGACGTTGGGCGGGTCGCCCAAACACGTGAACTGGGAAGGGAACGTCGGTCCCGACAATCGTCGCTTCCTGCTGGACAGGCGTTTCCCGTGGGCCGCCGTCGGTCGTCTGCGCAGACCCGGCGATCCGGACTTCGCCACGGGCGTCCTCGTCGGTCCCCGGCATGTGCTGACGGTGTCGCATGCGGTGAACTGGGTGAATGTCAGCTCCGATCCCAATAAGCCGGACCTGCGCTACGACGCCCACAACCATCCGGTCCTGTTCGCCGCCGGCTACCGTGCGGATCAGGGTCCGGTGACGCCCTTCGGAGACGTACCGGTCGTCAAGGTCGTGACCGCCGTGCCTTACCTGCCGTCGCCCTTCGTGCCGCCGGGCATCGTGGATGCGGCCACGGGCGGCTCCGTCAGCACCCGGGCGCTGGATCTGGCCGTTCTGATCCTCGCTGAGCCCATCGGCAACGCGGTCGGCTGGTTCGGCTTCACTGGCTGGAACAAGGACTGGAACGGCAAGGCGATGTGGAGCCACATCGGCTATCCGCAACTGTCGGACCAGGCGCCGCCCGAGCTGCTCTACGGAAGGCCCACCTACCAGGGACCGGACAGCCTGCCCGCCATCGTCGAGTTGCGGACCAAGGATTTCCGCATGCCGAACGGAAGCGTCATCAAGGCCACCAACATGATCAACACCTTCGACATCGAAGGCGGGCATTCGGGCGGTCCGATCTTTTCCTGGTTCGGCAACGAGGTCGCGCCGCGGGTCGCGGCGATCATGAACGGCCGTCGTGGCAAGCCGGCGCCGGGCCAGGCGATGGACATCGGCCAAAGCGCCTCCGGCGGCTCCTATCTCGTCAACATGATCGACTACGCGCTCAAGACCTTCCCCTAGCCTTCAGCGTGACCTCGCCGGGACCGCTTCAGCCCGGCGAGATCATCTTCTCGGGACGGACGTACTGGTCGAACTCCTCGTTCGTCAGATAGCCGCCGCCGACCGTTTCCTCGCGCAGGGTGGTGCCGTTCTTGTGCGCCGTCTTGGCGATCTTGGCGCAGATGTCATAGCCCAGCTTGCCGTTCAGGGCCGTGACCAGCATCAGCGAGTTTTCAAGGCCGCGCTTGATGTTGTCCTCGCGCGGCTCGATCCCGACGACGCAGTTGTCGGTGAAGCTGATCGCCGCGTCGGCCATCAGGCGCACCGACTGCAGGAAGTTGTAAGCCATCACCGGGTTGAAGACGTTCAGCTCGAAATGCCCTTGGCTGCCGGCGAAGGTCACGGCGGCCTGGTTGCCGAACACCTGCACGCACACCTGGGTCAGGGCTTCGCACTGGGTCGGATTGACCTTGCCCGGCATGATCGAGGAGCCCGGCTCGTTCTCGGGCAGGGCCAGTTCGCCCAGGCCCGATCGCGGGCCGGAGCCCAGGAAGCGGATGTCGTTGGCGATCTTGAACAGTGAGGCGGCGACCGTGTTGATCGCGCCGTGGCTGAAGACCATGGCGTCGTGGGCGGCCAGGGCCTCGAACTTGTTCGGGGCGGTGACGAAGGGCAGGCCGGTGATGCCGGCGATCTGCTCGGCGACCTTCTCGGCGAAGCCCACGGGGGCGTTCAGGCCGGTGCCGACCGCGGTGCCGCCCTGGGCCAGCTCCATCAGCTTGGGCAGGGTCTGCTCGATCCGCTCGATGCCGTTGGCGACCTGCTGAGCGTAGCCGCCGAACTCCTGGCCCAGGGTCAGCGGGGTGGCGTCCTGGGTGTGGGTGCGACCGATCTTGATGATGCCCTGCCAGGCGTCCGACTTGGCCTTCAGCGCGGCGTGCAGGTGCTTGAGGGCGGGCAGCAGGTCGCGCACCACCTGTTCCGCGCAGGCGACGTGCATCGCCGTGGGATAGGTGTCGTTCGACGACTGGCTCATATTGACGTGGTCGTTGGGATGGACCGGCTTTTTGGACCCCATCTCGCCGCCCAGCATCTCGATGGCGCGGTTCGAGATCACCTCGTTAGCGTTCATGTTCGACTGGGTGCCCGAGCCCGTCTGCCAGACGACCAGCGGGAAGTGGTCGTTGAGCTTGCCCTCGATCACTTCGTTGGCGGCGTCGACGATGGCCTTGCCAATGGCCGGGTCCAGCTTGCCCAGCGCCATATTGGTCTCGGCGGCGGCGCGCTTGACGATGCCCAGGGCGCGGACGATCGGCAGCGGCTGCTTCTCCCAGCCGATCTTGAAGTTCCCCAGCGACCGCTCGGCCTGCGCCCCCCAATACCGGTCGGACTGAACCTCGATCGGGCCGAAGGTGTCGGTTTCGATGCGATGGGTCATGGCGGAGAGGCTCTTCAGGCGTGGCGGGAGGATGCGCGGCGGTGTAGCACGAGCACGCGCGCGGACAAGGCGGAGGAGGTCGGTGATGCGGATCAGGACGGCGACGGTCATGGGCGCATTGGCGCTCGCGGCCTGCGCGACCACGGCGACCGGCGCGGAACAGCCGCGGGTCGTGCTCGAGACCGACGCCGGGCGGATGGTGCTCGCGCTCGACCTCGACAGGGCGCCGCTGTCGACCTGCAACTTCCTCGCCTACGTCACCGACGGCGACTACGACGGGGGAAGCTTCTTCCGCACCGTGGTGCGCCAGACCAACGCCAATCCCTATCCGATCGATGTCATCCAGGCCGCCACGCCGCGTGGTTCGGACGACGATTCGCGCCCGCCCATCCCGCTGGAGCGCACCCGCGACACCGGCCTGCGCCACGTCGCCGGCGCCGTGTCCATGGCCCGCGACGGGCCGGACACCGCCACCTCCAGCTTCTTCATCGTGACCCAGGACACGCCCGCGCTCGACTTCGGCGGGGGGCGCAATCCGGACGGCCAGGGCTTCGCCGCCTTCGGTCATCTGGTCGAGGGGCTGGATGTGGCGCGCCGCATCCAGCTGTCTCCGGCGAACGGCCAGGAGCAACTGACTCCGCCGGTCGTCATTCGCTCGGCCCGCATCGTGGGCGAGGTCCCGGCCCAGTGCCGACCGTGACCGCCGGCTGGATCGGGACCGGCAAGGTTCGGGCGCGCGAACTGGATGGCGTGGTCGAGATCACCGTCGAGGGGCTGACCACCCAGGCCAAATACTACAAGCCGCTGGTCTATGAGTTCATGCGCAAGGAGTGGACCTCGCGTCCGTCCTGGGGCGACTACGTCGTCGAGATCGCGATGGAGCACGTCGGCGATCCGCCCTGGATGGACCTGGACAACCTGGCCAAGGCCTTGCTGGACGCCATCAAGGGCTATCTGTTCCACGACGACAGCCAGGTCGCCCGCCTGCTGGTCGAACGCCACGAGGGCGAGCGCGAGCGCATCACGATCCGGGTGTTTCCGAGGAAGGGCTGAAATTCTCCCTCCCCTCGTGGGGAGGGATGTCGGCGCGTCAGCGGCGACAGGGTGGGGTTCGTATCCGAGCGCTCGGCTCCCCACCCGTCCCGCTGCGCGGTCCACCCTCCCCAGGAGGGGAGGGAGAGCTACGGCGCCCTTTGATTGAACCGCCGGCCGCGTCGGGTCGAGAAGGCGGAGCCTTCTGAGCGCGGCCTAACGTGAATCGCTGCGCTGAAAGCGCAGCGTCGGCAGGCGCATCTGCATGTCCGCCCCGACGAACAGCTGCGGCTCGGAAGGGTGATCGACCTCCGCCTCCTGCTCCTTGCGGCTGACGCAGGCGCGGGTGGTGGCGGCCAGGGAGAGGAAGTCGGTGGCGGTCGGCAGGCTTTCCAGCACACAGCCGTCGAACCACGGATAGTGCTCGTCGGCGCCGCAGCCGAACGAGGGCCGGTCGCGCCGCGCCGCGGTCAGGACCATCCGGTTCGGCGCCTGCAGGGCGTTGACGAAGATGCCGGAATAGCAGGCCGAGATGATCACCACGGTCGGGCGCGCGCCACAGCTGTTGCGCACCATGTTGGACATGAGGTCCGGCGCCATGCGCGGCGCATCGCCGAAGACCATGCCGTCGGGCGCGCCGTGCGAGGTGAAATAGATCAGGCAGCCGCGCGTGGTCTTCGCCGCAGCCGCGCGTACGCCGGTCAGCACCGTCGCCGGGCTATCGGTGCGCAGGGAATAATCGACCATGTCGGTGCGGCTGAAGCCGGCGTCGAGGAAGCCCCGGATCAGGTCGCGCCGGGCGTTGTCGAAGGCCTGGATCGGCTGTCCGCGGCTGTCGCGCCAGTCGGCCTGGATGATCGCCGAGGTCCACCCCTCGAAGCGGCTGGGCGCCTGCGCGGCCGCCGGCCCGGCGAGCGTCAGCAGCCCCGCCAGCAGAACGTTCAACCCCCGAAGCATGCGCAACCCCCGCTGTTCCAGTCCGCTCAAGCTAGACCATTTTTGCTTCAGGTCGGAACGACCTGAATCCAAAAAATGGTCCAGCATCAAACTGGAGCGAAATCTGAGCCGAGTTGAACTGCGTCCAACTCGACCGATTTCGCTCTAGTCCATGCGGCGGAGAGGGGAAGGGGTCACTTCTTCCGGAATTGATCCAGCGAAATGACCTTGGGCGCGTCGTCGCCGCCCAGCGGCGGCACCGGCGTGTCGTCGACCTGCGCGGCGGCCACCTCGGCGGCGATCTCCTCGATCGTCGCGGGGGGCTCGAACTGCAGCAGGAACTGGACCGACGGGTCGTAGAAGCGGGTGACCGCCACATAGGGCATGGCCAGCACCTTGGGCATGCCGCCGAACTTCAGCATGACCGAGAATTTCGTCGGCTCGACCTTCAGGTCCCAGTACTGGTGCTGCAGCACGACCGTCATCTCGTCCGGATATTTGGCGAGGATGTCGGGCGGCACGCTGACGCCGGGCGCCCGGGTCTTGAAGGTGATGTAGAAGTGGTGGGCGCCGGGAATGCCGTCCGGTTCCGCCGCGCGCTCGAGCGCAGAGCGGATCACGCCGCGCAGGGCGTCCTGCGCGAGTTGCTCGTAGTGCATGTCGTCGACGGGGGGCGTCTCTTCGGCCATCGGGAGGTCTCGATTGTTTCGGGACTGATACCCGTCAGCGCCCTTATGCGGAAGATGGGCCGAATGGTAAACGCGGCTATCCTGTTGGCTAAAACGATCCGGTCGGGGCTGCAAAATTAGTTCCCATCGCCGCGTCTAATCTGCATTGGCTGCTACAGGTCAATCGGTCCCCAATGAGTCCTAAGCCACTCAGTGCTGGGATCGTTCTTATGAGGGTTCAGTCTTGTCGCCCAATCTTTTACGTCGATCTCGGTGGCGAAAACTTCAGCATCAGAGTTAATTAACTGAATATCATCTCTGATTTTGGCGCAACTCAGGGTGCTAACAGGGTCTGCAAGCAGCCAAGTACCGGGAAGATGGTGCCACCACCCTAGATCTGATGAAAACGTCGCTCTGAAGCGAGCTTCTTCAGGTTCGGATAGTCCCGAAATTGCTACAACGAACAGTTTCACTTCGAACTATCTTGGTTCGAGGAGTCGATGAGGCGAGCCTGGCTTTCGATCAGATCTCTATCTCTGTTTGGTTTGGTCTCAGCGGGAGAGGAGAGGATACCGCTCACACTGTCACCTAAGCCATGCTCAATTTCCATTTTGCGGATCAGGTAGCTTTCTGAACGAAGGAAATCGGGATTGTAGCATGCGAACGCAATGTAAGCTCCGCCATACAGGACAGCATAAATGCCAAATGCTGCCGCACTAACTAGAACATAGGCGTGTGGTGCCTTGGTAGTAGCCAAATATATGGTCGCCGCGCCAAGGAACAGCAGGGGTAAGACAAGCGGTCGTAGGACGTCGCTTCGTTTCCCCGACTGTTCCCAGCCAGCCACTAATGATCCCCAAAAGCCCACGCTTCTCCTCCAGTCGGTGGAAGCCTACCGCGTCAGGCTTACAACGCGAGTCCATTTTGAGCAGGGCGCGTTTTGCCAATGTTGAAGGAAGGAGGGATCCTTCAGATTTAGAAAGCGCCGGGATTCTGTTGCCAGGCTCCCGACAGGCCCCGCCCCAGGATCTGAACCCTGAGGACTTAGTTCGGAATTACCGGAACCGCATTACGCGGCGACGGCGTATTCCCCAGCGAAGTTATCGTTCGCAGTTAGAAAATGACCCGATACGGTGGGTCAGGACGAGCGAAAGCAATCCTCTTTACACGTCCGTCGATGCTAGTCGGCCCCGCACTAACCCGCTGATAACCGGGAGAGAATGGTGGAGCCGCCGGGAATCGCACCCGGGTCCGGTCCGCTTATTACAGGCACGTTTATCGCCATAGTCCGGCCGAAACCGAACAGGGGGAATATAGGCGCAAGACGGCCCACTTCCAAGCGCCGTCGGACCGGTCTTAAGTGGCGGCCCCGACTCCATCCACGAACGATCCGTTCCTCACATGCCCGCGATCCCTTCGCCGATGCGTCTGCTCGTTCTCTATGGCCTGCTGTCGCTCGCAGCGGTGGCGCTGGGAGGATGGGTCTGCGCCCTGTCCGGGGTGCCGGCGGGTTCATGGTTGCGGAACGTGGCGGTCTGGCCCATCGGCCTGCTGCTGGCCGGAGCTTTGGCCGCCCGGGCGCGGGAAAGGGCGGCCACCATCCTGCTCGTCGTCGGCGTCGTGATCCTCGGATCCAGTCTGGCCGGAATTCCCCAGGACGGAGTGCGCCGCTGGCTGGATGCCGGGCCGCTGCACATCAACGTCGCCTTCGTCGTTCTGCCGCTGGTGGTGGTCGCCCTGTCGTGGACGCTCCGACACTGGTGGAGCTGGGCTCTGGCCTTCGCCGGGCAGGCCGTGCTGGTCGCCCAGCCCGACGCTTCGCAGGCCACGGCCTTCGGAGCAGGGCTCGCCGTCCTCGCCGTCGTCGCGCCCGCGCCTCGGCCGTGGCGGATCGGCCTGGTCCTGCTGGCGTCCGGCCTGGCCCTGGTGAGCTGGTTCCGGCCTGATCCCCTGGAAGCTGTCGCCGAGGTCGAGGAGATCATCGCCCTGGCCAGTGCGGTTTCGCCCGTCCTCGCCGTCCTGGCCGTCACGCTCATCGCCGGGGCTTCCGCGGCGCCCGCCCTGGCCGCGCGGGGAATACCCGCCGGCGACGCGGGCCTGGCGCTTTCGGCCTATATGCTGGTCGCCGCCGCCACGACCGTCCTGGGCGCCTTCCCCGTGCCGCTGCTGGGCGTGGGGATGAGCCCGATCCTCGGCTTCTGGCTGGGCGCCGGCCTGTTGGCGGCGCGTCTCAGATCCGCACCCATCCCGGCGTCTGGTTCCTGAACCAGGTCAGTTGCCGCTTGGCGTAGTTGCGCGTCGCCTGACGGGTGGCGTCGATGGCCTGGTCCAGGGTGGTCTCGCCCGCCAGGTGGGCGGCGAACTCGCGTACGCCGACGGCCTTCATCGCGGGCAGGTCCGGCGACAGGCCGCGCGCGACCAACGCCCGCACCTCCTCCAGCGCCCCCTGTTCGACCATCTGCCCGACCCGCAGATCGCAGTGGGCGTAGAGCGTGGCGCGATCCGGCTCGACCACCATTCCCGTCCAGGATCCGGGCGCCAGCAGGGGCGTGGTGTCGGCGGTCCAGTCGGTGAGCGCCCGGCCGGTGTGCTCGGCCACCGCCATGGCGCGGGTCAGGCGCTGGCGGTCGCCGCTCTCGATACGGGCCTCCGCCTGCGGGTCCTGTTTGGCCAGGCGGCGGCGGAAGGCCATCTCGCCCTCGGCGTCGAAGGCGTCTCCGGCGGCGTCGCGCGCCTCCAGCGGGATGTCGGGAATATCCGCCAACCCCTTGGTCAGGGCTGTGAAATACAGACCCGTGCCGCCGACCAGCAGGGCCGGGCGGCCGGCCTGGGCCAGCTCCGCCAGCACTGGCAGGACCGCGCGGCTCCAGCGCCCGACGGACCAGGCCTCGGCGGCGTCGGCCACGCCGTACAGCCGGTGCTCGGCCTGCGCCTCGTCGGCCTCCGACGGACGGGCGCTCAGCACCCGCAGGTCGGCGTAGAGCTGCTGGCTGTCGGCGTTGACGATCACGGCCCCGGTCCGTGCGGCCGTCTCCAGCGCCAGCCGGGACTTGCCCGAGGCGGTGGGGCCGGCGATGAGCGTGATGGAGGGGTGGGACAATTCGAGGCTCGCGGGGCGGGTCGTCCGGCGATAGAACGCAGGCCCCGCAGCCGCAACCCGCTGGACCTTTCGCCTTGCCCGATAAAGCCGCCGTCATCGCCGCCCTCGACGCCATCCTCGACCCGAAGTCCGGGCAGGGGCTGATGGCCGCCGGCCTGGTGCAGGGCCTGACCGTCGCGGACGACCGCGCAGGCTTCGTCATTGAGGTCCCGGCGGGCGACACCCGGCTGTACGCTCCGGTTCGCGACGCCGCCGAGGCCGCCTTGAAGGCGCTGCCCGGCATGGCCCGCGTCTCGGTCGTCCTGACCGCCGAGGCCGTCGCCGCGACGCGGCCCGTGCGAACCGCCTCCCTCTCGCCACAGGCCGTCGACCAGACCCGCGCCAAGGCTCCGGTGCCTACGGATCGACCGGCCCACGTCCGCCGCGTCCTGGCCGTCGCCTCAGGCAAGGGCGGGGTCGGAAAGTCCACGGTTTCGGTCAATCTGGCCGCCGCCCTGGCCGCACGCGGCCTCTCCGTCGGCCTGCTGGACGCCGACGTCCACGGGCCGTCGATCCCGACCATGCTCGGCCTCTCGGGCAAGCCGGAATACGTCGACGGCATGATGCAGCCGCACCTGACCCGGGGGCTCAAGGCCATGTCGGTCGGTCTGCTGACCCGGGCCGAGGACGCCATGGTCTGGCGCGGCCCCATGGCCTCGCAGGCCCTGACCCAGATGCTGACCCAGACCCGCTGGGGCACGGAGGACGCGCCGCTCGACATCCTCGTCGTCGACCTGCCGCCCGGCACCGGCGACATCCAGCTGACCCTGATCCAGAAGACGCCGCTGGACGGCGCCGTCATCGTCACCACCCCGCAGGAGGTGGCGCTGGCCGACGCCCGCCGCGCCCACGCCCTGTTCCAGAAGGTCAACGTCCCGACTCTAGGCCTGATCGAGAACATGAGCGGCGATGTCTTCGGGCGGGGCGGAGGCGAGGCCGAGGCCGGTCGCCTCGGCGTATCCTTCCTCGGCGACGTGCCGCTGGACGCCGCTGTGCGCACGGGCGGCGACGCCGGGGCGCCGGTGGTGCTGGCCGATCCGAACGGCGCCGTGGCCTTGCGGTTCGCGGGCTTCGCGAAAGCGGTTAGCGAAAAACTCGGCCTCTGAGGGTTTCCAAAAGAAACTTTATTCGCCACCTTGCCGGTTCCAGTCTTCCTTGAGAGCCGATCCATGTCCGTCGACGCCCTGTTCCGTCCCTTCACCATCAAGGGACTGACGCTGCCCAACCGCATCGTCATGGCGCCGATGACCCGGTCCTTCTCGCCGAACGGCATCCCCTCCGACGGCGTGCCCGGCTACTACCGCCGCCGCGCCGAGGGCGGGGTGGGCCTGATTGTCACCGAGGGCACGGTGGTGGAGCGTCCCGCGGCCCGCAACGACGCCGCCGTCCCGGTCTTCCATGGCGAGGCGCTGCCGGAATGGCAGAAGGTCGTTCAGGAGGTCCACGCCGCGGGCGGTCTGATCGCGCCCCAGATCTGGCACGTCGGCGCCGCGCGGGGCCAGGGCGCCGAGTGGGAGCCGCTGGGCAAGGTCGATAGCCCCTCGGGCCTGGTCGGCCTGGGCAAGCCGAAATACGAGGCCATGACCGACGAGGACATCGCCGACACCATCGCCGCCTTCGGCCGATCGGCCCGCGCCGCACGGGAGCTCGGCTTCGATGCGGTCGAGATCCACGGCGCCCACAGCTATCTGATCGACCAGTTCTTCTGGAATGTCCTGAACGTTCGCACTGACCAGTGGGGCGGCTCGACCATCGGCGAGCGCTCGCGCTTCGGCGCCGAGGTGGTGCGCGCCGTCCGGGAAGGCGTTGGCCCGGACCTGCCCCTGATCCTGCGCCTGTCGCAGTGGAAGGGCGGCGCCTATGACGCCAAGAACGCCCACGATCCGGCGGAGCTGGAGCAGTGGCTGTCGCCGCTGGCCGAGGCCGGCGTGGACGTCTTCCACTGCTCGCAGCGCCGCTTCTGGGAGCCGGAGTTCGAGGGCTCGGACCTGAACTTCGCCGGCTGGACCAAGAAGGTCACCGGCCTGCCGACCATCACCGTCGGCTCGGTCGGGCTGGACGGGGAGTTCATCGCGGCTTTCGGCGGCGCGGGCTCAAAGCCGGCCTCGCTGGACGGGCTGATCGAACGGCTGGAGCGCGAGGAGTTCGACCTGGTCGCCGTCGGCCGCGCCCTGCTGGCCGATCCCCGCTGGGTCGAGAAGATCCGCGAGGGCCGTCATGACGAGCTGATGGATTTCGAACGTCAGGCGATGCTGACGCTGTCGTAGGGTCTAGTGTCTAGGGTCTAGGTATGAGGCTGATCACTCGCCGTGAGCGAACCCCTAACCGCTAGCCCCTCACTCCGGTTCGATCACCACGGCGGTGCCGTAGGCCAGCACCTCGGTCACGCCTTCCATGATCTCATTGGCCTCGTAGCGCATGCCGATCACGGCGTTGGCGCCCATCTGTCCCGCGTGGGCGACCAGTTCGTCATAGGCCTCGGCGCGCGAGGCCTCGGCCAGCTTCACATAGGTTCCGACCCGGCCGCCCAGCATCGACTGCAGGCCTCCCACCATGTCGGCGATGGCGTTGCGCGAGCGGACGGTGATGCCCCGCACCAGCCCCAGGGTGCGCACGATCCGATAGCCCGGGGCGTCGTTGGTGGTCACGATCAGCATGGTCAGCGCCTTTCAAGGGTGCGGAAGACGAACGCGTGGTCGTCCTTCTCGCCCGCAGGATGCGCTTCGGATGTGACTTCCGTCCACTGGCTCTCGTCGAAGGCCGGAAACAGGACGTCGCCCTCGGGCGCCGCGTCGACCTCGGTGATGTAGAGCCGTTTGGCGCGGGGCAGGGCGGCTTCGAACAGGCCCGCGCCGCCGATCACGCACAGCTCGTCGACGCCATCGTCCTGGGCCGTCTCTCGGGCGATCTCGATGGCCTCGTCCAGCGTCCGGCAGACCAGCGCGCCCTTGGCCTGGCCATCGTCGCCCCAGCCCTCGTCGCGGGTCAGGATCACGTTCAGCCGGCCGGGCAGGGGCCGTAGCGGCAGGCTCTCCCAGGTCTTGCGGCCCATGATGCAGGGCTTGCCGATGGTGATGGCCTTGAACCGCTGCAGGTCGCTGCGCAGCCGCCACGGCAGGTCGCCGTCGCGCCCGATCACGCCGTTCGAACCCCGGGCGACGACAAGGGCGATGATGGGCAGGGGCAAGCGGACCTCGAACGAAACAGGCGCGGCCCGTGCGGCCGCCGCCTGTTCTTACGCCATCAGGCGGCCGGTTCCAGCACCTTGAAGCGGAACAGCAGGGCGCCGATCACCGCGCCGACGGCCGGGGCGACGAAGAAGGCCCAGACCTGGGTCAGGGCCTCGCCGCCCTGCAGCAGAGCGGGGCCGAAGCTGCGCGCCGGATTGACCGAAACTCCCGTCACCTGGATGCCGACGATGTGGATCACCGCCAGGGTCAGGCCGATGGCCAGACCGGCGAAGGCGCCGTGGCCCTTGTCGCCGGTGACGCCCAGGATCACCACCACGAAGATGGCCGTGGCCACGACCTCGAAGACCAGCGCCGCATGCAGGCCGTAGCCGCCCGGCGACCCGGCGTCGAAGCCGTTGGCCCCCAGGCTGGTGAAGCCGGTCTTGGCGATCAGCCCGATGATCGCCGCGCCGGCGACCGCGCCCAGGAATTGCGCGACCCAGTACAGGCCCATGTCCTTCAGCGACATCCGCCCGGCCACGAAGACGGCCAGGCTGACCGCGGGGTTCACATGGCAGCCCGACACCGGTCCGATACCATAGGCCATGGCCACGATCGCGAACCCGAAGGCCAGGGCGATGCCCAGCTGGCCGACATGGTCGAACCCGCCCAGAACCGCCGCCCCGCACCCGAACAGCACCAGAACCATCGTGCCGACGAACTCGGCCGAAAACGTCTTCACCACGGCAACCTCCCCGTTGCTACGGCCCCGCCTCGCGCGGGGTCGATCGCGACGGTGCGCCGAGTCTCAAGGTGACGCTAGGTTGCAGGAACGCCGGTCTTCGACCGGGCCGGCGCGACGGTCCGATGTCGATGTCCGCCGCCGGGAACGGTCAAGGTTCTCATCCGCTTCAAGGGGCCCACGTCCCTCTCAGTGCGAGATCCGCATGCGCAAATACCTTCCCGCTATCGTCACCGGCTTCGTCGTCACGGTGGTGGTCGGCTTTCTCCTGGGTCTGATCGGCTTCCATGGTTTCGCCGCCTGGTATGTCCCGCTCATCGCGGGCCTGTTCACCAGCTACATCATGGCCAATCTGCAGGGGACGAAGGCGGGGCCCGCCGCTTCGGAAGAGCAGAAGGCGGCGGTGCTGGCGTTTCGCCCCTCGCCGGGCAAGGCCCTGATCATCGTCCATCGGCAGGGCTTCGTCGGCAAGGCGGCGGGCATGGAGGTGGCGCTGGACGACCGCGTGCTGGGTCAGCTCAAGTCGCCCCAGTTCACGGCGGTGGAGGTCGATCCCGGCGCCCACACGCTCAGCGTCGGCTTCGTCGGCCTGGCCGCCGCCCAGAACAAGCGCGAAATCGTCCAGGTCACGGTGGTCGAGGGTCAGGTGGTCGCCTACCGCGCCACCATCTCGATGGGCATGGGCAAGAACACCATCAAGGTCGAGCGCGACGATGACGTCGGGACCCTGGCCGACGACCTGCGGCGGATGAAGATGGTCGCGCCGGCGACGGCCTGATCGATCAGGGTTGCGCCGGCGCCGTCTCCAGCCAGTGCAGCCACTTCCGCTGCATAGCCGCCTCGATGTCGATGTCCGCGGCCCGGCAGTAGATGAGCAGCATGCCCAGCACGTCGGCGGCCTCGTCGCCCAGCTTGTCGTGATCCGCCGCGCCGCGCGCCCGGCCCGTGACGCGCAGATGCTCGGCGACCAGTTCGCCCAGTTCCTCCTGCACCTTCAGCAGGGCCCAGTCGCCGGACGCCGCCTTGTCGCGGTCGATGCCGTGCTCACGGGCGTAGATGTCGGAGATGCGCAGGACGGAGTCCTGCAGACCCTTGAGATCGAGGGACATTAGACCGCAACCGGCGCCTTGATGTGCGGCCAGGGCTGATAGCCCTCCAGCACGAAGTCCTCCAGCCGGTAGGCGAACAGGTCGTCCCTCGGCGTGATGGTCATCGTCGGCAGGGGCAGGGGCTGACGGCTCAGCTGGAGCTCGGCCTGCTCGATGTGGTTCAGGTACAGGTGCGCGTCGCCGAAGGTGTGCACGAACTCGCCGGGCTCCAGCCCCGTCACCTGCGCCATCATGATCGTCAGCAGGGCGTAGCTGGCGATGTTGAACGGCACGCCCAGGAAGACGTCGGCGCTGCGCTGGTACAGCTGGCAGCTCAGCTTGCCGTCGGCCACGAAGAACTGGAACAGGCAGTGGCAGGGCGGCAGGGCCATGTCGTCCACGTCGGCCGGGTTCCAGGCCGAAACGATGTGGCGGCGGCCGTTCGGATTGGTCTTCAGGCCGTGGACCAGCTTCTCGATCTGGTCGATCACGCGGCCGTCCGGGGCGGACCACGAGCGCCACTGCTTGCCATAGACGGGGCCGAGCTCGCCCTCGGCGTTGGCCCACTCGTCCCAGATGCTGACGCCGTTTTCCTTCAGCCAGCCGATATTGGTCTCGCCGCGCAGGAACCACAGCAGCTCGACGATGATCGAGCGCAGGTGCAGCTTCTTGGTCGTCAGGACCGGGAAGCCCTTGGACAGGTCGAACCGCATCTGGCGGCCGAACACGCCCAGCGTCCCGGTGCCGGTCCGGTCGTCGCGCTGCGCCCCGTTCTGCAGGATGTCGCGCAGCAGGTTCAGGTACTGCCACTCAGGGTGATCCGCCGGGATGGCTCCCGTGCGGGCCTGAATGTCTGCAGCGAGGAACTGGGCGGTCATCCACACAGGTTGCCTGATTCGAGCGGGAACCGCGCCTCCATGATTCGCCTTTGCACAGGACAGTCCCCAGGGACGCCGGGAATCGCCATGTCTGATGTCGCCGTGCTGCTGATCGCCCTCATCGCCTTGGCCGTCGGCTTCGGCCTGGGCCGCTTCACCGCGGGCCGGCGGGGCGATCCCAGCGACGTCAGCCGCCTGCGCCGCCAGGCCGGGGCACGGGCGTCGCTGGCCTCGACCCTATCAGCGGCGCCCCCGCCGGTTTCCGAACCGCTCACCGTGCCGCCCGAGGTGCATCACCACCTGCAGAACGGCGCGCTGATCAACGCCATCAAGGCGCTGAAGGACGCCAACCCGGGGATGGGGCTGAAGCAGGCCAAGGATACGGTCGAGGCCTACGCCCGGCGCAACGGCCTGACCTGACGCGGTCAGCCCCCGAAGCCGCCGCCGTCCAGGAACGCCTGCTCCTCCGCCGTCGTCGTCCGCCCAAGGCAGGCGTTGCGGTGCGGGAAGCGGCCGAAGCGGACGATGATGTCCCGGTGGACGTGGGCGTACTTCAGCGTCTCGGGCATGTCGCCGCACAGGGGCAGAAGCGCGTCCTGATCCTCCAGAACCTCGGAATGCATCAGCGGCATCACCAGGAACTGGCGCAGGTCGGGGGCGAAGGCCGACAGATAGCCGCGCGCGATCGCCGCCTTGGCGAACGCCAGCGCCAGGGGATCGGTGGCGAACTGGTGCGCCGAGCCGCGGAAGCTGTTGCGGGGGTATTGGTCCAGCAGGATCATCAGGGCCAGAGCGCCTTCCGGCGTCTCCATCCAGTCGTCATGCCGGCGGGCCGCCGCGTCCCAGTGCCCGGCCTTGAGCCTATGGCGGAACAGGGCGTCGAACGCCTCGTCCTTCTTGTACCACTTGTCGGGTCCGGCCTCTTTCCAGAAGCCGACGACGTCGGAAGGCGTTAGATCGTTGCTCATGACCCAGCACATAGCCACGCCTCTGCCCGCGTTCCATGACCGGGACTGCGATCTGTCCATAATTCAGGGCAGGCGCGTCGCCGTGATCGGTTACGGCAGCCAGGGCCGGACCCATGCGCTGAACCTGCGCGACTCGGGCGTCGCCGACATCGTCATCGGCCTGAAGGCGTCGTCGGCGACCCGGGCGAAGGCCCAGGCCGACGGCTTCCCCGTCCTGACGGCGGGTGAGGCGGCGGCGGACGCGGACGTGGTCGCCGTCATGGTCTCGGACGAGGCGCACCGTGACCTGTGGCGCGACGAACTGGAGCCCAACATCCAGCCCGGCGCGACGCTGATCTTCGCCCATGGCCTGTCGGTGCGGTTCGGGCTGGTGGCGCCGCGCGCCGACCTGGACGTCATCCTGGCCTCGCCCAAGGGGATCGGGCCGCGCATCCGCGACCTGTACGAGGCCGGGGAGGGGGTCTTCTGCCTGTTCGGGGTGCATCAGGACGCCTCGGGCGGGGCGCACGCCCTGGGGCTGTCCTACGCCGCGGCGCTGGGCTGCGGCCGCAAGGGCATTCTGGAGACCACCTTCGCGGCGGAGTGCGAGAGCGACCTGTTCGGCGAGCAGGTGGTCCTGTGCGGCGGCGTGGCCGAACTGGTCGACGGCGCCTTCATGAAGCTGGTGAACGCCGGCTATCCGCCCGAGGTGGCGTGGTTCGAATGCTTCTACGAGCTGAAGCTGGTCACCGACCTGATGTTCGAGAAGGGCGTCGCCGGCGCCTTCGGGCGAATCTCCAACACGGCCGAGTACGGCGCCTATCTGACCGGGCCGCGCATCATCGGCGAGGCCTCCAAGGCCGCCATGGACGAGGTGCTGTCCGAGGTCCGGTCGGGCGCCTTCGTACGCAAGCTGATGACCGACTACGACGCCGGCTCGCCGGAGCTGCTGGCCCGCCGCAAGGCCCTGGGCGAGCGCACCATCGAGCGCGTCGGGGCGCATCTGGCGGACGTGGCGTCCAGGGCGGGGGGCTGAAACGAAAAGAGCGCCCCGAGGGGCGCTCATTCGCTCGCTTCCAGGGGCTTCGGGAACCCCTTGAAAGAATGGTCGGAGTGAGAGGATTCGAACCTCCGACCCCTGCGTCCCGAACGCAGTGCTCTACCAGGCTGAGCCACACTCCGACTTGAGGAGGGGGCTTATAGCGACGGGTTTTCCCCCCCGCAAGCGCCGAAACGGCCTTCCCGAAAATAGTCTGGACGGCCCCGAAAGCCTCACAACGCCATTGCTCGAAAAGACCTATTGCGTCCGGCGCGACCTTGGCGTATCCGACCGCCTCCTCGCTTCCGGGCGGGGCTGCGCCGGACCTGCTGGGGAATGGTGTAATGGTAACACTACGGTTTTTGGTACCGTCATTCTAGGTTCGAGTCCTAGTTCCCCAGCCATCCGCCTCGTCCTCTGACAGGCCCTCCCACGAACCGCTCGCGACAGCGCGGCGCGTTCCTCTGACCGGCTCGCCGCGTGTGCGGCTCTCCAGTTGCGGAAACGGGGCGGTCGACGCCCGAGGTGCGGGCGTGTGCGGCGATGTTCAGATGTCGGGAGTGCGAGGTCATCCTTCAGGAGGGACGCAATTGGCATGCGTCCTATGCGGCCCGGAACTATCGCCACTGCATGGACTGCGCCCGGGCCTACTCGCGGCGGCGCTACGGCCGGATCAAGCCGACGGTGAAGCGCCGGGTGCCGACCGCGCCGGACATGGCCGCCGCCCGCATGGGCCGGACGCGCCGGGAGTGGACGACCGCCAACCGCGCGGTCCTCGCCCGCGAGCGCCGGGACAGGACCGCGCACCGCGAGGCCTAGTGCGTCGGCGCCGTTTCGAGCGGCAGGCGGATGCGCACGCCCACGCCGGCGCCCGGCGCCGTCTCGATGGCGATGGAGCCGCCCAGGTGCTCGACCAGACCGTGGACCAGGGCCAGGCCTTCGCCGGGCTCGATGACGTCGGCGCCGACGCCCGAATCGCGCACCACCAGGCTGACCCCGCCGACCGCGCGCGAGAAGGCGACGGCGATGGAGCCGCGCCGATCGTCGGGGAAGGCGTGACGACAGGCGTTGGAGATCAGCTCGTGAGTGATGATGGCCATCGGCAGCAGATGGCTGTCCGGCAGCAGGGTGGCCTGGCCGCGCACGTCCAGCCGCACGGGGCGGCCTTCGCAGGCCCGGCTCCAGAAGGCGGCGACGTCGTCGAGATAGCCGGCGAAGTCCAGCGGTCCTTCGGCGGTCATACGGCGGCTGATCAGCTGCATGGCGGCGGTGACGTCGCTGAGCCAGGTCAGGTGGCGGATGCTCTCCGGATCCCTGACGCTGCGCAGGCGAATCCCCACCAACGTCTGCAGGAGCTGGTAGCCGCCGAGCAAGCGTCGCTCGAGCTCGACAATTCGGTCTTCCGCTACCGCGGCCATCGTTCCCCCAACGATTGAAAAGGCCGGAAATTCTTACTCCACGCCGAACCAAATAGCCAATCACGCGTTCGACCGTCCGCTAGCGGACACAGTAGTGGTAAAGAGGTCTGGTTAGCGTTGGGGGTGTGGAGTTGTCCGACCTGCCTGACCTTCGGGTCATGATTGTCGAAGACCAGGCGTTGCTGGCGATGGAGCTCGAACTCGTGCTGGGCGAGTCCGACTGCGATGTCGTGGGCTGCGCCATGGACAAGGCGGGCGCGTTCGCGATCGCCGAGCGCGAGCGGCCGGACCTGGCCCTGATCGACGTGAACCTGCTGGACGGCATCACCGGCCCGCAGATCGCCCAGCGAATCGTCGGCGAGTACGGCACGGCCGTGGTGTTCCTGACCGCCAACCCCGAACAGATCCCGGAAGGCTTCGCCGGCGCCCTGGGCGCGGTGTCCAAGCCGTTCGACGAGCACACCATCCGCGCCGTGGTGAACTTCGCCCGCCAGTTCATCCTGCACCGGACGGTCGGCGAGCCCCCGCGCCGGTTCCGCCTGGCGCCGTGGCTGACCACCCCGCCGGACGACATCGCCCCGCACTGAGGGCGCGCCGTCAGAGCCGCAGGCCTTCGCCCTCTGGCGGGCGGCCGTCAGGCGTCAGGTCCAGCTGCATCAGAACGACGTCGATCCAGCGGTCGAACTTCCAGCCGGTCTCGCGCCACACCCCGGCCTCGCGGAAGCCGGCGGCCTTGTGCAGGGCGATGGAGGCCGTGTTGGCGCTGTCGCCGATGGCGCCGACGAGGTGGCGAAGACCCATGACGCGCGCCCGGTCGATCAGGGCCTGCATCAGGGCCCGGCCGATCCCCCGTCCCCGCGTTTCGGGGGCGAGGTAGACCGACAGCTCGACGCAGTAGCGGTAGGCGGGGCGCAGCCGGAACGGGGACAGATAGGCGTAGCCGACGACCGCGCCGTCCAGCTCGGCCGTCAGCCAGGGCAGGTCCAGCGCCCGGACCCCGGCCAGGCGCGACGCCATCTCGGCCTCGTCCGGCGGGACCAGTTCGAACGTCGCCGTACCGTGCAGGACCTCGTCCGCATAGATGGCGGTGATCGCCGGCAGGTCGGCGGCGACGGTGTCGCGCAGGATGGGGCTCATCGGTTCGCTCGCGGGGCTCAGGCCTGTTCCCAGCCCTTCTGGATGGACCAGATGGCGAAGGCGTAGACCACGGCGATGTCCTTCAGATAGTCGAACCGGCCCGACGAGCTGAAGTGGCCGGCGGTCATGTTGATCTTGAGCAGGACCGGCTTGCCCGAGGTCGTGGCGGGCCGCAGCTTGGCGACCCACTTCTCGGGCTCCCAGTAGGTGACGCGCGGGTCCGACAGGCCGCCGGTGGCCAGCACGGCCGGATAGGCCTTGGCCTCGACCTGGTCGTAGGGGCTGTAGCTGAGCATGTAGTCGTAGGCGGCCGGATCGGTGATCGGATCGCCCCACTCGGGCCATTCGCCGGGGGTCAGCGGCAGGCTGACGTCCGACATGGTGTTGATCACGTCGACGAAGGGCACGTCGCCGATGACCCCGGCCCAGAGGTCGGGGCGCATGTTGTTGATCGCCCCCATCAGCAGGCCGCCGGCCGAGCCGCCGTGGGTGACGATGTTTCCGGCCCGGGCGTAGTTCTTTTCGATCAGGTGTTCGGCGGCGGCGATGAAGTCGGTGAAGGTGTTCTTCTTGGTCATCCGGCGCGCGGCCAGGAACCAGCCCCAGCCCTTGTCCGAGCCGCCCCGGATATGGGCGATGGCGTAGATGAAGCCGCGATCGACCAGCGACAGGCGGTTGGTGTTGAAGCCGGCGCCCATCGGGATGCCGTAGGAGCCGTAGCCGTAGAGCAGGACCGGCGCCGAGCCGTCCACCGGCGTCGACTTGCGGCGCAGGATGGTGACCGGGACCAGTTCGCCGTCGGAGGCGGGGGCGTTCAGCCGCTCGACGACATAGTCGGCGATGTTGTGGCCCGACGGGACCTCCTGCGTCTTGCGCAGGGTCCGCTCGCGCGTCTCCATGTTGTAGTCGAAGGTCTGCGCGGGCGTGGACGGCGAGGTGTAGACGTACCGCGTCATCGGCGAGTCGTATTCGTAGGTCCCGCCCAGCCCCAGGACATAGGCGGGCTCGTCCACGGCGATGGCGTGCTCCTCGCCCGCGCGGGTGCGGATGACGATGCGGGTGTTGGCCTCGTGGCGCTCGACCCGGGCCAGGTGGCCCGAGAAGGCGGCGACCGACTCGATCAGGCGGCCGGCCGTGAACGGCACCAGATCGGTCCAGTTGGCGCGGCCCGGGGCGTCGGTGGGGGCGGTGACGATCTTGAAGTCCACGGCGCCGTCGGCGTCGGTGCGGATGACCCAGCGGTCGCCCCAGTGATCGGCGTCATAGCGCAGGGCCTCGCGGCGCGGCTCGATCAGGACCGGGGTCGCCTCCGGCTGGTCGGCGGGGACGTAGCGCCATTCCGACTGTTCGCCGTTGGCCGAGGTGATGAGGATGTATTTGAAGTCCGCGCTGACCTGCAGACCCATGTACATGCCGTCGTCCGGCTCTTCATAGACGGTGGTGATGTCGCCGCCGGTCACCCGGCGCTTGAGGATCTTGTCCGAGCGGCCGTTGTCGTCGCGGTTGATCCAGAAGATCCAGTCGCCGTCCGCCGAGAAGGCAAGGCCGCCCATGGCGCTTTCGATCGGCGCGCCGACGGACTGGCCTGAGGCCACGTCCTTGATGAAGATGCGGTAGACCTCGGAGCCCTGCGCGTCCTCGGCATAGGCGAACAGGCGGTGGTCGCGGCTGTGTTCGGTCTCGCCGACCGAGGAATAGGCCTTGCCCTCGGCCAGGGCGTTGGCGTCCAGCAGGACGATCTCGCCGGTCGTCTGTCCCTTCGGGCGGCGGCAGTAGAGCGGGTGCTGCTGGCCCGCCTCGAAGCGGGTGTAGTACTCCCACGGGCCGTCGGGCAGGGGGACGGAGCTGTCGTCCTCCTTGATGCGGCCCTTCATCTCCTCGAACAGCTCCTGCTGGAGCGGCTCGGTCGAGCGCATCATGGCCTCGCGATAGGCGTTCTCGGCGGTCAGGTGTTCCTTGACGTCGGCCTTGATGAGCGACGGGTCGCGCAGGACCTGCTGCCAGTTGTCGTCCTTCATCCACTGATAGTCGTCGGTCCGGGTGCGGCCCAGCTGTTCGATGGTGACGGGGATCTTCTTGGCGACGGGCGGGACGGGCGCGTTGGGCATCGAGGCTCCGGTAGGGGACTTGGCGTGGGCCATGGCGGGGAGGGCGGTCGCGGCGAGCGCGGCAGAGGCGGTGGTCAGCAGGTCGCGGCGATTCATCTCAAGTCTCCCCCGGATGGACGGCGGACCTTGTGCGTCCCGGCCCCGCGCCGTCAAATGAACAAACGCCCGTGGCCCCGGTATGCCGATGTTCGATCTTCAGGTCCCGCCCGAACCCGTCCAGGATCCGCCTGTCGCCGAGGTGGTGCAGGCCGCGCCCGTCTGGGACCTGACCGTCGGCCTGATCAAGGCGACGGTGCAGCTGGACCAGCCGATCAACGCCACGGAGCGCAAGGTGGGCACGGCCTTCCTGGTCAACGCCCCCACCCCGGACGGGAAGCCGCGCACGGTGCTGGTCACCGCCGCCCATGTGCTGGACGGCATGCCGTCGGCGCAGGCGCGGATCGGCTGGCGGGTCGAGACCCCGGACGGCGGCTGGCGGTTCGCGCCGCAGCCCCTGCGCATCCGCGAGGACGACGGCGATCCGCTGTGGACCAAGCACCCCGAGCGCGACATCGCGGTCATGGCCATCACCGCTCCGCCCGAGTTCGCCGAGGCGGCCATCCCGCTGGGCTGGCTGGCCAACGCCTATGCGCTGGACGCCTGGCAGGTGGGTCCGGGCGACGAGCTGATGACCCTGGGCTATCCGCATGGGTATTCAGCCAATACGGCGGGCTTCCCGATCCTGAGGACCGGGCGGGTGGCGTCCTGGCCGCTGACCCCGATCCGGGCCTTCCCCACCTTCCTGCTGGATTTCAACGTCTTTCCCGGCAACTCGGGCGGGCCGGTGTTCTGGACCCCGTCGGCGCGCAAGCTGCCGGGCACGGCCCAGCCCGAGCACCCCTTCATCGCCGGGGTGCTGGTGCAGGAGATGCGGGTCGGCGGCGAGACGGTGGGCATCGGGATCGTGGCCCATGCGGACTATGTGCGCGAGGCGATCGCGGTGATGGATGGGGTGGCGGTTTCGCGCTGATCGCGATCGTCATTCCGGCTCGCTCTCCCACACCGCTTATCCCGGCGAACGCCGGGACCCCGTCCTGTCCAGGGTGACACGAGCCCCTGGACTGACGGCGTGAGGTCAGCCCGGCGCCGCTCATCGCCCAAGGCGCCGGGTCCCGGCGTTCGCCGGGATGAGCGGAGATGAAGAATGTGGGTGTGGTGGGGTTTCCGGCGGCCTCATCGTCGCCTTCGTCTCTCGCGGAAGGTCCGGCGGCGGTCGGAATTGGGCGCGAGCCCCGGAACGACCGTGTCGGAAACTCTTTTCGGCGTTTCGGAAAAAAGCGAGTGCGAAGAGTGCGGATGGCCGTGCAGCCGTCCGGCCTTCACGCGGGCGGCGAAGCGCAGTGCGCGCAGGGCTTTCATGACGAGACGGCCCCAGTCGCGGGCGGCGCGGGCGCGGCGCTGACGGCGGGCGGCGGTCCGTTGCTCGACGGCGAAGCGATGGATCGCCCGCATGTCCGCAGAGCCGTCGTCGAGGAGGAATGGGCTGATCATGCCCGACAGGATGACACGGCCATGCGTCGGGATTGGACGTAGGGAGGTGAGCCGGTGTGAAGACGCCGGCGAGGTTACGGCGATTTAACTCGTGGTTCCCGGACAACCGCCGCCAAGCTCCAGGCTTGGGAGAGCGCACATGAACCGACGTGAATTGCTGGCGGGCTCTCTCGGGGGCGCGGCCCTGGTCGGCCTCGGGCCCGTGCAGGCGCAGGGCCGGACGCCTCGACGCTTCATGGTGGATGCGCTGGCGATCGGCGGGGCGGGATCGGTGGACGGCCCGGAAGTCCTGGCCGCCGGAATGGATGCGCTGGTCCTGGACATGACCATCTTCCCGCGCGCGCAAGGGGAGGCGACGGCGGCCCTGTCGGCGTGGAACGCCCGCGTGGCGGAGGACGGCGCGGCGTTGAGCCTCATCCGCAAGGGGGCTGATTTCCAGGCCGCCCGGGACGCCGGCAAGCTGGGCGTGGTCATCGCGTGCCAGGACGCGTCGATCCTGGGACCGTCGGTCATTTCCTATTCCGACCGGAATCTGGAGGCTCTGAGAGCCATGCACGCCGCGGGGCTGAGAATCCTCCAGCTGACTCACAACGAGAGGACCGGCGCGGGCGACGGCTTCATGGAGCCCCAGGACGGCGGCCTGTCGTTGCTGGGCGCCCGGGTCGTGGAGGAGATGGGCCGGCTGGGCGGCCTGATCGACCTGTCCCATTGCAGCGAGCGGACGACCATCGAGGCCATCCGCCGGTCCGCCGGACCGATCGCCGTCACCCACGCCGGCTGCCGCGCCTTGCACCCCAGCCTGCGCAACAAGACGGACGAGGCGATCCGGGCGCTGGCGGACAAGGGCGGCTTCTTCGGCGTCTTCATGATGAGCCGCTGGCTGACGGACCGCGACACCTCCTCGGTCGAGGACGTCGTGGATCACATCGACCATGTGGTGAAGATCGGCGGCGTCGAGGTCGCGGGGTTCGGCAGCGACCAGCCGGCGATGGGCGACCCCAGTCCCCAGGCCGCCAAGGTCGCCCGGCTAGCCGACTATCAGGCCCGGAACCTGGGACGGGCCGGGGCAGAGCCGCTGCACGGCCACGTGACCTGTGCGGACATGGACGGCCCGGACCGGATGACGGTGCTGGCCGGGGCCCTGGCGCGGAGAGGCTACGGCGCCTCGGACGTCGACAAGATCGTGGGCGGCAATTTCGTGAGGGTGTTCAGCGACGCTACGGCCGGATCCTAGGACGGAGCGCAGAACCGCAAGATCGGTCGAGCGCGTGACGGGCCGACGCGTCAAACCCGGATCGCCACAACGGATGAGGACGATGACGGCGGCGCTGGACCACTATCATGCCCGGATGCGGAGGGTGCTGGATCACATCGACCGGCACCTGGACGGCGATCTGGACCTGGAGGCGGTGAGCGGCGTCGCGGCGTTTTCCAAATTCCATTTCCACCGGCAGTTCAAGGCGACCTTCGGGGTGTCCCTGCATCGCTACGTCCAGCTGGCCCGCCTCAGGCAGGCCTCGAAACGGCTGGCCGACGGGCAGGGGGCCAGCGTGACCGACATCGCCCTGGACGCCGGCTACGAGACGCCCGACGCCTTCGCCCGCGCCTTTCGGCAACGGTTCCGGCAGTCGCCGTCGAGTTTCCGGAAATCTCCCGACTGGGAGCCGTGGCTTCGGGCTTTCGGGCCTTTCAACGCAGCCAGGAGCAAGCTCATGCCGACGACCTTCACCCCCGACCAGATCACCATTCGCGAGGTGGCCCCGACCCGCGTGGCGATGTTCGAACACCGGGGCGACCCGCAGACCCTGGACGTCACCATCCAGCGCTTCATCGCGTGGCGGAAGGCCGCCGGGCTGTCGCCCCAGACCAGCCCGACCTTCAACATCTGGTATTCCGAGCGGCGGCCGGCGAACCCCGCCGACTACCGCATGGACCTGTGCGTCGGGCTGGGCCCCGACCAGCCGATCATCGATCGGGGCGAGGGGGTCCGGGAAGGCGAGATCCCCGGCGGCCGCTGCGCCGTGCTGAGGGTCACGGGGGACACCCACAACCTGGAGCCCGCGGCCCTGTACCTGTACCGCGACTGGCTGCCGGCCGGCGGCGAGGAGATGCGGGACTTCCCCATCTACTGCCAGCGCTTCCTGCTGGGTGATCCGGAGCAGGGGGCGGCGGCGGAGCTGCACCTGCCGCTGAAGTAGAGGGCTGAGCCGTCAGATCCAGCAGCCGGCCAGGGACATGACGGCGATCATCGACCAAGCCAGGGTTATCGGACAGACGGCGAGGGCCACGCCCGCGACGAACCGCCGATAGCCCTTGGCGAAGAGGGTGAGGACGACGCCTCCGATGATGCTGATCAGCGCGAGGATCATCGGGACATCGTTCAGCGACCGCTCCACGCACGACCCCGCCGGGAGGCCGAACGCCGTCTGCAGCGCGATGATGCACAGCAGCGGCGCGAGCAGGAGGAGGACGACCCAGAGGTAGGGCCGTACGGGATGCATGCGCCACGGATAGGCCCAGAACGCCAAGCCCAGCCCGAAAGGCGTCAGGATGGGGCTGAACAGGGCGAGGGTGAACATCGGTGAGCTCAGCCGGCCAGCACGTCCACGCTCATCCGTTCCAGCAGGGCGCCGCCCTGGCCGACGGCGGCGAGGCGGCTGGAGACGTGGCCCAGGACGTTGGCGGCGTAGACTTCGTAGAGCGCGATCTTGCCTTCCAGCCAGACCGGATCGCCCCGTTCGGCGTCCAGCTCGGCGCGGGCCCACAGGGCGCCCTTGGCCAGCATCCAGCCGCCCGTGACGTCGCCCAGCAGCTTCAGATAGGCGTCGGCGGCGGCCAGGACGTCGGCGGCGCGGTCCTTGTCGCTCTTGGCGTCCAGCAGCCAGAGGGTGGCGTCCTCGACGGCCTCGACGGCGTTGGCGAAGCGCTCGACCGGCTTGCCGGTGTAGAGCTTGTGTAGCTGGGCCAGGGTGATCTTGAAGTCGGCGATCAGCTCGCGGGCCGACTGGCCGCCGTCCTGCGACAGCTTGCGGCCGACCAGGTCCATGGCCTGGATCCCGTTGGTGCCTTCGTAGATCGGGGTGATGCGGGCGTCGCGGTAGTACTGGGCCGCGCCGGTCTCCTCGATGAAGCCCATGCCGCCGTGGACCTGGACGCCCTGGGAGGCGACCTCGCAGCCGACGTCGGTGGACCAGGCCTTAGCGATGGGGGTGAACAGGTCCTCGCGGCCCTTCCACTGGCGGCGCTCATCCTCGGTGGCGGCGTGGCGGGCCAGGTCGGCGGCGACGCCGGTGGACAGGCAGATGGCGCGGGCGGCGGCGATCCTGGCCTTCATCACCGACAGGGTGCGGCGCACGTCCGGGTGATCGACGATGGGGCTGTTGGCGGCGCCGGTCCAGACGCTGCGGCCCTGCTTGCGCTCGCGGGCGTATTCGAGGGCGTGCTGGTAGGCGCGCTCGGCGATGCCGACGCCCTCGACGCCGACGGCGAGGCGGGCGGCGTTCATCATGATGAACATGTGGGCCAGGCCCTCGTTGGGCGTGCCGACCAGTTCGGCGACGGCGTCCTCATAGGCCATGACGCAGGTGGGCGAGCCGTGGATGCCCAGCTTGTGCTCGACGCTGACGGGATGGAAGCTGTTGCGCGCGCCCAGCGAGCCGTCCGGGTTCACCAGATACTTGGACGCCAGGAACAGGCTGATGCCCTTGGGCCCGGCGGGGGCGTCGGGCAGGCGGGCCAGCACCAGGTGGACGATGTTGTCCGTGGCGTCGTGGTCGCCCCAGGTGATGAAGATCTTCTGGCCCGAGAGGCGGTAGGTCCCGTCGGCCTGGGGGACAGCGGTGGCGGTCAGGGCGCCGAGGTCCGAGCCAGCCTGCGGCTCGGTCAGCACCATGGCGCCGGTCCATTCGCCGGAGACCAGCCTGGACAGATAGGTCGCCTTCTGCGCCTCGGTGCCTTGCGCCTCCAGCGCCTCGATGGAGGCCAGCGACAGCATGGGGCACAGGCCGAAGGCCATGTTGGCGGCGTGGACCGTCTCATAGGCGGCGAGCTCCAGCGCCTTGGGCAGTTGCTGCCCGCCGGAGTGGGCCTGGGCGGTCAGGCCGGTCCAGCCGCCGGCGGCGAACTGGCGGTAGGCGTCGGCGAAGCCCGGCGCGGCGGTGACGTTCCCGTCCTTGCAGGTCGAGCCCTTCTGGTCGCCGATGCGGTTCAGCGGAGCCAGGACGCCCTCGGAGAACTGGCCCGCCGCCTCCAGCACCGCGCCCATCAGGTCGGCGTCATAATCGGGGAAGGCGCCGGTGGCGGCGACCTGGTCGATGCCGGCCACGGCCTGCAGGGTGAAGGCGAGATCACGGATCGGGGCGCGGTAGGTCATGGGGCTTCCGGTCGGGTTCAGGCAAACAGGCGGCGGTCATGGCCTGTCCGCGGCCCCTTGCGCAAGGGCGGGCGAAGCGGACAGGATCGGCCCACTGTGAACCTGTGCCGTCACGGAAGGGAAGCATGGCCGAACCGCGCAACCGATACTCCGTGACCTCACTGGTGCTGCACTGGCTGATCGCGGTGCTGATCCTGGCCCAGATCCTGCTGATCACGGCCCATGACGCGACCGAGGGGCCGCTGTCGCGAGAGTTCATACAGATCCACAAGTCGGTGGGCCTGACGATTCTGCTGCTGACGCTGGCGCGGATCGGCTGGCGGATCGCCAATCCGGCCATTCCTCTGCCCGGCCATATGAAGCCGTGGGAGAAGCGGTTCGCCCGCGTGACGCATGTGCTGTTCTACGTCGCCCTGATCGCCCTGCCGCTGACCGGATGGGCGGCCAGTTCGACGGGCGGGCGGGACATCCCGTTCTTCGGCCTGTTCGACTGGCCCCTGCTGCCGATCGGGGGCGGGCGCGAGGCGGGGCGGGCCCTGATGGAGGCGCACGGGATCGCGGTGAAGGCGCTCTACGTCCTGCTGGCCCTGCATGTGGCGGCGGCGCTGAAGCACCACTTCATCGACCGGGACAACATCCTGCACCGGATGATCCCGCTGATTCCGCGTCGGCCCTGAGACCGGAGGCGGGGGTTGCGCCGGGGTAGGGCGAGGGCGCACATGACCGGCGACGACGGCATGAGGATTTGAGACGCGTGGAACGGCTGGATCTGACGACGGGTCGGGACGCGGGGGCCGAGGAAGCCGCCGTCCGGGCGCTGGCGGACGGCAAGCTGATCATCCTGCCGACCGAGACCGTCTACGGCCTGGCCGCCGACGCGTCCGACGCCCGCGCCGTGGCCGCCATCTTCGAGGCCAAGGGGCGGCCGCGCTTCAATCCCCTGATCGCCCATGTGGCCGACGCCGCCGGCGCCGAGGCCGTCGCGGTGTTCGACGACCGCGCGGGGCGCCTGGCCGAGGCCTTCTGGCCCGGCCCCCTGACCATCGTCGCCCCGGTGCGGAACCGCGAGGCGGTGTGCGACCTGGCCCGGGCCGGGCTGGACAGCGTGGCGGTGCGCGTGCCCGGCCACGCCCGCGCCCGCGAGGTCATCGGCGCCTTCGGCGGGCCGGTGGTGGCGCCCTCGGCCAACCGCTCGGGCCGGCCCAGCCCGACGACCTTCGCCGACGCCATGGAGGAGACCGGCTTCGCCGCCGCCGAGGGCGTGGACGGCGGCCCCTGCGCCGTGGGGGTGGAGAGCACCGTGGTGTCGGTGCTGAACGGGGTGGTCAGCCTGCTGCGCCCCGGCGCCGTGACCCGCGACGAGCTGGAGGCGGTGGTCGGACCGCTGGACGGGGCGCCGGACGGGGGCGGGGAGGGACATCGTTCGCCCGGCCGCCTGACCCTGCACTATGCGCCGGACGCGCCGGTGCGGATCAATGCGACGAGCCTGCACAAGGGCGAACTGCTGCTCGGCTTCGGCCCCGGCGTGGGCGATCCGCGCTGGAGCCTGAGCCCGACGGGGGACCTGCGCGAGGCGGCGGCCAACCTGTTCCGGCGGTTCCGCGAGGCCGACCGCGAGAAGCCGTCGGGCATCGCCGTGGCCCCCGTGCCGCTGGACGGCCTGGGCGAGGCGATCAACGACCGGCTGCGCCGGGCGGCGGGGCATATCGGCTAGGGCCTGTGCAGAGCGGCTCCTGGGCTGCCGGCCACATCCGCGTCACTCCGGCTTCGATCCCGCGCCCTGATCCTCCAGCCAGCGCAGCCGCATCGCCTGCAGCTGGATCGACCATTCGCTGCGGGCCTGCTCCACCGGATCGAGCGCGTCGAGCGAGACCGTCAGGCGCTGCAGCTCTTCCTCGACCGTGAGCCTGAGGCGGCGCAGGGCGTCGGCGCGCATCGCCGGATCGAGCGTCGCCCACAGGCCGGCGCGGAGCCGGAAGGGATCGACGCCGACGCTGGTCGCGCGGACGGGATCGCAGATCCAGCCTTCCACCGCCGCAACGCCCTCAGGCGACAGGGACAGGTGGCTGCCCTTGTGGCCGGTCTCGATGGGAGCGCTGTCGATCAGGCCCGCCTCAACGAGGCGACGGATGGCCGGATAAACCGCGCCGGCGCTGCCGCTCCACTCGATGGAGGGCGAGGTCTGGAAGGCCCGGCGGACCTTGAAGGCGGTGCGGTTCTGGCGGTGATGGATCTCGGAGAGCACGGCCCCCTCAAGCTCCGTCAGGCCGGATGAATGTCTTGTCATTTGACGTCCGATCGCGAATTGGTACTAATCGTACTAGTTTTTCGAAAGGTCGTCATGCGTACTTCGCTCTTCAAACTGGCTGTCCTGGCCGCCGCCTTCTCCGTGCCCCTGGTCGGGTCCCTGTGCAACGCCGCGCAGGCGCAAACCCAGCCGCCGACCATGATCAGCCTCTTCCAGTCCAATGACCGCGTCCTGGTCATGCTGACGATCGGCGACCACCCGCCAATGCCCGCCGTGTTCGACACCGGCACGAACGGGAACGTCATCGACATCGGCGTGGCCCAGAAGCTGGGGCTGGAGAACCGGGGCGGCTCGCGTTCCATCGACGGCAGCACCGGCCGGCCCGTGCCCGGGTTCGAGACCTTCATCGCCGGCGCCAGCCTGGGCGGGACGCCGATCCAGGACGCCCGCGCGACGGCCATGGCCTTCAGCCATCCGAACGAGGTCGCGATCATCGGCCCGAACAGCTTTCCGGGGCAGTACGTGCTGATGGACCTAGGGCGGAGCCGGCTGAGCCTGTACGCGCCGGCGGACGCGCCGGAGGCGGGGGAGGGCTTCCCCTATCTCGGCGAAGGGGGCGCGGCCCTGCCGTCCCTCAACATCGAACTGGAGGGACGGGCGATCCCGGCCATCCTGGACACGGGCAACACGAGCGACTTCCTGCTGCCGCTCAGCCTGGCCAAAGACCTGCCGCTGGAGAGCGAGCCGGTGGTCATCGGCCACGCGACGTCCGCCGCCGGCGTGCAGGATGTCTATGAAGCGCGTCTGGGCGAGGACATCACCATCGCGGGGGTGGTGATCCACCGGCCCAAGATCCGGTTCATCGAAGGCGGGCGTCCGAACATTGGCATGCCCGTGCTTCGCCAGCTGAAGCTGATGTTCGATCCGGTGCAGCGCCGGACCTGGGTCGTCGGCGCGCCCGCGGCCCGGTAGCGACACGGACATCGGGGCGCGGCGGCCTAGAGAAACCGCGCCCTGATATCCACGCTGGAGCGTTCGCCCACGTCGTCGAAACAGGTCGTCAGCCAATCCTCCGCCGCCTCGCGGCCATGGCCCTTCAGCCGGTTGAGGAAGGTCCATTCGGTATCGAACTTGGACCCCAGTGAAAGCGGCGCCAGCCAGCGGTCGCTGTCGATGGCGTGCATGCGGATGGCCTGGGCGCGGTGGCGGTTTCCGGTCTGAAGCTGACCGTCGGCGATCAGGGACTGGAGCAGTGCGAAGGCGCGCAGTTCGGAGACCAGCGGGGCGTTGAAGACGATCTCGTTGAGGCGGTCCATGATCTCGCCGGCGGCGTGGGGCGTGTCCTCGCGCACGAAGGGGTTCAGCGGCAGGATCAGGACGTCGTCGGGCGTGTCCGGATGGATCAGGGGCCACAGCGCCGGATTGGCCAGATAGCCGCCGTCCCAATAGCTTTCGCCGTCGATCTCCACCGCCTGGAACAGGTGCGGCAGGCACGAGGAGGCGAGCAGGACCTCGGGCGTGATCTCGGCGGTCCTGAAGACGCGGGCGCGGCCCTGTTTCACCGCCGTGGCGGAGACGAAGACGGAGATGGACGAGGCGCGCACGGCCTCGAAATCGATGGCCGTGTCGAGGACCCGCCGGAGCGGGTTCAGGTTGAAGGGGTTGAACTGATAGGGGCTCATCGACAGGGCGATGTTCTCGCCGGTGCGCCACAGGCCGGTGTCCTTCAGCCAGCCGGGCGTCAGGGCCGCGCTCCAGATCGAGGAATCGCCGAAGACGTTGCGGCCGCCGGACTGGTTGACCTCGCGCCACAGCAGATCCAGCTGCCTGCGGGCGCCGTCGGGGCCGCCGGTCTCCAGGCCGCTGACCAGGGCCGCGGCGTTCATGGCTCCGGCGGAGGCGGCGGTGACGGCGCGGACGTCCAGGCGGTCGTCCTCGAGCAGGCGGTCGAGCACGCCCCACTGGAAGGCGCCGTGGGAGCCGCCGCCCTGAAGGGCGAGGCAGACCGGACGACGCTTGGGGGCCGCCGGTTTGGCCATGGCTATTGCGCCGTCCAGCCGCCGTCGATGGAGAAGCTGGCCCCGTTGGCCGAGGCGCCGAGGTCGGAGACGAGGTAGAGGAACATCCCGGCCAGCTGGTCGGTGGTGACGAATTTCTTGGTCGGCTGGGACCCCAGGATGACGTCCTTGAGCACCTGCTCCTTTGACATGCCGCGGGTGCGGGCCTGGTCGGCGATCTGCTTTTCGACGATGGGGGTCTCGACGAAGCCGGGGCAGATGGCGTTGCAGGTGATGTTGTCCTGCGCCACTTCCAGGGCGACGGTCTTGGTGAAGCCGAGGACGCCGTGCTTGGCGGCGACATAGGCCGACTTGAACGGGCTGGCGACCAGGCCGTGGGCCGAGGCGATGTTGACGATCCGGCCGCGGCCCTGGGCCTTCATGATCGGGATGGCCGCCCGCGTCGCATAGAAGGTCGACGACAGGTTGATGGCGATGATCTGCTCCCACTTGTCGGCGGGGAATTTCTCGACGGCCTCGACGTGCTGGATGCCGGCGTTGTTGACCAGGATATCGACACGGCCGAGCTCGTGCTTGCCGAAGGCGACCATGTCGGCGACCTCGTCGCCGCGCATCATGTTGGCGGCGTGGTAGCGGACGCGGACGCCGCAGCTGGCCTCGATCCCGGCGCGGGTGCGTTCGATCTCGGCCGGGTCGCCCAGGCCGTTCAGGACCACGTCGCCGCCCCGGCTGGCCACGGCCTTGGCCAGCGCCAGTCCGATGCCCGAGGTCGAACCCGAGATCACCGCCACCTGGCCCTTGAGGTCGCCGACGTCGCGGAACGGTTCGCTCTCGCTGGAGGCGCCTTCACCACGCTTGGGCCACTGGAACATGTTGTCTTTCCTCGGAGGACTTTTCGACTCTGGCCTCGGCGCGACTCTAGCGTCAGGCATACGTCATGGCGACTGTCGGGCTCAAGTATTTCCCGACCTGATGAATATCCACTCCGTGTCCGAGGACGCGGACTTGTCGAAGCGGTAGCCGTCGCGGTCGAAGGCCTTCAAATCCTCCGCCCGGTCGATGCGTTCGTCGATGGCGAAGCGGGCCATGGTCCCGCGCGCCCGCTTGGCGAAGAAGGAGATGATGCGCCGATCGCCGGCCTTGTCCTCGTAGAAGTTCGGCGTGACCACCGGCAGCTTCAGGGCCTTGGCGTCGACGGCGCCGAAATACTCCTGGCTGGCCAGGTTCACGAGGGTCGGATCGCTCTGGCCCTCGGCGTCGGCGTTGAGGCATTTCGAGATGCGGTCGCCCCAGAAGTCGTAGAGGCTGGAGCCGCGCCGGGTCTTCAGCCGCGTGCCCATCTCGAGGCGGTAGGGCTGGATCCGGTCCAGCGGGCGCAGCAGGCCATAGAGGCCGGACAGGATGCGCAGGTGCGCCTGGGCGAAGGCCAGGCCCGCCGGGTCCAGCTCGCGGGCGCGCAGGCCCTCGTAGACGTCGCCGGCGAAGGCGAAGGCGGCCTGGACCCCGTCGGTGGAATCGGGCGCGAAGGCCTGGAAGCGCTCGCGGTTCAGCCGGGCCAGATCGTCCGAAATGCCCATCAGGCGGCGCAGCTCGGCCACGGTGCGGGCGCGGGCGGTCTTGGACAGCGAGGCCGTGTCCTCGAGGAAGCGGCGCTCCGAGGCGGGGACGGCGGGGTCGGCTTCGGTGAAGTCGAGACGCTTGGCCGGGGACAGGACGATCAGCATGCGGTCCTGTTAGGCCGCTTCGGTGACGATTTGAACCGGACCCGGGGTCGCGGCTCAGCCGCCCTGTGCATAGAGGAGGGCCAGAACGGCGGGCAGGCGTTCGGGCAGGTCCTCGGCGATCAGGCCGGGACCGAAGGCGCGGGCGGCCTCGGCGTGCATCCAGACGGCCGCGCGGGCGGCGTCGAAACTGTCCATGCGCTGGGCCACCAGGCCGCCGATCATGCCCGCCAGCACGTCGCCGGAGCCCGCGGTCGCCAGCCAGGGCACGCCGTTGTGGTTCATGGCGAGGCGGCCGTCCGGGGCGGCGATCACCGTCTCCGGCCCCTTGAGCACGACCACGGCGCCCGCCCGCTTGGCCGCCTCGCGCGCCGCCGTCTCGCGGCCCTTGGCCAGCAGGTCGGGGAAGAGGCGTTTGAACTCACCCTCATGCGGGGTCAGGACGTCGTCGCGGTCCAGCAGGCCGAACAGTTCGCCGGGCCAGGCTTCGAACACCGTCAGGCCGTCGGCGTCCACGATCAGGGCCGCGCCGGTCTCGGCCAGGGCGCGGACGTTGGCCGAGGTGGCGTCGTTGACGCCCGCCGCCGGTCCCACGACCACGGCGTCCATGCCCTGGGCCGCCGCCTTCAGCGCCTCATCGGAGGCGAAGGGGGTCAGCATGATCGCCTCGACGGCCGGGGCGATGACCGCCGCCGCGTCGGGCGGGCACAGGATGCGCACCACCCCGGCGCCGATGCGCAGGCCGGCGCGCGCCGCCAGCCGGGCGGCCCCGGTCTGGGTCGCCTTGCCCGAGACCACGCCCAGCCGCCCGCGCGCATGCTTGTGCGCATCGACGCCGGGCCAGGGCATTTTGGCGTGCCAGTCTTCGACGACCATGGTCCTAGGCCTTTCGCGTGAACACGCGGCCGCTCATCGCGCCGCCGAAGACCTTGACCGGCCGGTCCTCGATCCGGAACTGCCCGGTCCCGATCAGTCCCGCGACCAGGGCGTCCAGGCTTGTACTGTCGTTGTAGGGCGCGAACCGATGCAGCAGGCGTCCGTCGCGGGAGAAGAGGGACAGGGCGCCGGGCGTCGACTTGTGGAGATCGGCGGTCTGGATCTCCGCATAGCGGATGCGGGTCGTCTCAGGCCGCCCGGCGGTGCGGACAGTTATGGAGTCGCCGCCGAAGTCCACGTCGGTGGCCTTGTACAGCCGCCTCACCATCAGGATCGGAAGCGGGAGAAACACCAGCGCGGCGATGATCCCCATCAGCTTCACCGACGGGAAGGCGTTCACGAAATCCGCCAGTCCGCCGAAGCCGAAAACGAAGAAGAGTCCACCGAACGCGACCGCTAGGAATCCCAGGGCGACGGCCAGTCCCACCCGCCTGTCGGTCTGTTTGAACCTGATGCTCGCCATTCCAGCCTCCATGCCGATACGTTTTCGTCCGCTTACGGTTCGCCGCGCATGCGAAAAACACTTGCCTTATTGTGCAATGCAATGTCCCTTTGCTGCCCGAGCGCGCGGCATTCCAGAGCCCGCCGGGAACGCCGATGAAAAAGATTGAAGCCGTCATCAAGCCTTTCAAGCTGGATGAAGTGAAAGAGGCCCTGCAGGACGCGGGAGTCCAGGGGATGACGGTGCTCGAAGCCAAGGGCTATGGGCGTCAGAAGGGCCATTCGGAACTCTACAGGGGCGCCGAGTACGTCATCGACTTCCTGCCCAAGATCAAGATCGAGGTCGTGGTTTCCGACGACCTGGCCCCGTCGGTGATCGAGGCCATCCAGACCGCAGCCCGCACCGGCAAGATCGGCGACGGCAAGATTTTCGTGTCTGACGTCCTGGACGTCATTCGCATCCGCACTGGCGAAACGGGCGCACAAGCCGTCTGATCGCTCAGACCACCGGCCGTGTCTCCGGGCGCGGTCGTCAACGAAACCTCCCCATAAGAAACAGGACCTCGAAGAATGAGCGACGCGGGCAAGATCCTTAAAGAGATCAAGGAGAAAGACGTTCGCTACGTCGATCTCCGCTTCACCGACACAAAGGGTCGGATGCAGCACGTGACCTTCGACATCGACCTTGTCGACGAGGAATTCCTCGAAGAGGGCACGATGTTCGACGGCTCGTCGATCGCCGGCTGGAAGGCCATCAACGAGTCCGACATGCTGCTGAAGCCGGACCTTGCAAACTTCTGGATCGACCCCTTCTACCAGCAGACGACGCTGTTCCTGTTCTGCGACGTGCTGAACCCGGACACGGGCGAGCCCTACAACCGCGACAGCCGCTCTATGGCCAAGAAGGCGCTGGCGTACGTCCAGTCCTCGGGCGTGGGCGACACCGTCTATTTCGGCCCGGAAGCCGAGTTCTTCATCTTCGACGACGTGCGCTGGTCCACCGCCCCGCACGACACCGGCTACACCTACGATTCGATCGAGCTGCCGGCCAACACCGGCGCTGAATACTCCGAAGGCAACATGGGCCACCGCCCGGGGCCCAAGGGCGGCTACTTCCCGGTCAATCCGACCGACAGCGCCCAGGACCTGCGTGGCGAGATGCTGGGCGTGATGCGCGACCTGGGCATGCAGCCCGAGAAGCACCACCACGAGGTGGCCCCGGCGCAGCACGAGCTGGGCCTGAAGTTCAGCGACCTGCTGACCATGGCCGACCGCACCCAGATGTATAAGTACGTGATCCACAACGTGGCCGCCGCCTACGGCAAGTCGGCCACCTTCATGGCCAAGCCGACCTTCGGGGACAACGGCTCGGGCATGCACGTGCACCAGTCGATCTGGCGCGACGGCAAGCCGCTGTTCGCGGGCGACAAATACGCCGGCCTGTCGGACCTCTGTCTTTGGTACATCGGCGGCATCATCAAGCACGCCAAGGCCATCAACGCCTTCGCGAACTCGACCACCAACTCCTACAAGCGCCTGGTCCCGGGCTATGAAGCCCCGGTCAAGCTGGCGTACTCGGCCCGCAACCGCTCGGCCTCGATCCGCATCCCGTGGGTCAACTCGCCCAAGGCCAAGCGCATCGAAGCCCGCTTCCCGGATCCGATGGGCAACCCCTACCTGACCTTCGTGGCCCTGCTGATGGCCGGCCTGGACGGGATCGAGAACCGCATCGATCCGGGCGCGCCCGCCGACAAGAACCTGTACGACCTGCCGCCGGAAGAGCGCGGCAACATCCCCGAGGTCTGCGGCTCGCTGCGCGAAGCCCTGGAGAGCCTCGACAAGGATCGCGCCTTCCTCAAGAAGGGCGGCGTCATGGATGACGACTTCATCGACAGCTACATCGAGCTGAAGATGGAAGAGGTGATGCGTCTGCAACTGCACCCGCACCCCGTCGAATTCGACATGTACTACAGCTGCTGATCGACAGCGGGGGCTGATCGAGGAGGGCGCCGGCGGGAAACCGCCGGCGCCCTTTTCATTTGGGTGAGCTGTCGTCGAAATGTTCGGCATGGAACCGCCGCGCACTGGTCAGCGCGTCGTCCAGGTTCTGGCCGACCCAGCCGAACTCCAGCAGGCTCTGGCCCACGCCCTGGCGGGAATAGGACAGGCAGATCAGGCCTTGGCGAATGCGGGTTGTGGCCCAGTCGAAGGTCAGGCCCGCCTTGGTGGAGGACCCGGCGAACACCTGGCCGACTTCGCGCTCCACCCGCCGTTCAAGAGGCTCCCACGAGTGGTCGGTGCTGAAGCGGGCGATCTCGGCGTCGTAGCGACGGCGATCGAAAGTGATCGGCGAGCCGTCGTGCAGCCGCCATTCGACCGTGCTCTCCGTCCTCTCCACCTCGACCGTCACGTCGCCGCAGCCCACCACGCCGCAACCGCATCGTCCGATCAGGAGGCGCGCAGGGTTCCTGGCGAACTCAAGGACAAGCTCAGGCGGGTCGAGGCCCAGGCAGTCCTCTGCCAGCCAGTCGGCGCCGTCCACGAGCGGCCGCGCCTCATGGTCGTTGCTGGAAGGGGAGGCGAGAATGCGAAAGGAAAGAACCGAGGTCATGTGCAAGTACCGCCGAACAGCCGGCCCGGCGACCTAGGCCGCCAGCTGTTCGATGAGCGGCTGGAGCGCTTCGTCCGTATACGGAGCAAGGTCCTTCAGGAAGCCGATCAGGGCGCGTTCGTTGACGTCGAAATCGCCGTCGCGGCCGATGCGGTCGACCAGCCAGCGCGCCTCTTCGGCGTTCACCGGCGCGGCGGTCGAGGCGGCCTGCTGCCGGGTCTGTTCGCGCTCCCTGAACAGGGCTTCGGCGGCGTCGGGTTCGAAGAGACCGCGGATCAGCAGGGCGGGGGTATGCCAGCCGATGTTGTGGACGGCGGTCTGGCCGAACTCCTTGACGATGCCGCTCATGATGCCGGCGTCGGGGTCGGCCAGCCAGCGCTCGCGGCGCAGGGCCTCCTCGCGGCCGGGCGGGGCCCATCCGGCGGCGGCGGTGACGGCGTTGGCCACGGCGCGCATGAAGAAGTCGGTCCAGGACGGATCGTTGGCCGCGCCGCGCGTGGCGTCGTTAAGGTCGAACAGCGCCTCGGCCTCCTCGCGCGAGATGGCGAGACGGCCGGGGCCGGAGGGGGCGAACATCAGCCGGCGCATGCGCTGGACCTCGGTCGCGCTGATCACGCCGTCGTTCTCGACCACGGAGCGACTGACCAGGCTGAGGCCGAAGGCCGCGAGCGCGGCCGGGGCGCTGTCGGCCTGTTCCAGCACCCGCACCACCAGTTCGATCTCGGTGCCGTCACGGGCCCGCCTGTCGGCCTCGATGCGGGCGATCAGCCAGTCGGCCTGGGCGTCGGTGACATAGCCCGGAGGCTCCTGCTGGCGGACCAGCCAGTCGGTAAGGGCTTCCAGGAAGAGCATGCGCCATTCGGCGACGCGGCGTTCCGTGCCCTCATCGATGCGGAACAGGGCCTCGGCCTCGTCGCGGGTGACGGTGACCTCGCCGAAGATGTTCTGACGCAGCGCCAGGATGTCGGCCGAGGTCACCTCGCCGCGCGCGATGATGTCGTTCGAAAGGTCGATCAGGCCCATGTCCACGCTCCCGGTTTCCCGCAAAGGTGCCCTGCTGGGCGTTACGGACGGGCTAACGCTGGATCAGGCGGCCAGTCCGTCGGCGACGTCGGCCTTCTTGCGGCGCATCTCGATCAGGCGGACGCACCAGATCGAGATCTCGTAGAGCAGCACCAGCGGCACCGCGAGCATCAGCTGGCTGATGGGGTCGGGCGGGGTGACGACGGCGGCGACCACCACCACGGCGACGATGGCGTAGCGGCGGACCTCGACCATCATCTTGGACGAGACGATCCCGGCCATGCCCAGCAGGGTGGTGACGACCGGCAGCTGGAAGCACAGGCCGAAGGCGAGGATCAGCGAGGTGACCAGGCTGAGGTATTCGGAGATCTTGGTGTTCAGCTCGACCGTGATGCCGTCCGCCGTGATCTGCTGGCTCAACGAGAACCACATCACGAAGGGCAGCATGACGAAATAGACCAGGGCCGCGCCGATCAGGAACAGGATCGGGGCCACGAACAGGAAGGGCAGGAAGGCGCCCTTCTCGTTGCGGTACAGGCCCGGGGCGACGAATTTGTAGAGCTGCCAGGCCAGCACCGGGAAGACCACGACCACGGCGCCGAAGCCGGCCACCTTCATCTTGGTGAAGAGCTGCTCCAGCGGGCCGGTGGCCTGCAGGGCCAGGTTGGTCGGGGCGCCCGGCGGCAGGTGGTGCAGGCCGGCGGTGACGGCGATCAGCTCGAACGGATTGCCGCCGTGCTGGCCGGCGGCCTGGGCCGCGGCGTGAAGGGCGTAGGCGGCCTGGAAGGGCTTGATCAGGAAGATCTGGATGTCGGCGGCGAAGTAGAAGCAGCCGATGAAGGCGACGGCGAACGCGACCACGCAGACCACCAGCCGCCCGCGCAGCTCGATCAGGTGAGACATCAGCGGCGCGCGCGACGCCTCGATCTCGGCTTCGTCCCGGTCGATCTGGCTCACAGTTCAACCGCCTTCCTGCCGGAGGGCGGGGTCTTCTTCGCCACGGACGGCTTCGCGGCGGGCGTCTTCGCGGCGACCGGGGGCTTGGCGGCGGCCTTTTTCGCGGGCGCCTTGGAGGCCGCCTTGGCGGCGGCGGCCTTGCGCGGGGCGCGGGGCTTGGGCGCCGTTTCAGGCTCCAGCGGCGCCATCACCGGCGGGCTGTCGGGCCATTCCTCGGGACCCGTCAGGGCCGGGGCGGGCGCGGGGGCGTCGAGGGGGCGGTTCAGGTCGTCGCGGATGCCGCGGAAGGCGGCCTCGGCGTCGGCGCCCAGGGGCATCATGTTGGTCTGGCCCTGACGCAGGGCCTCGACCTCCTTGCGCAGGTCGTCCAGCTCGGACTGGCGCGCCATCTCGTCGAAGCTGTGCCGGAACTCGTTGGCCATGTTGCGGGCCTTGGCGACCAGCTGACCGAGCTTGCGCAGCATGGCGGGCAGCCGTTCGGGCCCCACGACAAGCAGGGCCACGACCGCGATCACGATATATTCCATGCCCCCGATGCCGGGGCCCAGACCACCCATCCGTCAGTCTCTCCGGCGCGAACGCGCGATTACGACTTCAGGTCTTCTTTTTCCGCGTCGGTGCGCGGCAGGGCGCCGGCGCGGTCGTCCTTCGGCTTGGTTTCGTCGGTGTCCTTCAGGCCGTCGCGGAAAGCCTTCACGCCCTTGGCGGCGTCGCCCATGAGGCCAGACAGCTTGCCGCGTCCGCCGAACAGCAGGAGCACGATGACGGCGACAATAGCCCAGTGCCAGATGCTGAGAGAACCCACGGCGACATCTCCTTCGTCGGACCGATGCGCGGCCCGTTCACAGTTTCACGCCGCATATAGGCCGTTCGGTGGCGCGACGCCAAGTGAACCTGATACAGCGCGCGGATGAGTCACGTGATCATCCACACCGACGGCGCCTGCAAGGGCAATCCGGGCCCTGGCGGCTGGGGCGCGATCCTGCAGACGGGCGGCGGTCACGAGAAGGAATTGTGGGGCGGCGAGCCGCTGACGACCAACAACCGCATGGAGCTGATGGGGGCGATCATGGCGCTGGAGGCCCTGACCCGTCCGTGCCGCGTCGATCTGCACACCGACAGCAAATACGTCATGACCGGGATCACCGAATGGATCCGCGGCTGGAAGGCGCGCGGCTGGAAGACCGCCGACAAGAAGCCGGTCAAGAACGAGGACCTGTGGAAACGGCTCGACGCCGCCCGGGCCCGCCACGAGGTGAAGTGGCACTGGGTGAAGGGCCACGCCGGGCATGAGCTGAACGAGCGGGCCGACGGCCTGGCCAACCGCGGGATCGAGGATATGCGGAAGGGCTGACCGGGCTCACCGCTCCGTTCGCCCACGCGAATGGCGCGGTGACGTTGAAGTCAGGCCGCCCGGACCTTGAGCTTCGGTCCGTCGACGCCTTCGACGATGACGCTTTCGCCGGCCAGGGGGGCGACGCCTTCGATCTCGGCGGGCCATTCGGCGCCCGAGACGAAGACCCGGCCGCGACCGTCGACGAAGGCCTGGACGACCTGGGCGCGCTGACCGATCAGACGGCCCTCACGGGCGTTGATGTCGGGCGAATCCGACGGGTTCACCCGCTGGATCAGGCGGCGCGACAGCAGGGTCGCGGCCACCGTCAGGCCGGCGAACAGGGCGACCTCGCCCCAGAAGCCCAGCGGCACGCCGATGGCGGTGATGACGGCCACCACTCCGGACGCGACGGCGGGCCACAGCAGCCATTCGGTCGAGAAGGCGGCCTCGACGGCCAGCAGGATCACGCCCAGCGCCAGCCAGATCCAGAACGGCTGATTGCTGTGGAACTCGATCAGGGCGTCCATGGATCAGGTCCTCGGAACGGTGGGACGCGGCGGGCGCGGCGGAGCGGGCGGACGCGGCGCGGCGGGGATCGGAGCCGGAGCCGGGCGGCTCTGCTGCTGATCCTGCGCCAGGGCAACCAGCTGGCCCACGCCGGCGATGGTGCCGACCAGGGCGCCCATCTCGGCGGGGACGATGACCGTCTTCTGCTGCGGGCTGCGGGCCAGTTCGGCGAACGCCTCCACATACTTCTGGGCGACGAAGTAGTTGATGGCGTTCACGTCGCCGGCGGCGATGGCGTTGGACACCATCTCGGTGGCGCGGGCCTCGGCCTCGGCTTCGCGCTCCCGGGCCTCGGCGTCGCGGAAGGCGGCTTCGCGGCGGCCTTCGGCCTCCAGGATGGCGGCCTGTTTGGCGCCCTCGGCGCGGGTGATGGCGGCCTGCTTCTCGCCGTCGGCCTCGGTGACCACGGCGCGGCGTTCGCGCTCGGCCTTCATCTGACGCGCCATGGCGTTGGTGATGTCGGTCGGCGGGGTCAGATCCTTGATCTCGATCCGGTTGGCCTTGACGCCCCACGGCTCGGTCGCCGCGTCGATGACGTGCAGCAGGCGGGTGTTGATGGCGTCGCGCTGGCTGAGGACTTCGTCCAGTTCCATCGAGCCGACCACGGTGCGCAGGTTGGTCATGCAGAGCTGCGAAATGGCGTAGGGCAGGTCGTCCACGCGATAGGCGGCGCGGGCGGCGTCCATGACCTGGATGAAGACGATGCCGTCGACCTTCACCACGGCGTTGTCCTTGGTGATGACCTCCTGGGTCGGGACGTCCAGGACCTGCTCCATCATGTTCATGCGGCGGCCGACCTTCTCGACGAAGGGGGTCAGAAGACTGATGCCCGGAGGCAGGGTGCGGGTGTATTTGCCGAAGCGTTCGACCGTGAATTCACGCCCTTGCGGCACGATCTTCACGACGCTGAACAACAGGACGAAGGCCAGAACGACCAGGGCCACGAAGAAGAGTACGGAAAAGTCCATCAAAGCCTCCCTATTCCCGTCACGGTATCAGGCTGTGGCCCGCGCGCCACAGAAACCGGACGGCGGCCGATGACATCCCCGTAATCTTGGCCGTTCAGCGTCGCCGGGCGACCGCCAGGGCGATGATCCGCCGCGTCTCCGACCAGTCGATCAGGGCCTCGACCTGATCCAGCGGCGCGAACCACGCCTCCAACGCGTCGTCGCCCGCCACGGGCTCGCCGGAGAGCCAGTCGGCGGCGTAGTCGATCAGGACGTAGTGCCGCCCCGCCTCGGGGAAGATCCCGTCCACGACGTCAAGCAGGCCGGTGATGCGGGCCGTGACGCCGGTCTCTTCGTGCAGTTCGCGCAGGGCGGCGTCGACGGCGCGCTCGCCGGGTTCGATGCGTCCGCCGGGCAGGCTCCATTCGCCCATGCGCGGCGGCTTGCCCCGGCGGATCAGCAGGACCTCGTCGCCGCGCAGGCAGACGACGCCGACGGCGGGGACGGGAAGTTCATGCATCGCGCATCTTCGGCGTGTCTGGTAGGGCGGAAAAAAGAGAGGGAACGAGAGCTTCATGGGGTCGGGACGGAATACGCCTTGTAGCTGCGGAAGCGGCAAGAAGTACAAGCGGTGCTGCATGGGGCAGGATACGGGCGGCGCGGCCCCTCTCACTGACGAGATCATGGCGGCCCGGATGTTGACGCTGGAACATGATCGCAGCGTGAGGGACGAAGCGGAAAGCCGCCTTCTTCGCTTTCGCCAAGCGCCGGGGCTGGCGGCCCATACTGCTTCCGAGATCGACCTGTCGCTTGTCACGGTCGCTCAAAGACGTGGCGACCACCAGGGCGCTCTGGATCGGCTTGATGCGATGTCGGGGCGCGTATCCTCCGCCGTGCGCCAGAACATGAAACAGTTGCGAGCAACGTCCCTCACCCATCTGGGCGACGCTCCGGCCGGCGCCCGGATTTTCGACAAGCTTCTGAAGGAGGACGGGCACGATGTCTTCCGGCCCTGGTGGTGTCTGGAGGCCGGCCGGACCTACAGGCTGGCGGGTCGAACGGCGGACGCCATCACCGTCACCCGTGAAGCCGTGAGGCTGTTCGAGGCCCAGGACGAACTCGAGCATCTCACCCGGGCCCGCTCCAATCTCGGCGGGTTCATGCTTTACTCCGAGGATAGCGACGAGGTGGCGCAGGGTGAGGCGCTTCTCGAAGAGATGTGTGACGTCAAGATCGGGATCGGAGATATCGAGGGCGCGGCCAACAACTTCTCCCAGCTCAGCATGCACTGCTTCCGCTTGAAGCGGTTCGAACGGGCGATCGCCTACGGCCGCAAGGATCTGATGCTGGCGCGGGTTCAGGGAGACGAACGGGGGCTTGCGGCCACCCTGGGAAACCTGGCGGTGATGTATGTGGAGCTTCGGCAGCTCACTCAGGCCCGAAAGCACAACGCCGAGGCCCTGGAGATCGGTCAGCGTCTGCAGAATCCGGAGATTCTGGCCAAGACCGAAGGCATCACCCGAATGATCGAGGCCCAGGGAAAGGCCGCCGGCATAGCCGGAATACCGCTGGGGCCCATCGCGCCCTGCGCGTGCGAATCCGGGAAGACCTACGAGGCCTGCTGCGGGCGCGCGGACCATGAGCCGCTCGCATTGAGAATGCCGGTCGGCGGCGAGTCGGAAGATGTCCAACCCCTCGCCGGGGACCTTCGGCGGCTGGGCCTGGAGCCGGGTCCTCTCGATTTCGCCATGCGGGAAACGGACGAGGCCCGGCGGAGGGTCTCCTGGTCGGAGATGCGCGGCCATGACGGCTGGTTCGAAGTGCTTGAACTGCCTGACATGGCCAACATCCACTTGAACGCCGCTGAAGCGCTGATCCAGCACGCCCAGCCGGACTCGGTGGATGAACCGCTGGCCTGCGCCATGCTGGCCGTGAGCGGGCTGGAGGCTTTCATCAACTCCACGATCTATTTCGCGAGGGAAGCGTCGGACAGCCGACCACTTGATCTTCCCGCGGGGCTGGTCGAGGACGCCGCGAAGTATCAGCGCTTCACGGAACTGACCCTGAAATGGGATGAACTGGGCAAAGCGATGTGTGGTCTGACGTGGCCGCCGCCGCCGGCGCTCTGGCGGGCGTTCACCCAGTTGGTCCAGATCCGCAACGAACTGGTGCACTTCAAGGCTGAAGGCTTTGTCCGGGTCGCGCCCACCGAAAAGCTGCCGCCCCATCAGCTACGGGGATTGCCCGCCGAGATCAGCATTCGAGCCATTCCACACAGTTGGCCTATGCGCCTGCTGACGCCCTCCTTCGGTCGTTGGGCGGTGTCCACGGCGCGCGCCCTGGTGAGCCACTTCAGGACCGGATACATGGCGACAAGGATCGCCGCCGGGGAGCCGGCGTCCTCGCCGTCGGACGAGTCTCGCGGGGCGGCCTGATCGGCGTCGACGATGGAGATGGGGACGCCGCCCCTCAACGTCCCCGCGCCAGAAGACGCCCGTCGCCGTAGTCTCCGTCCAGCCGGCCCGTCCGCGCCCAGTCGAGTACGGCCTGATAGTAGCCGGGCGCATAGCCGAGCGAGGTGCGGCGGCCGTCTGCGGCGGTCTCGTAGCGGACGATGCCGTGGTCGGTGGCCGGATACTCCAGCAGGGTGATCGGCCGGCCCTGGGCGGACAGGTCGATCAGCCGCGCCCGGGTGGCGTCGGGCGGCGCGCCGGTGTCGTCCTGGGCCTGGATCCAGAGCATGGGCGAGTCCAGTCCGCGGAGGACGGGCAGGGGGTCGTAGTCCCACGACGGTCCGTTCTCGAGCTGGGGGGCCATGGCGATGATCTGCTCATTGGGCGCGTTCAGCAGCAGGCCGGTGAACTCGCCCTTGATGTCCGCGAACCAGGGCTCGGCGCGGTAGCGGGCCCGGACAGCCTCCAGCCCCTCGAAGCCGACGGCGCCTTTGGAGGCGACGAAGGCGCCGGTGACGTCGGTGATCCGGCGCGCCTGGTCCAGAACCTCGGGGCCCCATCCCCTGGCCTTCAGATCCTGGGCGACCTGGTCGCTGTCTTCGGAGAGGGGTCCGTAGGCCAGGCCGAAGCCGACGATGACGAAATCGACCGGCGTCAGACTGGCGGCGAGCGGCGCGACCCAACCGCCCTGGCTGGCGCCGTGCAGGCCGACCCGGCCCGCGCGGGCACCGGCGAGGCGGCGGGCCTCGACGACCGCCGCGGCGGCGTCCTCGGCGAGGATGTGGAAGTCCTGGGTGTAGCGGCCCTCCGATCCGCCGGAGCCGCGCTTGGCGTAGACGAAGACGCCGACCCCCGAGGCCGGGGCGAAGCGCTGGAAGGCGTTGAAGTCGAGGGCGTTGGCCCCTTCCGACCCGTGCACCTCGACCATGACGGGGACGGGACCGTCGCCGGGCGGCAGGATCAGCCGCCCGTGGAGACGGACGCCGCCCTGGCCGATGAAGGTGGTGTCCTGGACATCCAGCGTCACGCGGGCGCCGGGCTGGCCTTCGAAGACGATCCGGCCTTCGTCGCAACCGCCGAGTTGGGGCTGCGGACCTTCGACGCGGGTGGTCGAGCCCAGGGTGCTGACCCAACGGCCGTCGGCGCCCAGGGTCATCTTCGCGGTGGCCCCGTCGAGCCGACGCCAGCGGAGCCCCCGGCTCACCAAAGGCGCGACATCCACCCAGCTCCCGTCGTCCAGCCGATAGAGGCCGATGTGGCAGGCCGCGGCCGGATCGGGCCGGGCGTCGACATCGGCGCCCGGAAGCTGGGCCAGCGCGGGAGAGGCGACGATCGATGCGGCGAGGGCGAGGGCGGCGACAGCGAGCCGGGAGTGAGACACAGGTTTTCCGATCCAGCAGGGTTGCGGTTTCGCGACCGTCCTTGCCGGTGACGCGGCGGCTCGCTAGGGCCGATTGCGCGAACGGCGCCGGGACTGCGCGAACGGGACGGCATGGGCGACAGGGCGGGACAGCGGATCGGGGCGGCGACGGCGGGGCGCTGGGCGATCGACCTCGTCCTGCTGGCCGCGATCGGCCTGCTGATGGGGTTCCTCGGGCCTTTCGACTCGGACAGCGCCCCCGCGACGGAGCGCTATGTCTACTGGATGATCTGCATCGTCGGGGGCGGGCTGATCGGGGTCGTGGCGGACGAACGGCTGGGCCGGCGCATCACCAGACCCTGGCGGCGGGTGGCGGCGGTCTCGGTGCTGATGACGCCGCCGGTGACGCTGCTGGTGCTGGTCACTCAGTCTCTGCTCGTGGACCAGCCGATCACCTGGCCGGCCTACGGGTGGCTGCTGTGGCAGGTGTGGCCGATCATGCTGGCGGTGATGGCGGTGCGGGCCCTGGTCTGGCGGCGCCCGCCCGTGCGGGTCGAGACCCGGACCGTCATCGCCCCGCCGCTGCCCGAGGCCGAGGCGGCGTTCCGGCGGCGGCTGTCGGCGAAGCGCCGCGAGGCGCGGCTGATCGCGATCGAGGCGCACGACCACTATCTGAAGGTCCATACCGACGCCGGCGCGGAGATGATCACCCTGCGCTTCGCCGATGCGCTGGACGACCTGGCCCTGGCCCACGGCTGGCGCGTCCACCGGTCATGGTGGGTGGCGGCCGGCGCGGTGGAGGGTGTTCAGTGGCGGCGAGGCGCGGGGGAGATACGCCTCGCCGGCGGGCTGACGGCGCCGGTGAGCCGGACCTATCGGTCGGTAATGAAAGAGGCGGGGTGGTTTTAACCCCGTCAGCGGCCGTTTGAACTGGCGCAATCGCCCGCGCCTTGCCACAAATCCTCATGACCTCCCCGTCACCTGAAGTTCTCGCCGCCCTCAAGGCCGCCGCCGGTAATGGCGGCTGGACCGAGGATCCGTCCGACATCGCCCCGTGGCTGACGGAGTGGCGGAACCGCTGGAGCGGGAACACGCCGCTGATGCTGACGCCGCGCTCGACCGAGGAGGTGGCGCGGCTGGTGACGATCTGCGCCGAGCATCGGGTGGCCGTCGTGCCGCAGGGGGGGAACACCGGCCTGGTCGGGGGGCAGATTCCCTATGGCGAGGTGCTGCTGTCGACGCGCAAGCTGAGGGCGGTGCGGGACGTGACGCCGCTGGACGACGCCATGACGGTGGAGGCGGGGGTCACCCTGCTGGAGGCGCAGCAGGCGGCGACGGCGGCGGGGCGGCGCTTCCCGCTGAGCCTGGCGTCCGAGGGCTCGGCCACCATCGGCGGGGTGATCTCGACCAATGCGGGCGGCACCCAGGTGGTGCGCTACGGCATGATGCGCGACCTGGTCCTGGGCATCGAGGCGGTGATGCCGGACGGGCGGATTTTCCACGGCCTCAAGCGGCTGAGGAAGGACAACACCGGCTATGACCTCAAGCAACTGCTGATCGGGGCGGAGGGGACGCTGGGGGTGGTGACGGCGGCGACGCTGAAGCTGTTCCCGATCATGCGCTCGCGGGCCACGGCCATGGTGGGGCTGGACACCGCCCATGCGGCCATCGAGCTGCTGGCGCGGGCCAAGGCCGAGACCGGCGGCGGGGTCGAGGCCTTCGAGCTGATGAAGCGGATCGGGATGGAGTTCGTGCTGAAGCACATCCCCGATACGCGCGAGCCGCTGGAGTCGACGCCGAACTGGTATGTGCTGATCGAACTGGCCTCGGGCGAGCCGGGGGCGGCCGACGCTGCGCTGGAACGGCTGCTGTCGGACGCCTTCGAGGCCGGGCTGATCGTGGACGCCGCCATCGCCCAGAACGACGCCCAGCGCGCCGCCTTCTGGAAGGTGCGGGAGGAGCAGTCGGCGGCCCAGAAGCCCGAGGGCGGCGGCTGGAAGCACGACGTGTCGGTGCCCGTCTCGCGCATCGCCGACTTCCTGGACGAGGCCGCCGTGGCGGTCGAAAAGTTCGAGCCGGGCGCGCGGATCAGCGCCTTCGGCCACGTCGGCGACGGCAACATGCACTACGACGTGCTGTGCCCGCCGGGCGTGGACCACGCCGCCTTTATCGGCCGCTGGATGGCCGGGTCGGAGATCGTGCACGACATCGTCGCCCGCTACGACGGGTCCATCTCGGCCGAGCACGGGCTGGGCCGCCTGAAGACCGAGGAGGCCCGGCGCTACAAGACGCCGCTTGAGGTCGCCACCATGCAGGCGGTGCGCGCGGCCATCGATCCGCTCAGGATCATGAACCCGGCGGTGCTGTTCTAGGGGCCGTGGTTCAGATCACGCCGGTTCGATCATCGCTGTGGATATAGAACAAAGGTAGAACGAATTGGCCTTGAGACTCACAGGCGAGCCCGGCTAGCGTCCGGGTCCGGGAGGACTCATGGCCGAATCTCAGATGGATATGCCGCGCGGGCGGATGATTGTGCGCTGCCTGTCGCCGGGCTGCGTCCACGTCGCCCTGCTGGAGGCGAAGGTCCTGTTCGGTCCGGCCCGCGACTGGCCCACGGCCGGGCGGTCACAACGCTTCCGCTGCGTCTGCGGCGGGCGCGAGAGCCGCATCAGCTATGCAGGAGAGACGGCGCCGGTCGAGGTCCAGCCGGCGGCCGACGCGATCCACCTCTGGGCGTGATCTGAAGCCCCACGGCTTGCCCCTGCGTCACGCCCGGCCTATCGCTGCCGCCTTGATTCACGGCTTCGGAGCCCACCCATGACCCTCGCCCTTCTGTTCCCCGGACAAGGCAGCCAGTCGGTCGGCATGGGGGCGGCGCTGGCCGACGCCTTCGCCTCGGCCCGCGATGTCTTCAACGAGGTCGATGAGGCGCTGGGCCAGAAGCTGTCCGTGCTGATGCGCGAAGGGCCCGAGGACCAGCTGACCCTGACCGAGAACGCCCAGCCGGCCCTGATGGCCGTGTCGGCCGCCGCCGCCCGCGTGCTGAAGGTCGAGTTCGGCGTGGACGTGAGCCGCGCCGCCTTCGTGGCCGGCCACTCGCTGGGCGAATATTCGGCCCTGTGCGCCGCCGGTTCGATCTCGCTGGCCGACACCGCCCGCCTGCTGAAGCTGCGCGGCCAGGCGATGCAGCGCGCCGTACCGGTGGGCAAGGGCGCCATGGCCTCGCTGATCGGGCCCAAGACCGACCTGGCGCTGGCCGAGGAAGCGGCCAAGGCCGGCTCGGAAGTGGGCGTCTGCGTGGTCGCCAACGACAACAACGCCGGCAACATCGTCATCTCGGGCGACAAGGCCGCCGTGGACCGCGCCATCGAAAAGGCCAAGGAACTGGGCGCGCGGGCGATCCCGCTGAACGTCTCGGCGCCTTTCCACTGTCCGCTGATGCAGCCCGCCGCCGACGAGATGGCCGCCGCCCTGGCCGCCGCGACCATCGTGGCCCCGGTCGCGCCGGTGGTGGCCAATGTCACCGCCCGTCCGGAAACCGATCCGGAAGTCCTGCGCCGCCTGCTGGTCGAACAGGTCACGGGCCGGGTGCGCTGGCGCGAGTCGATGGAGTGGATGGCTACGGAAGGCGGCGTGACCCGCTTCGCCGAGATTGGCTCGGGCAAGGTGCTGACCGGCATGGCCAAGCGCATCGCGCCGGACGCCGAAAGCCTGTCGTTGAACACGCCGGAAGAGCTGGAAGCGTTCGCCAAGTCGCTGTGACCAAGGCGACGGCGCTTCGCCGGCTGACCGTCGCGAGTTGGGCGGCGCTGGCGATCCCGCCGGTGCTCTATGCCGGGCTGACGCTGGTGCTGTCAGTGCGCGGCGGATTTGACCTGATGGGCGGGCTGACGGCGGCGGCCATGCTGGCCGCTGTGGCGGGTGGTGCGTACCGCTACTGGCGCCGCGATGCGCGCGAGGCGTGGATGCTGCTGGGCCTGTCGTGGGTGCCGCTGATGCTGACGCTGTTGTGGGGCGCGTTTGGCGTCTAAGGGTGTTGTCGGTCTTCCGGCGTCGCATCTTCCAGCCAGATCGGGAAGTGCGCCGAAACGGCGTTGGGAGCGTAGCTGGATGCATTCATCACAACGCTCAGCCGAACGGCCTTTGCGCCATTCCAGCCCTTGAAGGCGTCAGGGTCGATGGGAACGACCCAAGTATTGCCGAAGCTCTCCGGCGCACGATCAGGACAGGGATCGAGGCAAGCCAAGTAGGAACCGTCGCCGACGTCACGGGGATAGACAAGGACTGTCAGGCGCTGTCCTTGATATGCCCATGGGGCGTTGAGGATAGAGGCGAGATTGTCGCTTCGACCGGCGCAGCCCGGCATCAAGGGGATTACGCCCATGCCGATCATCAAGCCGAGTGCTGAAACCCGCATGGTGTTTTCCCCGCCGATTTAGGCAGTTCGCACGATCCCCAGATCGGCGTCCAGCGCGGGGCGCAGCTCGCTGAGGATGTCGACCGCGCGGTAGGGCATGGCCTGGATCATCAAAGTGGCGGCGAAATTCCGCTCAGGGTCAATCCAGCCCTGGGTGCCGGCCGCGCCGCTCCAGCCGAACTCGCCCTGACGCCTGTGGCCGGGACGGGCGATCCAGCCGCCGAAGCCGAAGCCGCCGCCTTCCGCGGTCAGGCCCTCGGGCAGGATGTCGGTGCGGATCAGGTGCGCGGTCTCCGGCTTCATCACCCGCACGCGTCCGGCGCGGCCGTCGTTCAGCAGCATGGACAGGAAGCCGAGGTAATCGCGCGTCGAGGAGATCAGGCCGCCGCCGCCCGAATAGAGGGTCACGGGCCGGGCGTAGGCCTCGGCCGACAGGGCCGCCACGGCGGTCGGCGGCGCGGCGCGGTCGCGGCCATAGGCGTAGACCTGCATCAGCCGCGCGGCGTCGCCTTCGCGCAGCCGCCAGACGGTGTCGTCCATGCCGACCGGATTGAGGATGCGCCGCTGGACGAAATCGGGGAAGGCCACGCCGGATGCGCGCTGGATCACCAGGCCCAGCACGTCCAGCGAGACACTGTAGTTATAGGCCGCGCCCGGCTCGGCGATCAGGGGGATGTCGGCCAGCCTGGCGGCCATGTCATCCAGATCCCGGACCTGTGGGTCGTCTCCGCGCGGCGCGCCGGGGGTGATCCCGGCCTCGCGATAGGCGCGCTGGACCGGGCCGTCTCCGGCGATGGAATAGGTCAGGCCGCTGGTGTGGGTCAGCAGGTGGCGGATGGTCATGGTGTTGCGCGCCGGGCGGGCGGCCAAACCCTGCGCGGGGTTGGTGGCGACCTTCAGGGCGGCGAACTCGGGAATGATCTCGGCGACCGGCGCATCCAGCGTCAGCCTGCCGTCCTCCATCAGCACGGCCGCCGCCGCGCCGGTGACCAGCTTGGTCATGGAGAAGATGCGGAACAGGCTGTCGGGGCCGACGCGGTCGAAGACGTTGAAGTCCAGCGTTCCGGCCCGGATGAAGATGTCGCTGCCGTCCGGGGCGCGCACCCCGACCGAGGCGCCGGGCAGGCGGCGCTCGGCCACGAACCGGTTGAGCACGCTCTGGCTCAGGGGCAGGCGCTCCAGACCGCGGACCTCAGGCGCGGCCGCGCCGCCGCCGAACGTGGCGCAACCAGACAGGCCGAACGCGCCGGCGCCGAGCAGGAGGGCGCGGCGGTCGGCGATGAGGCGATTTCGGTCCATCGGGCGTTCCTCTGGCGATCTGGCGCGGGCTCGGTTAGACCCCACCCACGAAATGGCGGAGCTTTGAAAATGTTCAACCTCACTGGCAAGACGGCCCTGGTGACCGGCGCGACCGGCGGCATCGGCGGCGCGGTGGCCCGCGCCTTGCACGCGCAAGGCGCGACGGTGGTCCTGTCCGGCACGCGCGAAGCGGTGCTTCAGGACCTGGCCAAGGAGCTGGGGGAGCGCGCCTTCGCCGCCGCCGCCAACCTGTCGGACGCCGAATCGGTCGACGGCCTTGTCGCTCGCGCGGAGGAAGCCGCCGGTTCGCCGCTGGACATCCTGGTCGCCAATGCGGGGATCACGAAGGACGGCCTGCTGATGCGGATGAAGGACGAGGACTTCGAGCAGGTCATCAAGATCAACCTGGAAAGCTATTTCCGCCTGTCGCGCGCGGCGATGAAGGGGATGATGAAGCGCCGCTCGGGCCGCATCATCGGCGTGACCTCGGTGGTCGGCGTCACCGGCAACCCTGGCCAGACCAACTATGCGGCGTCCAAGGCCGGCATGATCGGCTTCTCCAAGTCGCTGGCCCAGGAAGTCGGCTCGCGCGGGATCACCGTGAACTGCATCGCCCCGGGCTTCATCGCCTCGCCGATGACCGACGTGCTGAACGACCAGCAGCGCGAGACCATCCTGAAGAACATCCCCGCCGGCCGCCTGGGCACGGGCGACGAGATCGCCGCGGCGGCCGTCTATCTGTCGTCGGACGAAGCCGCCTATGTCACGGGGCAGACGCTGCACGTGAACGGCGGCATGGCGATGATCTGATCATTGAACCTTCTCCCCTCCGGGGGAGACGGTGGATCACGAAGCGAGACGGGTGAGGGGGATGCCGCAGACGGCTCCCCCTCTTTCCGTTTCTGGAGCTGACAGCCCCCTCATCCGGGCGGCTCCGCCGCCCACCTTCTCCCCCCGAGGGGAGAAGGGCTTACTTGAGGCTGGCGCAGAAGCGCTGGATCCGCTCGCAGGCGGCTTCCAGCACGTCTTCCGACGTCGCGTAGCTGATGCGGAAATAGGGGCTGAGGCCGAAGGCTTCGCCTTGCACGACTGCGACGCCCTCGGCGTTGAGCAGTTCGGCGGCGAAGGTCCCGTCGCCGTCGATGACCACGCCCGTCTCCGTCGTCTTGCCGATCAGGCCGGCGATGGACGGATAGACATAGAAGGCGCCCTCGGGCGTGGCGCAGGTGACGCCCGCGGTCTGGTTCAGCATGGAGACGACCAGGTCGCGGCGCTTTTCGAAGGCGTCGCGGCGCTCGGCCATGAAGTCCTGCGGGCCGTTCAGCGCCTCGACCGCCGCCCACTGGCTGATGCTGGCGGGGTTGGAGGTCGTCTGGCTGGCCACCTTGCGCATCAGGTCGATCAGCGGCTTGGGCCCGCCCGCGTAGCCGATGCGCCAGCCGGTCATGGCGTAGGCCTTGCTGACGCCATTGACCGTCAGGGTGCGGTCGATCAGGTCCGGCGCCACCTGGGCGATGGTGGTGTATTCGAAGTCGCCGTAGACGAGGTGCTCGTACATGTCGTCGGTCAGCACCCAGACGTGCGGGTGGCGACGCAGCACCTCGGCCAGACCTTCCAGCTCGGCGCGGGTATAGGCGGCGCCGGTGGGGTTGGACGGGCTGTTCAGGATCAGCCAGCGGGTCCTGGGGGTGATCGCCGCCTCGAGCACGGCGGGCAGCAGCTTGAAGCCGTCCTTCTCCTCGCCGACCACGGTGACGGGCTCGCCGCCGGCCAGCAGGACCATGTCCGGATAGGAGACCCAGTAGGGGGCGGGCACGATGACTTCATCGCCCGGGTTCAGGGTGGCGACCAGGGCGTTGAAGATGACCGGCTTGCCGCCGGGGGCGACGTGGATCTGGGCCGGGCTGTAGTCCAGGCCGTTCTCGCGCTTGAACTTGGCCGAGATGGCGGCCTTCAGCTGGGGCATGCCGTCGGCGTCGGTGTACTTCGTCTCGCCGCGCGTGATGGCGTCGATGGCGGCCTGTTTGATGTTCTCGGGTGTGTCGAAGTCCGGTTCGCCGGCGCCCAGGCCGATCACGTCCCGGCCTTCCGCTTTCAGCTGCCGCGCCTGAGCGGTCACCGCGAGGGTGGCCGAAGGCTTGACGCGGGCGAGGGCGGAGGACTGCAGGCTGGACATGGCGACTCCCGAGGACGGCGGTCCTCATTACGCAGTTGCGAAGGAGGGATCAAATGACGAGACGCTACGCTTCCTTGCCGGTTCACAGCCGCCCCTCATCCCCCTAGGTTCGCGACCACAAAACAGCGCTTCGGGGAGGAAGCCATGACGGGGAAGACGATCGCCCGGATCGGACGGGCGATGGCGGCGGTCGTCGCCCTGAGTCTGACGCAGGCCGCCCCGGTTCTGGCCCGGCCGGGTCCGGGTTCGCCCGGTGCCTCGGCTGCGGTGAACACCTTCATCGGCACGCGGGACGAGGGGAACACCTTCCCCGGCGCCTCGGCCCCCTTCGGCCTGATCCAGGTCAGTCCGATCGGTTCGCACTATGCGGGCTGGCGCTATGACGACGAGACCATCCGGGGCTTTGGACGCTCGTTCGTCTCGGGCGCCGGCTGCTGGGAGCAGGGCGGGCAGGTGTCCGTGCTGCCGGTGACCGGCTCCATCGCCCCGGGCGGCGCCTTCGACACGGCCAAGGCCGCCAGCTTCGACCACAAGGCCTATGCGTCCCGCTACACCCACGAGGGCGAGGTGGGGCAGGCGGGCTATTACAAGGTGCGGCTGACCGACTACGGCGGCATCGACGTGGAGGCCACGGCCCTGACCCGGGCGGCGGCCGAGCGCTACACCTTCGCGGCGGGCCAGACGCAGGGTCACGTCCTGATCAACGTCAGCCAGGCCAATGAGCGCCACCGCGTCGTCGGCAGCCAGGTCCGCGTCGTCGGCGACCGCGCCATCGAGGGCAAGGTGACGACCTCGAGCTTCTGCGGCGGCCATCAGTACGCGACCTGGTTCCGCATCGAGTTCGACCGGCCGTTCAGCGGCTTCGGTGTCTGGGGGCAGGCGGGCGGAACGCCGGGCGCGCGCTTCAGCATGGAGAGCGAGCACGATCCCCGGAACGGCGCCTGGGTGACGTTCGATCTGTCCGGCGGTCGGGCGGTGACGGCGGTCAGCGCCATCTCGCATGTCGATCAGGAGGGCGCCCGCAACAATCTGGAGGCCGAGGGGCGTGCCGACGGGCGGCTGATCGGCTTCGACGCCATGCGCGACGCGGCCCAGGGCGCCTGGAACCGCGAGCTGGGGGCCGTGCGGGTCGCCGGCGGCGATCACGACGCCCGCGCGGTCTTCTACACCGCCCTGTACCACGCCCTGCTGCAGCCCATGACCGGCAGCGACGCCGACGGGCGCTATCGCGGCTACGACGACCAGATCCACGTGGCCGACGGCTGGACCTATCACGAGTATTTTTCGCTGTGGGACACCTACCGGTCCCAGAACCAGCTGCTGGCCATGCTGAAGCCGGATCGGGCCCGCGACATCGCCCGCTCGGTGCTGGCCATCGACGAACAGGGCGGCTGGCTGCCGCGCTGGGGCTACGCCGGCTTCGAGACCAATGTCATGACCGGCGACCCGGTGACGCCCTTCCTGGTCGACCTGTGGCGTTTCGGGGCGCTGGAGGGGCGCGAGCGACAGGCGTGGACGGCGCTGCGCCGCAACGCCTTCGAGACGCCGCCGCTGAACTCGCGCCACGGCGGCCGGGCGGGCAACCCCAGCTATCTGGCGAACGACTATGTCCAGTTCGACCGCGCCTATCCGGCCAAGGGCATGGACACGGATCCGCACCACGGCGGCTCGGCGACGATAGAATATGCGCTGGCCGACTGTTCGCTGGCGCTGATGGGCGAGGCGCTGGGCCGGACGGCGGACGCGGCGGCGCTGCGCCGGCGGGGCGGAAACTGGCGCAGGGTCTGGGACGCGAGCGTCGCGGATCCGCAGAGCGACTTCACCGGCTTCCCGCGCCCGCGCATGGAGGACGGCGACTGGTTCACGCCCCCGACCGGCGCCTATGACCCGACCTCTCACTACGGCTTCCACGAAGGCACGGCCTGGCAGTACCAGTGGCTGGTCCCGCAGGATGTGGCGGGGATGAGCGAGGCCATGGGCGGAAGGGACCGCACCCTGGCGCGGCTGGACCGCTTCTTCGCCATCGACAAGGTCGCCGCCAATCCGCAGGCCGCGCGCGCGGAGTGGGTGGCGGGGCCGTACGCCTATTACGGCCAGCACCGCTACAACCCGAACAACGAGCCGACCATGCACACGCCGTGGATCTACACCTTGCTGGGCCGGCCCGACCGGACGGCCGAGGTGGTCCGCGCCGCCCAGACCCTGTTCACCAACGCCCCCAACGGCGTCACCGGCAACGACGACCTGGGGACCATGTCCGCCTGGTATCTGTTCGGGGCGATGGGCCTGTACCCCGGGATGCCGGGGACGGGGCAACTGCTGGTGGGCGCGCCGCGGTTCGAGGCGGTGGAGATCGACCTGGGCGAGGGGCGGACGCTGCGCATCGAGGCGCCGGGCGCCGGCGGCGCGCGGGCGCAATACATCGCGGGCGTGCGCTGGGACGGGCAGGCGGTCGATCAGGTCTGGCTGGGCTGGGACAGCCTGAAGCGGGGCGGCCGTCTGGACCTGACCCTGACGGACCGGGCCGAGGCGACGACCTGGGGTCGGGGGCAGGGCGCCGCACCCGCGGGAGCGTGCGCCGCCGCCTGAGCTGAAATCGGCGGTGGACGGACACCTTTCCGGTCCGCCGCGTTCAGGCTGACGACCCTTGCCGTCGGAGACGCATGCGACCGATCCAGAACTCTCACGCGCCGCTGCTGCCGGAGGCCGTGCTGCGTCCGACGCCGCAGGGCCTGTGGTGCCCGGAAGGCGGCTTCTTCATCGATCCGCCGGCGCCGGTGGATCGGGCGGTCATCACCCATGGACACGCTGATCACGCACGGGCGGGTCATGGCGCGGTGCTGGCCACGCCGGAGACGCTCGCCATCATGGCGGAGCGGTATGGGCAGGATTTCGCAGGCTCGACCCAGTCGCTGGCCTATGGCGAGCGGGTGACGGTCGGCGGCGTCGAGGTGTCGTTGGCCCCGGCGGGCCATGTGCTGGGCTCGGCGCAGGCGACGGTGCGGCGGGGCGGGCTGACCATCACGGCGTCCGGCGACTACAAGCGCCGCCGCGACCCGACCTGCGCCATGTTCGAGCCGGTGCGCAGCGATGTCTTCATCACCGAGGCGACGTTCGGCCTACCGGTCTTTCGCCACCCGCCGGACAGCCAGGAGATCGCCCGGCTGCTGCGGTCGGTGGTCCAGTTTCCCGAGCGGGCGCATCTGGTCGGGGCCTATGCGCTGGGCAAGGCGCAACGGGTGATCCGGCTGCTGCGCGAGGCCGGCTATGACGAGACCATCTATGTCCACGGCGCGCTGGAACGGCTGAACCGGCTGTATGAGCATTTCGGCGTTGATCTGGGGCCGCTGGCGCCCGCGACGGGGTCGAAGGCGGACTTCGCCGGGCGGATCATCATCGCGCCGCCCTCGGCCATCGCGGACCGGTGGAGCCGCCGGTTCCCCGATCCCGTCACCGCCTTCGCCTCGGGCTGGATGATCGTGCGGGCGCGGGCGCGGCAGCGAGGGGTGGAGCTGCCCCTGGTGCTGTCGGACCACGCGGACTGGGACGAGCTGACCGCCACCCTGACCGAGCTGTCGCCGGACGAGACCTGGATCACCCATGGCCGGGACGACGCCCTGCGCCGCTGGGCGGAGCTGAACGGGTTGAAGGCGCGCGCCCTGCATCTGGTCGGCTATGAGGACGAGGACGACGACTGATGCGCGCCTTCGCCGCCCTGCTGGACCGGCTGTCCCTGACGGCGTCGCGCAACGCCAAGCTCAGGCTGATCCGCGATCATCTGGCCGATGCGCCGGATCCGGACCGCGGCTGGGCCTTGGCGGCGCTGACCGGGGCGCTGTCGTTCAATGCGGCCAAGCCGGGAATGATCCGGTCCGCGGTCGAGGCGCGGGTGGACGCGGAGCTTTTCCATCTGTCCTACGACTATGTGGGCGACCTGGCCGAGACCGTGGCCCTGATCTGGCCGGCCCGTCACGGCGCGAACCGGGAGCCGGAGCTGTCGGAGGTGGTCGACGCCCTGGGCCAAGCCAAGCGCGGGGAGGTGCAGGGCCTTCTCGAAGGCTGGCTGGACGCCCTGGACGCCGACGGCCGCTGGGCGCTGCTGAAGCTGGTGACGGGCGGCCTGAGGGTCGGGGTGTCGGCGCGGCTGGCGTGGCAGGCGGCGGCGGATTTCGGCGGGGTGGAGGTCGCGGACATCCAGGAGGTCTGGCACGCCCAGAGCCCGCCCTACGCCGACCTTCTGGCCTGGCTGGACGGCAGGGCGGAGCGGCCCTCGGCTGAGGCGCACGGGCGGTTCCGCCCGGTCATGCTGGCCCAGCCGATCGACGAGGCCGTGGATTTCGCCCGACTGGACCCGGCGGCCTATGCGGCGGAATGGAAATGGGACGGCATCCGCGTGCAGGCCGTCAGCGAGGGCGGGGTGAAGCGGCTGTACAGCCGCACCGGCGAGGATGTGTCGCCCGCCTTTCCCGACGTGCTGGCCGCCCTGACCTATGACGGCGTGATCGACGGCGAGCTGCTGGTCCTGCGCGAGGGACGGGTGGGGTCGTTCGGCGACCTGCAGCAGCGGCTGAACCGCAAGACGGCGGACGCCAAGCTGGCGGCGGCCCATCCGGCGGGCATCCGCGCCTACGACCTGCTGGCGGCCGGGGGCGAGGACCTGCGCGGATCGCCCTTCGCCGAGCGCCGGGCGCGGCTGGAGGCCTTCGTGGCGGCGGCGGGCTCCGACCGGTTGGACCTGTCGCCCCTGGTGGCCTTCGACAGCTGGGAGGCGCTGGCGGCGCAGCGGGCCGAACCGCCGCCGGGCGATCCGCAGTCCGCCGAGGGGCTGATGCTGAAGCGGCTGGACAGCGTCTATGAGGCCGGACGGCCCAAGGGGCCCTGGTTCAAGTGGAAGCGTGACCCGCACCTGATCGACGCGGTGCTGATGTACGCCCAGCGCGGGCACGGGAAGCGCTCCAGCTTCTATTCCGACTACACCTTCGGCGTCTGGACCGAGGACGTCGATGGGAGCCACGTGCTGACCCCCGTGGGCAAGGCCTATTTCGGCTTCACCGACGAGGAGCTGAAACAGCTCGACAAATTCGTGCGCGACAACACCGTCGAGCGCTTCGGGCCGGTGCGGTCGGTCAAGGCGAGCCGGGATTTCGGCCTGGTGCTGGAGGTGGCGTTCGAGGGACTGCAACGCTCCAAGCGGCACAAGTCCGGGGTCGCCATGCGCTTTCCCCGCATCAACCGCATCCGCTGGGACAAGCCGGCGGGAGAGGCGGATGACCTGGCGACGCTGGAGCGAATGCTGGACCCGAGTTGAGCCCGAGGCGGTTTACGGATCGGCCGGAGTCCGTGCAAATGGCGGTGCATTCGCTGAATGAGCCGGAACCGCCCCTTGCGCCGCATCCTCGACTTCATCCTGAACATGGAGGGCCGCCGATGGCGGGCCCTGCTGGCGACCGCGCTGCTGCTGGCCGGGGTCGTCGCTCTGTTCCTGGTCGGCAAGCACCAGCTGGAGCTGGGCGCCGAGGGGCAGCTCGAGGCGTGGATGAGCGGGTTCCGGACGGGGCCGTGGGGCGTGTTCGTCGCCATTTTCGTGTTCACCGTCGCCGCCTTCCTGGGTCTGCCGCAGTTCCTGCTGATCGCCGCCTGCGTGGTGGCGTTCGGGCCGTGGTTCGGCTTCCTCTACAGCTGGGTCGCCACCATCGTTTCGGCGGGCGCGACCTACTGGCTGGGACGGGGGCCGACGGCGCGGGCGCTGGAGCGGTTCGGGGGGCGCACTGCCGACCGGCTGAAGCGGTTCGTCGGCGACAACGCCTTCTACGCCAGCTTCATGATCCGCAACGTGCCCTCGGCGCCCTTCATCGTGGTCAACATGGCCTTCGGGGCGACGCGAGCGAACTTCTGGGGCTTCCTGGCCGGATGCGCGCTCGGCGTCCTGCCCAAGACGGTGCTGGTCGCCTTCTTCGGCGGGGCGGTGGTGTCGGCGGTGTCGGGCGACGGGATCTGGACCTCGCTGATCCTGGCGGCGGTCGCGGTGGTCTGGCTGGGCCTGATGCTGGCGGTGCGCGAGTTCGTGAAGCGGCGCGAGAAGGCGGCGGGCGTCGCCGAAGACTGAGGGCTGAGGGAAAGGGACGGGGCTCCGCGCGTTTCCCTGCTGTCCATCCCCGCAGGAGAGACCCCCATGCTGAAGCTCTATTACTCGCCCGGCGCCTGCGCCATGGCCTCGCATATCGCGCTGGAGGAGGCCGGGGCCGACTATGAGCTGGTGAAGATCGACCTGCGCAGGGGCGAGCAGAAGACGCCGGAGTATCTGACCGTGAACCCCGCGGGCGTGACGCCGGCCCTGGTCGCGGACGAGGGCGTGCTGACCGAGAACCTGGTCATCATGGGCTATGTCGCCCAGACCCATCCGGAGGCGAAGCTGGCCCCCAACGACTCGCCGTTCGAGTTCGGCCAGATGCAGTCCTTCAACGGCTTCCTGGCGTCCTCCCTTCATCCGGCCATCGGCCCGGTGCTGTTCGCCCACCCGCCGCTGGAGGGCGAGGCGAGGGCGGCGGCGCTGGAGAAGGCGCTGGCCCGCTACGACCTGGTCGAACACCATCTGCTGAGGGGGCCGTGGGCGATGGGCGAGGCCTATACGGTGGCCGACGGCTATCTGTCGGTGTTCACCCGCTGGCTGAGGCTGAACGACCTTCTGGACAAGGAGCGTTTCCCCAAGCTGAACGCCCATCTGAACCTGGTGCAGGCGCGTCCGGCGGTGGCGAAGGTGCTGCATATGGAGGGGTTGCACCCGGCCTGAGCGGACGGCGCGCCGACCTTGCCTGACACTATCGTGAACGGCCTGTCCCCCTTCCGGGACCATGCAGCGTTCACGGGGCTTGTATTCGCCTCCGCACACGGGCAAACGAGCCCTCGGTCGGTCCGGCGAAGACGATCAGGAGGCGGCGCGTATGGGGATATGCGAAGCCGGGGCGTCGCCGAAACGGATCAAGTCAGACGCACGCCCTTAAGGCCCGAACGAACGGTATCCCAGGCCCATGTTCTCCCACGTATTCGGCACGATTTCGAACGACATCGCCATCGATCTCGGCACCGCCAACACCCTGATTTACATGAAGGGCAAGGGCATCGTTCTGAACGAGCCATCGGTCGTCGCGCTGCGGAATGTCGGTGGACGGAAGATCGTCCACGCCGTGGGCATCGAGGCCAAGCAGATGCTGGGCCGCACCCCCGGTCACATGGAGGCGATCCGCCCCATGCGCGACGGCGTCATCGCCGACTTCGAAGTCGCCGAAGAGATGATCAAGCACTTCATCCGCAAGGTTCATAACCGCCGCGGCTTCGTGAACCCGAAGATCATCGTCTGCGTGCCCTCGGGCGCCACGGCCGTCGAGCGTCGCGCCATCAACGATTCCTGCCTGAACGCCGGCGCCCGCCGCGTCGGCCTGATCGACGAGCCGATGGCTGCTGCCATCGGCGCCGGCCTGCCGATCCACGAGCCGACCGGCTCGATGGTCGTCGACATCGGCGGCGGCACCACTGAAGTGGCCGTGCTGTCGCTGTCGGGCATCGTCTATTCGCGTTCGGTCCGTGTCGGCGGCGACAAGATGGACGAGGCGATCATCTCGTACATGCGCCGCAACCATAACCTGCTGATCGGCGAGACCACCGCCGAGCGCATCAAGAAGGACATCGGCACCGCCCGTATCCCGGCCGACGGCGAAGGCCTGTCGATCGATGTGAAGGGCCGCGACCTGATGCAGGGCGTGCCGCGCGAAGTCCGCATCTCGGAACGCCAGGCCGCCGAAGCCCTGGCCGAGCCGGTGTCGCAGATCGTGGAGGCCGTGAAGGTCGCCCTGGAAGCCACCCCGCCGGAACTGGCCGCCGACATCGCCGACAAGGGCATCATGCTGACCGGCGGCGGCGCCCTGCTGCGCGGCCTGGACGCTGAAATCCGCGATCACACCGGCCTGCCGGTCTCGGTCGCCGACGATCCGCTGTCGTGCGTGGCCATCGGCTGCGGTCGCGTTCTGGAGCATCCCCGGTGGATGAAGGGCGTGCTCGACTCGGCCCTCTAAGGCCAAGTTCCAGAGAATGCCTCAAATCCCTGTCATCACAGGGATTACGCCGGTTCCCAACTGGCCCGGATTTTGCGATAGGCTCGGCACATCGGCTGGGGGAGTCCCGCTGATTCCCTTTTTTGAGGAAGGCGCGCCGTGGCGTTTCGCGACGGACCGTTCGAGAACATCAAGGTGCCGCTGGTTGCGACCGCGGCGGTCGCTGTCGCGGTCGCGGCGATCTGCGCCGGCCTGCTGCTGGTCAGCGACGGACGGGCGCAAGCCTCGCCCTACCAGCCGGCCCGCGCCGGGGTGGAGACCGTGGCCGGTCCGGTCGGCGGCGTCTTCGCCGCCCCGGTCCGCTGGTTCGGCCAGGCCAGCGACTACATCGGCGGCTATTTCTTCGCCGTCTCCGAGAACCGCCGCCTGAAGCGCGAACTGGCCGAACTGGAGCCTTGGCGCGACCAGGCGATCGCCCTGAAGAACATCAACGGCCGCTACGAGGCCATGCTGGGCCTGCGGCCCGAGCCTGACGTGCCGATGCGTACGGCCCGCTCCGTTTCCGACTCGCGCGGCCCCTTCTCCAACGCCCGCCTGCTGGACATCGGTTCGGGCCGCGGCGTGAAGGTCGGCAATCCGGTGATCAACGAGCACGGCCTCATCGGCCGCATCGTCGGGGCGTCCGACAACGTCAGCCGCATGGTGCTGCTCACCGACGTGGCCAGCCGCACGCCGGTCCTGGTCGACCGCACCGACGCCCGCGCGATCCTGACCGGCGACGGCTCGGGCAATCCGCGCCTGGAGTTCGTGCGCGGCGTGGGCTCGGTCCAGGCCGGCGACCGCATCCTGACCTCGGGCGACGGCGGCGGCTTCCCGCGCGGCGTGCCGATCGGCGTCGCGGCCAAGGGCATCGACGGCTCGTGGCGGGTCAAGCTGTTCAGCGACCGCGGGGCCATCGACTATGTGAAGATCCTGCTGTTCGAGGACTTCGGCCAGCTGGTCGGCTCCAATGACCTGAACGCCCCGCCGCTGGCGGCGCTGGACACCCTGCCGGAAGCGACCGGCGCCCAGTCCGCCGCCATCGATGACGCCGCCGCCCGTCGCCGCGCCGCGGCCGCGGCCCAGGCCGAGCGCATCCGCGCCGCCAACGCCGCGCCGCCGGTTCCGACGCCCGCGCCCGTCGCGCCGCGCCAGCAAACCGCTCCGCCGCCCGCCCGGCCCGCGCCGCAACCGGTTCAGCCGGCGCCGCAAGAGACGCCCTCGGGAGGGACCGAATGAGACGGCCCGTCGCGGTCCGCGTCGTCGGGCCGGTGCAGTGGATCGTCTATCCGGCCCTCATCACGGTCGCGGTGACCATGATCCTGGCCACGCCGGTCAAGCTGTTCGGCTTCAGCCTGCCTGAACCGGTCATCCCGCTGGTGCTGGCCTTCGCCTGGCCGCTGATCCGTCCGTCCTGGGTGGCGCCGATGGTGCTGATGGGCGTGGGCCTGTTCCTGGACATCTTCTGGGGCGGGCAGGGGCTGCTGGGCATGTGGGCCCTGGCCCTGCTGGCCGTCTACGCCGTGGTGCTGGGCGCCCGGTCGTTCCTGATCGGCCAGGACACGGCCGTCCTGTTCATCTGGTACGCTTCGTGCTGCGGCCTGGCCTTCTCGATCTGCTACGCGATCGCGTCGTTCAAGATCGGCAACATGCCCAGCATCCTGGCCCTCCTGGGCCAGGTCGTGCCGACGCTGCTGCTGTTCCCGTTCGCGAACACCATGATCGAGCGGTTCGACGACGGCGATGTGAGGTTCCGATGAGCTCGGAACCGTCCATCATCTTCTCGGATCCGAACGAGCGTCAGGGCTCGTTCCTGCGCCGCACCTTCGTGCTGGGCGGCCTGACGACGCTTGGGGGGCTGGCCCTGACCGGCCGTCTGGCCCAGCTGCAGGTGTTCCAGGCGCACGAATATTCGACCCTGGCCAGCCAGAACCAGTTCAACTTCCGCCTGGTGCCGCCGCCGCGCGGGCGGGTGCTGGACCGCAACGGCGTGGTCATCGCCGGCAACCGTCCCAGCTTCCGCGTGCTTGTCGTGCGCGACGAGACCAAGGACCTGGACCAGACCCTGGACCTGCTGGGCCGGCTGCTGCCCGACACCCTGGACCGCCGCCGCACGATCATCCGCGACGTCAACGCCGCGCCGCGCTTCTCGCCGGTGCCGGTCAAGAGCGACCTGACCTGGGAGGAGTTCGCCCGGGTCAACCTGTACGCCAACGAGCTGCCCGGCGTGATGGCCGACATGAACGAGGCGCGCTTCTATCCGTTCGGCGGCGCCTTCGCCCACGTCATCGGCTATGTCGCCAAGGTCTCGGACCGCGACATCAAGGCGATCCGCGACAAGGGGGAAGAACCGCCCCAGATCCTCTACAACCCGGGCTTCCGTATCGGGCGGCAGGGCCTGGAGAAGTCGCTCGACAAGGACCTGCGCGGCGAGGCCGGCGGCACCCGGGTCGAGGTCGACGCGCGCGGGCGGGTGGTGGCCGAGGACATCGGCGGCTCGCGCCCGGCGGTGCCGGGCAAGGACGTGGTCCTGACGCTGGACGCCGACGTGCAGAACCGCGCGCTGGAAGTGTTCGACGACGAGAGCGGCAGCTGCGTCGTGATGGATGTGCGCAACGGCGACATCCTGTGCATGACCTCGTCGCCGTCGTTCGATCCCAATCTGTTCGTCGGCGGCGTGCCGACCTCGATCTATCGGGCGCTCGCCGACTATGAGCGCAAGCCGCTGCTGGACAAGGCGATCAACGGCACCTTCCCGCCGGGATCGACGTTCAAGCCGGCCACCGCGCTGGCGCTGCTGGCGGCGGGGGTCAATCCCGCCCAGCGGGTGGTGTGCACCGGCAGCTTCCGGAACGGCAACCGGACGCAGCGCTGTTGGGGCGTGCACGGTTCGCAGGACATGCACAACGCCATCAAGAACTCGTGCGACGTCTACTTCTATTCCATGTGCAACCGCGCGGGCGTGGACGGCATCCGCGACGCGGCGCTGAAGCTGGGCTTCGAGCATGAGTTCGACATCGGCGTCGGCAACCAGCGCAAGGGCCTGCTGCCGTCCACGGCGTGGAAGCGCAGGACCTTCCCCCGCGATCCCGTCTGGCATCCGGGCGAGACGACCTCGGTGGCGATCGGCCAGGGCGCGGTGCTGGTCAATGCGCTGCAACTGGCGGTCTACACCTCGCGCCTGGCCAACGGACGCAAGGCGATCCAGCCCCGGCTTATCAAGTCGGTCGGCGGCGTGGAGCGGCCGAGCGGCGGCGACGTGCCGGATCTGGAGTTCTCGCGCGAACACCTGGAGATCGTGCGCCAGGGCATGATCGCGGTGGCCAACGACACCTCGGGCACCGCCTATCGCCAGAGCCAGCTGGGCCTGGGCGACATCCAGATGGCGGGCAAGACCGGCACCGCGCAGTCGCGCGACTACCGTCCCGGCCAGTCGCGCAAGTCGAACGTCTGGGCTGAGAAAGACCACAATCTGTTCATCGCCTTCGCCCCGATCGACGCGCCGCGCTACGCCGTGGCCGTGATCATCGAGCACGGCGGCCGCGGCGGGGGCACCGCCGGCGCGCCGCGCGCCCGCGAGGTGATGCGTACGGCGCTGCTGAAGGACCCGGAGATGCGCGACCGCATCACCCGGCCGCTGCCGCCCGAGCCCACCGGGCCCCAGATCGACGAGGGCGACATCGGCGCCGCGCCGGAGCCGGACATCCCCGCGTCGCCCGAACCCCAGGCTCCGCGCGCCGCGGCGCCCAGCGCGACCTCCGGTCCGCGCCCCTACAATCCGGACGCTTCGCAATGACCGCCTCGGCCCTGACCCGTCCCGGCGAGCGCGAGCGGCTGGTCGTCAAGATCGGCCAGATCGACTGGCGCTTCACCAGCCTGCTGTGCGTGATCGCCGGCATCGGCGCGATGATGCTGTATTCGGTCGCCGGCGGCTCTTGGGAGCCCTGGGCGGCCCGCCACCTGATCCGCTTCGGCGTCCTGCTGGTGGTGATGCTGGCGCTGTCGATGGTTCACCTGAAGTGGTGGTTCCGCCTGTCCTATCCGATCTACGGCGTCGCCCTGCTGATGCTGGCGGCGATCGAGGTGCCGGGCCTGGGCTACACCGCGATGGGCGCGACCCGCTGGCTGGACGTCGGCGTCACTCGCATCCAGCCGTCCGAGATCATGAAGATCGGCCTCGTGCTGGCCCTGGCCCGCTGGTACCACAGCGCCTCCGCCAAGGAGGCCAGCTTCCACTGGAAGCTGATCGTTCCGGCCGCCATGATCGGCTTGCCGTTCCTGCTGGTGGCGCACCAGCCCGACCTGGGCTCGGCCATGCTGCTGGGCCTGACCGGCGCGGCGATCATGTTCATGGCCGGCCTGAGCTGGAAGATCATCGCGGGGGTCACGGTCCCCACCCTGGTGGCCGTGCCCTTCTATGTAATGTTCGGCATGCACGACTATCAGCGCCACCGCGTGCTGACCTTCCTCAACCCGGAAGGCGATCCGACGGGCACCGGCTATCACATCACCCAGTCGAAGATCGCGATGGGTTCGGGCGGTCTGCTGGGCAAGGGCTATGGCCTGGGCAGCCAGAGCCAGCTGGAGTTCCTGCCCGAGAAGCACACCGACTTCATCTTCGCGGCCCTGTCGGAGGAGTTCGGCTTCCTCGGCTCCTTCACCGTGATCGCCTGCTACATCGCCATCATCCTGATCGCGCTGCGCATCGCCTCCCTGTCGCACAGCCACTACGGCCGTCTGGGCGCGGCGGGGGTGACGGCGACCTTCGCCCTCTACGTCCTGATCAACGGGGCCATGGTGATGGGTCTGGCGCCGGTCGTGGGCGTGCCCATGCCGCTGCTGTCCTACGGCGGCACGGTGATGCTGACGGTGATGATCGGCTTCGGCCTGGTGCTGGCGACCCGCGTGAACCGCTACGCCGAACTGCCGAAGGGCCACAGCCTGTTCTAGGGCGCTCGAACTCCCTAGATTGGGGTCATGCCCGACACGCCCGCTTCTGACGCCGCCGCTCCCGACGCCCCTGTCGTCGCTCCGCCCTCGATGTTCTCGGATTGCGGCGACAAGCCCTGTCCCGAGCCCGTCCTGCCCAGCGCCACGCCGGAGCAGGCCGCCGCCCTGACCGACGGCGTGCGGATGCGCGAGAACCCCGCCGAATGGGCCTTCGTGCGCCTCTCCAAGCTGATCGAGGACTATGAGAAGGGGCTCGACAAGGACGAGGAGGTGGCCGCGCGCGTCGTCGGCCTGCCCGGCGACGGCGTCATGCAGATCGAGGACGTCGGCTTCTGGGGGCCGGACTTCATCCTGTTCCTGGGGCGCAACAGCGAGGGCCGCCCGGTCCGCCTGATCCAGCACTACGCCCAGATCAACGTCCTGCTCGACGCCCGCCGCAAGCCGGAGGAGCGCGAGGCGCGCCGCATCGGTTTCCAGCTGTCGGAGCTGGTGGAGAAGACGAACCCGAAGTGAAGGGGAGGCAGTAGGCAGTAGGCAGTAGGCAGTAGGCAGTAGGGAAGCGGTCCCGGAGGCGTTCTCCGTCGCCCTATTGCCTACTGCCTATTCCCTGCCGCCTTCAGAGCGAAGCGGCCCAGTCCGTCGCGCGGACCAGGCTGTCGATGATGCCCGGTTCGCTGGAGGCGTGGCCGGAATCGCCGATGACGTCGAGCTTGGCCTCGGGCCAGGCGCGGTGCAGGGCCCAGGCGCTGGTCATCGGCGTCACCACGTCGAACCGGCCCTGCGCGATCCAGCACGGGATGTGGCGGATGCGGTGGACGTTCTTCAGCAACCAGCCTTCCTCGGGGAAGAAGCCGCCGTTGGTGAAGTACCAGTTCTCGATGCGGGCGAAGGCGACCGCGAAATCGGGCTCGGCGAACTTGTCCGGGCGGGCGGCGGGGCCCTGCACGCTGACGGTGTCGCCTTCCCAGCTGGACCAGGCGATGGCGCAGCGTTCGCGCTCGGCCTGATCGTCGCCGATCAGCCGCTTGTAGTAGGCGGCCATCAGGTCGTGGCGCTCATTCTCGGGGATCGGAGCCAGGAAGCGTTCCCAGGCGTCCGGGAAGATCTGCGAGGCGCCGTCCTGATAGAACCAGTGCAGTTCCGGCTTGGTCAGCAGGAAGATGCCGCGCAGCAGCAGGGCCGTACACCGCTCCGGGTGGGTGATGGCGTAGGCCAGCGCCAGGGTCGAACCCCAGCTGCCGCCGAACACCGCCCATTTGTCGATGCCCAGCAGCTCGCGCAGGCGCTCGATGTCCTCGATCAGGGTCCAGGTGGTGTTGTCTTCCAGTGAGGCGTTCGGACGGCTGTTGCCGCAGCCGCGCTGGTCGAACAGGACGATCCGGTATTTGGCCGGATCGAAATAGCGCCGCATGCCCGGATTGACCGCGCCGCCAGGACCGCCGTGCAACACGATGACCGGCAGGCCCTGCGGATTGCCGCACTCCTCATACCAGACCTCGTGCACGCTATCGGTCTTCATATAGCCGGAGGCGTAGGCCTCGATCTCGGGGAAGAGGTCACGGCGCGGGGTTTCGGGCAGGGGGAAGGCCATACAGTAATCCGGTCTTTCTGCTCGCCCGTATCAGGCGTTGGAGGGGTTGATTCGCAATGCGGCAAGCATGAGCAAAAGCCAAGCCAGGATCATCAGCACTCCCCCTATCGGGGTAATCGCGCCGAGGGCCGGGAGACTGAGCAGGCCCAGCAGGGCTAGAGACAGTGAGAAGATCAGTCCACCGACGGTCGCCAGCCAGCCGGCCAGGTTCACCAGCCCGGTCCGCGCCGGCCACAGGGCGCAGGCGAGGCCGAGCAGGGCGTGTGTCAGCTGGTACTGGGCGCCGGTGGTCAGCAGGGTCTTGATCTGCGGCCCGGCCCCATGCGCGGCGAAGGCTCCCAGAGCCACCGCCACCGCGCCGTTCACAGCCGCGAAGGCCGCCAGATTGCGATTCACCGTCATGCTCCGAGGCTAGCCGACAGAAACCCCGCCGTCTGCTATCTGCCTGACATGAATTCCGCCGCGCGCATGGGCCTGCAGTACGTGTTGCTCTTCGGCGCCAGTGGCGTGAGCCTGCCGTTCGCCAGCCTGTGGTTCCGGGCCCAGGGCCTGACCGGGGCGCAGATCGGCGTGCTGCTGGCGGCGCCGATGCTGGGCCGGGTGGCGACCGGGCCGCTGCTGGCGGTCTGGGCCGACGGCTTCCGCACGCGACGCGCGCCGATCGCCCTGCTGGGGCTGGTCATGGCGCTGGGGTACGGCGGGGCGGGGCTGACCGAGGTGTTCGCGCTCCAGGCGCTGGGCTGGTTCGTCGGAGCCACGGCGGCGGCGGCCCTGATCCCGCTCAGCGACGTGCTGACCCTGCGGTTGGCGGCGCGCGACGGCTTCACCTTCGCCCTGCCGCGCGGCTGTGGTTCGGCCGCCTTCGTGGCGGTCAACATCGGCATGGGCGCGGCGCTGCTGAACGCGCCGGTCGATGTGATCGTGATCTGGATCACCGGCATGGGCCTGGCCATCGCCGCCGTCGCCGCCCTGGTCCTGCCCAGCGAACCCGTCGGCGACGGGGCGCCGCTGCGCGGGCGCGAGCGGTTCCGGGGGCTGGGCCGGCTGCTGGCCGATCCGGTGTTCATGACCGCCATCTTCGCCGTCGGCGCGGTGCAGGCGGCGCACGCCTTCCAGTACGGCTTCTCGGCCCTGCTGTGGAAGGCGCAGGGGATCAGCGCGGCAGTCACCGGCCAGCTCTGGGCCTTCGGCGTCGTGGTGGAGATCGCCCTGATGTGGCTGGTCGAGCCGTGGCGGCGGCGTGCGGGCGTGGGGCCTTGGGTGCTGCTGGTCATCGGCGCGGTCGCCGCCGTCCTGCGCTGGACCGCCATGGCCTTCGCCCCTCCGCTGTGGCTGCTGTGGCCGCTGCAGGCGCTGCACGCCCTGACCTTCGCCGCCACCTTCCTGGCGGGGGTCCAGATCGTCGAGAAACTGGCCCCGCGCGACAGCCAGACGGCGGCGCAGACGCTCAGTTCGGTGCTGTCGGCCGGCGTTCTGATCGGGGTCGCCACCGCCCTGTCCGGACCGCTGTACGACCGGTTCGGCGCGGGCGGCTATGCGGCGATGGCGATGATGTCGGCGGTCGGTCTGCTGGCCGCCCTGCCGTTGCGGCGACGGCTGGCCTGACGTTCCGGGCCTGAAGCCTCAGACCGCGCGCGAGCGGGGCAGGGGCGACAGATGCCGCGCCATGGCCTGGGCGGCGGTCTTCACGGCGCGTTGCACGGCGTCGTGGGTCTCGTTCTCGGGCGCCCGCAGCAGGCCCACGGCGGGGGTGTCCGATCCGTCCGGCAGGTTGGCGAGCACGCGATAGAGCAGATAGCTGCCCGCGTCGTCCTCGGCTTCCGAGGTCGCGTCGGCGGCCAGGCCGGCCTCTTTCAGTGCACGGACCATCTCAGCGACCGGGGCCGTCGCCCGGGCCACGCTGGGACCGACGCCGTCCGGACGCTGGGCGCCGTCCAGCGCCCGGTTCTCGGCCCGCATCTGCAGGCGGAAGCCCTCGTGGCCGCGGGTCCGGCCCACCAGCAGCAGGGCGCGGCAGCGGCGATCGGTCAGATGGGCGGAAAGGGTGGCGGCCAGGGTGTCTGGATCGGCGGAGGGCACCGGCACGGTGCGCGCGCCCGAGGGGCTCCACGGCTCTCCGGACAGGTCTTCGATCGGGTCCCAGCCGGATTCTCCGGCGTCCCATGCGCAGATGACGATCCCGGGGCGGGTGTCCGTCAGCGTCTGATCGATGTCGGCCATGAACCCGGACTATTGCGTGACAATTACGTGACGAGAGCGAACGGTGTCGTTATCGCGACCCCGCCGTCAAGGCGAAAACACCCTTTCCAAGCTTGGCGGGAGGCAGATTCAACGGCCACGCGAACCCCTGTGATCAGGCCAGATCGCCGATGGCGGCGTCCAGCAGCATGAAGGCCCGTCCGCCGTCCGAGGTCAGTCGTCCCAGCACCGCGGGACCGTCGCCGCTCGCCGCGTGGTTCGCCAGTTCGCGACCGAAGGCGCGGACATAGGACTCGGCGTCGGCGCGCAGGTCCGGATCCGTCAGCACACGGCGCGAGACGCTGCGCACGGCGGCCGGGGCGACCCGGCGCACGATCTGGCGGGCCCGGTCGGGGTCTCGTTCGGTGACGGCCAGGGCGGCTTCCTCGACCCGCGAGCGGGGCAGGAGCGCATTGGGATCGACGCCCATACGGCGGATGGCGGCGACGACCCGTTGGCCGAGGGCTTCCAGGCCGGCTTCGCCGCCGCCCGTGGGCATGACCGGGGTGTCGAGGTCCAGCGGGGTCTCGCCGGGGCCGTCGTCGACCAGATCGGCCCAGTCCAGCGGGCTGGTGGGCGAGGCGGTCCCCGGCGTCGGCTCCAGTTTGAGGCGGCCGCGCAAGCCGAAGCCCTTGCCCTCGTCGACCTTCGGCGCGGCGCGGGGCGGTTCGGACGGGGGCGGAGCGCCGGCGGCGGCCTCGCGGCGGCGGGTGGTCGGGGTCTCGCCGGACACGACGCCCATCAGGCGCACGGCCTCGGTCAGCATGTCGTAGTTGCGGCGCACCCGTTCCTGGAACCCGGCGTCCAGGGCCTCGGTGTCGGCGGCGGCCTTCTGCGAGGCGGCGGACAGGGCGGCGAGGCCTTCCTCGACGGTGTTGCGCACCTCTTCGACCCGCTTGCGGGCCTCTTCGGGCAGTCGTCCGGCGCGGTCGTCCAGGTCGCCGATGGCCTCGTCGATGCGGGACAGGGCGGCGTCCATGCGCTCGACCGTGAGCTCCAGCTTCTCGATCGCCCGGTCGCCGGCCTGATCGACCAGATTGCCGGTCTCGGCGACGATGCGGCGGGCGCTCTCGACGCGGGAGTCGGCGGCGGCGTCGGCCTTCTGCGCGGCGTCGAACAGGGCCTCGCCCAGCCGGTCGGCGCGCAGCTGGGCCTGATCGGCGGCCTCGCTGGCGGCGATGCGCGAGTCCTCGGCGGTGGCCTGCAGGGCGGCCAGCGCCCGCCGGGTTTCCTCGACCAGGGCGTCGCGGGCCTCGGCGGCCAAGGCCTCGAAGCGGTCCAGCGCCACCTTGGTGGCGGCGTCGAAGCCGTCGGCCTCGCGCTGGGACATTTCCACCAGGGCCTTGAACTGGTCGGTGGCGGCCTCGACCAGATCCTTGACCGTCTCGGTCGTGCGGGTCGAGGTTTCGCCCAGTTCGCCGGCGGCGGTGCGGGCGGCCGACAGTTGTTCGCTGAGCTGGGCGCGCTGGCTCTCGACCTGGGCGGAGAAGTCCTCTTGATCGGTGCGCAGGGCGTAGGCGGCGGTCACCAGGGCGGCGCGCTGCTGGCCCAGGCCTTCCTCGACCGACTGGATCTGTTCGGCGACGCCGGAGCCGGCGTTCTCCAGCCGCAGGGTCTGACGGGCCAGGTCGTCGGCGGCGACGCGGGCGGCGTCCTGGGCTTCGCCGGCGGCGGCGGCCAGGTCCGCGGCGCGGGCGGCCAGGGCCGCTTCCGCTTCCCGAAGCTGGGTTTGGGCCAGGTCCGAGGCGTCCACGACCATGCGCGACTGCCGTTCGACCGCGTCGAGGACGCCGGTCGCCTGGGTGTCCAGCTTGTCGCCCAGGGTCTGCATCTGGTCGCGTTCGCCGCCCAGCTGTTCGACCAGACGGCGGGCCGTGCGGCCGGCCACCTCGGCCGCCTCGTTCAGGCGGGTGGTCTCCTGCGCCAGCGCCTCGCGCAGCAGGGCCATGTCGTTGCGGGCGCGCTCGGCGGCCAGCGAGGCCTGGTCGATATCCATGCGCAGGCTCTGCAGGACCTCGCCGGTCTGCTGGGCGGCCAGCGCGGTGGGCGCGATCAGGGCCTCCGACAGGTCGCGGGCGCGCTTGGTCTCGGCGGCCAGTCCGGCGCCTTGGCGGACGGCGTGGGCCAGCATGATCGCCAGTCCGGCCGGGGCCAGGGCGATCAGGGCGTAGACAGCGAGGCGCAGCGGCTCCAGGTCGACCGCGCCCGAGCCGATCTCGAAGGCGGCCCAGGCGGCGACGCCGCCGATCCACAGGGCCGCGGCGACGCCGGCGACCAGATAGGCGTGACGGCCCGACGGCTGCGGAGTCTCGCGGCGGCGCAGGGCGAGGGTCGACGCCGGAGCGGGCGGCGGATCATAGGCGGCCGGCGGCGCCTCGGCGCTTTCGGCCAGGGCGCGGATCTCGAAGGCGGCGGGTTCGGGGGCGGCGATCGGCGCGGGCTCGGGCGCGACTTCGCTGCCGGCGGCGGCGCGCTCGGCGGCCAGGCGCTGTTCCTCGGCCAGGCGGCGGCGGCGACGTTCGGACATGGGGCGCTCGGCCGAACGGCCGGCGGGCGCGGGGGCGTCCTCCGCCACGGCGGGGGTCTCGACGGCGGACTCGGTCGCGGGTTCCGACACGGGATCGGACAGATTAAGCGGCGACCGTTGGCGGGGAGGCTTCATCAGGCGGTGATCTCGTCTCGAACGGCGTCATGGGGACGCCCGCTGGGGGACGACAGAACCCTAGCGACTCAAAGGCGCAGAGCAAAGGCGAGCCCGGACGATTCCGGCGGGCTTCAGCACTCGTGCTTGCGGTCGCCCGAGACGGTGATGACGGTGGAGGGGGTGTTGGAGCCGCCACAGTCGCGGACGCGGTGGATTTCGCGTTCGGGCTTCTGCGGGGCGCTGAGATCCAGGCCGAACTGCGACAGAGCCGCAGCGGCGAGCATGGCGACGAAGCTGGCGATCATCTCGATCAGCGCTTGCATCGCCGATCCCCCTTGTCCGAATGACGGACGCTGTTATGCGCCGAAATCTCGTCTGAAACAATGCGGCGCACATGAACAAAGCGTCACCATTGACCGTTCCCGGCTTCGCGTGGGAACGGAAAGGCGTGGCGCGCGTCTCCTGATGGGGGAGGCGCATGCCGCCGTCATGCGAATCGGTCAGGCGTAGCGGCATGGAAGAGCACGACAGACTGTTTGCGCCCGGCCGGAACTGCTGGCGCGTGGAGACGGCGAACCGCTTCGCCGTCCTGATGGAGAACGCCGCCTATTTCGCTGCGCTGCGCTCGGCGCTGGACAAGGCGCAGCGGTCCGTCGTGGTGCTGGGCTGGCAGTTTGACCCGCGCACCCGGCTGCATCCGGACATCGCGGACGCCGGTCCGCTGGATGAGATCGGCCATCTTCTACGCATGCTGGTGAAGACGCGCCCCGAATTGGACGTGCGGCTGCTCATCTGGAAGTCGCCGCTGGTCATCGCCGCCTCCCAGGGGTTCTTCCCGCAACGGGCCCAGCAGTGGTTCCGCAAGCGGATGGTCGAGTTCCGGCTGGATCCGCCGCCCGCGCCCGGCGCCTGCCATCACCAGAAGGTGGTGATCATCGACGACGCGGTGGCCTTCTGCGGCGGCGGGGACATCTCGGTCGACCGCTGGGATTCCTGTGAGCACCTGGACGACGATCCGCGCCGCTGCATGCCCTCGGGCCTGATCGCATCACCCCGGCACGAGGTGATGTGCGTGGTCGATGGCCCGGCCGCGCGCGCCCTGGGCGACCTGGCCCGCGAGCGCTGGCGGCTGGCGACGGACGAACAGACCATCGTCGACGAGGCCCCCGGCGATCCCTGGCCGGACGGGGTGGAGCCGGACCTCACGGACACGCCCTTCGCCATCGCCCGCACCGAGCCCGGCTGGGGTCAGCGCACCGAGGTGCGTGAGAACGAGGCCCTGCACCTGGACGCCATTCGCAGGGCCAAGAAGCTGATCTATCTGGAGAACCAGTATTTCACCTCGCCGGTCATCGCCGCAGCCCTGGCCGAGCGGCTGGCCGAATGGGACGGACCGGAGGTGGTCTTGGTCTCGACCGGCGGCAGCCCGAGCTGGTTCGACAAGATGACCATGGACACGGCCCGGTCCGAGGTGCTGTTCCGGCTCGAGCAGGCGGATCGCAACAACCGCTTCTTCGCCTTCGCCCCGCACACGGCCCAGGGGGAGCGGATCATCGTGCACGCCAAGATGTCGATCTATGACGACGAGGTCCTGCGCATCGGGTCTACGAACCTGAACAACCGCTCGCTGGGCTTCGACACCGAGTGCGACGTGGCCGTGGAGCCTGGGACGGCGGCGGGGCGGGAAACCATCCGCGCCTTCCGGCACCGGACGCTGGGCCACTGGATCGGCGTCGAGGGGGAGGTCTTCGCCGCCGCGGAGGCTCTGGCGGAGTCGGTCGGAACGGCGGTGCAGCAGTTCGGCAACGGCCGGATGCGTCTGCTGGGCGCCACGCCGCCGTCCAGCGTCGAACAGATCATCGCCGAGTTCCAGCTGGGCGATCCGACCTCGGTCCGCGACGCCTTCCGTCCGTGGCGGCGGCGGGCGACCTCGCACCGCCGGCGGGCGATTACGGACGCCTGATCTCGAAGTCGACGATCAGCGGCAGGTGGTCCGAGGCCATCCGCGCCAGCGGCGAGAAGGGCGCCTTGACCGCCGTGACCACGATCTCCGGGCTGGTGAAGCAGTGGTCGATGCGGATGGCCGGGAAGCTGGACGGGAAGGTCTTCACCGACGGCTTCAGCCCGAGCGAGCGCTGGCAGTCAGCCAGCCGGCGCGCCAGCGTCTGGTAGGGGCGGGTGACCGAGGTGGCGTTGAAATCGCCGGTCAGCAGCGTCGGGCCGACGCAGTCCGGATGCCCCACCCACTGCTCGCCGACCAGGGCCGCCGCCTGCAGGCGCTGCTCGCGCGGGACCAGGCCCAGATGGGTGTTGAAGACGTTCAGGGTCACGCCGTCGATCTCGATGGCGACCCACAGGGCACCGCGCGGCTCCAGCCCCGGCACGCCGCGCACCGAGGGCAGCGGGCCTGAGCGCATCAGACGCTCGGGCAGGTGGGTCAGGATGGCGTCGCCGTACAGCTCGGCCTCGACCCGCATGGCCGGATGGAAGTGGTAGCTCATGGCCAGCTGGTCAGCGATCGAGCGGGCCTGGTCCACGAAGCCGGTGCGGGCGCGGCCCACGTCCAGCTCCTGCAGGCAGACGATGTCCGGCTCATGCTCGGCGATGACGCCCGCGATGCGGCCGACATCCAGCTTGCGGTCCACACCGACGCAGCGGTGCACATTGTAGGTCATCAGGCGGGGCATGACGGTTCGGTCGGCTTCGCGGGCGGGCTAGAGCGAAACCGGTTGAGTTGGACGGCGTCCAACTCGGCTCAGATTTCGCTCGAGTTTGATGTTGGACCATTGGTTGGATTCAGGTCGAGCCGACCTGAAGCAAAAATGGTCAAGGGCATTTCCGCCCTGAATGCGACTCCAAAGGGGCGCCGCCCGCTCAGATAATGACCAGCTTGTCCTCGATTTCGTTGCGGTCGCGGGGCGACGGCGGGAAATGTTCGGCCAGCACGGCGCCGCACAGGCCGACGGCGGCCTCAAACCCGGCCGCCGGATCACGGCGCTTCAGGCCCCGGGCCAGAGCCTCGACGGCGTCGGCCCAGACGGTCTGGTCGACCTTCGAGTGAATGCCCTCGTCGGCGATGACCTCGACCTGATGGTCCGCCAGCGAGGCGAACAGCAGCACGCCGGTGCGCGCCTCGGTCACGTGCAGGCCGTGGGCGAGGAACTGCTGCATCGCCGCCTTGTGCACCCGGGCGCGGCGCACGCTGCGCGGAGTGACCCAGCGGCGCACGACGGGCAGGGAGGTCAGCAGGAAGACGGCCAGGAAGATCGCCGACTGGATCAGGGCGTAGGCGGTCAGCGCATGACCGATGGTGGTCTCGCGGGCGGCCAGGTGGGCGGCCTCCCAGCTGTCGGTCAGGCCCGGGATCCAGTCCGGCTCGAACCCCAGCGGGATCAGCCCTAGCGGCAGCAGCAGGGCCGCCGCCGCGGCCCAGCCGAAGGAAACATCGCGATAGGACGAGACGCGCCGGGCCAGGACGCAGAAGATTTCGCCCGAGGTGGTCTGCTCGGCCGCCGCGATGGCCGCGGCGATGCGGGCGTGGGCTTCGGAGGTCGCTTGCATCACCATCCGCCCGAGGCCCCTCCGCCGCCGAATCCGCCGCCGCCGCCGCCGAAGCCGCCGCCTCCACCGCCTCCGCCGCCCCAGCCTCCGCCGCCGCCGCCGCGCCCGCTGTTGCGCATGGCTTCGCTGGCGGCCCAGATCAGGATCGGGCCTAGGCCGCTGCTGCGTCGCCGGCCCCGGCCGGACGCGCCGCCCAGCAGGCCGAGCAGCAGGAAGAGGAAGACCACGGCGATCAGCACGGCCGGGCCGATCGGCAGGCTGGACCTGGGCCGCTCGGCGACCGCCGCGCGCGCCTGCGCCTCGGCGGGGTCGAGCCGCAGCTGCGCGTCGATGGCGTCCACGCCCGCGGTGACGCCCCGGTCGTAGGAGCCCTCGCGCAGGGGCGGCAGGATGTCGTTGTGGATGATCAGGGCCGAAAGGGCGTCGGTCAGCACCGGCTCGAGACCGTAGCCGACCTCGATCCGGACCTTGCGCTCATCGCGGGCGATGATCAGCAGGACGCCGTTGTTCTTGCCCGCCTGGCCGATCCCCCAGGCGCGGCCCAGCTGATAGCCGTAGTCCTCGATGGGATAGTCCTGGAGGTCCGGCACGGTGACGACCACGACCTGATCGGTGGTGTCGCGCTCCAGCGCTTCCAGCTTCGTCGTCAGCGCGGCCTCGGTTGCGGGCGAGATCAGGTCGGCCCCGTCGACGACCCGCCCGGTCAGGGACGGGAACCGCGGGCCGTTCTGCGCCGAGGCGGGGCTCGCCGCCAGCCAGACGGCGGCCAGCAGGACCGCGACGAACGCGGCCGCGCGGGTGGTCAGTCCCTCAAGACCTCGCGGGATCACCGGGCGGGCGCGGCCGGCGGTGCGGAGCCCGGCGCCGCCGAAGGCGCGGGAGCGGCGGGGTTCAGGGCGTCGAAATTGACGCCGGGCGCGGACTGGGCGGCCTCGGTGGCGCTGAACGACTGCATCGGCTGCGAGCCGCCGTGGATGGTCTTGGCCCAGATCACCGTCGGGAAGGTGCGCAGCGAGGTGTTGTAGTCGCGCACGGCCTCATTGTAGTCGCGCCGGGCGACCGCGATGCGGTTCTCGGTGCCTTCCAGCTGCGACTGCAGGGCCAGGAAGTTCTGGTTCGACTGAAGCTGGGGATAGTTTTCCGTCACCATCAGCAGGCGGGACAGGGCCTGGGACAGCTCGCCCTGGGCGGCCTGGAAGCGCTGGAAGGCCTGCGGGTCGTTCAGGGTCTCGGGCGTCACCTGGACGGCGGTGGCGCGGGAGCGGGCCTCGATCACCTGGGTCAGGGTGGTGCGTTCCTGCACCGCCGCGCCCTGAACGGTGGCCACCAGGTTGGGCACCAGGTCGGCGCGGCGCTGGTACTGCGACTGGACGTCGGCCCAGCGGGCCTTGGCCGCCTCTTCCTTGGTCGGAATGCTGTTGATGCCGCAACTGGCCACGGCGGGGGCGAGAACGACCACGGCGGCGACGGCCGCAAGGCGGGGCGGGATCCGGATCATGGGCGTCTCCTCAGACTGCGTTGAGAAGGACTATTGGGCCGGAGCGGCCCAGGTTCAAGCGTCCAGCGACTCGGCGTCCACACCCGCGGCGCGGCAGGCGGCCGAATAGGTGTTGGCCAGCAGGCAGGCGATGGTCATCGGACCCACGCCGCCAGGGACCGGGGTGATGCGTCCGGCGACGGCGGCGGCCTCCTCGAAGGCGACGTCGCCGACCACCCTGGTCTTGCCCTCGGCGGCCTTGACCGGATCCCTGGAGGGCACGCGGTTGATGCCCACGTCGATCACCGTGGCGCCGGGCTTGATCCAGTCGCCGCGCACCATCTCGGGACGGCCGACGGCGGCCACGATGATGTCGGCGGTGCGGCACAGGGCGGGCAGGTCGCGGGTGCGCGAGTGGGCGATGGTGACGGTGCAGCTCTCGGCCAGCAGCAGCTGGGCCATCGGCTTGCCGACGATGTTGGAGCGGCCGACGACCACGGCGTTGAGACCGGTCAGGTCGCCCAGTTCGGCGCGCAGCATCATGATGCAGCCCAGCGGCGTGCAGGGCACCAGCCCCGGCAGGCCGACGGCCAGACGGCCCGCGTTGACGACGTGGAAGCCGTCCACGTCCTTGTCCGGGTCGATGGCGTCCAGCACGGCGGTGCTGTCGATGTGGCCGGGCAGGGGCAGCTGGACCAGGATGCCGTGGATGCCGGCATCGGCGTTCAGATCGGCGATCAGGGCCAGCAGGTCGGCCTGCGTCGTCGTGTCGGGCAGGCGGTGGGTGTCGGAGCGCATGCCCGCGCGCTGGGTCGTCTCGCCCTTGTTGCGCACATAGATCTGGCTGGCGGGGTCCTCGCCGACGATGACGACGGCCAGTCCGGGCTTCACGCCATGGGCGCTTTCCAGCCGGGCCGAGGCCGCGGCGACGCGGTCCACCAGGCCGGCCGCGAAGGCCTTGCCGTCGATCAGGGTCGCGCGGGTGGGTTCGGCCGTCATGGGTTTCGGCTCCGGTCGTCAGGAATCGTGCGGTCCGCGCGATTTACAGAGGGGCGCGTTCGGCGTCTATGATCACTGTCGACTCCCAGGGGATACGCATGCGCCGTCAGACCATTTTCGCCGCCGTCAGCAGCCTGGCGCTCGCCGCCGCCCTGGCGGGGCCCGCCTTCGCCCAGGACGCCCGGCCGCTCGCGCCCGGAGACCAGGTCGAGGGCGAGATCGCCGACGGCGATTCCAATGGTCCCGACAACGCCTACCGCTATGACAGCTACGCCATCACCGCGACCGCCGGTCAGCGGTTCGAGGCCGTGATGCGCGCCGAGGGCTTCGACACCTTCCTGCAGGTCCAGCCGCAGGGCGAGGCCGGGGACGACGAGCCGCTGGCCAGCGACGACGACGGTCTGGGTGAAGGCACCAACTCGCGCCTGCGCTTCGCCACGCCGGAGGACGGGGTCTATGTCCTGCGCGCCCGGACCCTGTCGGGGACGGAGGGCGGCGCCTACACCCTGAGCCTGACCGAGCGCCCGCCCGCCAAGCCCGCGCCGGAGCCGGGCCAGATCGCCCTGGGCGCGACCGTGCAGGGCGAGCTGAGCGACGACGACGCCGAGACCGACGCCGGCGCCGCCTATGAGGACTGGGCCTTCACCGGCCGCCAGGGCGACCGCGTCCAGATCGGCCTGGACAGCGAGGCCTTCGATCCGGTGGTTCGCGTGGGCCGGATCGCGGACGGCGTGTTCACCGAGCTGGGCATGAACGACGACGGCGGGGACGCCGGCCTGAACTCGCGCCTGGTCTTCACCCTGCCGGAAGCGGGGACCTATGTGATCCGCGCCACGCCGCTCAGCGCCGGCTCGACCGGGGCCTACAGCCTGACGCTGTCCGAAGGCCCGGCGCCGATCCAGGCCACCGCCATCCGTATCGGCGACACCGTTCGCGGCGAGCTGACCGACGACGACGGCCTGAGCGCCAACGAGGAGCACGCCGACGCCTACCGGTTCAGCGGGAAGGAGGGGCAGCGGGTCCGCATCGACATGACCTCGACGGCCTTCGACACCTATCTGGAACTGTTCGACGAGAACCAGGTCAGCCTGGCGACGGACGACGACGGCGGGCCCGAGGGCACCAATTCGCGGCTGATCTTCACCCTGCCGCGCGACGGCTCCTATGTGATCGAGGCGCGGGCCTTCTCCGACGCGCGCGGGCGCTACAGTTTGGCGATCTCGGAGGTCGAGCCCGACAAGCCGCCGCAGCCGCTGGCCTTCGGCGCGAAGCTTGAAGGCGAGATCGGCGAGACCGATTCCCGGGACAACGACGACCGGGGTTACGACGCCTTTGTCTTCGACGGCCACAAGGGCCAGCGCGTGCGGGCGATCATGCGCTCGGGCGACTTCGACACCTATCTGCAGATCGGCAACGCCGAAGGCGAGTTCACCCCGCTGGCGCAGGACGACGACGGCCTGGGCGAGGGCACGGATTCGCGGCTGAGCTTCACCCTGCCGGAGGACGGCCGCTATGTGCTGCGCGCCTCGCCGCTGGGGGCGGACGGCAAGGGCCTGTATTCGCTGGAACTGCAGGACCGCGGTCCGCAGCCGCAACCGGGCAGCCTGCTGATCGGCACGAGCGCCCACGGCGTCCTGACCGAAAGCGACGCCACCGCCGACGACAACAGCTTCTATGACGCCTATCGGGTGACGGTGAAGGCCGACGAGAAGCTGGTCATCATGATGGTCTCCAACGAGGTCGACAGCTATCTGGTCGTCGGGCGCGAGAACGAGGGCGGGACCTTCGAGGGCCTGGCCTCGGACGACGACAGCCTGTCGGACACCCACGCGAAGCTGGAATGGACGGCGCCCGAGGACGGCACCTACGAGATCCGGGCCGGCACCTTCCAGCAGGGCCAGACCGGGTCCTATGCCCTGATCGTCGAGAAGAAGCCTTAAGCCGCGCGGAGCGGTCCCGCATGTCCGACATCGTCAACCGCAAGGACCAGCATCTGGACGTGATCCTGTCCGGCCGCGGGCGGCATGGGCGTGACGGCGGGCTGGACGCGGTGCGCTTCGTGCACGAGGCGCTGCCCGATCTGGACTACGGCAAGATTGACCTGGGCGCGGACTTCCTGGGGCGGCGGCTGAAGGCGCCGCTGCTGATCAGTTCGATGACCGGCGGGCCGGCGCGGGCCGAGGCGATCAACGCCCGGCTGGCCGAAGCCGCGCAGCACCTGGGCATCGCCCTGGCCGTCGGCTCGCAGCGCGCGGCGCTGGAGGCGGGCGGGGCGCCGGGGCTGGACATGGCCTTGCGGCTGAAGGCGCCCGACACCCCGATCCTGGCCAATATCGGCGCGGCCCAGCTGACGCGGGGCGTGGGGCCTGACGAGGCGCGCCGGATCGTGGACATGGTCGCCGCCGACGCCCTCATCGTGCACCTGAACCCGCTGCAGGAGGCCTGCCAGCCCGAGGGCGACCGGGACTGGTGGGGCGTGGGCGCGGCCCTGGAGGCCCTGATCCGGACCGTGGACTTCCCGGTGGTGGTCAAGGAGACCGGCGCGGGCCTGTCGGCGGCGACGTGCAGACGGCTGGCGGCCATGGGGGTGGCGGCGCTGGACGTGGCCGGGGCGGGCGGCTCGAACTGGGCCCTGGTCGAGGGCGAGCGGGCGGAAAGCCCGGCGGACAAGGCCCATGCCGCCGCCTTCGGCGACTGGGGCATCCCCACGGCGCGGGCGATCGCCGAGGCGCGGGCGGCCTGTCCCCGGACGCTGATCATCGGCTCGGGCGGGATCCGCGACGGCGTCGATGCGGCCAGGGTGATCCGGCTGGGCGCCGACATGGTCGGTCAGGCGGCGGGCGTCCTGGCCGCGGCGACGGTCTCGACCGAGGCCGTCGTGGCCCATTTCCAGACCGTGATCCGCCAGTTGAAGACCGTCTGCTTCTGCACCGGCTCGGCCAATCTGACGGCGCTGGCGCGGGCGCCGCTGCAGGACTGAAAAAGCGCACTCGGAAAAAATGGAGTGCACATCGTGCACTTTTTCCCGTGAGGCGGGGGCTGCGGGGCGAGGTTCCACCGGTAGATTGTCAAAGACCCGAGGGGAGGAACCCTAGCAGGTCGAGGCGTCAGATTTGGGCGTGGGTTCTGCTCCCTTCTCCCGATGGGAGAAGGTGGCGGGGCGGAGCCCCGTCGGATGAGGGTCGGCGGGTTCAGTCGGCCTTAGCCGCCGCCCCTCATCGCCGAATGCCGAAGGGCGACCCTTACCCTTTCGCCTGACCAATCGCTGCGCTCTTGGAAGCTCAAGCCCTCTCCATCGGGAACGGGACGGAAACTAGGCCGACGGCAGCAGGTCTCCGGCGAACGCCCGATACCGGCCGGCGCGGACGCCGTCGGTGGCGCGTTCGATGTCCGGGGCGAAGTATTTGTCCGAGACGTAGGGCTCGGCGGCTTCGCGGACGATGCCCCAGACCTGTTCCAGATCAGGCGAGCTGGTCAGGGGGCGGTGGAACTCCAGGCCTTGCGCGGCGGCCAGCAGTTCGATGCCGACGACGGTGGCGGTGTTCTCGGCCATCTCCAGCAGGCGACGGGCGCCGTGGGTGGCCATGGAGACGTGGTCTTCCTGGTTGGCGCTGGTCGGCACGGTGTCGATGACGCAGGGGTGGGCGACCATGCGGTTCTCGGCCACCAAGGCGGCGGCGGTGACCTGGGCGATCATGAAGCCGGAGTTCAGGCCGCTTTCCTTGACCAGGAAGGCCGGCAACTCGCTCATCTTGGGATCGACGAGGATGGAGGTGCGGCGCTCGGAGATATTGCCGATTTCGCACAGGACCATGGCGATCTGGTCGGCGGCGTAGGCGACGGGTTCGGCGTGGAAGTTTCCGCCCGAGATGACGTCGCCGTCCTCGATGAAGACCAGCGGGTTGTCGGTCACGGCGTTGGCTTCGCGCTCCAGCATGGCGGCGGCGTTGCGCAGCACATCCAGGGTCGCGCCCATCACCTGCGGCTGGCAGCGCAGGGAGTAGGGGTCCTGCACCTTGGCGCAGTCGTGGCGATGGCTGTCGCGGATGGCCGAGCCGCTGATCAGGGCGCGCAGGCGGGCGGCGACGTCGATCTGGCCGGGCTGACCGCGCAGGGCGTGGATGCGCGGATCGAACGGCGCGTCCGACCCCTTGAGCGCGTCAACCGACAGGGCGCCGGCGGCGATCCCGGCGGCGAAGACGGCCTCGGTCGCGAACAGGCCGGCCAGGGCCAGGGCGGTGGAGCACTGGGTGCCGTTCAGCAGGGCCAGGCCTTCCTTGGGGCCGAGCACGACGGGCTTGAGCCCGACCTTGGCCATGGCGGCTTCGGCGGAGAGGGTTTCGCCGTTGTGGCGGGCCTCGCCGACGCCGATCAGGACGCAGGACATATGGGCCAGCGGGGCCAGGTCGCCCGAGGCGCCGACCGAGCCCTTGGACGGGATGCAGGGCAGGACGTCGGCGTTCACCAGGGCGATCAGGGCCTCCAGCGTGCCGCGCCGGACGCCCGAGGCGCCCTTGGAGAGGCTGGCGATCTTCAGCACCATCAGCAGGCGGGTGACCGCGTCCGGCAGCAGGGCGCCGACGCCGCAGGCGTGGCTGAGGACGAGGTTCTTCTGAAGGGTTTCAAGGTCTTCCGGCGCGATGCTGGTGTTGGCCAGCAGGCCGAAGCCGGTGTTGATGCCGTAGACGGTGCGCCCCTCGGCGAGGATGGCGGCGACGACGGCCGCGCTCTTCTCGACATCGGCCCAGGCGTCGGGCGTCAGGCCGACGGTGACGGGGCCGTCGAGGACCGTGCGGAGCTGCGCAAGGGAAAGGGGCGCGGAGCCAATGGTGATGGTGGTCATGGTCAGGCCTTCAGGCTCGGCAGGTTGAGCCCATGGTCGCGGGCGGCTTGCTTGGCGATCTCGTAGCCCGCGTCGGCGTGGCGCATGACGCCGGTGGCGGGGTCGTTCCACAGGACGCGTTCGAGGCGGGCGGCGGCTTCGGGCGTGCCGTCGGCGACGATGACCACGCCGGAATGCTGGCTGTAGCCCATGCCGACCCCGCCGCCGTGGTGCAGCGACACCCAGCTGGCGCCCGAGGCGGTGTTGAGCAGGGCGTTGAGCAGGGGCCAGTCGGAGACGGCGTCCGAGCCGTCCATCATCGATTCCGTCTCGCGGTTGGGGCTGGCGACGGAGCCGCTGTCCAGGTGGTCGCGGCCGATGACGATAGGGCCCGAGAGCTCGCCCGAGGCGACCATGTCGTTGAACATCAGGCCGGCGCGGTGGCGATCGCCCAGGCCGATCCAGCAGATGCGGGCGGGCAGGCCCTGGAAGGCGATGCGCTCGCCCGCCATGTCGAGCCAGCGGTGCAGGCCCGCGTTGTCGGGGAAGAGCTTCTTCATCGCCGCGTCGGTCTTGCGGATATCCTCCGGATCGCCGGTCAGCGAGGCCCAGCGGAACGGGCCGACGCCGCGGCAAAACAGGGGGCGGATGTAGGCCGGGACGAAGCCCGGGAAGTCGAAGGCGTTAGCCACGCCCGCGTCGAAGGCGACCTGGCGGATGTTGTTGCCGTAGTCGGTGGTCGGGACGCCCATCTTCTCGAAGGCGAGCATGGCGTTGACGTGGTCGACGATCGAGGCGCGGGCCCCGGCGACGACGGCGTCGGGATCGGACTGGCGCTTCGTCTCCCATTCGGCGACGGTCCAGCCCTTGGGCAGGTAGCCGTTGACCAGGTCGTGGGCGCTGGTCTGGTCGGTGACCAGATCGGGCCGAACGCCGCGCTTCACCAGCTCAGGCAGAACATCCGCCGCATTGCCCAACAGCCCGACAGAAATGGGTTTTCCGGTCGTCCTGGCGTCTTCGATCAGGGCCAGGGCCTCGTCCAGCGTCTCGGCCATGACGTCGAGGTAGCGGGTCTTCAGGCGCATCTCGATACGGCTGCGCTGACACTCGACGGCGAGGCAGGAGGCGCCGGCCATGGTGGCCGCAAGGGTCTGGGCGCCACCCATGCCGCCGAGGCCGGCGGTCAGGATCCACTTGCCCGACCAGTCGCCGCCGTAGTGCTGGCGACCGGCCTCCATAAAGGTCTCATAGGTGCCCTGAACGATGCCCTGGGTGCCGATGTAGATCCACGACCCGGCCGTCATCTGGCCGTACATCATGAGGCCCTTGCGATCGAGCTCGTTGAAATGCTCCCAGGTCGCCCATTTGGGCACCAGGTTGGAGTTGGCGATCAGCACGCGCGGGGCGTTGGCGTGGGTGCGGAAGACGCCGACCGGCTTGCCCGACTGGACCAGCAGGGTCTGGTCCGCCTCGAGGTTGCGCAGCTCCTCGACGATGCGGTCGAAGGCCTGCCAGTTGCGGGCCGCCTTGCCGATGCCGCCGTAGACGACGAGGTCTTCCGGACGCTCGGCCACCTCGGGATCAAGGTTGTTCATGAGCATGCGCAGGGCCGCCTCGGCGGCCCAGGTCTTGGCGGTCATCTCGGGTCCGCGCGGAGAGCGGACGATGCGGGCGTTGCTGTTGGTCATGGGGTCAGGCTCGCTGGCTGATCGCGAAGTCGCGGGCGGCGGTGAGGACGGCGCGCAGGGTGCGCGTGATGGGCGCGGCGCGGGCCGCGTCGAAGGGGGTGGGCCAGGTCGAGGCGTCCATGACGGCGGGCTCGTCGATATAGCCGCGGCAGGCCAGCTCCATCTGGATGGCGTGGATCCCGGTCTCGGGGCGGCCGTAGTGACGCGTGGTCCAGCCGCCCTTGAAGCGGCCGTTGACGACATGGCTGTCGCCTGAGGCGATGCAGGCGGCCTCGACCGCCGCGGTCAGGGCGGGATCGCAGGTGACGCCGCTGTTGTCGCCGATGTTGAACTGCGGCAGTTCGCCGTCGAACAGGCGCGGCACGTGCGAACGGATCGAATGGGCGTCGTAGAGGACGACGGGGCCGTCGGCCGACAGCCGCGCGATCTGGGCGGTCAGGGCGGCGTGGTAGGGATCGAAGAATTCGGCGCGGCGGGCCTCGATCTCGGCCGCGTCGGGCTCCTGGCCGGGCTTGTAGAGGGGCTCGCCGTCGAAGGTCTCGGTGGGGCACAGGCCCGTGGTGGTCATGCCCGGATAGAGGGACTGGCCCGACGGGTCGCGGTTCATGTCGATGACGCTGCGCGAGATGGCGGTGCGGACCGTGGTCGCGCCCAGTTCGGTCGCGAAGGCGTAGAGGCGGTCGATCCACCAGTCGGCGTCCTTGCGGGCCCGCCAGGGGTCGGCCATGCGCGCCTCGATGGCCGCCGGGATGTCGGTTCCGGTGTGGGGGAAGGCGATGATCAGGGGGGCGTCGCCGGGCGCCACCGTCAGCCAGTCCGTCATCTCCGCCTCCTTGCCAGTTTCTCGATTATGTATAGACATATTCGCGACGATGGAGAGTTGTCCAGTGCCGGATCAAGCCGCCCACAGCCTGTTCTTCCGCCGCGCCCTGCTGCCGCAGGGCTGGACGGCGAATGTGAGGATCGCCGTCACGGACGGGGCGGTCACGGGGGTGGAGACCAACGCCGTGCAGGGCGCGGGCGAGGCCGATCTGGGCGTCGTCCTGCCGGGCCTGTCGAACGTGCACAGCCACGCCTTCCAGCGCGCGATGGCCGGGCTGACCGAAGAGCGCGGACCGAACGAGGGCGATGACTTCTGGTCCTGGCGGGCGCTGATGTACCGCTTCCTCGACCGGGGCGGGCCCGAGGAGATCGAGGCGATCACGGCGCTGGCCTTCGCCGAGATGCTGGAGGGCGGCTTCACCCGGGTGGGGGAGTTCCACTATCTGCACAACGATCCCGACGGCCGGACGTACGCCGACCGGGGCGAACTGGCGGGGCGGATCGCGGCGGCGGCGGACGGGACCGGGATCGGCCTGACCCTGCTGCCGGTCTTCTATGCCCATGCGGGCTTCGGCGGGATGCCGCCCGCGCACGGACAGCGCCGCTTTATCAATGATATCGACGGCTTCGCGAAGCTGATGGATGAGAGCCGGCGGATCGTCTCGGCCCTGCCGGACGCGGTCGTCGGGGTGGCCCCGCACAGCCTGCGGGCCGTGACGCCGGAGGAGATCGCGGCCGTGGTTCCGATGGCCGGCGACGGGCCCGTCCACATCCATGCGGCCGAGCAGACCAAGGAAGTCGACGACTGCCTGGCCTGGTCCGGCGCGCGGCCGGTGCAGTGGCTGTTGGACAATGTCGGGCTGGACCGGCGCTGGTGCCTGATCCACGCGACCCATCTGACCGGCGACGAGACGACGCGGATGGCGAAGAGTGGGGCGGTGGCGGGCCTGTGCCCTGTGACCGAGGCCAACCTCGGCGACGGCGTCTTCCCGGCGGTGGAGTTCCTGGCCCAGGGCGGGACCTTCGGCCTGGGAACGGACTCCAATGTGCTGATCGACGCCGCGGGAGAGCTGCGGGCGCTGGAGTACAGCCAGCGGCTGAGCCGGCGCGGCCGGGCGGTGCTGGCGGACAAGGAAGCCTCGACCGGCGGGACCCTGTACCGGCGTGCGCTGGCGGGCGGAGCGCAGGCGACCGGCGGGACCACCGGCATCGCGGTCGGCCAGGCGGCGGACTTCGTGACGCTGGAGACCGACGACCTGGCCTATGCGGGGCGGACGGACGACGCCCTGCTGGACAGCCTGGTCTTCGCCGGGCCGAAGCGGGCGATCCGCACGGTCTGGCGGCGGGGCCGGGTGGTGGTCGAGAACGGCCGCCATGTGGGCCGGGACGCCATCGAGGCCCGCTATCGCCGGGCGCTGGACGCCGTGCTGGGCGGATGAGCGCCCTGCATCGCCGCATCGGCGCGGACATTGAGCGGCGGATCCTGTCGGGCGAGTGGCCGCCCGGCGCGCGGGTGCCGACCGAGGCCGAGCTTCAGGCGGAATACGGCTGCGCGCGGATGACGGTGTCCAAGGCCCTGACCGACCTGTCGGCGCGCGGGCTGATCCTGCGCCGGCGCCGGGCGGGGTCCGTGGTGGCGCGTCCGCCGGTGCATTCCGCCGTGCTGGACATTCCCGACATCGCCGCCGAGATCGAGGCGCGCGGCATGGCCTATGGCTATGAACTGCTGGAGCGGTCCGAACGGGCGGCGACGGACGAGGAGGCGTGGCTGGGCGCACGGGTCGTGGCCCTCGCCTGCCTGCACCGGGCCGACGGCGCGCCCTTCGCGCTGGAACGGCGGCTGATCGGCCTTCAGGCCACGCCCGAGGCGGCGGACGAGCGGTTCGAGACGGTCTCGCCCGGCGGCTGGCTGCTGAAGCGGGCGCCATGGACCGAGGCCGAGCACCGGATCGCGGCGGTGGCGGCGGACCGGGAGACGGCCCTGCGGCTGGACCTGACGCCCGGCGAGGCCTGCCTCAAGCTGGAGCGCCGCACCTGGGCGGACGGCCTGGGCGTGACCTGGGCGTGGCAGACCTTCCCGGGGCAGGCCTATGATCTGGTCGCCCGCTTCTCTCCCGCCCGACCGGAGGCCCGATGACCCGCCTGCTGACCGACTGCCATGTGGCGACGATGGCGGGCGAGACCGCCTATGGCGCCATTGAGGACGCGGCGATCCTGATCGAGGACGGCCGGATCGCCTGGGTCGGGCCGCGGGCCGAGGCGCCGGCGGCCGATGTCGTGGAGCGGCTGGACGGGCGCTGGGTCACGCCGGGGCTGATCGACTGCCATACGCACCTGGTGTTCGGCGGCGACCGTTCGGGCGAGTTCGAGCAGCGGCTGGGCGGCGCCACCTATGAGGAGATCGCGCGCGGCGGGGGCGGCATCGTCTCCTCGGTGAAGGCGACCCGTGCGGCGAGCGAGGATGAGCTCTACGCCTCGGCCCTGACCCGGCTGGACGGTCTGAAAGCCACGGGCGTGACGACCGTGGAGATCAAGTCCGGCTACGGGCTGGACCGGGACTCGGAGCTGGCCATGCTGCGCGTGGCGCGGCGGATCGGGCGCGAGGCGGGGGTGCGGGTGCGCACCAGCTATCTGGGCCTGCACGCCGTGCCGCCCGAGCTGACGACGGACCGGGGCGCCTATGTCGACCTGGCCATCGACCGGATTCTGCCGGACGCCCACGCCGAGGGGCTGGTCGACATGGTGGACGCTTATTGCGAGCCCATCGCCTTCACGACCGACGAGGTCAGCCGCCTGTTCGAGAAGGCCAGGGCGTTGGGCCTGCCGGTCAAGCTGCATGCCGACCAGCTGTCGGACGGCGGCGGCGCGGCGCTGGCGGCGAGATACGGCGCTTTGTCGGCGGACCATGTGGAGCACACGACCGAGGCGGGCGTGACGGCGATGGCGAAGGCGGGGGTGGTCGCCGTGCTGCTGCCGGGGGCCTTCCTGATGCTGCGCGAGACCACGCCCCCGCCCATCGCGCTGTTCCGACAGCATGGCGTGCGGATGGCGGTGGCGACGGACTGCAATCCCGGCACCTCGCCGGTGGCGTCGATGACGGCGGCGCTGAACCTGGCCTGCGTGCAGTTCCGCCTGACGCCGGAAGAGGCGCTGGCGGGGGCGACGCGGGTGGCGGCCAAGGCGCTGGGCCTGACCGATGTCGGGACCATCGAGGCCGGCAAGACGGCCGATCTGGCGGTGTGGGACATCAGCCGTCCGGCCGAGCTCTGCTATTGGCTGGGCAAGCCGCTGCTGCACGCGCGTTACGTGTCAGGCGAGCGCGCATAGGTAGTTTGTTAAGGCGAATCCCCGCACAATCCGGGGATGAAACGCGATCTGGTCGAGTTCGGACTGGTCGTCGCCACCATCGCGACAACGATCCTGTATGGCCTGTGCGTCAGCCTGCAGGTCGCGGGCGTATTCGCTAATCACGCCATTCGGTGATCGCCGCCACATCGGGGCGCGGCCGCTCCAGCGGGGCCTCGGCCAACGTGCCGATGTGGATGAAGCCCGCCACCTGTTCGCCGTCCTTGACGCCATAGAGGGCCACGGCCTCGGCGTCGTAGCTGTACCAGTCGGTGATCCAGCTGGCCGAATAGCCCAGGGCGTTGGCCGCGTGCTCGATGTTCATGCAGACCGCGCCCGCCGAGAGCTGCTGCTCCCAGACCGGCACCTTCTGGCTGTCGACCGGGACGGAGACGACCAGGATCGTCAGGGGCGCGGCGGTCAGCTTCATCAGCACCTTGCGGGCCTTGTCCGCGCCGGGCTGGCGGTCGGCCAGCGGCAGCAGCTTGTCGGCCAGGTCGGCGCGACCTTGCGGGCCCATCACCACGAAGCGCCACGGGAACAGCTTGCCGTGGTCGGGGCTGCGGGCGCCCAGCGTCAGGATGCGCTCGATCTCCTGCCGCGAGGGGCCGGGGCCGGTCAGGCTCTGGGCCGGGGCGGAACGGCGGCGGGCGAGGCGGTCGGCGAAATCTTCGGAAGCGACGGGGAGGGGGAGGGCGGCGCCCAGATCGGTGTCGGTCATGGGGCGTAGCTAGGCGCGCAGCCGGCTCTGCGCCATACCCGGATCATGACCGACTCCCGCGATATTTTCGACGCCGACCGCCCGCTGCCGATCTGGGATGACGGACGCGACCGTCCGCCGCCTTGGCGGGACGCGGGCGCGACGATCCTGTTCGAGAACCCGTGGATGCGGCTCACCCGCCACGACGCCACGGCCCCGACGGGGCACAAGGCGGACTATGTCGTCATGCGGCCGCGGAACATGTCGGTGGGGGTGCTGCCGCTGCACGCGGACGGCACGGTGACCCTTGTCGGCCAGCAGCGCTTCGCCCTGATGAACTGGTCCTGGGAGATGCCGGAAGGCGGCGCGCCGTTCGACGAGGACCCGCTGGAGGGCGCAAAGCGCGAACTGGCCGAGGAGGCCGGGCTGGCGGCGGCGCAGTGGCGGCTGGCCTATCGGGCCGAGATGACCAACTCCATCACCGACGAGCGGGCCATGGCCTGGCTGGCGTGGGATTTCAACGAGGTTCCGATCGCACCCGACGAGACCGAGATCATCCGCGTCGCCCGCGTGCCGTTCGGCGATCTTCTGCGCGAGATCGGGCGCGGATCGATCCGGGATATGTTTACTCTCGCGACCGTCCTGCGCGCCTACCATATGGCGCGCGAAGGCGAACTGCCGCCGGAACTGGCGAAGGCCATGCTGGCCAGCGTATGATGGCCGCCTGATGGAGCCCGTGATGCCCAAGCTTGAAGTCGTCATCGCCGAACCGGACGCCTGGACCCTGCTGCGCGCCGCCGCCGGAGCCGCGGCCCGGGACGAGCCGCACCTCGCGTCGCAGATGAACGCCGTGATCCTGTCGCACGGCGACCTGGCCTCGGCCCTGAGCTTCCAGATCGCGCGCAAGATGGGCGACGCCGAACTGGGCGCCATGTCGATCCGCGAGGTGTGCCGCGACGCCTTCGAGGCTGATCCGGAGATCGTCGCCGCCGCCGAGGCCGACCTTCTGGCCGTCGCCGAGCGCGATCCGGCGATCCGCTCGCTGCTGCAGCCCTTCCTCTACTTCAAGGGCTTCCAGGCCCTGCAGGCGCACCGCGTGGCCCACTGGCTGTGGACCGAGGGGCGCGACACCCTGGCCTTCCACCTGCAGAGCCGGATGTCCGAGCTGTTCCAGATCGACATCCATCCGGCGGCGAAGCTCGGCTCGGGCCTGTTCCTCGACCACGGCACCGGCATCGTCATCGGCGAGACGGCGGTGGTCGGCGACGAGGTCTCGATGCTGCACGGCGTGACGCTGGGCGGCACGGGCGCGGACCGCGGTGATCGTCATCCCAAGATCGGCAAGGGCGTCCTGCTGGGCGCCGGGGCCAAGGTGCTGGGCAACATCACCGTCGGCGACTACGCCAAGGTGGCCTCGGGCTCGGTGGTGCTGAAGCCGGTGCCGGCGGGCTGCACCGTCGCGGGCGTGCCGGCGCGGCTGGTCAACTGCCCGACCGAGGCGGCCCCGGCGCGGACCATGGACCATACGCTGGCCGACATCGTCTATGACTTCGTGATCTAGGGTTTCCCTCAGCCGAGCCATTCTCTAGGGTCCGCGCCAATTCCAGACGGACCGAGGACTTCCCCATGAACGCCCACGACATGAAGCGCGTCGAGACGCACCTGAAGCGCACCTTCAACACGGGCGGCATCATCGTGAAGCCGCGCGGCAAGCCGGCGGACTCGGCCGAGGTCTATGTCGGCGACGAGTTCATCGGCGTGGTCTTCGAGGACGAGGACGAGGCGGGCAGCTTCATGTTCGAGATGGCCATCCTGGCGGAAGACCTGCCGGAATAGGCCGCCGAACAGCGGACGTGAAAAAGGCCCCGGGGAGCGATCCCCGGGGCCTTCGTCATTTCAGCGCGATCAGCTCTTGCCGAAAATCAGTCGGCTCAGCGAGGCGAAGAAGCCCGTCTTCTCGGCGGGCTTCGGCGCGGCGGCCGGAGCGGCGGCGGCGGGCGCAGCAGCCGGGGCGACGGCGGCAGGAGCCGGAGTCGGCTTCGGAGCGGCCGCGACCGGGGCGGCGGCGGGCTTGGCGGCCGGAGCGGCGGCCTTCGGAGCGGCGGCCTTGGGAGCAGCAGCCTTCGGCGCGGCGGCCGGCTTCTTGGCGGCGACCGGCTTGGCGGCGGGCTTCGGCGCAGCCTTCGGAGCGACCTTGGTCGCAGCCTTCACGGCGGGCTTGGCGGCGGCCTTGGGCGCAGCGGCCTTGGCGGCGGCGGGCTTGGCAGCCGGCTTCGCAGCGGGTTTGGCGACCGGCTTCTTGGCGGCGACGGCCTTCGGCGCGGCGGCCTTGGCCGGGGCCGAAACCTTCACGGCGGGCTTGGCCGGAGCCTTGGCGGCCGGCTTGGGAGCGGCGGCCTTGGCGGCGGGTTTTGCGGCCGCGGGCTTAACGGCGCTCGACTTCGCGGCCGGTTTCGGCTTGGAAGCTGCGGACGTCGCCGGTTTGGCGGTACTCGACTTGGATGGTGCTTTGGCCATGAATTCCCCGACCCCTCGGATGTTGCGATTGCTGGCGATGGAGAGCACGCCAGCGCGTGTCTCGATTCGTGATCATAGCGGCGTTTGAGAAATGTCCGAGTCCGCTGTTCAGATAATCGCGCGCGGCCCCCGCGTCATCGCTGAAACCGCCGCCCTGGCGCTGGATGCCGACCCCCTGCTGGAGGGCGCCACCTACTCGATCCTGGAAGAGGACGAGGACAAGGGCGTCTGGCGCATCGACGCCTTCCCGACCACCGACGAGGAAGCCGAAGGCATCGAGAAGACGCTGTCGGCGCATGACGGGCTGACCGTCGTGGTCGAGAAGCTGGCCGACGCCGACTGGCTGGCCATGTCCCTGTCGGGCCTGCCGCCGGTCGAGGCCGGGCGCTTCTTCGTCTACGGCGCCCACGATCAGGGCCGCGTGCCGGTCAACAAGATCAATCTGAAGATCGATGCGGGCGCCGCCTTCGGCACGGGTCACCACGGCACGACCGTCGGCTGCCTTCTGGCCTTCGACGAGCTGCTGAAGAAGGAAAGCTTCGAACGGGTGCTGGATGTCGGCTGCGGCACCGGCGTGCTGGCCATCGCGGCGGCCCGGGCCGGATCGAAGGTCGCGGTGGGCACCGATATCGACGCGCCCTCCGTCCGCATCGCCAACGAGAACGCCAAGCTGAACCAGGCCGACGCCCGCTTCGTGCACGCCTTCGGCCTGAACGACCGCAAGGTGCGCGGGCAGGGGCCGTACGACCTGGTCTTCGCCAACATCCTGGCCCCGCCTCTGGTCAGCCTGTCGCAGGACATCAAGGAGGCGCTGAAGCTGGGCGGGGTGGCCATCCTGTCCGGCCTGCTGCGGACGCAGGAACGCCGGGTGACGGCGGCCTATCTGTCGCGCGGCTTCGTGCTGGAGCGCCGCATCCACCGCGATGCGTGGAGCGCGCTGGTGTTGAGACGGGTGGGTTAACGGCGGAACAGCCGCCCGGCGGGGGTGTTCCGGTCACATAACCGGAGGATGCCCCTGTGACCCAGCACGACCCTGACCTAGACCCCGTCCGCGAAACCGTCGTGACGCGCGGCCCCGTGATCGAAACCGTGGAGACGGTCGTGGTCAGGGAGTCGAACGCCGGCTGGTGGATCGCCGGCATCCTCGGCGGCCTCGTGCTGATCGCCGTGCTGTGGATCCTGTTCTCGCGCGCGCCGGCCCCGGCCACGGAGGACGCCCTGCTGGAAGCCCAGGCGGACGCGGTCGCCGCCCAGGCCCAGGCCGATCGCGCCGCCGTCGCCGGTCAGGTCGCCGGCGCCCAGGCCAGCGTCGATATCGCCCGGGCGGACGCGGCGCGCGCCGCTGCCGAAGCGCGGACGGCGGAGGCCCAGGCGGCGGAACCGGTGGTGATCGAACGGACCGTCCCGGCCGCGTCGGCCCCGACGGCTCCCGCGGTGGTCAGCCCCACCGCCCCGCAGAACTAGCAGCAGAACTCTCCCTCCCCCGAAGTGGGGAGGGATGTCGGCGCGTCAGCGACGACAGGGTGGGGATGTTTGACGACGCTCGTCCGCGCGGCCGCTCCCCACCCGACCTCGCTTCGCTCGGCCACCCTCCCCATGAGGGGAGGGAGACCATGCCGCCCCTCCCCAAACGCCCGCGCCCGGTGCTATGCCTCCGGCCATGCGCCAGACCTATGATGAAACGACCGATCCGTCCTTCGGGGCCAAGCATCTCCCCCGCGTGCGGGCCAAGATGGCCGAACAGGGCCTCGACGGGATGCTGGTCCCGCATGAGGACGAGCACCAGAACGAATACCTGCCCGCCGCCAACGACCGGCTGGCCTGGGTGAGCGGCTTCACCGGCTCGGCCGGGGCCGGCGTGGTTCTGAAGGACAAGGCGGCGGTGTTCGCCGACGGCCGCTACACCGTGCAGGTGCGGGCCCAGGTCGACGCCGGGCAGTTCGAGATCCTGGACCTCGTCGAGGGCGGGGTGCCCGCCTATCTGGCGCGCGCGCCCAAGGGTTCAGTGATCGGCTACGACCCGCGGCTGCACAGCCCGGACGCGCTGGCGGTGCTGAAGCGGGCGGCGGTCAAGGCCGGGGCCGAGCTGACGCCGGTGACGGTCAATCCGGTTGATCAGGCCTGGGCCGAGGAGCGCCCGGAACAGCCGATGGCGCCGGTCGTGCCGCATGAGGACAAATACGCCGGCGAAAGCAGCGCCTCCAAGCGCGCCCGCATCGGCGAGGCCGTGGCCAAGGCGGGGGCGGACGCGACGGTGCTGACGGCCCCGGCCTCGATCGCCTGGCTGTTCAACATCCGCGGTGGGGATGTGATCCGCACGCCGCTGCCGCTGTCGCAGGCCATCGTGAAGACCGACGGGACGGCGCAACTGTTCATGGACCCGCGCAAGGTGACCAACGCATTGCCCGCCTGGCTGGGCGACGCGGTGACGCTGGAGGCGCCCGAGGCGCTTGACGGGGCGCTGGACGCGCTGGCGGGCCAGAAGGTGCTGGTTGATCCGGGCCAGTCCTCGGCCTGGTATTTCGACCGGCTGACCGATGCGGGCGCGACCGTGGTGCGCGGGATGGATCCCTGCACCCTGCCGCGCGCGCAGAAGAACCCGGTGGAGATCGAGGGCTCGCGTCAGGCCCACATCCGCGACGGCGCGGCCCTGAGCCGCTTCCTGCACTGGATCGACACGGTCGCCCAGCAGACCTTGCCGGACGAGCGCGAGGTGGCCGAGACGCTGGAGCGCTTCCGCGAGGAGACCGGCGCGCTCAAGGACCTGAGCTTCGACACCATCGCGGGCGCCGGGCCCAACGGCGCCCTGCCGCACTACAAGCCGGTGACCCGCACCATCCGCCGGATCGAGAAGGGCTCCCTGCTGCTGGTGGACGGCGGCGGCCAGTATCTGGACGGCACCACGGACGTGACCCGGACCATGGCGGTCGGGACGCCGACGGCGGACCAGAAGCGCATGTTCACCTTGGTGCTGAAGGGCCATATCGCCATGGCCGTGGTGCGCTTCCCGGCCGGGACGACCGGGCATCAGATCGACGCCCTGGCGCGCCTGCCGCTGTGGATGCAGGGCTTCGACTACGACCACGGCACCGGCCACGGCGTCGGCAGCTATCTGGGCGTCCACGAAGGGCCGCAGCGGATCGCCAAGGCGGTGAACAGCCAGCCGCTGCTGACCGGCATGATCCTGTCCAACGAGCCCGGCTATTACCGCGAGGGCCACTGGGGCATCCGCATCGAGACCCTGCAGGTGGTCACGGCGCCGGAGCCGATCCCCGGCGGCGAGCGGCCCATGCACGGCTTCGAGCAACTGACCCTGGCCCCGCTGGACCGCAAGCTGATCGATACGGCCCTGCTGACCCCGGACGAGCGCGCCTATGTCGACGCCTACCACGCCGAGGTGTGGACCAAGGTCGGGCCGCTGATGGACGGGGAGGCGAAGGCGTGGCTGGAGACGGCCTGCGCGGCGCTTTGAGGCCGGCCATGACGCTGGTGTTCGAGCAGCTCAACAAGGGATGGAACGCGTATCCGAACGGCTCGGAATCAATCGTCGACCGGGTCGGCGACACTCTGACCTTCCGTTTTGAACTCAATCCCTTCGCCTACGAGGGCGTCAGCAAAGGCGATGAAGCGGTTCTCACCTTTTCCGGGTGCACCCGTTGGCGGCTGGGCATGACCAACGATCAAGGCTGGTTTGAAGGTCAGTGCCGGTATTCGGATGTGGCCCCGCGATGGGGTGAATTTTACGAGATCATCGGAGATGATCCCGAACGAAACGCTCCGGAGGACTGGCAGATCATCGGGGCGGACACGAGCGCTGGTCGGCACTTCCTGTTCTACCTCAGGGATGAAACCTTCGAGTGCGTGGCGGATGACTGGCGGATCGCCGACTTGAAATAAGGCCGAACGGCGCCCATCTCCTGAGGGCCGGCGGCGTGGCCGCCGGCTTCCTCACATTTCAGGAGACGCGGTGATGAAGACGCGCACGCTGGGCCGTTCGGGCCCCGAGGTTTCGGCCATCGGCCTGGGCTGCATGGGCATGGCCGCCTTCTACGGGCAGGCGTCGGACGAGGCGCAGGCGACGGCGGTCATCCACCGCGCGCTCGATCTGGGCCTGACCTTCTTCGATACGGCCGAGATGTACGGCCCGCACACCAATGAGATCCAGGTCGGCAAGGCGCTGGCCGACCGGCGCGACAAGGCCTTCGTCGCGACCAAGTTCGGCATCGGCTACAACGCCGACCGCACCGCTCTGACCGTGGACGGCTCGCCCGCCAATGTGCGCCGCGCCATCGAGGGCAGCCTGAAGCGCCTGGGGATGGATCACGTCGATCTCTACTACCTGCACCGCGTCGACCCGAACACGCCGATCGAGGAGACCGTCGGCGCGATGGGCGAGCTGGTGAAGGAGGGCAAGGTGCGCTTCCTGGGCCTGTCCGAGGCCGCGCCGGAGACCCTGCGCCGGGGGCATGCGGCGCACCCGATCACCGCCCTGCAGACGGAATATTCGCTGTGGAGCCGCGAGCCCGAGGACGAGATCCTGGCGACCTGCGAGGAACTGGGCGTCGGCTTCGTGCCCTACAGCCCGCTGGGCCGGGGCTTCCTGTCGGGCGACATCCGGTCGATCGACGACCTGGCCGCGGACGACTTCCGCCGTTCCAACCCGCGCTTCATGGGCGAGAATTTCCAGAAGAACCTCGACCTGGTGGAGGCCGTGAAGGGCGTCGCCGCCGACAAGGGCGTGACGGCGGCGCAACTGGCGTTGGCCTGGGTGCTGGCGCAGGGGCCCCATCTGGTTCCGATCCCCGGCACCCGGCGCATCGCGACGCTGGAGGACAACATCGCCGCGGCGGAGGTCGTGCTGACGCCGGAAGACCTGAGCCGCATCGAAGCGGTCTTCCCCAAGGGCGCGGCGCAGGGAGAACGCTATGCGCCGGCGGGCCGGGCGGCGCTGAACCGCTGAGGAGGTCGGTCCCGTGATCACGTGCGTCATCGACTATGTGATCGATCCATCAAAGATCGAGGCGTTCGAGCGCTTCGGCGCGCGATGGATTGAACTGGTGAACCGCCATGGCGGACAGCATCACGGCTACTTCCTGCCGGGCGAGGGGGCCAGCGATCGTGCGCTGGCCCTGTTCAGCTTTCCGAGCCTCGCAGCTTATGAAGCCTATCGGGCGCTGTTCGGGCGCGATCCCGATTTCATCGCGGCCGACCGCATCCGTGACGAGAGCGGCTGCGTGATCCGATACGACCGGACCTTCATGCGGCCGCTGGCGCCCGGCGATTACTGAACCCGCGTCCAGGTCTGGTTGCGGCACAGGGGGGCGACGACGCAGCCGCGCAGGCGCAGGGTGTTGTCGCCCTGCATGGTGATGGTCCCGCGATAGGTGCGGCCGTCGGCGGGGTTGTAGACGCTGCCGCCCGTCCATTCGGTCGGGCCGCCGGTGAAGCCGCGCAGCATGGGCAGGTTGCGCAGGGGGCGGGTGCGCAGCGACCGGTCCGAATTGTTCTCGTCCAGTGCGCCGGGTTCGGCGCGGATATGATCCGACGTCACCAGCACGCCGCACAGGGTCTGGCCGCAGCGGCTGATGCGGACCTGTCCGCCGTTGGTGGGGGTCTGCCACAGGCCGGTCGGATCGCTCGCCAGGGCGGGGGAGGCGAAGGCGGCGGAGGCGGTCAGGACGGCGGCGAGGAGGGCGAGGCGCATGGGGAACTCCGGAACAGGTTTCAGCCGCCGATCAGGGCCAGCCATTCGTCTTCGGTCAAAATCACAACGCCGTGCTTTTGCGCTTCGGCCAGCTTTGACCCCGCGCCCGGACCGGCGACGAGGTAGTCGGTCTTCTTCGACACCGATCCCGAGACCTTGGCGCCGAGGCTCTCGGCCCGGGCCTTGGCCTCGTCGCGGGTGAAGCGCTCCAGCGCGCCGGTGAAGACCACGGTCTTGCCGGCGACGGCGGTGTCGGTCTTCGGCCTCTCGGCGTCCTCGACGGTGTCGAGCTGCGCGATCAGGGCGTCGACCACGGTGCGGTTGTGCGGCTCGTGGAAGAACTGGGCCAGGGCCCGCGCCGCGACGGGGCCGACGCCGGCGATGCCCGCGATCTCGCCCAGGGTCATCGAGGGGCCTTCCTCGCGCGCGATCTGGGCCAGGCGCACGATGGCGGGCCAGTCGGGGGCCAGCAGGGCCAGGGCGCGGCGGGCCGGGGAGGCGACGCCGGGGAAGGCGAGGGACAGCTTCTGGTCCAGGGGCGCCTCGGGCCAGGGATCGTCGGCCGGCGGCGTGGCGGCGGCGAGGACGGACAGGGTGCGCTCGGAGACGCCGTGGCCTTCGCTGAGCTGGGTCCATTCGGCCGACGGAATGCCTTCGGCCGCATCCAGGCAGGCCGCGTGGAAGGCGCTCCACGATCCAAAGTGGCGGGCCAGCAGGATGGAGGTCTGTTCGCCGATGTCGCGGATGCCGAGGGCGAAGATCAGCCGGTCCAGAGCGATGATCCGGCGGGCGTCGATGCCCGTGATCAGATTGCGGACGCTGGTCTCGCCATAGCCGTCCTCGTTGCGCAGTTCCTCCAGCCGGGCCTCGTCGCGGGCCAGGCGGAAGATGTCGGCGGGCTCATGCAGCCAGCCGCGCTCATGGAAGGCGACGAGCTGTTTCTCGCCCAGGCCCTCGATGTCGAAGGCGCGGCGGCCGACGAAATGCTTGAGCCGTTCGACCAGTTGCGCGTCGCAGATCAGGCCGCCGGTGCAGCGGCGGCGTACCTCGTCGCCCTCACGCACGGCCTCCGAGCCGCAGACCGGGCAGTGGGTCGGGAAAACATAGGGGACGGCGTCGGCGGGGCGCTTCTCCTGCACCACGCCGAGGATCTGCGGGATGACGTCGCCGGCGCGCTGCAGGATCACGGTGTCGCCGATGCGCACGTCCTTGCGGGCGATCTCGTCCTCGTTGTGCAGGGTGGCGTTGCGGACCACGACCCCGCCGACCGTGACCGGATGCAGGCGGGCGACGGGGGTCAGGGAGCCGGTGCGGCCGACCTGGATGTCGATGCCTTCGAGGATGGTCTGGGCCTGCTGGGCCGGGAATTTGTGGGCGATGGCCCAGCGCGGGGTGCGCGAGACGAAGCCCAGGCGCGACTGCCAGTCCAGCCGGTCGACCTTGTAGACCACGCCGTCGATGTCATAGCCGAGGGTCGCCCGGTCGGTCTGGAGACCGTCGTACAGGGCGATCAGCCCGGCGGCGTCCTCGACCCGCTGCGAGCGGCCGTTGACCTTGAAGCCCCAGGACTTGAGCGCGTCCAGCGCATGGGCCTGGGTGTCGGCGAACGGCGCGGAGATCTCGCCCCAGGCATAGGCGAAGAAGCGCAGGGGGCGCGTCGCCGTGACGGCCGGGTCCTTCTGGCGCAGCGAGCCGGCGGCGAAATTGCGGGGGTTGGCGTAGGTGCGCTGGCCGGCGGCTTCGGCGGCGGCGTTGAAGGCGTCGAATTCGTCGTTGGGCGCATAGACCTCGCCGCGCACCTCGATGACCTCGGGCCAGCCGGAGCCGGACAGGGTCTGCGGAATGTCGTCGAGGGTGAGAAGGTTGGCGGTCACGTCCTCGCCGGTCTTGCCGTCGCCGCGCGTCGCGCCGCGCACCAGCCTGCCGTGCTCGTAGCGCAGGCTGGCGCTGAGGCCGTCGATCTTGGGCTCGGCGACGAAGGCGATGTGCTCGTCCGCCGACAGCTTGAGGAAACGGCGGATGCGGGCGTCGAAGTCCGTCACCTCCTCGGGCGAGAAGGCGTTGTCCAGCGACAGCATGGGCACGCCGTGGCGGACCTCGGCGAACTGGCTGGAGATCGGACCGCCGACCACCTGCGAGGGCGAACTGGCCGAGGTCAGGTCGGGGAAGGCGTCCTCGATCTCCAGCGCGCGCCGCTTGAGGGCGTCGTATTCGCCGTCGCTGATCTCGGGCGCGTCGCCGCCGTGATACAGGGCGTCGTGCCGGGCCAGTTCCGCGCTCAGACGATCCAGCTCGGCGCGGGCGTCGCTTTCGCTCAGCTGGTCGACGGGCAGGTCAGACATGGGTCGCTCCGGAATCGATGCGCCGTTCTAGCATTCCGGCGGCGTCCGTCGCCCCGCCATGACAGGAAGTTAATCTGACGCCGCGTCCGCGGACCGCTAGCGTCGATCGTTCCTCAGGAGAATCCCTTGGCCCGCTTCAACCGTCTGTTCCTGTCGTGCGCCGCCGCGAGCCTGCTGCTCGCCGCCTGCGCGCCCACCGTGATCGCGCCCCCGGCGCCGGTCACGCCGGCGGTCCCGGCCTTCCAGGCGCAGCTGCTGGAGGATGTGCGCATCCTGGCCTCGGACGAGATGGCGGGGCGCGACACCGGTTCGGCCGGGGGCGAGCTGGCCCGAACCTATATCGTCGGCCGTCTGGAGGCGCTGGGCGTCGCCGCGCCGGCCATGGGCCGCCTGCAGCCGTGGGAGGCCACGGGCCGCACCCGCGCGGGTCCCAAGACCTATAACGGCGTCAATGTCATCGGCGTGATCCCGGGCACGCGGGTGTCGGACAAATACATCGTCGTCACCGCCCACTACGACCACGTCGGCGCCAACGACGGACAGATCTTCAACGGCGCCGACGACAACGCCTCGGGGGTGGCCACCATGCTGGCCCTGGCCGCCGAACTGAAGCGCCAGGCGCCCGAGCACAGCGTCATCATCGTCGCCCTGGACGGCGAGGAACGCGGGCTGCTGGGGGCCAAGCATTTCGTCGAGGCTCCGCCGGTGCCGCTGAGCTCGATCACCATGAACCTGAATTTCGATATGACCGCGCGGGCCGAGACCGACGGTAAGCTCTGGGTCACGGGCACCTATCAGAACCCGTCGTTCCGCCCGATCCTGGAAGCCATTCCGGCGGACGGTTCGGTGGCCCTGGCCTTCGGCAAGGACACCCCGGAGGACAAGGGCGAGGACAACTGGGTCGAGGCTTCGGACCACGGCGCCTTCTTCCGGGCGCAGGTGCCGTTCCTGTACCTGGGCGTGAACTACCACCCCGACTATCACCGCCCGTCGGACGATTTCGAGCGCATCACGCCGGCGGTGTTCACCAGCGCGACGACGCTGTCGATCGCCTCGTTCCGGGCGCTGGACCGCGCGCTGGACCGCGCGCTGGACCGCTGACGGCGTCATTTCGCCAAGATTGCCGTTGCAAGACTCCGCCGACGCATCGAAGCATGCGGTTTCGAACGGAGTGGGCGTGATGGCGACGGCGAGTTTCGACCTCGGTCGGGTGCAGAGAATCCGCAAGTTGGTCATGGGCCTCGGCATCCTGGCCGTGGTCGCGGTGGCGGTGCTGACCCAGTCGCTGGGCGGCGAGACCGGCTTCCATGAGGGGCTGGAAGCCTTCGGCCTGGCGCTGATCGCGATCTGCATCGTCGGTCGGGCCTGGTGTTCGCTCTACATCGGCGGCCGCAAGAAGGACGAGATCGTCAACCGCGGCCCGTATTCGGTCAGCCGCAACCCGCTCTATGTGTTCAGCTTCATCGGCGCGTTCGGCGTCGGGGCGCAGACCGGCAGCATTTCGCTGGCCGTGCTCTTCCTGGCCCTGACCGTCGCAGTCTTCTGGTTCACCGTGAAGCGCGAGGAGGCCTGGCTGGCCGAGGCGTTCGGTCAGACCTACGCTGACTATGTCGCACGCACCCCGCGCTTCGGTCCCGACTTCTCGAAGTGGCGCGACGAGGGCACGCTGGAGATCCGGCCCCGCTTCTTCCTGACCACCCTGAGGGACGGCCTGGTGTTCATTCTGGCCGTGCCGCTGTTCGAATCCGTGGAGAAGCTGCAGACCATCGGCTGGCTGGCTCCGATCTTCCATCTGCCCTGAGGTTTCCCCTATGCGCCGTCTTCTGATCGCCGCGGCCCTCGCGGGCCTGACCCTGGCCTCGTGCGACAGCGGGGGCGGATCGGGTCCGGCCGCGCCGGCGGCTCCGGTCTTCACCAACACGGCGTCGGGCGACCTGTCCGGCTTCTACATGCCGATGGACGAGGCGCGGGTCGGCAAGTGGTCGCTTGACCACGTCTTCGTCGGTCAGGCCGCCGAGTTCGAAAGCTGGAAGGCCGGGCAGCGCGAGGGGGCGTTCGCGCCGGTGATGCTGCAGTTCGACGACACGACCAGCCCCATGGTCGCCACCGAGATCGGCGAGGCGCGCAGCGTCACCGCCCGGGTGCTGCCGACCTCCTACAGCGTCAATGACGCCGAGATCCGCTTCGAGGGCCGTTCGCCCGAACTGGGCGTCGTCCAGTTCAGCGGCCGGCTGGACCAGGGCGCGCTGGCCACGGCGCGGCGCAACCTCGGCGACGAGGGCGCCGTGCTGACCGGATCGCTGAAGGTCGGCGACGCCCCGGCCCAGGCCGTGCGCCTGCGCTGGTGGATGGGCGACTGACCTAGTCCCTGCCGTCGATCTGCAGTTTCAGCCCCATCGCCTCGGACAGCGCCTTGCCCCGGCGGCGCGTCTGCTCGCCCAGCAGGACGTCGGCATAGCCCTGGGCGGCGGTCAGCAGCAGGGCGCCGTCCTTCACCATCGCGCGGGCGTTGACCAGCAACTGGGGCGAGCGGCCGGACAGGTCGCAGGCCAGCCGGATGGCCAGGCCGACCGCGCGGGCGCCCAGGCGCTGTTCCTCGGTCAGCAGGCGAGAGACCGTGGCGGGCTCGGGCGTGGCCGAAGGGCCGCCGTAGCGGGCGTTGACGGCGCAGGCCAGCCAGGCGCGCTCGGCATGGGTCTGGCCCGGCACCGGCGCGCGCAGCACCTGGTCGAAGGCCAGCTCGACCCGGTGATCGGGATGCAGGCGGGCGCCGAGGTCGGCCAGCCGGCAGGCGGCGTCGGCCAGCACCGCGTCGCGCCCGCGTTCGAAGGACGGCGGCAGGGCGGCCAGAACCGGTTCGATCCAGGCGCGCAGGGCGGCGGGCAGGGTGGGCGAAATGCCCTGACGCGCGCCCAGGGCCGATGAGCCCGCCAGCAGCGGGTCGGCGGCGGCGGTCTCGGCGTCCAGCGCCTCGTAGAGCAGGCCCTCGCGCACGCCCCAGGCGGACAGGACGATGGACTTCAGGCCGAGCCGGTCGATCAGCCCCTCCAGCACCAGGGCCGCGTGGGGCAGGGTCTCGGCGCGCTTGCGGGACAGGCCGGGCCATTTCTCCAGCGAGGCCTTCGACTGGCGGGCGATCAGGCGGGCGGTGTCCTGGGCGTCGGCGGCGCTGAACCGGTACTGGTGGACCACGTGCAGCGGGTAGCCGCTGATGTCCATGTGCACCTGCGCCAGGGTCCGCCAGGCGCCGCCCACGGCGTAGAGGGTGTCGGTGGCGAAATCCTCCGCGGGCTTCAGCCGCTTGGCGATGGCGGCGCGGTGGCGGTCGGGATCGAAGCCTTTGGGATCGATCAGGGCGAAGGGGCCCAGCGGCAGGGTGACGCCGCGCTCGACCTTGCCCTGGCCCAGCCGGACCAGCTCGAGGCTGGAGCCGCCCAGGTCGCCGGCGACGCCGTCGGCGTCCGGAATGCCCGCCAGCACGCCCAGGGCCGCATACCGCGCTTCCTCTTCGCCGGAGAGGACGCGGATCTTCAGCCCGGTCTCGGCGGCGACCGTATCGCAGAAGGCCTGGCCGTCGGCGGCTTCGCGCACGGCGGCGGTGGCGGCGACGAAGGTGTGGGCGGGCTTCACCCCGTCGATGACGGCGGCGAAGCGCTTCAGGGCGGTCAGGGCCTGGGCCGCGCCCTCGACGGACAGCTTGCCGGTGGCGGACAGGTCGCGGCCGAGGCCGGCCAGCACCTTCTCGTTGAACACGGTCCAGATCGCCCGGCCTTCGAGCCGGTACAGCACCAGACGCACCGAGTTGGAGCCGATATCGATGGCGGCGACGTCCCGGGGTGCGCCGATAGCCTCCTGCAGGGCCTTGGGCATCAGCGCTTCTTCCGCTCGGGGCGGACGTAGCTGAGGTGGCCTGGCAGGGTCTTCACCTTGCGGCCCCGGCCCGACAGGCTGGGGTTGGTCATGAAGTAGCGGTGGGCCGAGAACGGTCGCTCCGGATCGGCGGGCGTCACCCGGGTGTAGCCGCCGTCGGAGGTCAGAACCCAGCTCTGGGCGTCGTCCTTCAGATTGGCGACCATGATCTGGTCCAGCACCTGGTCGTGGACGGTGGCGTTGCGGACCGGGGTCATCAGCTCGACCCGGCGGTCGAGGTTGCGCGGCATCCAGTCGGCCGAGGAGATGAAGACCTTCGCCTTGTCATTGGGCAGGTCGCGGCCGTTGGCGAAGGCGACGATGCGGCTGTGCTCGAGGAAGCGGCCGACGATCGACTTGACCCGGATGTTCTCACTCAGCCCCTCCACGCCGGGACGCAGGCAGCAGACGCCGCGGATGACCAGTTCGATGCGCACGCCCCACTGGCTGGCGCGGTACAGGGCGTCGATGATCTCCGGATCCACGAGCGCGTTCATCTTGGCCCAGATGGCCGCCGGCTTGCCCTGGGCCGCCGCCGACATCTCCTTCGAGATCAGGTCGATCAGCGTCTTCTTCATGTTCAGGGGCGAGACGACCAGCGCCTCCAGCTCGTCCGGCGGCGCATAGCCGGTGATGTAGTTGAACACCCGCGAGGCGTCTCGGGCCATCACCGGGTCGCAGCTGAACAGGCTCAGGTCGGTGTAAACCTTGGCGGTGACCGGATGGTAGTTGCCGGTGCCGAAGTGGCAGTAGGTCTTCAACCCGTCGCCCTCGCGCCGGACGACGACGCTGAGCTTGGCGTGGGTCTTCCACTCGACGAAGCCGAAGACCACGTGGACCCCGGCGCGCTCCATGGCGCGGGCCCATTTCAGGTTCGCCTCCTCGTCGAAGCGGGCCTTGATCTCGACCAGGGCGGTGACGTTCTTGCCGTTCTCGGCCGCCTCGATCAGGGCCGCCACGATGGGGCTGTCCTTGGAGGTGCGGTACAGGGTCTGCTTGATCGCCAGCACGTTGGGGTCGCGCGCGGCCTGACGCAGGAACTGGACCACCACGTCGAAGCTCTCGAACGGGTGGTGGATCAGCATGTCCTTCTCGCGCACGGCCGCGAAGATGTCGCCGCCGTTGTCGCGGACCCGTTCGGGGTAGCGCGGTTCATAGCCGGGGAACTTCAGGTCCGGATGGCCGGCCGGGATCAGTTCGGACAGCTGGGCTAGGCCCAGCATGCCGTCGACCAGGACCGTGTCCTGCGGCGCGGCGTCCAGTTCGTCGGTGATGAAGGTGCGCAGGTCGTCCGGCATGGACGCCTCGATCTTGATGCGCACGACCGAGCCCAGGCGGCGTTGCTTCAGCGCCTCCTCGAACTCCATGACCAGGTCCTCGGCCTCTTCCTCGATCTCGATGTCGCTGTCGCGGATCAGGCGGAAGACGCCGCGCTCCAGCACGTCGCAGCCGGGGAACAGGTGGTCGATGAAGAGCATCAGCAGGCTCTCCAGCGTCACGAACCGCCTGCGGCCCGGGGTGGAGCGGCCGTCGGTGGCCAGCGGCCAGAAGCGCTTCACCTGGGTCGGCACCGGCACCAGGGCGTACAGGGTGCGGCGGTCCGAGCGCCGCTTCAGCTTCAACGCCAGCGAGAAGCCGAGGTTGGGCAGGAAGGGGAAGGGGTGGGCCGGGTCGATCGCCATCGGCGTCAGCACGGCGAACAGCTGGTTCAGGAACTCCGGCTCCAGCCGGTCGCGCTCGGTCTTGGTGATGCGGGCGGCGTCGACCACCTCGATCCCGGCGACCGCCAGCTCGCGGCGCAGCTTGCGCCAGCGGCGCTGCTGCTCGGCCATCAGCCCGCCCGCGGCGACATTGACCTGCTCCAGCGCCTCGGCCGGGGTCAGGCCGTCGGGGGAGACGACCCGGACGCGTTCGCGCACCTGGCCCTTCAGGCCCGCCACGCGGGTCATGAAGAACTCATCCAGGTTGTTGGCCGAGATCGACAGGAAGCGCAGGCGTTCCAGCAGCGGGTGGGCCGGGTTGGCCGCCTCTTCCAGAACGCGGCCGTTGAAGGCCAGCCAGGACGTCTCGCGATTGAAGAACCGGGCGGGCGAGGCCATCAGCTCTTCCGACAGGTGCAACTGCGGGGCGCGGGAGGAAGGGACTTCCTCGCCGGAGGTGCTGTCGCTGATCGCCGGATCGGTCATGCGCCGGTTCTGACGCGCCGCGCGGCTTGCTGCAACCTTCGTGGGATGACACTTGGACTTGGAGCGGGGAGACGGGTGGTTAGTGGCTAGTGATTAGTGGCTGGCCGACGGGGTGCGGCCGCGCCGTCCGCGCCGCCCTTCCGCTAACGACGAAGCTGCGCACTAATCACTAGCCACTAACCACTTGCCACGCGCGGACGCCGGCCGCTCAGAGAGCAACCGGCGCCGCCGTGCACGGGCCCTTACCAGGCCCAGGCGTCGTAGATGACGTCGATGATGTACCCGTCGAACTCGTCGATCAGGTAGATGGTGTTGTCGACCAGCACCCAGCGCGTGCCCGCGGGCGGATAGCCCAGGCCATAGGTGCGCCAGTCGTTCAGCTGGTAGCGCCAGAAGATCGACGGCAGGAAGTCGCCGACATGCCAGCGCTGGTTCCAGTACGAGCGGGGCACGTTGTAGTAGCCGTAGCCCGGCGCGAAATAGAAGCCGAAGCGGACGCCGCGATAGTCGCGCCAGCGACGGTCGTTCCGCCACCAGTCACGCCCGTGGTTCCGGTTCCAGTCCCGGCGCCACTGGTCGCCGTTGAAGCGGCGACGGAAGTCGTCGCGGTCCCGGTCGCGGTCCCGGCCCTGGTTCCAGCCGCCGTTGGGGCGGTCGGGACGGTCCGGGCGATCCGGACGTCCGGGCCGATCCGGGCGATCCGGGCGTCCAGGCCGGTCGGGCCTATCGGGCCTGTCGGGTCTGTCGGGCCGGTCCGGCCGATCAGGACGGCCAGGCTGGCCGGGCCAATCCGGACGACCGGGACGATCCGGACGATCAGGCCTGTCCGGACGGTCGGGCCTGCCGGGTTGCCCCGGACGATCCGGCCAGCCGGGACGGTCCGGGCGGTCGGGACGGGGCTGCTGAGGCCGGTCGGGCCTGTCCGGACGATCCGGACGGTCGGGGCGCGGCTGTTGCGGCCGGTCAGGGCGATCCGGACGGTCCGGTCTGTCGGGACGGTCCGGGCGGGGTTGGTCCGGTCGATCCGGCCGATCCGGACGGTCGGGCCTGTCCGGGCGGTCAGGGCGCGGTTGCTGCGGACGGTCGGGCTGCGGGGGGCGCTCCGGTCGATCCGGGCGGTCGGGTCGCGGCTCCGAGATCGGTCGTTCCGCCCGGTTGCCGGACTCCCCCTCGGACGTACGGAGTTCTCCGCCGTCGCGGCCGCCGCGTCCGTGATCCTGCGCCGCCGCCACGACGGGCGCGACCAGCGGCGCCATCAGAGCCGTGAGGGTCACGGCGACCATAAGTGAGCGTTTCATTCTCGTTTGCTTCTCCGCACGCCCCTGTCAGGCGGCTTGGTCTCACGGTCGTGCTTTCATGCTGAACGGTGACTGAACGAACGGCGTCGTCACGTTAAGCTTCGGTCATGAAAAACGCCCCGTGGACGGATCCACGGGGCGTCGGTCATCGCGCGGGGCGCGGGCGTTCTAGAAGACGTCGTACATCACGCTGGCGATCAGCCCGGAGGCGATGGCGATCATGACGATGTCGTTGTTGGCGTAGACGTAGCGATAGCCGCGCGGGGCCGGGCGCAGGCCGTAGACGTACGGGTCACGCACATAGTAGCCGCGGTAGGCTGACGGCAGGTAGCCGCCGCGCTGCCAGCGATAGCCGTGATAGCGCGGCTCGACCCGGTAGTAGCCGTAGCTCGGCGCATACCAGTAGCCGCTGCGCGCCCCGCGATAGTCGCGGAAGTCGTCGCGGCCCCGCCACCAGTCGCGGTTGTTGCGGTCCCAGCGGCGGTCCTGGCGGTAATCCCGCCGGTCATCGCGGCGCTCGGCCCGGTAGTCGCGACGGTCGTCCCGGCGGTCCTGGCGGTAGTCCTGACGGTTGTCGTAGTCGCCCTGACGCCAGTCGCGGCGGTCATCGCGGCGTTCGCGGCGGAAGTCCTGGTGGTCATCGCGGCGATCCTGGCGATAGTCGCGACGGTCGTCGCGGCGCTCCTGGCGGTCGCCACGGCTCTGGGCCTCGGCGGCCAAGGGCGCGGCCGTCGTCGCCAGCGCGAGACCGATCACGGCGGCCTTGGTGAAACGGTTCATCCTTCTTCTCCCTGTCGGAGCGGGGCGGGGGCCCGTCCGTTAAGCATGGAGCGAGGTTCGTCCCGGGCCGATGAACTGCCGCTGAACATCGCTGTCAGCTTGCCGGTTGCGCGCGGGAGGGGCGGCGCCCACCTCGACCGTAACCGTCACAGGAGCCGTCATGACCCGCCCGATCGAACTCTGGTACTGGCCCACGCCGAACGGCTGGAAGGTGTCCATTGCGCTGGAGGAGATGGGGCTGCCCTACACGCTCAAGCCGGTGAACATCGGGACGGGCGAGCAGTTCGCGCCCGCCTTCCAGAAGATCAGCCCCAACGGCCGCATGCCCGCCATCGTCGATCCGGACGGCCCGGACGGCATGCCGCTGGCCATCTTCGAGTCCGGGGCCATCCTGCAGTACCTCGGCGCCAAGTCGGGCAAATTCTATCCGCACGACCTGCGCGGCAAGGCCGAGGTCGACCAGTGGCTGTTCTGGCAGGTCGGCGGCCTGGGACCGATGGCGGGCCAGACGCATCACTTCCGCCAGTACGCGCCCGCGATCGTCCAGGACCAGCGCCAGATCGCCTACGGCGTGCGCCGCTACACCGACGAGACCCACCGCCTGTATGGCGTGCTGGACCGCCGGCTGGCGGACCGGGCCTACCTCGCGGGCGAGTACTCCATCGCCGACATGGCGGCCTGGCCGTGGATCCTGCCCGAGCTGCAGGGCCAGAACGTCGACGAGTTCCCGAACCTGAAAGCCTGGCTGGCGCGAGTGGGCGATCGGCCCGCGGTGCAGAAGGGCCGCGCGCTCGGCGAAGAGCTGCGCAGGAACCTGGCGGCGTCCGGAAAGGCGGCCGAGGACGCCCGCAAGGTGCTGTTCGGGCAGCGCGCGCGGTAACCCTCTGTAAGGACGCGAGTCACGTCTCGTTAGGGCCTCTGAATCAGAGATTATCGAGAGATTTCAGAGGTCTTTACGGGGCGCAGAAAGTTCGGCGGATTCGTCTGAAAAGGCGCTTCAGGCGCGCGTTGTTAACTCTGTATTCAAACCGCGGGTCTTTCACTCGGGTCACAGGACGAGGCCAGAACGGCCTGCGAACCGGAGACACGGTGATGAACGCGCAAGAAACGGCGCCTGAAATGGTCGAAGAGGCTCTGCCCCTGCCGACCGCCGACATGAACGGGGACGACCTGTTCCGGCTGGGCATGATGTATTCCACGGGCCAGAACGGCTGCCCGATGGACCGCGTCTCGGCTCACATGATCTTCAACCTCGCCGCCATGAAGGGCAGTGTCGAAGCGCGCGTCTATCGCCGCGAGATGAGCCAGGAGATGGAGCAGGAAGAGATCAGCGAAGCCCAGAAGGCCGCGCGCCGCTACATCGACGCCGGCGTGGTCAAGCTGGCTGCCTGATCGCGCTCGCTACGACTGACCACCGGGGTCGCTAGTGGTTAGTGGATAGTGATTAGTGGATGGCTGGGTCAGCCGTCCGTGCGCCTCTTCAGCGACGCGGACAGCGCGACCAGCATGCGGTTGATGTCCGATGAGGCGAGTAGCAGCGTCCGGGCGTCCGCTCTGCCCAAATAGGACAGCCTTTCAGCCAACAAGAGTTGGGTTTCCGCTTCCGCCAGCGATCCCTTGGCGATGCCAAGAAATTGCACGAGCTCTCCCGTGCTCTGTCTCGCGGAGCCTTCTGCGATATTGGAAGCTACCGAAACGGCGGCTCGTCGAACCTGGCTGATCAGCCCGAAGCGTTCGTCGCGTGGCCAATGTGCGGTCGCTTCATAGATTGCCTCGGCCCAATTCAGGGTCTGCTTCCACACTTCGAGGTCGCGGTAGCTTGCGATTCCTTGCGTCATGGGTGCGGAGGTTTGCGGCTGCGATCCACCAATCACTAACCACTAATCACTTCGCCGCACAACCTTTGAGGGTTTTCGCGCTGCCCTCAATCGGGCCCTAGAAGTTCTGGTATTGCCCGCCGATCGCGTAGGTGAACCCGATAGGCAGGGCGTTGCGGAACTGGGTCACCCAGTTGGCGACCTCGGCCAGTTCGGTGCGGGGCACATAGATGATGTCGCCGCGCCGCAGGGCCACGACCTCGCCGCGCCGGGGCCTCAGATCGACCGCCCGCAGCATGCGCACGCCGCCGCGGCCGCGACGGATCAGGGCGACCCGGTCCTGCTTGGCGCCGGGCAGGTAGTCGCCCGCCTGGATGATCGCCTGATAGGCGTCCAGGTCGCCGTTCATCTCGATCATGCCCGGGGTGCGGACCTCGCCCCCCACCCAGACCCGGATCGGACCCGCCGTCTTCAGCGTCACCTCGACCGTCGGACGGCGCAGCTGGCTGGCGTAGGCGGTCGAGGCGTCGGCCTCCAGTTCGGCGATGGTCCGGTCCGCGGCCATCAGCTGGCCGACCAGCGGCAGCGATATCCGGCCGTCGGGCCCGATCCGCTGGGTGCGGGTCAGTTCGACGGCTGTCGGTGTCGCGATCTCGATCTCGTCGCCCGGATAAAGGACGTACTCCGGCTCGTCGTCCGACCAGTCGGAGAAGCCGATCTCCGGGAAGGAGGTGCGGCTGACCCGCTCGACCCGGCCGCCGGCGCCGGACGAAGCGGGCAGGGGCAGGCGCGAATCGTCTCCGCCCGACATCCCGCCGCAGCCCGCCAGGGCGCCGCTCGCGCCGAGCAGGCCGAGAAGCATCAGGCGGCGGTCAATGGACATGGCGGAATCGCTCCCGAAAGCGGCGTTGGCGGCAAGGTGAGGGGTTATGGGTAACCCATGGTTAACGCGGGTAGGCGAAGTCTGAGACTCACAGTCCCGTTTGATGGAATCAGTCCGCCCGAATGCGCACGACGGCCTACACGACAGTCCGGCCGCGCTACGGCTTCGCTGACATCGTCGGCCTGCTGTTCCGCGAACTGCTGCTGATGATCGTGATCTTCCTGGCCGTGTTCGCGCTGGGCACGGCGGCGGTGCTGACGCTCAAGAAGACCTATACGGCCACCTCGACGGTCTATGCGGGCGCGGGGCAGGAATATGTGTACCAGCCGCGCGTCGGCTTGAGCGACCGCACCGGCCAGCCGCTGGAAGCCTCCGCCGTGGCCCAGGCCGAGGCGCGGATCCTCGGCAGTCTGGAGGTCAAGCGACGCACCGTTGAAGTGCTGGGCGCCGACGCCATCCTGGGGCCGGACGCCAAGGGAACGCCGGCCCAGAAGGAAACCGCCGCGCTGAAGGCGCTGGACGGCGGACTGGGCGTCGGCACCACCCCGGCCAGCGCCATCATCTCGGTCTCCTATGAAGCGGGCGATCCCGATCGGGCCGCGCGGGTGCTGAACGCGGTGATCGACCAGTATCTGATCCAGCGCCGCGCCGTGTTCCGCGACCGCGCCAGCCCGGCCTTCACCGCCCAGCGCGAGGTCTTCGAGAACGAGCTGGGCGAGGCCGACAACGCCTATGAGGCCTTCCTGCAGTCCAACGACATCGGCGACTTCGCGACGGCCAAGGTCACCCTGGCGGCGACCTACCAGACCACCTTCGCCGAGACCCTGTCGGTCCGCGCCCAGCTGAACCAGGCCTCGCAGCGGCTGCGGACGCTGGAGGCCCAGCTGGCCCAGCAGCCCGCCGAGGTGGTGCTGCAGCAGGACCTGAACATCTCGGCCCAGGACCAGATCCTGACGCTGCGCACCGAGCGCGAGAACCTGCTGGCGCGCTACACCGAGGACGCCCAGCCGGTGCGCGACATCGACCAGCGCATCGCCCAGCTGCAGGCCTATGTGGCCACGGGTACGACGGTGGGGGCCAAGGAGGTCCGCACCGGCCCCAGCACCATCTTCACCGAGATCGAGACCGCCCGGATCAACGCCGCCGCCGACCGCGACGCCCTGGCCGCCCGCCTGTCGGTGCTGGAGGGTCAGCTGAACACCCTGCGCGAACGTCAGTCCCACCTGACCCAGCTGGAATCGACCAACTCGACCCTGGCCGGCAGCCGGGAAGTGCTGACCGCCAAGGTGCGCGAGTTCCAGCAGCGCGAAACCGAGGCCCGCGCCGACAGCGCCCTGGTGGCCGCCGGCGCCGACAACGTCACCGTCATCGCCCGCGCCGAGGCCCCGACCAAGGGCAAGAGCCTGAAGGTTCCGCTGCTGGCCGCTGTCTTCCTGTTCGCCGGCTTCACCGCCCTGTGCGTCGGCCTGCTGCGGGTGTTCATGCGCCGGGGTTACGTCACCCCCGCGTCGACCGGCCGCACGCTGGACATGCCGGTTCTGGCCGTGGCCCCGGTGAAGGCCCGATGAGGCGGGCGGGAGCCGTGGTAGCGTTCAGGCTGAGGACAGGCGCGTAACGATTCGATGGTCGATCTGACGTCCGAAATGGCGGCTCTCTGGGCGGCGCTGGGTCCGGCGCCGGGCCATCGCGGCCGCGTGATCCAGATCGCCGCCGCCAACACCGGCGAGGGCGTCTCCACCGTCGCGCGCGAGTACGCCCGCCTGGCCGCCGTCCGGGCCCGCCGTCCGGTCTGGCTGGTTGACGCCGACCTGGCCCAGCAGGCGCAGGTCGAGGCCATGGCCGCCGAACCCGACCGCTTCGGCCGCGCCGGCAAGGCCGCCATGGCCACGCCCGACGGCTCCATCTTCTTCGCCATCGCCCCGCGCGTGACCGACCGCGAGGGCAAGCCGGTGCACCCCGCCCGGCTGGTGACGGCGCGGCCCTTCCTGGGCGGGCGGCTGTGGGGCACGCGGTTCGCGGGTGAACACCTGCGATCGGGCCAGCGGGCCGAGGTGCTGGGCGACGCCCGCTACTGGGACGCCCTGCGCCGCCATGCCGACACCGTGGTGATCGATTCCCCCGCCGCCGACCGCAGCGACACGGCCATCACCCTGGCGCCCTTCGTCGACGCGACGGTGCTGGTGGTGGCGGCGGGCAGCACCTCGGCGGGCGATCCGCTGATCCTGCGCGACGAGATCGAGGCCGTGGGCGGCAAGATCGCGGGCGTGGTGGTCAACCGCTCGACCTACAATCCGCCGGCCTTCCTGCGGCGCCTGACGGGCTAGGCCGTTCGGTCCAGCCGGGCGACCTCGGCGGTTCCGTAGAACTGGGGCTCGAAGCCCTTCATCCAGAACAGTTTGCCGATCCCGCGCGCCGTGCGGTCGTACATCTCGGCGCGCTTCGGGCTGGCGATCAGGGTCAGGGCCAGCGAGGCCCCGCCCCAGACGACGGTCTGCGCCGCGCCGATCACCATCCAGCGCAGGACGCCGGGCCAGTCGCGCGCGGCGGCGGCGGTCTGGCTGGGTCCCTGGCCATAGGCGAAGGCGCGGGTCAGGGCGTAGGTCAGGGTGGCGCGGTGAGCCGGGGCGAACTCCTCGACCCAGGCGTCGGCGGCCCAGCCGAACCGGCCGCCCCGGGCCGCCAGCGCCGCGAACAGCACGTCGTCCTCGCCGCCCGTATGGTCCGCCGAGGCGCTGAACGGCGCATCGCCGGGCAGGGCCGTGGTCCGCACCAGCAGGGAGTTGCCGCAGCCCCACGGGTGATCGACCAGGCCGGTCGTCGCCGGTCCTTCACGCCCGAAGAAGCGCTCCAGATACGGCTTCAACCACTCTTGGGCCTCGGGCGCGCGGCCGGTGATGGGGCCGAAGACGGCGTCGGCGCCGGTCTGAACCTGCGCGGCCAGCAGGGCGGCCAGCCAGCCGGGCGAGGCGGCCTCGTCGTCGTCGAGGAAGGCGATCAGGGGGGCGTCGGTGGCGGCCAGCCCGGCGTTGCGGGCGCGGGCGACGCCGGGCGTCGGCTCGGACACATAGACCAGCGCCCAGGGGCTCTGCGGCTTCAGGGCCTCGATCAGGGGCGCGGCGGAGGCGGTCGGATCGTTGTCGACCACCACGATGGCCGAGATCTTCTGTTCGACGCCGGTCTGGGCGAACAGGGACCGCAGGGCGCGCTCCAGGCTTTCGGGCCGGCGCAGGGTCGGGACGATGACGGCGACGTCGCCCATCACACCGCGTCCGCGTACAGGGCCGCGCGGTACAGGCGCAGGGAGAAGGCGCGGGCGGCGACCGGCAGGCGCTCCATCCCGGCGACCCGACGCATCAGGGCGCGCAGGCGGGGCAGGACGGGCAGGGTCTTCAGCAGTTTCGCGGCCTTGTAGCTGGGATAGGCGGCGACGATCTCGGGATGGCGGGCGGCCATGCGGGCGAAGTTCGGGGCCGACTGCTCATACTTGCCCGCCAGCGCCTGGACGGTGTCCAGGCCCATATGGGTGGCCGGGTTGTCCAGGTGAACGACGCGGAAGCGGCGCGACACGCGCATGGCCCACTCCACATCCTCCCAGCCCCAGCCGGTGAAGCCCGGGTCGAAGGCCTCGGCCTCGAACACGTCGCGGCGGACCAGCAGGTTGGAGGTGTAGACGTATTTCTCAGGCTGCTTCGCCCGCTCGGTGTAGGGCACGCATTCGGACTTGGCGGCCATGGCCCGGTGGACCTGGAATTTCGCGTCGGTCGGGGCCTGCAGCAGGGAGAAGCCGCCGAAGGCGACGGCCGGATCCTCGCGCGAGACCAGATCGGCCCAGTCGCGCAGGAAGCGGCGATGGTCGGGCCGCATGTCGCTGTCGAGGAACAGCAGGCTGCCGCCGCGCGCCGCCGAAGCCAGCCGGTTGCGCCCAATGGCGCGGCCCTCGTTGGCGGGCAGGGTGATCAGCCGCGCCGGCAGGGCCATGGCCTTCACCTGCGCCACCAGCCGGGCGGTCAGATCGGCGTCGGCGGTGCCGTCGTCCAGCACGACGATTTCGACGGCCCCGTCGACCGAGGCGGCCTCCTCGTCGAGCAGTTGCAGCAGCTCAGCCGGATCGTCGCGCAGGAAGGGGATCAGCACCGAGACCGCCGGACGGGCCGCCTTGCGCGCGGCGTTGTCGGTGATCTTCGCCTTGGAGGCGGAGGCCTTGGGAGCGGGAGACGTCATGCGGCGACCTTTCCGGCGTGGCGGCGCGCGATCAGGCGCAGGGCCACATCGCGGACCCCGGCGGCGTTGATGGTCAGGGCGACGGCGGCGTAGACGACCGCGCCGACCGTGGCGTCCAGCGCCAGCTCGAACACGCCGCCGATGGGGGGCAGGACCGAGACGGCGGCGGCCATGACGGCGGCGGCGACGCCGCAGCGGACCAGCGCCTCCCACGGCACCGGCAGCGGCAGGACCCGGCGGCCGAGGGCCATGGTGGCCAGCAGGCCCAGGCCGAAGCTGGCGGCGGTGGCCCAGGCCGCGCCCATGACGCCGAAGCGGGGCACGAGGATCAGGTTGAGGAGGACATTGGCCCCCGCCGGAATGGCCATGGCCATCAGCAGGTGCTTGGTCTTGCGGCCCAGGGTGAAGGCCTGGCCGAAATAGTAGGCCGTCAGGCCGTACAGCAGGGCCGACAGGGCGATCCACGGGGTGATCGAGGCCGCGGCTGCGCGCAGGTCCTGGCCGATCAGCACCTCGGCCAGCGGACGGGCGACCAGGGCCACCCCGGCGGCGGCGGGCAGGCCGACCAGCAGGAAGGTGGACAGCTGTTCGCGGGCGGCGATCTTCAGCCGGTCCGCCCCGCCGCGCTCCAGCGCCATGACCAGCGCCGGCTGGCCCGCCGAACCGAGCCACAGGAACAGGACGTCGAGGGTGCGGTTCGCGATCGAATAGCCGGCGTGATAGGCGCCCACCGCCGCCTCGTCCATGAAGGCGGCCAGCAGGAAGCGGTCGGTCGAGGACAGCACCACCGTCAGCGCCAGCGACATGGCGATGGGGTAGCCGTACAGCGCATAGTTCCGCATCCGCTCGGGCTCGAACCGGCCGCCGCGCGCTTCCTTCAATTCACCCGGCAGGACGAAGGGCAGGGCCGCCAGCGGGGCCAGGCCGAGGCCCAGCAGGGGCGCCGCGCCGCCCGCGCCCGCCAGGGCGAAGCCGACGCCGATGACCAGCCCGCCGATGGACACCGCCATGTCGAAGCCGGCGGCCTTGCGCACCTCTCCGGCGGCGCGGAACCGCTCCTGGCCCAGCTTCATCAGGCAGCGGGCGGGGGCGCCGGCCAGGCCGACGGCCAGGGCGGTCTTGAACAGCAGGTCCGTCGGCCACAGCCACAGGCCCACGCCGATGACCACCAGGAACACGACGCTGAGCCCGAAGGCGGTGCGGTACAGGCTGGCGAAATGGCCCTGCAGCGAGGCCCCGCTCTCGGCGGCCCAGAACCGCGCCATCGAGGCTTCCAGCCAGCTGAACACGGCCACATGGGCCAGCGTCATGACCGAGAAGGCCAGGGCGTAGCGCCCGAAGTCCTCGGGGCTGAGCAGACGGGTGAAGAGGACGATGGTCAGGAAGCCGACCACGCCCTGCACGATATTGGCCGGCAGGTAGCCCCAGACGCCTTTCCAGAACATCTAGCGGCTCACCGGATCGCCGAACGGTCGCCCAGCAGGACGGGAATGGTGACGGCCATGATCCACAGATCCATCCACAGGCTCTGGCGCTCGACATAGTCGATATCGAGCTGCACCCGGCGGCGCACGTCCTGGGCGGTGTGCAGCGGACCGCGCGAGCCGTTGACGGCGGCCCATCCGGTCATGCCGGGCTTGATGCGGTGGCGGTGGGCGTATTCGGCGACGAGGCGGGCCGACTCGACGTGGCCGGTCTTCATGCCGATGGCGTGGGGCCGCGGCCCGACCAGCGACATCTCGCCGGTGATCACGTTCACCAGCTGCGGCAGTTCATCCAGGCTGGTCTTGCGGATGAATTTCCCGACCTTGGTGACCCGGTCGTCGTCATGGGTGACCTGACGGCTGGCGGTGGCGTCCGCCGTCTCCTGCCGCATGGAGCGGAATTTCCACACCACGATCTCTTCCTGGTTGAAGCCGTGGCGGCGCTGGCGGAACAGGATCGGGCCGGGGCTGTCCAGACGGACGGCCACCGCGATCAGGGCCATGATCGGGGCCAGGGGGATGAAGGCGATCAGGCCGACGATCAGGTCCTGCAGGCGCTTGTTGAAGGCGCGGCGGTCGGCGTCGACCGAGCCCTGGATATCGGCCAGGGGCGCCGCGGCGAGGCGGTCCAGCGCCGAGGTCGTCTCCTGCGCGCCGTTCGGCTCGACCAGCAGGGTGACCTCGTTGGGCAGGGCGCCCAGCCGGGCGGTCAGCTCGCGCACCCGCGCCTCGGCCTTGGGATCGATGGCCAGCACCACGCGATCGACATAGGGCGTCATCTTGTGGGTCAACAGGTCGTCGGCCGCGCCCAGCACCGGCACGCCCTCGATGGCCCGGGGGCTGCGCGCCAGCCGGTCGTCGAAGATGCCCAGCACGTTCAGGTCGCGGCGCTTCAGCGCCTCGCGGATCAGGTCCTCGGCGTGACGGGTGGCGCCGACCAGCACGATGTTCGGGGTCAGGGCGCCCGTGGCGCGCCAGCGCGAGACCAGCCCGCTCCACACCATGTGCAGCGCGATCAGGACCGCGAAGGTCAGCCCGGCCCAGACGGTCCAGGCGGTCCATTGGGCGCCGGCGCCCGGACGCAGCAGGGCGCCCGAGGCGAAGGCGGCGGCGGCGCCGACCGCGCAGACCGCGGCGACCGACAGCAGGTGGGTCGCGGTCTTCTGGCCCCGTGAGAACCGGTAGCGGCCCAGCGAGCGCAGCAGGGCCAGGATGGTCCCGGCGCCCAGGGCGAACGGGGCGATGCGCGAGACCTCGGCATGCACCAGCACGCCGGGCGAGGCGGCCCAGGCGCACAGCAGGGTGATGCCGACCACGGCCAGCACGTCGAAGGCGCGGAAATAGTGGGCGGCCAGGCGCGAAGCGTGCCGCTGGCGCGCGTTCAGCCAGACCTCTGGCCGGAACGGACCGCGCCGGGCGGCGCCGGCGTCCTCGACCGGAGTCGGCGCCGTCGCCCGCGTCGCCGACGGCCGTGCGGCCCGCGCGCGCGGCGACGGGGCGTCAGGGCTGGAGAGGCGGCTCGCGGCGTCGGTCATCATGCTCGGACGAAGAGTTCTCGCGCATCATGCACAACCCGACTGACTGTCCCGTTAACGCTCGCGTGCGTCTGACCCGTTGCGCCGTCCGAAATGCTCGGCTAAGCACGCCGCCTGCCGGAGACGTGGCCGAGTGGCTGAAGGCAACGGTTTGCTAAATCGTCGTACCCTGTAAGGGGTACCGAGGGTTCGAATCCCTCCGTCTCCGCCAGAACCTTCCCGCCATCATTGAATTGCTGCGCATGGCGCCGCCCCCTAGCCGAGGCGGCCGGGCGCTTGTGATTGGAGAGCCATGGCCAGTCTGACGGCAAGCTGATCGAACACGGTGCGCACTTTCAAACTCGTGCGAAGATCGCGGTGGGTGACGAGCCAGACAGGGAAGGTGAGCGGGGGAAGGTCCGGCAGCAGGCGTTGCACCGTGGGATCGGATTCGCCGACACGAAGGGTCATGATCCCGACGCCTGCTCCGGCCCTGACCATGGCCCACTGAGCCAGATGGGAATCAGAGACGATCCGCATGTTCTGCTCCGAGACCGGAAAGCCGAGGTCGCGCAGGCCCTTCAGAAGCCAGTTCTGGCCCGGGTAGCCGATCATATCGACGCCCTCCATATCCGCCGGCGTGACGGGCGTGGGGTGGCGGGAAAGCCAGTCGGCCGAGGCGAAGAAACCCCCCTCATCCGACCCGAGCCGCTTCACGATCAAATCCGGATGCTCCGTAGGATAGCTGCGTACGGCGATGTCGGCTTCGCGACGCCTCAGGTCCGTTCGATCATTGGCGACCACGATCTCGATCGTCAGGCCGGGATGCCGCTTCGTAATGTCGGCCACGACATCGGGTAACAGGGTGGTGGCGTAGACATCGCTGGCCGCGACCGCCACCGAACCCTGGAGGGTTTGTGTGCGACCGTCGGCCGCCAGGCTCGTGCGCGCGGCGGCCTCGCCCATGCCCCGGACATGATCCAGCAGCTCGAGGCCGGCGTGGGTCAGGACAAGGCCCCGGCCGGCGCGCTCGAACAGCACGACGCCGAGGGTCTGTTGCAGGGCCTCGACCTGTCGGCTCAGGGTGGGCTGACTGAGTTCCAGGGCGACGGCGGCGCGCGAAAGCGAGCCGAGCTCGGCCGTCGCGAGGAACGCCCGCGCGTAGTTCCAGTCAAAGCGCAGGGATCGCCAATCGATACGTTCTTGCATAGGTCCAATTCACGCACGGCGCTGGTGAAAGCAAGCGGGACGAGGGCATCGTCAGGGCAGGGAGCCGCAACCATGTCGATCTTCGCGCGCATGTCTCACCCGACGCACGGGGCCGCCGCACGGCGCAGGCGGAGTTGGCGCTCCGGGGCTGTGACGCTGTCGGCGATTGTTCTGGTCGTGCTGATCCCCGTGCTGGAGGTGAACGACACCCACCTCTTCAGTCCCGACTGGCCCGCCCACGCCCGGTTCCATGAGGCCTGGCAACTGCTGACGAACGCGGGCCTGGCGGCGACGGCCCTATGGCTGGCCCTGGCGCGCGGACGCGAGCGCCTGGCGGCGGGGCTCGTCCTTATTGTCGTGGGGTCTCTGATCCTCGCCTGTGCCTTCGGAGGCTTGTACGGCGGCGCCATCACACGCCCGGGGGGTGACGACCTTCAGCCGCTCGGATTGAGCTTGCCCGTGCTGATCATGTCGGCGCTGGCGGTGGCGTTGCTGGCGGCGGTCTGGCCTGGGAAGCGTGAACCCATTCATTTGTGAATGGCTGTATTCCGTTTCGGGGCGGTTTCGTCGGCGTCGTGACACGCTAGAGCTCAACTCCGCCCGCCGCGACCGGGGCCGCCGCCGGGTCGCCTTGCGCGCGGCGGCAGATCGGGCGCCGCCGAGCAACATCAGACTGAGTATGAACATGATCGACAACCGAGATCAGACCGCGGGCGAAGGCCTTTCCGCCGCGACCCGGTCTGAGCGGGGACGGCATCGCGCACCGCTTGCCGACAAGGCGCTGACGGCCTCCACGATCTTCTGGTTCGTCGTCGCGGCGGCGGGGCAGGCGTTCTTCGCGATCTACATCGCCCTGTTCTATGGCGGCACGTCGCTTCGAGGGGATGTCCAGGCCTGGAACGAGGTCGTCCCGGGCCGCGTGGTCGCCGGTGATGGGGTCGGCTTTCTCGCCATGGCGGCCCATGTCGCGCTGGCGTTCGTCGTCACCGCCGCCGGTCCGCTGCAACTGATCCCCGCCCTTCGGGCGCGCCTGCCGGGGCTCCATCGCTGGACCGGGCGGGTCTATGTGAGTCTGGCGTTCGTCATCAGCCTGGGCGGTCTCTACCTGATCTGGGGGTATCGCGACGCGGACGATACCCTCCTGGGATCGTCGCCCCTGACGCTGAACGCCCTTCTGATCATGGTTTTCGCCTGGATGACGTTGAAGAACGGCATGGCGCGCCGGATCGACATTCACCGGCGCTGGGCGTTGCGGCTGTTCCTCGCCATGAGCGGCGTCTGGTTTCTTCGGGTCGGCGTCATGATGTGGATCCTGACGATGGGAACCGAGGGGCTCGGAGGTCGACTTGAAGGGCCTGTCGGCACCTTCCTCAAATTCGCCTGCTACCTCGTTCCCCTGATCATCCTCGAGCTCTACTTCGCCAGTCGGCGCCAACGGTCGGTCGTGCCGAAGTGGGCGATGGCCGGGACCATCGCGGCCTTCACCCTGCTGATGGCCGGCGGCATCGGCATGGCGGTCATGGTGTTCTGGCTTCCTCATGTCTGACCGGGGCGGTCGGCGACGATCAGCACCGAAACGGAGAGACGTCCCATGTCTGAACGCATCCGCCGCCCCGCTCTGGCCCGCGCGCTCATTCCCTATCTGGGAGGCGCGCTTCTCATCGCCGGCGGCCTCACCGCCGCTCCCGTCAATGCGCAGGACATGTTTGGCGCGCTGGAAGCCCAAGGCGCGTTCGCTTCCCAGCAGCAGTACGCCGCGAGCCTACACGAGCAGTTCAGCCGCAGATACGACGCCGACGAGGGAAACTCCGGCGGGCCGCCGCCGGGCCTGACACTGGAAGAGGCCAACGCTCTTGACGCGGCGATCCGGGAGAGGAACGCCGAGAGAGATGCGGAGTACCAGCGTTGGCTCGAGGGGAGTTGGCGGTTCTTCCAGAGTCGGGAACCGGCCGAACCAGGCGAATTCTGCGCCGCCATGTTCCAGGGTCCCCAGGGCATGATCGCGCTGAGCGGCGTCGACAAGAGCTGGGACGGCGCGTTGCTCATGTTCACCGGCGACGATATCCCCAAGCCGCGGCGCTTTGGCGAGGTGACGGTCAGGCTGACTCAGACGGGCGAACCGCCGGTGACGATCCGGGCTTACAATCGTGCCCGGGATTCCCGCATGAACACGCTCGGCACACTGGTCATCGCCGTGCCGGCCATGGACGCTGCGCTCGCGGGCATGGCCGACGAGCAGGAGTTCGCCTTGTCCATGGGCGGCAGGGAGGTGTTCCGCATGTCGTGGAAGAATGGCCTGCAGGCCGCGGCGGAACTGCGGAACTGTCTGCGCGAGCGGTGATCTCGCCGGTTCATGCGCGGTGGTGAGCCGACCTGCCGGATAGTCGCCCGGACCTATTCGGGCGGGCAGTCGCGGATCGCGCGCTCCCAGCGGTCAATGCAGGCGCGCAGGCCCGGATCGCCCTCGACGATGTTCTCCTCGACGCCGCAGTACACCGTGCCGTCCGCATGCAGGCAGTAGTCGCCGGGCGCGGCCATGGCCGTGCTCGTCGACAGGGCCGAGGCGGCGAAGACGAACGCGGCGGCGGCGCAGCGGGTCGAAGCCTTACGAAGGAAACGCATCTGTCTTCTCCTGAAGTGTCAGTCTTCCGTGGAAAGGGCGCAGCATTCCGCTGCTTGCGCAACCTCCGAGGGATTATGTTCCCCTCAAGATTGTGTGAAGTCCGTCACGACCCTATGCGGTCCGATTGACCGTGCCGGCCTCCGGGACCGTCTCGGCGTGCATCCACGCCCGGAAGACCGCCATGGCGGGGCTGTCGGGACGGGAGTTCAGCCGGGTCAGCCAGTAGCCGCCGAGGTGGACCTCGATGTCGAAGGGGCGGACCAGCCGCTCGGCGGACAGGTCGCGCGCGAACATGGCTGCGGGGGCCAGGGCCACGCCGAGGCCCGAGGCGGCGGCCGCCGTCATCAGCACCGAACTGTCGAAGACCGGGCCGCGCAGGGGCGGGCAGGGCGCGTGCGCCGCCTCGAACCAGCGGGTCCATTCGTCGGCCCGATACGACCGCAGCAGGGTCTCGCCGGCCAGCGACGCGGGGCCCTTCAGGCGGGCGGCGACCGAGGGCGCGCACAGCGGCGTCAGCGGCGCGCTCAGGATCGGCTCCGCATGGGTTCCGTGCCAGGCCCCGTCGCCGTAGCGGACGGCCAGGTCCAGGCCCTCGCCGGCCAGGTCGACCCGGTTGTTGTTGGTCATGATCCGCAGGTCGATGTGCGGGTGGGCGCGGGCGAAGGCGTCCATGCGCGGCAGCAGCCAGCCCCCGGCGAAGGCGCTGACCACGCCGACGGTCAGCACCTCCTGCAACCGTCCGCCGGCGTAGCGGTCCAGCGTCGCCCCCACCCGGTCGAAGGCGTCGGCCAGCACCGGCACCAGCGCCTGTCCCTCGTCGGTCAGGGCCAGGCCGCGCGGCAGGCGGCGGAACAGGGTGACGCCCAGACGCCGCTCCAGCTGGGCGACCTGATGGCTGACGGCGCCCTGGCTGACGCACAACTCGATGGCGGCGCGGGTGAAGTTCAGGTGCCGGGCGGCCGCCTCGAAGGCGCGTAGGGCGTTCAGGGGAAGTTGGGCGCGGTCCATCGCTCAGGCATGAGGTCAGTTCATGCTTCTGTCCAGTTATGATGCTTTGTGCGGCGGAGGCGGGCTCCGCATCCTTGCCGGGTTCCCCCATCAAGGAGTGAGTGATGAGACGCATTTCCGTCGCCCTGACCGCGGGCCTTCTGGCCCTTGCCGCGGGCTGCGCCCAGGCTGAACCCCAGCAACGGCCGCCCGCGGCGCAGGCGCGTCCCGATCCCGCCCGCGATCCCCTGCTGCAACCGATCGCGCCGGAGTACGCCCGCCAATGGCTGGGCGTGGAGATCCCGACGCGAATCTACGGCAATACCTTCTTTGTGGGCTTCGGTGGGCTGACGGTGGTCCTGATCTCGACGTCCGAGGGGCTGGTGCTGGTCGACGGCGCCCTGCCGCAGGCTGTTCCGGCCATAGAGGACAACATCCGCCGGCTCGGCTTCCGGATCGAGGATGTGAAGTACATCCTCAGCACCGAGCCGCACTACGATCACGCGGGCGGTCTGGCCGCCCTGGCCCGCGACACCGGGGCGACCGTGGTCGCCAGTCCTGCGGCGGCGGCCGTTCTTCGTCGGGGACGCAGCGGCGCCGATGACCCCCAGGCGGCGATTCTGGAGCCGATGCCGCCGGTCGAACGCATCCGGGTCCTGCGAGACGGGGAAATTCTGAATTTGGGCGATGTGGCCATCACGGCCCGCGCCACGCCGGGCCATACGCCGGGCAGCATGAGCTGGAGCTGGCGGTCCTGTGAGGCCGGAACGTGCAAGACGGTGGTGTTCGGCTCCAGCCTGAACCCCATCTCGGCGGACGGTTACCGCTTCACCGATCCCGCCAACCGGGCCTTGGTCGATGGCTTCCGCTCCACCTTCGCCAGCCTGCGCGCCATGCCCTGCGACATCCTTCTGACCGCCCACCCGGGACAGTCGGACGGCGACACGCGCCTGGCGCAGCTGCGGCAGGGGGCGACGCCGAACCCCTTCATCGACCCGACCGCCTGCCGGGCCTATGCCGACAAGTACGAGGTCCTGCTGGAGCGGCGGCTGGAGCGTGAGCGGGCCCGCGCGAACTGATAGACGGGCAGGGCGCGAACCAAACGCCGGTTCGCGCCTTTCCTTGGCGGAGCCGCCCTATGTCCATCGATCCCGCCGTATCGCGCCGCCGTCCGGGCTTCCGTCCGTGGATGGCGGTCGTCCCGCTGGCCGCCGTCGCCGTGGCGGCTGTGGGCGTGCTGGCCCTGCGCATGCCCTTGCCGGGCGCCGCGCCGATCGGCGGCGGCCGCATGGCGGTCGAGGTCGTCGCGCCGGTCGAACGCGAGGTCCAGCCCGGCGGAACCATGGAGGTCGGCGACCTGGTCGACGGCTACACCCACGTCGCCATCCAGCCGCAGGCCGCGGGCGAGGATGTCTACGACCCCGGCCACCAGACCGCCTGGGTCGAACCCCTGCCGCCCCTGCGCACGCCGGAGCCGACCGGGTGGGCGAGCGGCGAGGCCGTGGTGCAGCCGACCCAGGCCCAGCCGCAGGCGCAGGGCGGCCAGTTCGGCTTCGACACGCCCGGTCCCGACTATGCGGCGGAGCGCCGCGCGCGGCAGGAGCGGCTGGATCGCATCCAGGCCGAACAGGCCGCGCGGGGCAGGGCGGACGGGCCCGCAACCACGCCCGGACTGGACCGAGACAACGCCTTCTACTGACATCTTTGCAAGCGATGGCGTGAACTTGACCCGGCGTGATCTTGGCAGCCGCTGCCGGGAGGTCTAGGTCGGAAGCTCAACCGTCCCTAGGGAGAGACGCTCATGGTCGATCTGGCTCAAGTCACCGAACACATCCGCGGCGCCGTCGGCGATAATTCAGGTCTGGGCAAGACCGTGAAGATCGACCTCGGCGACGCCGGCAAGATCTTCATCGACGGCGCTTCGTCGCCGAACACCGTCACCAACGACGACAAGCCCGCCGACGCCACCGTGTCGATGAGCTGGGACGACTTCATCGCCCTGTCGGAAGGCAAGCTGGACGGCATGATGGCCTTCATGCAGGGCAAGCTGAAGATCGCCGGCGACATGATGATCGCCCAGAAGCTGCCGGCGCTGCTGAAGCGCTGAGCTTGAAGATCACGATCTGATTTTTTGCGGCGCGGTCCCTGAAGAGGGCCGCGCCGTTCTTGTACCGGAGGACGACCATGGATTTCCGTCACAGCGACAAGGGCCTGCACTGGCAGGAACGCGTGCAGCGCTTCATGGACGAGAAGGTCCTGCCCCGCTCGGCGGACTACTGGGCCGAGGTCCGGGCCGACCACACCGTCCAGCCCAGGACCATGGAAGAGATGAAGGCCCAGGCGAAGGACGCCGGCCTCTGGAACATGTTCCTGCCGGGCGACCACGGCGCCGGCCTGACCAACCTCGAGTACGCCCCGCTGGCCGAGATCATGGGGCGCCACCTGTGGACGGCCGAGGTGTTCAACTGCAACGCCCCGGACACCGGCAACATGGAAGTGTTGCACATGTACGGGAACCCCGAGCAGCAGGCGAGGTGGCTCAAGCCGCTGATGGCCGGCGACATCCGCTCGGCCTTCCTGATGACCGAACCGGCGGTGGCCTCGTCCGACGCGACCAATATCGAGACCAGCATCGTCCGCGACGGCGACCACTACGTCATCAACGGCCGTAAATGGTGGTCGACCAACATGGGCCACCCGAACGTCGCCATCACCATCGTGATGGGCAAGACGGACACGGGCGCGGCCACTCACCAGCAGCAGTCGCAGATCCTGGTGCCGACCGACACGCCCGGCTTCCGCGTCGAGCGCATGCTGTCGGTGTTCGGCTATGACGAGCGCCCGATCGGCCACGCCGAAGTCGTGCTCGACAACGTCCGCGTTCCTGTCGAGAACCTGATCGCCGGCGAGGGCCGGGGCTTCGAAATCGCGCAAGGGCGCCTCGGGCCGGGCCGCATCCACCACTGCATGCGCACCATCGGCGCGGCCGAGCATGCGCTGGACCTGATGGTGGAACGCCTGCTGAGCCGCACGGCCTTCAAGAAGAAGATCGCCGAGCACTCGGTGTGGGAACAGCGCGTCGCCGACGCCCGCATCAACATCGAGATGTGCCGCCTGTCGGTGCTGAAGGCCGCGTGGATGATCGACCAGGCCGGCGCCAAGAACGCCAAGTCCGAGATCGCCCAGATCAAGGTCGCCGCGCCGCGCATGGCCCTGCAGATCATCGACGACGCCATCCAGGCCTTCGGCGGCGCCGGCGTGTCGGGGGACACCCCGCTGGCCGAGCTGTACGCCGGGGTCCGCACCCTGCGTCTGGCCGACGGTCCGGACGAGGTCCACAACCGCACCATCGCGCGGCTGGAGTACGCCAAGCACGGCGGCCGCGGCGGCTGACCGTCCGTTCGCCCTTCCGCCCGGCGGCCAACAGGGCCATATGCCGGGCATGGCGATGAGAGGCGAACGCGGGGCCGGGCGACGGCAAGGTCCTGAAGCGAAGGCGGCCCAGGCCGGCGTGACCGCGCCGGTCGACGGCCCGCCGACCCTGCAGGCGCTGGGCGACCTGCTGCGTCTGGTCGGCCGCTCCAATGCCCCGCAGCTGAAACTGCGCCTGGTCGCGGCCATCGGCATGACCCTGGCCGGCAAGGGGTTGGGCGTGCTGGCGCCGCTGGTGCTGGGCGCGGCGGTCAACCATCTGGCGGCCGGGCAGGGGGCCGAGGTCGCCATCGGCCTGGGCTTCGCGGCCTTCGCGCTGGGCTGGGCCGTGGTCCGCCTGCTGTCGGCCATCGCGCCCAACGCCTCGGACGTGGTCTTCGCGCCGGTCCGCTCGGCGGCGCAGCGCACGGCGGCGACCGAGACCTTCGCCCATGCGCTGAGCCTGTCATTGGACTTCCACCAGACCAAGCGGTCCGGCTCGCTGTCGCGGACCATGGACCGCGGCTCCCGGGCCGTGGACTTCCTGCTGCGCATCCTCGCCTTCAACCTGGTTCCGACCGGCGTGGAGCTGGTGCTGGCGGCGGGGGTGCTGGCGGGCAAGTACGACTGGCGCTTCGGGGCCGTGGCGGTGGCCGTGGTGGCCATCTACGCCGTCTCGACCTTCGCCCTGTCCAACTGGCGGATCGAGCACCGCCGGATCATGAACGCCGCCGACACCCAGGCGGCGGGCGTCTCGGTCGACGCCCTGCTGAACTATGAGACGGTCAAGTCCTTCGGGGCCGAGGCGCGGGCGGCGCGCAGCTATGACGCCGCGCTGGGCGATTACACCCGGGCGGCGCTGAAGGCGAACAGCTCGCTGGCCCTGCTGAATGTCATCCAGGCGGTGATCATGAACGTCGGCCTCGGCGTCATGGCGGTCATGGCCGGGTTCGAGGCCGCGGCGGGCCGGATGGGGCCGGGCGACGTGACCGCGGCGGTGCTGATCATGATCAGTCTCTATGCGCCCCTGAACATCCTGGGCTTCGCCTATCGCGAAATCCGCCAGTCCTTCATCGACATGGAGGAGATGCTGAAGGTCACGCGCCAGACGCCGCAGGTGGCCGATGCGCCGGACGCCCGGCCCCTGACCCGCGCTACCGGCGTCAACGGCGCGGCCCTGACCTTCGAGCACGTCGGCTTCCGCCACGACGCCCGCGCCAGCGGGCTGGAGGACGTCAGCTTCCATGCCGAGCCGGGCACGACGACGGCGCTGGTCGGGCCCTCCGGCTCGGGCAAGTCCACGATCGTGAAGTTGGCCCTGCGCCTGCTGGACCCGCAGGAAGGGCAGGTGCTGATCGACGGCGTGGACGTGCACGACGTGACCCAGGAGAGCCTGCGCGCGGCCGTCGCCCTGGTGCCGCAGGACGTGGCCCTGTTCAACGACACCCTGCGCGCCAACATCGGCTTCGCCCGCCCTGACGCGGACGAGGCGGCCATCTGGGCGGCGGCGGAGGCGGCGGAGCTGGCGGTTTTCATCGGCCAACTGCCCGACGGGATGGACACCGTCGTGGGCGAGCGCGGCCTGAAGCTGTCGGGCGGCGAACGCCAGCGTGTCGGCATCGCCCGCGCCCTGCTGGCCGATCCCTGCATCCTGATCCTGGACGAGGCCACCAGCGCGCTGGACAGCCGTACCGAGGCGGCGATCCAGAAGACCCTGCGCAAGGCCCGGACGGGGCGCACGACCCTGGTGGTCGCCCACCGCCTGTCGACCATCGCCGACGCCGACCAGATCCTGGTGCTCAAGGCCGGGCGGATAGTCGAGCGCGGCGCCCACCACCAGCTGGTGGCGCGTCAGGGCGGCGAGTATGCGGCCCTGTGGCGCAAGCAGACGCGCGGGGCGCGGACCGGGGTTCCGGTCTAGCCGGGCTGACCCAGCTTCCGGTCGACCATCTTGTCCAGGCTTTCACGCACCATGCGGCGGGCGTCGGCGTCGTCGGGCAGGGCCAGCAGCAGCTGCAGCGACTGGGCGTAGACGGGCAGGACGCGCCAGTCGAAGGGGCGCTCGGGCGTCACCGCGTCGATCAGGTCGCACAGGCCCAGGGCGACGGCGCGGATATCGTCCATGCCGAACGGGCCGACGCTGTCGATGACGCCGTTGGCCGTCCGGTAGGCGACGCCCAGCGCGGCCGTCGCCTGCTCCGGCGTCTGCGGCGGGACGATCGCGGCCAGTTCGGCGACCCTGTCGGCCACCTCGGCCGCGCAGCGCGGCTGCAGGGCCTCCAGATTGGCCTTGGCGTTGGCCAGGGCCGTGCCGACGCTGAAGCCGCCGGCCTCGTCGATGATCTTGGAGAGACGCGATCGGCGCCGGTTGTGGGTGATGACGGTCATTCGCCCTGCTCCGTGAGGGCGGCGGCAGCCTTGTCGGCGGCGTGCCTCAGTTTGCGCAGAACGTCGGCCCGACGCTCCTCGCCCGGCGGATTGCCTTCCCGGAAGCGGCGGTCGGGGCCGAAATAGTCGCCGACCTCGAGAAAGGGCCGGGTGTCGCGGGCGACGAAGACGATCCGTTCCAGCAGGCCGGCGGCGCTGAACGGCTTGGTTATGACGAAGTTGGCGCCGCAGTCCCGCGCCTCGGTCACGCGCGAGCGGCGCACGTGGGTGGCCGTCATGATCACCGGGGCGAAGGCGTTGGGATCCAGTCCCGAGCGGCGCAGCCAGCGGACCAGCTCATAGCCGTCCATGTCCGGCATCTCGGTATCGACGACCAGCAGGTCGACCGGATGGTCCTTCAGGATCTCAATGGCTTCGGCGGCGCTGTGGCAGGCGTAGCGGGTCTTGATGCCGAAGCCGAGCAGGGCGCTGGCTGTGATGTCCAGACCGAACGGCGAATCGTCGACGATCATGGTCACGGCGCCGGTCAGATTGATCACCGCGCTTTCGCGCAACCCCTCCAGCGCACTCATGCCGTACTCCACAATGGCGGGTGCGACTCAATCCCGCGAAGCGTGAGAATGCTTCGCAGCAGGCGGTGTTCAGAAGGTTAACGGCCAAGCCTAGCTGAGGCGACCGATCGCATAGAAGCGGTCCGCCCGGGCCTTGCGCAGCTGGTCGGGCGACAGGCCCGCCATGGCGTCCAGTTCCTCGATCAGCACATCGCCGACCGCCTGGATGGCGGCGTCGCGGTCCGAATGGGCGCCGCCGACCGGTTCGCCGATCACCCGGTCCACGATCTTCAGCTCCATCAGGTCCGGGGCGGTGATCTTCATGGCCATGGCCGCGTCCTTGGCCCGGGTCCCGTCGCGCCACAGGATGCCGGCGGCGCCTTCCGGCGAGATGACCGAATAGATCGAGTGCTCCAGCATCAGCACGCGGCTGGCCGCGGCGATGGCGATGGCGCCGCCCGAACCGCCTTCACCGGTGATGGTGGCGATGGAGGGGACGCCCAGGGTCAGGCCGCGCTCGGTGGAGCGGGCGATGGCCTCGGCCTGGCCGCGCTCCTCGGCGCCGAGGCCCGGATAGGCGCCGGCGGTGTCGACGAAGGTCAGCACCGGCAGGCCGTACTGCTCGGCCAGGTCCATCAGGCGGACCGCCTTGCGGTAGCCCTCGGGCCGGGCCATGCCGAAATTATGGGTGATGCGGGTCTGGGTGTCGTGACCCTTCTCGTGGCCCATGACCACGACCGGACGACCGCGCAGGCGGGCCAGGCCGCCCAGGATGGCCTGGTCGTCGCCGAACTGCCGGTCGCCCTTCAGCTCGACGAAGTCGGTCAGCAGGCCCTCGACGTAGTCGACGAAGTGGGGCCGCTGCGGGTGGCGCGCGACCTGGGTCTTCATCCACGGATCGAGCCCGCCGTAGATCTTCTTGCGCAGCTGGTCGGCCTTCTTCTTCAGGCCGTCGATCTCGGAATCGAACGAGCCGGCGGTCGAGGCGAGCAGCGACAGCTCCTCGATCTTCGCCTCCAGGTCGGCGATCGGCTTTTCGAACTCGAGGTAGTGCGTGGCCATCAAGGCGTCCGGAACTGGCGCGCCATGCGGCGCATCGGAAGGCGGCGGAACCTAGTCAGGTCAACGCCGGTGAGCAAGCGGCGGTTCAGTCATCCCTCGCCAGCGGGTGTTTTGACCGCACCATCTGGCTGAGCCGGTCGGTCGCGACGTGGGTGTAGATCTGGGTGGTGGCGATGTCGGCGTGGCCCAGCAGGGTCTGGACGATGCGCAGGTCGGCGCCGCCTTCCAGCAGGTGGGTGGCGAAGGCGTGGCGCAGGACGTGGGGGCTGACCCGGGCCGGATCGATTCCGGCGTCGATCGCCGCCTGATCCAGCAACTGGGCGAAGCGGCGCGGCGTCAGGGCGTTCTTTCCAATGGGAGACGGGAAGAGCCACGGGCTGTCGGGCGTCTGTGGCTTGCGGGCGGCGTCGCGGACGGTCAGCCAGGCCTTCACCGCCTCGCGGGCCGACGCGTTGAGCGGGGCCAGCCGTTCCTTGCCGCCCTTGCCGCGCACGATCAGCCAGGCGGGATCGCGGCGCACGGCCTCGACCTTCAGGGCCAGCAGCTCCGACACCCGCAGGCCCGAGGCGTAGGCGAGCTCGACCAGCGCCACCAGCCGGATCCCGGCGGCCCCGTCGCGGGCGGCGGAGGCGGCCAGCAGGCGCTCGATCTCCTCCCGGCTCAGGGTGTGGGGCAGGGACCGGCCCTGTTTCGGGGCGTCCAGACGGCGCGAGGGATCGTCCGCCCGCCAGCCCTCGCCCAGGGCGAAGCGGTAGAACTGGCGTAACGAGGCGCGGCGGCGCGACTGGGTGGCCGGGGACAGGCCCCGCGCCGCCAGACCGGCGTACCAGGCCTCGACCGCCGTCTCGTCCGCAGCCATCAGCCCGCCGTCGACCCCGCCCTCGGCGTCGGCCAGGTCGCGGCCGTAGGCGGACAGGGTGTGGGGCGAGGCGTCGCGCTCGACCGCCATCATCTCCAGGAAGGCTTCGATCTGGGGGCTGCTCACCACGCCCCCTTCGCCGGAGCGTCGCTTCGTGTAGAGGTGACGGGAACCATGACGTGCCTGCGCCCTTCCTCCCCGCCGTTCGCCCGCCGCCCGCACATGCGAGGCCGGCGATGACCGATTCCGAAGCGATTCCGCTGCATCAGCGCACCATAGCGCTGGTCGGGCTGATGGGGGTGGGGAAATCGACGGTCGGCCGGCGGCTGGCGCGGCGGCTGGGGCTGCCGTTCGCGGACGGCGACATCGAGATCGAGGCCGCGGCGGGGATGACCGTGTCCGACATCTTCGCCAGCCTGGGCGAGGGCGACTTCCGGGCCGGAGAGGCGCGGGTCATGCGCCGCCTGCTGGAAGGCCCCCGGCTGGTGCTGGCCACCGGCGGCGGGGCGATGCTGAACGCCGAGACCCGCGCCCTGATGAAGACCAACGCCATGACGGTGTGGATGCGGGCCGACCTGGAGACCATCGCCCAGCGGGTGGCGCGGCGGGACACCCGGCCGCTGCTGCGCGGCAAGGACCCGCTGGAGACCCTGCGGACGCTGGCCGAGGCGCGCTATCCAGTCTACGGCGAGGCCGATGTGACGGTCGACGTGGCCGGCGGCGCGCATGCGCAGGCGGTCGAGGCCATCGTGCAGGCGCTCAAGGCCCATGGGGCGGTGGAGGCGAAGACGTGACGACGACGGTTCCGGTCTCGGGCGGGGACTTCCGCCCCTATGACGTCGTCGTGGGGCGCGGCCTGCTGGGCGAGCTCGGCGCGCGGGTGGCCCCGCTGGCCAAGGGCCGCACCGTGGTGGTGACCGACGAGACGGTGGCGACCATCCATGGCCCGGCCGTCCTGAAGGCGCTGGAGGACGCGGGCGTCCGCGCCCGGCTGCTGGCCGTTCCGGCGGGGGAGGGCTCCAAATCCTTCGCCGAGCTGGAGCGGGTGCTGGACCGGATGCTGGCCTTCGGCCTGGACCGCAGCGACGTGGTGGTGGCGCTGGGCGGTGGCGTGGTCGGCGACCTGGCCGGCCTGGCGGCGGCCCTCTACATGCGCGGCGTCGACTTCGTGCAGGTCCCGACGACCCTGCTGGCGCAGGTCGACAGCTCGGTCGGCGGCAAGACGGCCATCGACACCCCGCGCGGCAAGAACCTGATCGGCGCCTTCCACCAGCCGCGGCTGGTGCTGGCCGACATCGACGTGCTGTCCACCCTGCCGGAACGGCAGCTGCGCTCGGGCTGGGCCGAGGTGCTGAAGCACGGCCTGATCTGCGACGCGGCCTTCTTCGACTGGCTGGCCAGTGACGGCGCGGCGGGAGCCAAGGGCGATGCGGCGGCGCTGGAGCGGGCCGTCGTCCGCTCGGTCGAGATCAAGAGCGCCGTGGTCGGCGAGGACGAGAAGGAGGCGGGCAGGCGCGCCCTGCTGAACCTGGGCCACACCTTCGGCCACGCGATCGAGGCCGAGCTGGGCTTCGACGAGCATCTGCTGACCCACGGCGAGGCGGTGGCGCTGGGCTGCGCCATGGCCTTCCGCTTCTCGGTCGCGACCGGGGCCTGCGCCCAGACGGACGCCGACCGGGTCGAGGCGGTGACGGCGGCGGCAGGCCTGCCCGTGCGGCTGGCCGAGGCCGGAGCCTTCAAGGCGGAGGCCCTGATCCAGCGGATGGCGGGCGACAAGAAGGCCGAGGGCGGACGCCTGACCCTGATCCTGGCCCGCGCCATCGGCGACAGCTTCGTGGACAAGAACGTCGACCGCGCGGCCCTGGCCGCCTTCCTGAAGGCCGAGGGCGCGGCGTGAGCCGGATGATCCTGCGGACCGAGGTCCTGCAGGACCGCTTCGTGCGGCTGGAGCCGTTCACGGAGGCTCTGAAGGACGAGGTCCGGGCGGCGCTAGACTGCGATCCGGCCGCCTGGGACATCATGGTCAGCGCCGCCTATGGGCCGCATTTCGAGGACTGGTGGGCGTCGGCCCTGTCCGCCATGGCGGCGGGGAGCCGGATCGCCTGGGCCGTGCGGCGCAAGGCGGACGGCGCCCTGGTCGGCACGACCAGCCTGTACGAGATCAAGCCCGACTATCGTCGGTGTGAGCTGGGCTCGACCTTCTACCGGCCCGAGGCGCGGGGCGGGGCGGTCAATCCGGCCTGCAAGCGCCTGCTGCTGGGCCACGCCTTCGACGCGGGCGCGGTGCGGGTCGAGATCATCACCGACGCCCTCAACCCCGCAAGCGGCGCGGCGATCCGCAAGCTGGGCGCTCGGGACGAAGGGGTGTTGCGCAAGCACAAGATCACCTTCACCGGCCGCATCCGCGACACGGCCCAGTTCGCGATCCTGGATGAGGACTGGCCCGAGGTGCGGGCGAAGCTGGACGCGCGGCTGGCGGCCTTCGGCTAGTCCACCGCGCGGCAGTCGGTGGGCGGCTGGCCGTCGGCGGTCCAGGTGGCCAGGATGCCCTTGCCGCGCAGTTCATAGCCGGAGGCGCGGTACCAGATGCCGTCCGCCGAGCGTTCCTGGAACAGGTCGACCGCCTCGCCGCCGGAGTTGCGCACGGTGGCCATCTGGCGCGGATTGTCGAAATCGACCGACAGGCGTTCGCTGTTGGCGCACAGGTAGACGGTGCGGATGACGCGGTTCAGGGCGCGGTCCTGGACCTCGGCCCCGGTGCGGCGGCGCGCGGTCTGGGCCTCCTGCGCCCGCTCGCGCACCGAATCGCCGTCGCTCGGAGCCTCGGAGGGCTTCGGTCCGCAGGCCGCCGCCGCCATCAGGACGACGAGAGCCGGGGCGATCAGGATCTTCATGCGGAGCAAGCCTTGCCGTTACAGGGTCGGCGGATCAACGCGCCGTGTCGGACGCCGTTCCTTTGCGCCGGGCGCGGAAGAAGGACCGCAGCAGGTCGCCGCCCTCGGCCGCCAGAAGGCCGCCCTGGACGGCGGGCCGCCAGTGGCAGGTGGGCTGGTCGAAGAAGCGCGGGCCGTGGGCCACGGCGCCGCCCTTGGGATCGTCCGCCCCCCAGACCACGCGGCCGATGCGGGCGTGGCTGATGGCCCCGGCGCACATGGCGCAGGGCTCCAGCGTCACATAGAGGGTCAGGCCGGTGAGCCGGTAGTTGCCAAGCTTTTGAGCCGCCGCGCGCATCGCCACGATCTCGGCGTGGGCGGTCGGATCGTGGGCGCCGATGGGGCCGTTTCGGCCTTCCGCGACCACTTCGCCGGTGGATTCGTCGACGATGACGCAGCCCACCGGGGTCTCGCCGGCGTCCGCCGCCGCTTGCGCACAGGCCAAGGCCATGTGCATGAACCGCTCATCATGGCCTTCCATCCCCGAGACAACGACAAGAAGCCGCGCCCGCGTCAAGACGACAGCCGCGACGGCCCCCGCAAACCCTACGTCAAACGCGTCGAAGGCGCGGAGGACGCGCGCGGCCCCGCCAAGGGCAAACCCTTCGCCAAGGGCCCCCGCAAGGACGGGCCGGGCGGCGACAAGCCCGCGGGCAAGTTCGGCTCCAAGCCGGGCGGCAAGCCCGCCGCCGACGAGGCGCCCAAGCGCAGCGAGCGCATCGCCAAGGCCATGGCCCGGGCGGGCATCGCCTCGCGCCGCGAGGTCGAGCGCCTGATCGGCCTGGGCAAGGTGGCGGTGAACGGCAAGATCCTGGACACGCCCGCGACCCTGGTGACCCGCGACGACGTGATCACGGTCAACGGCAAGCCGATCGGCGCCGCCCAGGCGACCCGCGTCTGGCGCTATCACAAGCCCGCCGGCCTGGTGACCTCGCACAACGACCCGCAGGACCGCCCGACGGTGTTCGACGCCCTGCCCAGCAACCTGCCGCGGGTGATCTCGGTCGGCCGCCTGGACCTGAACACCGAGGGCCTGCTGATCCTGACCAACGACGGCGAGCTGAGCCGCGCGCTGGAGCTGCCGCAGACCGAGCTGGTGCGTCAGTACCGCGCCCGCGCCCGGGGTCGGGTGACCCAGCTGCAGCTTGATTCGCTGAAGGACGGCGTGACCGTGGACGGCGTCCGCTACGGCCCGATCGAGGCCCGGCTGGAGAAGGCCGTCGAGAAGAGCGACAGCGAGGGCCGCGGCCCCGCCAACCTGTGGATCAGCGTCTCGATCACCGAGGGCAAGAACCGGGAAGTCCGCAAGGTGCTGGAGCACCTGGGCCTGACCGTGAACCGCCTGATCCGCCTGGCCTATGGTCCGTTCCAGCTGGGCACCCTGCCGATCGGCTCGGTCGAGGAGGTCGGCCCGCGGGTGATCCGCGAGATGCTGGCCGAGCACATCCGCCCCGAGAACCTGCCCACCGGCAACACGGTGTCGACGCCCGCGCCGATCCCGGGCCGCCGGACCTCGGCGCCGATCGTCAAGGGCGCGTCCGGCTCGGCCATGTCCGACCCCTCGCGCAAGCCCAGCCGCACCCGCGCAGCCGAGGCCGCCTCGGGCGAAGGCGGCGAGACCGGCCGCCGGGCGCCCAAGGGCGAGGGCTGGGCCAAGGCCAAGCCCAAGTTCGAGCACAGCAAGACCTTCAAGCCCCGCGAACGCACCACCGCCGCCAAGCCCGAGGACGGCGACCGGGGCGAGCGGCCGAAGCGCGCCTTCACTCCGCGGGCCGACCAGTTCATCGACAAGCCGCGCGGCGCCGGCGGGCCTCGCAGCTCGGCGGGCAAGCCGGGCGCCAAGCCGGCCTTCGGGGCCAAGCCCGCGTTCGGCGCCAAGCCGGGCGGCAAGCCCGCGGGCGGGCGCAGCTTCGGCAAGCCGGCCGGCGGCGGCGCGGCGCGTCCCGGCGGCTCGCGCCCCTCGGGTCCGCGCTCGGGCCCGCGCGGTGGCTCCCGCTAGGGTCCTGGAGGAGAGACGATGAGCGACGCCCGCCTGTCCGGCCGGTGCCTGTGCGGCGCCGTGACCTTCACCGCGGTTCCGCAGGGCGGCATGCACGCCTGCCATTGCGAGAACTGCCGCCGCGTGTCCGGCGGCGTGTCCCTGAGCGCCGACTGCGGGGACAGCGTCGAGGTCTCCGGGCCGCTGTCGACCTATGACTCGTCGGAGTGGGCCGAGCGGCAGTTCTGCCCGACCTGCGGCGCCGGCCTGTTCTGGCGGCTGAAGGCCGGCGGGATGACCATGGTGTCGATCCAGGCGTTCGACGATCCGGGCGCGTTCACCTTCGAGAACGAAATCTATATCGACTCCAAACCGGGCAACTACGCCTTCGCCGGGGAGCGCCCGCGCCTGACGGGGGCGGAGGTCGAGGCCCTGTTCGCGGGCGAGGGCTGAATGCGGATCGTCGCCGGCACCCTGAAGGGGCGCGCCATCACCGCGCCGGAAGGGCAGAGCACCCGCCCGACCTCGGATCGGGCGCGGCAGGCCATCTTCAACGTGCTGGAACACGCCGCCTGGGCCGAGCCGCTGGACGGGGCGCGGGTCATCGACCTGTACGCGGGCTCGGGCGCCCTGGGCTATGAGGCGATCAGCCGGGGGGCGGCCTTCGCCCTGTTCGTCGAGATCGAGGACGAGGCGCGCGGGGCCATCCGCGAGAACGCCGACGCCTGGGGCCTGATGGGCCGCACGCGGGTGCACCGGCGCAGCGCCACCGACCTGGGCGTGCGCCCGGGCTCGGCGGGCGAGGCCTTCGACATCGCCTTCCTGGACCCGCCCTACCGCAAGGGCCTGGGCGAACAGACGCTGGCGCGGCTGCTGGAAGGCAACTGGCTGAAACCCGGCGCGACGGTCGTGTTCGAGCGCGGCTCGGACGAGCCGGAGATCGAGACGCCGGGATATGAACGGCTGGACGCCCGCGACTACGGCGCGGCGCGGGTGCTGTTCCTCAGGGCCCTGCCGACGGCGGGCTGAATCCGGGCGGGACGGGGACCGTGCGTCCGCCTCCGGAAAAAATGGAGTGCACATCGTGCACTTTTTCAACTGAGACGGGGTGAGCTGCGGAGCCTTCGCGCGAGGGCATGGCGAGCAGGCGGGCCTCTTCCTCGGTCTCGTCGTCTTCGCGCTGGTCGGTGGCCAGGATCGCATTGATCTGGGCGCGGCTCATGCCCGGGAACATCTCGGCGTCCATGGCGTCGACCGCGTCGCGCAGCTCCAGCCACAGCCGGCGCCAGCGCACGGCCTCCGTCGCCTTGCCCTGGCTGAGGGCCTGGACGAAGCGCAGCCGGGCCGTCTCGACCTGATCGTCCGGCGTGATGTCGGCGTAGATGGACAGGTCCGGATCGCCGGGCGCGGCGTCGTCCTGATCCACGCGCCGCCAGCCGTATTTGCGGGCGCGGCGGCGGAAGGCCGACAGGCCCAGGTCATGGCGGCGACACACGGTCTCGGCGTCCATGCCGGCCAGATAGTCGTCGCGGGCCTGGACCCAGGTCTGGGCGGATCGGATGCGATAGGTCTCGGTCATGACGCGGCACTGTAGGGGGCGGATGCGTCAAATCCGGACGTAGGGGGTGGACGCGCGGGACCCGTAGGCCGCGCGCGTCCTTCTCAGGCCCAGTCAGCGGCGGGCCGAGACCCGGTTGTCGAGCTGGCTGCGCATGCGCGCCAGGCCGTCGCGGTTGACCCGGTAGGGGCCGCCGCCCAGCGAGTGGATCAGCCCCTTGGTCTTCAGCTTCTTCCACACCGACAGGGTGCAGTCGGTCAGCAGGAAGCCGTCACGGGTGAAGCAGTCGGCGCGCAGGATGCGGCCGCTGTCGTCGCGTTCGAGCACGATGCCGCCGCCCTGGGCCAGGGCGTGCAGCGTGCGTTGCTCCGCACGGGAGATGTTCATTTCGGAATGTCCGGAAAGGCGTGAAGAGACGCGCCGGCGCAATCACGCCGACGTGCGGTTCAGAGGCTCTTCACAGGCGATGCTGCGAGGCCTCAGGCCTTTCGCACAATCTCGGACATAGGCTTCCCGGAGGGGTTGGACGGCGGCAGTATAGCTTCGAAACAGGGCGGGAAAAGGGGTTGGGCATGAGCGAGATCGATCGGCGGACCTTCCTGGCCGGCGCGGGCGCCGTCGCCGGGGCCGCGACCCTGGCCCCCGCCGCCGCGCGAGCGCGGCAGGGCGAGTGGACCGCCGGGCCGGACATGCCCTGGCCGGTCCAGGAGATCTACGCGGCCCAGCACGCGGGAGACATCTATGTCGCGGGCGGCCTGATGGCGCGGCCGGGCGAGCCGCTGCACATCGAGGACCGGGTGGCGATCCTGGAGCCCGGGACCGGCCGGTGGCGGCAGGGGCCCCGCCTGCCGGCGCCCCGGCACCATCCGATGCTGATCGCGGGCGACGCCGACCTGTACGTCATGGGCGGCTATGCCCGGAGCGAGGCGGGGGAGTGGACCAATACGACGACCGGCTGGGTCCTGGCCGAGGGGGCGTGGAAGCCCATCGCGCCCCTGCCGTCGCCCCAGGCCGAGGCCGTGGGCGTGGGCTGGGGCGAGACCCTGCACCTGATCACCGGCCGGACCCCGGCGGGCGCGGCGAACGGGAACTGGAACGACCAGGCGGACACCGACCGGCACCTGATCTACCGCGTCGGCGACGACCGCTGGGAGGTGGGGCGGCCCTGTCCGATGGCGCGCAACAGCGCGGCCGCCGCGGCGCTGGACGGGGCCATCTGGGTCGCGGGCGGGCGCACGGTCAGCGGCGGCGGCACGGGGCGGCTGGACCGCTACACTCCCTCCGAGGACCGCTGGGACACCCTGGCGCCGATCCCGATGTCGGAAGCCTCGGGCCAGCAGGTCGGCGGCGGACTGGCCCTGGCGGCGGTTTCGGGCCGTCTGGTGGCCTTCGGCGGCGAATGGTTCCGGCCCCGGAGCGAAGGCGGCGGGGGCGGGGTGTTTCGCGAGACCTGGGTCTACACCCTGGCGGACGACGCCTGGACACGGGGCCCCGACATGCGCACGCCGCGGCACGGCCTGGTCGGCATCGGGGTCGAGGACACGGTCTACGCCATCGCGGGCGGGGCGGTGGTCTCGGGCGGCCGGGCGACGGGGATCGTGGAGCGATGGACCGTTTAGATCCGCTCATCCCCGCGAAGGCGGGGACCTCGTGCCTTGGGTGATGGACCGGCGAGGTTCAAAGCCGTCCGCCAGTCCTGAAACGCCGGCGTCCCGCTGGACAGAACCGGGGCCCCGCCTTCGCGGGGATGAGCGGAATGTTGGGTCAGACCGTTTCCAGTTCCTCCAGCGCCGCCTGATGGATCGCGATGCGGCGCCGGCAGCGCCGCGCGTGCCGCTCGTAGAAGACGGCCATGGCGCCCAGGAAGACGAAGCTTCCCAGATAGATCATCGGCAGGGCGGCGTTCGGATAGGTCACGCCGACGGCGGCGAGGAAGAGCAGGGCGGCGACGCAGATCGCCTGACCCGCGCGCGCCCAGCGCAGGCCGGAGCGGGCCTGGCGAATGGCGGCGGCGAGGGCGGCGGCGGGGGTCTCGGCCTCTCCCGGAACGGCGCCGCGCCGGGCCCAGACGGTCGCGACCAGGGCGAAGACCGCGAAGACCAGGCCGGCGGAGCCCAGCAGCGGCGCGTCATGCCGGAACGCGACCCAGCCGCTGACGGCGCCGGCGAGGACCGCGCCCCAGGCCTCGACGTGGAAGTTGACGGTGGCCAGCAGGGCGCGGCGGCGCACCTGCCGCTCCAGGTCGGCGGGGATGAAGGCGGGGGATGCGGCCTCGGGCGCCGTCCACACCTGCGACAGGTCGCTCCAGTCGTCGGGTCGGGTCATCGCGAGGCCTCCGGATTGAGGGCGGCGCGCAGGTCGGCGCGGGCGCGGGTCAGGCGGATGGAGACGGTGTTGGCGTTCAGGCCCAGCATCTGGCCGATCTCGGCGGGGCTGAAGCCTTCCAGCGTCAGGCTGGCGGGCTGGCGCAGCGACAGGGGCAGGGCGCGCACGGCGTCGGCCAGCCGCTCGCGCAGGTCGTCGGCCTCGACCCGGTCGTGAGGCGTGGGATCGGCGGAGGGCAGGGCCTCGTCCAGCGGCGACCGGCGCGGCGCCGAGGCCTCGCGCGAGACGTGGGTGACGGCGCGGTTGTGGGCGACGCGGGCCAGGAAGGCGCGCACCGGCGCCTCGCCCCGGAAGCGGGGCAGGGCGCGCCAGACGGCCAGCAGGATGTCCTGCTCCAGCTCGCGCCGGACCTCCGGATCAGCTTCGTAGCTGCCGGCGATGCGGCGCAGCATCGGGCCGTGCTCGGCGACCAGCGCCTCGAACCCCTGGTCCCTGCCCAATCCCGCGTCCCTCATCGGCGGCGTTCCGGAAAACCGCCCTCGGTCTGAAAGACTCCGAAAGCGGGCGGGACTTTCGGATCAGGACCGAGTTTTTTGAAGGAGCCGCCGTCCATGTCCGCCGATCCCATCCCCGAGACCGTCGCCGCCGCCCCGTCCGGGGTTCGCAAGGGGCGCAAATTCCTCTGGACCCTGGCCGCCCTGTTGGGGGTGTGCGCCGTCTGCGGCTGGATCGCGCTGGGGGTCGGGCTGTACCTCGAGGTCGGCAAGACGACCCGGCTGATCCTGGCGGTGGTCGCCGCCGTGGCGACCGAGGCGACCTTCTGGATCAGCGCCGCCGCCCTGGGCGTCTCGGTGTTCGAGGCGCGCAAGCGGATCTGGCGCAGGATCACCGGGCGCGGCTGAGGTCGGCGGCCAGGGCGCGGGCCGCGGCGGTCACCTCGTCCCAGGTCACCTCGAAGCCCGCCTCGTCGCCGAACCACGGATCGGCCACGGCCTGGCCCTCGCGGCCGGGGACGTGGTCGAGGAGGAGGCTGAGGTGGGCGGTGGCGTCGGCGGGGGCGAGCTTCCTGAGGTTGGCCAGGTTCTCGTGGTCGAGCGCGATGACGTGGGTGAAGCGGCGGAAGTCGGCGGAGCGCACCTGACGGGCGCGCAGGGCCGAGATGTCGACGCCGTGCTTGAGCGCCGTCCGCTGGGCCCGCTCATCCGGCGGCTCGCCCGCATGCCAGTTCCCGGTGCCGGCGGAGTCGACGATCAGGTCGAGGCGGAGCCGCGCGGCCTCGGCGCGCAGGGCGCCTTCGGCCAGCGGCGAGCGACAGATGTTGCCGAGGCAGACGAAGAGGATGGAGGGCATGGGGCGCTTGTAGCCCAGCGGGAGCGTTCCGTCAGTCGAGGCCGGCCTTGCCGGGCGCCCAGTAGGCCTTGGTCATTAACCGCTCCACCGGAAGCTCCAGCCGTTTCAGCACGCGCCGCATGCGCTGGATCGCGACCGACCGGCCGGTGAGGACGAAGGTGACGCCGGAGGCGGCCAGCGCGGGTAGGCGGGTCTCGATCTCCATGAGGTGGCCGTCGTCGGGCTGACGCTCGACCGGCCTGAAGGCCCGGAAATCCAGGGCGCCGAGAACGCGGAGGGTCTGGGCCATGTCATTGACCTCGAATACGAATTCGACCTTGTCGGCATAGCCCTGCCGACGCATAGCCGCGGCGAGGCCGAAGGCGGTCTCGTCCCCGAACAGGAAGACGGGGCCGGTAATCCAGCTGACGTCCAGCGAGGCGCGAGGGCCGAAGACGTCGCAGGCGTCGCCCGCCTTCAGGTCGCGGATCCAGTCGCTGCCCGGCCCGGCCCCGTGGGCATAGGCGAGGATGCGGGCGCGGCCCGCCTCAGCGTCCCACTCGATCGGCGTATAGGTTCGGGCGACGAAGACGGACCCCATCGCGATCTGGAGCTTGTCGCCCGGGGTCCATTCGAGGCTTCGGAAATCCGGGCTCTCCAGGGTGATCAGGCGGAAGCCTTCGGCGACCGGCTCGCTGGCCGTGACGGTGGCGCGGCGCATGAGGAGGCGGCGCAGCATGCCGCTGAGACGGCCTTCCTGGCGCGGCTTCGGAGCCAGAGGGGCTGGGCCGGGACCCGCGCGGCCAGCCGGTTCGGCGTCCTGATGATCGTCGCCCAAGGTTTCGGCTACGCGACCGGTGCTGAAAGCGTCCACGAGACGTCCTTCTCTAATGATGAGGCCGAGCGACCTCGACGGATCAATGGCGAAGGGGTACCGGGAGGCTGGCGTGGCGTCATTCCCACGCCTGGACTGATTGTTATTCATTTGCGCCAAACCCGTGGAGGGCGTCGCCATGCCCATTCTGACGGACGCATCCCCTGAAACGGATTGGGTGGAGCCTGACGAGGTGCCGCGGCCCGTCGTCGTCTACGGCGTCTCGTCAAAGGGCATGGGCGAGTTCGAACTGGACATGCATCGCCACGCCAAGGGGCAGATGCTTCTGGTGCAGCGCGGGGCGCTCAGCGTCGAGATCGAGGGCGGCCTGTGGATCGTGCCGCCGGGCAGCGCCGTCTGGATTCCCGGCGACGCGCTGCACGCCATCAAGGCGACCGGCGTGCTGGAGGGCTGCACCGCCTTCGTCGCGTCCGACGTGGAGGTGCGGCTGCCGCAAGCCTGCTGCACCGTATCGGTGACGTCCCTGCTGCGTGAACTGCTGGTCCGGGCGGCGCATCTGCCGCTGCTCTATGAGGAAGGCGGCGCGGCCTCGCGGATGGTCGCGGTGCTGCTGGATGAGATCGCGGGGGCCCGGGTCGAGGACCTGCACCTGCCCATGCCGACCGATCCGCGGCTGCGCGCCATGGCCGAACTGATGATGGCGACGCCGTCCGAGCGCGGCACGCTGGAGGGATGGGCGAGGCGGGTGGGGTTGAGCGAGCGTACGCTGGTGCGCCTGATCAGCCGCGAGACGGGCATGAGCTTCGGGCGCTGGCGTCAGCAGCTCGGGATCATTCTGGCGGTCCAGTGGCTGGCCGACGGGGCGTCGATCCAGCAGGTGGCCACCGACCTGGGCTACGAGAGCATGCCCAGCTTCGTGACGATGTTCCGCAAGACGCTGGGCACGTCTCCGGGTCGGTACATGGCCGAGCGGCACCACAGCCGGCACGCCTGAGGCGGTCCGGGCCGCCGCCTCCATCCCCGGGGCGGCCCGGGGATGGAGGGGTGACCGGGTTCTTACCGCGTCTCGCGCACCTCGACCGGCAGGCCGAGGGCCTCCAGCTGCGGGCGGACGACCGAGGCGTCGCCGACCACGACCCAGACGAACTGGTCGGGGTGGATGACCTGGCGGGCGGCGGCGTCCATCTGGGCCGCGGTCAGGGCGCGGGTGCGGCTGGCCAGGGTGGTCTGGTAGTCGTCCGGACGGCCGTACAGGGCGTTGGAGCGCAGGGCGCCCAAGATCTGGGCCGAGGTCTCGAAGCCGCCGGCCAGCGACCGGGTGTTGCCGTTGATCGTGCGCTCCAGCTCGGTCGGCGTGACGCCGTCGGTCTGCAGGAAGCGGTCGTACTGGGCGATCAGGGCGGCGAGCGAGTCGCCGGTCCGGTTGGCCTGGACCGGGGCGTTGACGATGTAGGGCACGCGGTGCTGCAGGGCGTTGACCCCGCCGCGCACGCCGTAGGACCAGCCCTTGGTCTCGCGCAGGTCCGAGTTGATCCGCGACAGGAAGTCCGAGCCCAGGGTGACGTTGGCGGCGTTGAGCGCCAGCAGGTCGTCGGTGCCCGAGACCGGCAGGACCGCGCCGCCGTAGATCAGCGACTGCGGCGACTGCGGGCGGTCGATCAGGACGATGCGGCTGGTGGTGGCCGGAACGGCGGCGGTGAAGTCCTTGGTCCCCTTGGCCGTCGAGGGCGCGCGCCAGTCGCCGAAGGCGGCTTCCAGCTGGGGCAGGACCGCGGACAGGGGCTGGTCGGAGACGATGAAGACCGTGGCGTTGTCCGGACGGATCCAGGCGTCATGGGTGGCGACCAGGTCGGCGCGGCTGAGGGCCGTGATGGTGGCCGTGTCGCCCGAGCCGGTGAAGGAGCGGCCGTAGGGGCTGCCTTCGCCGTAGATCAGCGGCGGCAGGGCGCGGGCGGCGATGGCGCCGGGGTTGGTGCGCTCGCTGGCCAGGCCCGCCAGACGCGTGGCGCGGATGCGCTCGATCTCGGACGGGGCGAAGGCCGGGTTGCGCACGACGTCCGCCAGCAGGGTCAGGCCCGGCGCCAGGTTGGCGGTCACGGTCGACAGGTCGGCCGATGTGCGGTCCATGGTGGCGCCGACGTTGACCGAGGCGCCCAGACGTTCCTCTTCCTGGGCCAGCTGATTGGCGTCGCGGGTGGTGGTGCCCTCGTCCAGCAGGTCCAGCATCATGGCCTGGGCGCCGAGGCGGTCGGCGCGGTCGGCGGCGTAGCCGGCGTCAAACTCGACCGAGACGCGGGTCACGGGCACGGTGGCGACCCGGGCGTAGACGACCTTGATTCCGTTCGACAGGGCGGCGCGCTCGACGGCCGGGAAGCGCAGGTCCGGCACCTGGCCGATCTCGGGCATGGGCTCGCGGGCGACGCGCTGGATCTCTGCGGCCGGGACCGGGGTCGCGCCCGACGGGGCGGCGGCGGCCTCCTCATAGGCTTCGCGTTCGCCCGGGGCGATGGTCAGGTCGTAGACCGGACGGGTCAGCCAGCGCTGCATGGCGGCGGTGACCTGGGCCGGGGTGACCGAGGCGTATTCGGCCAGCTCCTTCTTGTAGTGGTCCGGATCGCCCGCATAGAGCTGGCCTTCGGCGAGGACGTTGGCCTTGCCGTTCACCTGCTCCAGGGCCTGGATGCGGCGCGCGACGTACTGGGTGGCGACGCGGGAGACCTCTTCCTCGGTCGGGCCGTGGGCGATGAAGTCGGCGATGATGGCGTCCAGGCGGCGGCCGACGGCGGCGGCGTCCTGGCCCGGTTTCACGTCGACCGAGATGTCGAACATGCCGACGCGGTGGAAGTCCGACAGCGACGAGGAGGCCGAGACGGCGGTCTGTTCGTCGCGGACCAGCTGGTTGTCGAGGCGCGAGGAGGCGAGGCCGCCCAGCACCTGGGCCGCCACGGCCAGCGGCACGGCGTCGTCGCTGAGCAGGCCGGGCACGGCCCAGCTGCGGGTCAGGCGGGTGTTGGCCACCCGGTCATGCATGACAGCCACGATCGGCGCCGCGAGGGTCGGCACGTCGGCCTGGGCCGGGGTGTTGACCGGGCCGCGCGGGATGGCGCCGAAATAGCGCTGCATCAGGGTGCGGGCGGTGGCCTCGTCGATGTCGCCCGACAGGACGACGATGGCGTTGTTCGGGCCGTAGTTCTCGCGGAACCAGTTGCGCACCGTCTCCAGGCTGGCGGCGTCCAGGTCGGCCATCGAGCCGATGGTGGAGTGGCGGTAGGGGTGGCCTTCGGGGAAGAGGGCTTCCAGCTGGGCGTATTCGAACAGGCCGTAGGGCTCGTTGTCGCCCTGGCGCTTCTCGTTCTGGACGACGCCGCGCTGCAGATCGAGCACGTCCTGGCCGACCTCGCCGAGCAGATAGCCCATGCGGTCGCTTTCCAGATACAGGGCCGTTTCCAGCGCCGGGGTCGGGACGGTCTCGAAATAGTTGGTGCGGTCGAACCAGGTGGTGCCGTTCAGGTTCGACGGCCCCAGGTTCCGCATGCGGCCCAGATAGCTGCCCGGCGCGTTCTCGGACCCGCCGAACATCAGGTGCTCGAACAGGTGGGCGAAGCCGGTCGAACCGGCGGGCTCGTCCTTGGAGCCGACGTTGTACCAGACGGACACGGCCACGACGGGGGCCTTGCGGTCCTCATGCACGATCACCGTCAGGCCGTTGTCCAGGGTGAAGCGCTTCCACGGAATGTTGACCTCGGAGACCAGCTGCGACACCGGCGCGGCGCGCAGCTCGGCGGCCTGGGGCGCGGCGGCGGTCGGCGCGATGGAGGTCTGGGCCAGCACGGGCGTGACGGGAGCCATCACCGCCAGAAGGGCGGCGAGCGAGATCGAGCGAAGACGCATGAGGTTACGGTCCTGTTGTGATGCGGGGGGACCTTAACGAACGGGGACGGGGGGGCAATGGCCGAGATCATCCCCCGATGAAGGTGGGACGCGGGGAAGGGGCGGGGGTCCGTCGGGCGGCTATTGCCGCTTCTGACTCTTGGCTGCCGCTCGGAACGACCGCTTGTCAGCGCCGCGCCCACGGCCGTGCAGCGCCGCTACATCCCCCGTCTACAGCCGCTTTGCCCTTGAGGTGAGCCGTCCACAGATGGCGCACGGGTTCAGCACGTCCGCGTCCCTGATTTCGACCCCGTGTTTCAGGAGCTTTACCCCCGCCTTCAACGGGACAGCGGCGGCGCTCGGCGCTCGGCGACTGGCCGGCGGACGGACGTGCGCCGCCAGCGCACGTCCCTTGGCTTCAGTGCTTTCGCAACGCATTCAGACCGATCAGTACGAGCGTCGGCAGCGTCAGGGTGTAAGCCGCGAGGGGCCAGGCCGTAGCGCCGTCAAACATGACCACGACCAGGGTTCCGACGAGGCTCACGATAAGGCTCTGCCCCCCGAAGTAGAGGGCAACCGCCAAACCCGCACGATCACCGAAGACCTTGAGTGCGCCGTTGGCGGAGACCGAGACTGTCAGGACGATCCCAATCGCCATGATCCAGGACGGAAGGACAATGCTCCAGACAGATCGCTCGCCCAGCACGGCGCCCAACGCGAAACAGAGCGAACTCGTGAGAAGTAGCGCCATACCCCGACGAACGCTGCCCGCAACGCCCCATCGCTCCAGGTAACGGCGGGAAACCTGTGATGAGATGATCATGACAAGAGCCGTGCTTGCGAAGGCGATGCTGAACTGAAGTTCCGACAGGCCGATCCTGTTGATGAGCAGCCGCGGCGCTGTCGAGAAGTACACGAAAAAGGATCCCATTCCCGCCCCGAACGCCAATGTATACAACTGGAAGGCGCGATTGCGCAGGATGGGGCGAGGGCTCGACAGACCGGCGGCGTGTAAAGGCCGCGTTTCGTCCCACCGCCTCAGAGCGTGTATGATGGGCGGAAGCGTCAGCGCCGCGAGCAGCCAGAAGATCGCACGCCAGCCCAGCTGTTCGGAGACGACTGCCCCGAGCACAGGGCCGATGGCGGGCACAAAGGCCAGCATGGCGCTGAACAGGCCATAGATCCGGACACTCTCCGGTCTGTCTCCGTAAACATCACGCACAGTGGCGAAAGTGGCCACCAGCATTGCCGACGCGCCGAGCGCCTGAGCGAGTCGAAGAATGACGAAAATCCATCCTGAAGCGGCCATCGCCAACAGGCCGGAAGCCAGTGCGAAGACGAGTGCGCCAGATAGAAGTATCGGCCGTCGGCCCAGTCGGTCGGAGAGCGGGCCGAAGATGACCTGCCCGAGGCCGAGGCCGAGCAGGTAGACGCTGAGGGTTAGCTGGATGGTGGCTGGGTTGGTTTGCAAAGCGGCCGGCATTGCCGGCACCACGGGAAGATAGATGTCCATCGCCAGGGAGGCGAGCAGGTCGAAGGGCGCCATCAGCAGGATGGCGGTCGGCAGGGTATGGGCCCAAGTGGGCCGATCGTCGGTCATGAGAGATCGCTTCGGTCAAATGCTGGATTTGACGGCGATCAGCCGGATCGAGGTTCAAGCAGATCGCCGCAACAACGGGTTCGTCGTTGCGGCCTACTCGTCCGAGGCTTTGGTGCTCCCCATCCCAAGGATTTCCGCGTGTCAGCTATACGAGAGGTCGCTTTCTGGACCTAAAACCGGAACAGGTCCACAACCGGCTCCGCAGCCGCTGCATATTTGCTTCGGCGGTCGAAGGTCGCCTTTTCCGTGATCCCGCAACGTCCGCTCCCGGCGCGAAGCCGCCGACATCGACCAGGCCTGCATCCTTATGCAGATTTGGACGATCGCAGCGCCGACCACTACGCGTCCGACCGTTCCGGAAACCGCCCCGCGCTGGCCGTGACCGCACCCGGCGCTAGTTCGTCCTCGTCTGATCGGTTCGGCCCTGTCTCTGCAGTTCTCCCGGCGTGCGGCCGAGATGTCGTTTGACGGCGCGGCTGAACGCGGGGACTGAACAGTAGGCCAAACGCCTCGATATCTCAGCGATCGCTAGCCGGTTCTCCTTCAGAAGCCGGCTGGCCAGCTGCATCTTGAGCCTGGCCAGATACCGGCCGGGCGGGATTCCCAGGCCCTTTGTGAACCGGGCGATAAAAGCCGACCTCGACAGGCCCGCCGCGGAGGCGAGCTCGGTAACCGTCCAGGGTCGATCCGGGGCGCGATGGACAGCGCGAACGACCCGTCCGATGCGCGCGTCGCTGAAGACGGTCAGCCACTGATGGGCGTGTGGATCCTGCGCATCGATCCAACACCGGATGACGCGTGTGATGACGACATCAGCCAGACGGGTCAGCACCGTGGCGCCGCCGATCCGGGTGACCACAAGTTCCTCGGACATGGCCGCCAGGAGGTTCGTGAGGGTTTGATCCAGACCCGCGCCGGTCACGAAAATGACCTCCGGCATCAACTCCAGGACGGGATGAAGACAGGGTTCGTTGAAGCTGACGCTGCAGGTCGTGACGATGGCGTCCGGATGCGCACAGTCTTCCAGCCTGTAGACCCGCTCACCAACGGTTTCGACGTCACGGTCAGCCGTACAGGCGGATTCGCCCGCCGCGCTCGTCAGCCTGTGGGAGGCGCCACGGGGAATGAACGCGACATCACCGGCCGCCAGTCTGCGAGGCGCACCGTCATCAAGCGTCAGCCACGCCTCGCCCTGGATGACGCAATGTAGCCGCGCGGTTCCATCGTAGGGCAGGTCGAGCCCCCACGGGGCTGAAAGGCTGCCATATCGATACGCAACGCCGACGATGCGCAGATCGTGGAGAAGGTTGCTCAGCGTGTCATCGGTGGACCCGCTTCGGGCGACGTCTGAGTAGGCCTGCGGACGACCTGAGGGACGAGCGGCTTTCAAGTCGGACAACATGCGGCCTTGGCCGCGACCGTACGCTGGGCGATCCGTCTGCGGCGGAGCACCAGTCCAGCGCCGGCGAGCGCCACGATCGCGCAATAGGTGGGCGCAGCCAGAACATCAAACCGGTCCACAAGCACCCCGCCCAGGATAGCGCCCCCGGCGATCGCGACCTGGAAGGTGGCGGTCAGCAGGCCGCCACCCAGTTCTGCACGATCGACTGTTTCGGCGGCCACCCAAGCCTGGAACCCCACCGGGAGCATGGCGAAGCCGACGCCCCAGACTCCGAACGCCGCCATCGTCACAAGCGGCGAAGTTCCGAACAGGACGACGACGAGCATGGCCCCTGCCATCGCGACCGCGCCGCCCACCACGGAGAGTCTGGGATCGCGTCCGCTCAGGAGGCCGCCGACCAGATTGCCCCCAAAACCGGCGATGCCGAATACGAGCAGGGTGATCGAGATCGCCGCCACATCCAGGCGGCTCACCTGTTCAAGGACGGGCCGGATATAGGTGAAGGCGGCGAAATGCCCGGAGATGACCAGCAAGACACCGGCGAGCGCCCATTGGACCTGCGGGCGTTGAGCGACCTCGACAAGCCCGGCCAGATCGATGCCGTCTCTGGCGGGAAGCCGGGGAAGCGTGATCCACACGCCCAGAAGCGCCGCGATACCGACCCCTCCCGCGAGCCAGAAGGCCGCTCGCCACCCGAGCAGGTCCCCCACCCAGGCGCCGACCGGAGCGGCGAGTACGGTGGCCATGGTGACGCCGGTGAAGACGACGGCCATGGCCTTGCCGAGCACAGACATGGGCACGATCCTCATCGCCGTGGCGGCCACCATCGACCAGAACCCGCCAAGCGCCACCCCCAGCAGAAGACGCGCCGTCAGAAGGCTCCAGAGCGTGGACGATGTGGCGGTCAGGACGTTGGACACGCATAGCGCCGCTAGGAGCGCCAGCAAGACGGTCTTTCGATCCCACCTGCGGGTGACGACCGGCACCAGCAGGGCCGCAAGGGCTCCGACCATCGCCGTGGCTGTGACGGCCTGGCCAGCTGCGCCTATCGAGACGGACAGGTCCGCCGCCATCGGCGTCAGGATGCTTGGCGGAAGGAACTCCGCCATAACCAAAGCAAATACGCTGAGCGCCAGAGCGCCAATGCCGGACCAAAGGGCCGCCAAGGGTTGCTCCGCGTTCAAGGCTTCGCCGACAGGGTCCTGCATATGTGCTCCTCGCAACCGATCCCGACGAGGTGGGGATTTGCCCGGGCGTCTCAATGCCGCAAAGACCCGAAGTCTTGCCCGAACGTCCGGTTTCGCCTGGGCGGATTGAGACCATCGATCCGCTACAGCGCGGGCGACGCCATTGCCTGCGGGCCGCTCCGAGGCTGGTGTCACGAAGGTCTAAGCCTGTTGAGCGCGAGCACGTCTTGAGGGCGCTGCGCCGACGTCCGCTGCCGGCGCAAGAGCGCCCCCCCACCCGGCGGACGAGGTCACGGCGTGCGGGCGGGTCATACGGGCGATGTAGCGGGCGGGGGAGACGCCGAGGGCGGCCTTGAACATGGCGATGAAGGCGCTGACCGAGCCGTAACCGAGGTCCAGGGCGACCGCCTGGACGGAGGCGCCGGCGGAGAGCTTCTGCAGGGCCGTGACGATGTGGAACTGCTGTCGCCAGCGGCCGAAGCTCAGCGCCGTCTCGCGCACCACCAGCCGGGCCAGGGCGCGTTCGCTCATCGCCACGCGGGCGGCCCAGGCGGCGACCGAGGCGCGGTCGTCCGGGCTCTGCATCAGGGCGTCGGCGATCAGGCACAGGGTGGGATCGTCGGTGATCGGCAGGTGGAAGCCGGTGGTCTCGATACGGCGAAGCTCCTCCAGGACGACCTGGGTGATGCGGTCCGTCTGACCGTCGGCGGGCCGGCCCGGCGGGGCGGTCGCCGCCAGGTGCCGGATCAGTTCGATCACCATCGGGGACAGGGGCAGGGTGCAGCACCGCTCCGGCAGGTCCGGCACGGCAGGATCGACGAACAGCATGCAGATGGCGCCGTTGACGGTCACGTGATTGCTGTGAGGGACCCCGCCGGGAATCCACACGCCGCTGCCGATGGGGGCCATCCACAGGCCGCCCTCGGCCCTACAGGTCACCGCGCCCTGCAGCGCGACGACCAGCTGGCCCCTGCTGTGGGCGTGGGTCGGCACCTCGACCTTGTGGTCCTTGACGCTGACGGCGATGGCGAACGCCGGCCCGGCATGGATGTCCGGATCGAAGGCGGCGAGGCTGGCGCTGAGGGGATCCATGGCGGTTGGCCGTTTTCAGATACTTTCTGGCTGGATAGCGAAATCCGGAAGGCGCCGCCAGCGCTAGGATGAGGCCTAATCCTCCCCCCGGATTCCTGTGTCATGCCCTCGACCCGTCGCCTCGCCCCCGTGTGGATCATCGCGGGCATCCTGCTGTTCGCGGCCAATCTGCGCGGACCGTTCACGGCGGTCGGTCCGGTGCTGGACGTGATCCAGAAGGCGTTCGGGATCGGGGCCGGCGCGGCCGGGGCGCTGATCACCCTGCCGCTGCTGACCTTCTGCCTGGTGTCGCCGTTCGCGGCGGGGCTGGCGCGCCGGCTGGGGCTGGAGCGGGCCCTGTTCCTGGCGCTGGTCCTGATCGGCGGCGGCATCCTGGCCCGGTCGGTCGGGCCGATCGGCCTGCTGTACGCGGGGACGGCGGTGCTGGGGGCGGGGATCGCCATCGGCAACACCCTGCTGCCCAGCCTGCTGAAGCGCGACTTTCCCGATCAGATCGCCAAGCTGACGGCCGTCTATGCGCTGACCATGGGGCTGGCCTCGGGCGTGGGCTCGGCCGTCGTCGTGCCGCTGACCCAGGCGTTCGACTGGCAGGTGTCGTTGGGCGCCTTCATCGTCCTGCCGCTGGCCGGCGCCCTGCTGTGGCTGCCCCAGCTGCGGCGGCGGACCGATCCGGCGGCGGAGACGGCCGAGGTGGGCGAGGGGCGGGCGATCTGGCGTTCCCCGCTGGCCTGGCAGATCACCGCCTTCTTCGGGGTCAATTCGTTCCTCTATTACGCGATGGTCTCGTCCCTGCCGTCGGTGCTGGTGGCGGCGGGCTTCGCGCCCGAGGCGGCGGGCGGGCTGCACGGGGTGATGCAGCTGGCGACGGCCTTCCCCGGACTGGTGCTGGCGCCGCTGGTCAGACGGATGAAGGACCAGCGCGGCCTGGCCGCCGGCCTGGCCCTGATGGCGCTGACGGCGATCCTGGGCCTGTTCCTGGCGCCGAAGCTGGCCATGATCTGGGCCGCCCTGTTCGGCTTCGCCAACGGCGGGGTGTTCATCCTGGCGCTGGCCTTCGTGGGTCTGCGGACCACCACGGCGCCCCAGACCGCGCGGCTGTCCGGCATGACCCAGTCGCTGGGCTATATGCTGTCGGCGATGGGACCGCTGGTCGCCGGCGCCCTGCATGACTGGACCGGCGCCTGGTCGGCGACGCTGATCACCTGCTGCCTGCTGTGCCTGGTGCTGGCGGGGCTGGGGCTGAGCGCCGGAAGGAACGCCCAGCTGGCGGACTGAAAAGGGTAAGCGCCGCGTCAGACTCCCTGGTCGGCCAAGGTCGTCAACTCATCGTAGATCGCGTCGCCTGTCCGGCTTTCCGCGTTCCGCCAGCTGGTGGCCGTCGTGGGGTTCACCAGAACGCCGTCACCTGTAAGCACCAGCACATTCGGCAAGCCCGGCAACTCCTGAAGGCCGAAACGACGGGCGATTCCCAGATTGTGTCCGTCACCGCTTCTGGGCATCCCGATGTTCACGAACACCAGTTCGTATTTGCGTTCGATGAGTTCAGCGAAGCGATCAGTCGCCAGCCAACCGGCCAGGGCGCGGCTGTCGCTGCACCAGTTGGCTCCCATCACCAACAGGACCCGTTTGCCCGACTGCCGGGCCCGCGCCAATGCAGCGTCCACGTCGGCCGACGCGTCGTCGCTCACGAGATAGGAGCGGGCCTCCGGCTTGGGGGCCGATGCAGGCGTCGGCGTCGGCGCCGGCGCGGACGCGCAAGCGCAAGCCGCCATGGCCAGCGCCGCCGAGACGATCAGCGTGACGTATTTCATCGGGCAGTCTCCCATGGACGGTGCAGTCGGCGGTGATACGGCGCCGCCGCGCTGGAGCCCTGCTTCACCACGATTCGATGACCGGTGACGCTTCGGCCGCGCGCCGGCCGCCGCCTCACCGCCGCCCGAACAGCTTTTCCAGGTCGCCCAGCTTCAGCTCGACGTACGTCGGGCGGCCGTGGTTGCACTGGCCGCTGTGCGGCGTGGCCTCCATCTGGCGCAGTAGGGCGTTCATCTCGGGCGCGCTGAGGACGCGGCCCGCGCGGACGGAGCCGTGGCAGGCCATGGTGCCGCAGACCTCGGCCATGCGCTCCTTGAGGCTGAGGGCGGCGCCGTGTTCGGCCAGGTCGTCGGCGATGTCGCGGATCAGCCCCTGCACATCGGTGTCGCCCAGCAGGGCCGGGGTCTCGCGGACCAGGACGGCGCCAGCGCCGAAGGCTTCCACGATCAGGCCCAGCTCGGCCAGTTCGTCGGCGCGGCTGGAGACGCGTTCGGCCTCGGCGGGATCCAGCTCGACCACCTCGGGGGCCAGCAGAGCCTGGCGGGTGACCGCGCCCTCGGCCATCTGGGTCTTCATCCGCTCATAGACGAGGCGTTCGTGGGCGGCGTGCTGGTCGACGACGACGAGGCCGTCGCGGGTCTGGGCGACGATATAGGTTCCGTGCAGCTGGGCGCGGGCGGCGCCGAGCGGATAGTCCAGCGGATCAAAGACCTGGGCGCTGCTCTGTGGCGCCGATGCGAAGTCCGGGACGGTGTCGAAGCTCTCGACCCGGGCCGAGCGCTCGTTGAGGCCGGGGATGAGCTGGGCGGTTTGCGTGGCGGGGGCGGCCCACTGCTGCCAGCCGCTCCAGCCCTGGGCGGAGGGCGAGGACGGGCTGTAGGCCGGCGCCACTCCGCTGTGCGGGCGGAAGCCGCTGAGGGCGTCGGCGGCGACGGTGGTCGAGGCGCGGTGGCCGGCGGCGGCGAGGGCGTGACGCAGGGCGCCGACGATCAGGCCGCGCACCAGGGCCGGGTCGCGGAAGCGGACTTCCGCTTTCGCCGGGTGGACGTTCACATCGACATAGAGCGGATCGATGTCGAGGAAGAGGACGGCGGCCGGGTGGCGGTCGCGGGCCAGGAAGTCGGCGTAGGCGCCGCGCAGGGCGCCTTGCAGCAGGCGGTCCTTCACCGGGCGGCCGTTGACGAACAGATACTGGTGGGCGGCGTTGCCTCTGGAGTAGGTCGGCAGGCCCGCGTAGCCGGACAGGCGGACGTTGTCCCGCTCCTGATCGATCAGCAGGGCGTTGGCCTCGAAGTCGCGGCCCAGCAGGGCGGCGAGGCGCTTGAGCCGGCCGTGATCGCCCGGATGTTCGGCGGGCAGGCGCAGGATGGTCTTGCCGTCGAGGTCCAGGGTGAAGGCGACGCCCTCGTGGGCCATGGCTTGGCGCTTGATCTCTTCCGAGATGGCCATGGCCTCGGACCGCTCGGACTTCATGAACTTCAAGCGCGCGGGGGTGGCGTAGAAGAGGTCACGGACCTCGACGCGGGCGCCGTGCGGGCCGGGGAAGCCGGCGGGGGCCACGGCCTTCTGGTCGCCGCCCTCGACCGTGATCTGGTGGGCGTCGCCGCCGTCGCGCGAACGGCTGGTGATGGTCAGCCGGGCGACCGAGCCGATGGAGGGCAGGGCCTCGCCGCGGAAGCCGAGGGTGTGGATGCGCAGCAGATCGACGTCGCCGGCGTCGTCCGGCTCCAGCTTGGAGGTGGCGTGGCGCTCGACCGCCAGGGCCAGCTGGTCGGCGGCCATGCCGTGCCCGTCGTCGGCGATGAGGATGCGGGTCAGGCCCCCGCCGTCGGCCTGGACCTCGATCCGGCTGGCCCCGGCGTCGAGGGCGTTCTCGACCAGCTCCTTGATGGCGCTGGCCGGGCGTTCGACCACCTCGCCGGCGGCGATGCGGTTGACGGTCTCGGGGGGGAGGCGGCGGATGGGCATGGGATTCGCAAGTATGGCGTGATCCGGGGAAGGGAAGAAGGGCGGGGGGAGCTTCTCCCTCCCCCTTGTGGGGAGGGATGTCGGCGCGAAGCGACGACAGGGTGGGGCGCGTCAGAGATTGCTGGACCGTGCGGCCGTCGCCCACCCGTCCCGCTTCGCGGTCCACCCTCCCCAGAAGGGGAGGGAGATTTCCTCACCCCGCCTCGGCCACGAATGTCAGGGTGTGGCTGTAGCTGACATAGGGCACCGGTGATCCCGCCGGGGCGGCCATGCGGTGGCGGATCAGGGTCATGTAGGCGCCGGGGCCGGACATTTTCAGCGTGAAGCGGCCGTCGGGGCCGGTGTAGAGGTCAGCCTCGACCTTGCGGCCGTCCCAGCGGCCCGCCTCGCGGAAGACGGTGACGGGAGCGTTCGCCAGCGGCCGGCCATTCAGCAGCAGCTCGAACACGGCGTCCTCGCCGGCGATGATGTCGTTGGGGTGGGTGACGGGCTTGAGCTCGAGGCCCTGACCGGTCGTCCGCAGCGCCTCGGTCGAGGGGGCGCCGCGCGTGACGTAGACGTCTGCGACGGTGATGCTCTGGACATCGACCAGCTCGGCGCCGGGTGGGGGCGGGCCGTCTTCCTCGCCGACCATTTTCCAGACGCCGTCCGCGGACTGGTACATCTTGGCGGTGCGACCCTGACGCGGTCCGGAGGACAGACGGTAGGTGCCGTCCTGGGGAACGGCGGCCTCGAACACGGCGATGTCGCGCAGGTAGGTGACGGCGGTGATCGGCGTGTCGCCGTTGGGACCGACGACGTGGAAGAAGTCCGACCGCATCACGACTTCGGCGGCGAAGACCTCCTCGGTGAAGGAGGTTTCGACGGTGACGTGGTCACGGCCGGTGGCGTCGAAGACGTTGGGGCGCAGATAGGGCTGGTGGGCCAGGGCCGCGCCGCCCCCGTTGAGGGCCAGCATCACCCCGGCGAGGAAGGCGGCGGTCAACTTGGTCTTCGTCATGGTCGGGGTCCCGAATGTTCGGTGGGAAACTATAAGATTGCGAGGCGTTTGCAACGAACAAGGCTTGCGCCGGCCGGAAGTCTCCGGTCAGCCTGCGCCTCTCTGAAGTTCCCGTTTTTGAGGTTCCCATGCCCGTGAAGACCGTCGCCGAGTTCGTCGCCGCCTATAAGGAGAAGGATGTCAGCCCCGACGCCTTCGAGCTGGAGAACCAGTATCTGCTGGAGGTGAAGCTGAACGGCTCGATCTGGGCCAAGGCAGGCGCCATGGTGGCGCGCACCGGGCAGGTGAAATTCACCCGTCAGGGCCTCATGGAGCAGGGCCTCGGCAACCTGCTGAAGAAGGCCGTCAGCGGCGAGGGCATGGTGCTGATGAAGGTGGAGGGGCAGGGCCGCGTCTACCTGGCCGACACCGGCAAGAAGATCACCCTGCTGCGGCTGGACAACGAGACGATCTTCGCCAACGGCAACGACGTGCTGGCGCTGGAAACGAGCATCAGCAACCAGATCACCATGATGAAGCGGGTGGCCGGGATGATGTCCGGCGGCCTGTTCAATGTGAAGCTGAGCGGCAGCGGCATCGTGGCGATCACCAGCCACTATGATCCGCTGATCCTGAAGGTCAGCCGCGAGACCGGGCCGATCTTCACCGACCCGAACGCGACGGTGGCGTGGTCGGGCGGGCTGTCGCCGGAGATCGCGACGGATATCTCGTTCAAGACCTTCGTCGGCCGGGGCTCGGGCGAGAGCATCCAGATGAAGTTCGAGGGCGAGGGCTGGGTCGTGGTCCAGCCGTACGAGGAAACCTACATGCAGGCCGCACAGGGCTGATCCGAAGGCGCGATCTCCTCCCCATTCGCAACGCGAACGGGGAGGAGACACGCGTCACTCCGCCCGTTCCAGCCCGGCGATGGCTTCGGCGATGTCTTCGGCCTTCTTCGTGACGACGGCCTGGGCGTCGTAGAGGGCGCGGTTGTAGAAGAAGGGGCCGATCTCGCGGGCGAGGAAGTCGACCAGCATCTCGGCCGGGAGGTCGCGCAACTCGACCTCGAACTCGTCCCGGAAATAGGGACGCAGCTTGCCGGCGATGGCGGTCAGCTCCTCGCGGCTGAACTTGATCGGGGTCATGCGGTGGCTTCCGCCAGCGTCTCCTCGGCCTCGATCCAGGCGGCCTCGGCGGCGTCGAGGTCGGACTGGGTCTTGGCGCGGGCGCGGGTCAGGCCTTCCAGCGCCTTGGGATTGCTGATCGAGGCGTTGGCCATGTCGTCGTCGATGCGGGCGATCTCGGCGGTCAGCTGGGCCATCCGCTCCTCGGCCTTCTTGACCGCGTGGCGCAGGGTCGAGGGGGAGGGACCCGAGCGCTTCTCGGCCTTCTTGCCCTTGTTGGGCTGCGCCTCGGCGGCCTTGGCCTCTTCCTTGATCTGGCTGGGCTTCACGGCGGCCATCTTGGCGCGGTCCAGGACGAATTTGGCGTAGTCGTCCATGTCGCCGTCATAGGGCTTCACCGTGCCGTCGGCGGCCAGCCACAGGCGGTCGGCGACCATCTCCATCAGCGACCGGTCGTGGGTGATCAGGATGACGGCGCCGGAATAGTCGTTCAGCGCGTCCAGCAGGGCGCGGCGGCTGTCGATGTCCAGGTGGTTGGTCGGTTCGTCGAGGATCAGGATGTGCGGCGCGTCCATCGCCACCTGATTGAGCAGCAGGCGGGCGCGCTCGCCGCCGGACAGGGAGGCGACGGTGGTCTCCTGCTTTTCGTAGCCGAGGCCCCACTGGGCCAGCTTGGAGCGGCGGCTGCTCTCGGAGGCCTCGGGCATGGCGCGGCGGATGATCTCCAGCGGCGTGTCCGTCGGGTCCATGGCCTCGATCTGGTGCTGGTGGAACCAGCCCACGCGCATCTTCTTGTCGCGGTGCAGTTCGCCCTCGGAGACGTTGAGCGCGCCGGCGATCATCTTGGCGAAGGTCGACTTGCCCGCGCCGTTGACGCCGAGCAGGCCGATGCGGTCGTCCAGGTCCATGCGCAGGTTGAGATTGCGCAGGATCGGCTTGCCGGTCTCGTAGCCGACGTTGGCGCGTTCCAGCCGGATCAGGGGCGGGGCCAGCGGGCGGGGCGGAGACGGCAGGATGAAGGGGGCGACGCGTTCCTCGATGGTGGTGGAGACCGGTTCCATCTTGGCCAGGCGCTTCATGCGCGACTGGGCCTGGGCGGCCTTGGAGGCCTTGGCCTTGAAGCGGTCGACGAAGGCCTGGAGGTGGGCGCGCTCGGCGTCCTGCTTGGCCTTGGCCGACAGCTGCAGACGGGCCTTCTCGGCGCGAGCCTTTTCGAAGGCGTCGTAGTTGCCCGTGTAGAGCGTGAGCGTGTGGTTCGCGAGGTGCAGGATGTGGGTGCAGACCTCGTTCAGCATCTCGCGGTCGTGGGAGATGATCAGGGCGGTGTGCGGGTATTTCTTCAGGCGGGCCTCAAGCCACAGGGCGCCTTCCAGGTCGAGGTAGTTGGTCGGTTCGTCGAGCAGCAGCATGTCCGGCTCGGCGAACAGGGCCGCGGCCAGGGCGACGCGCATGCGCCAGCCGCCGGAGTATTCCGACATCGGCCGCTGCTGGTTCTCCTGGCTGAAGCCCAGGCCGACCAGGATTTCAGCGGCGCGGGCGGGGGCGGCGTCGGCGTCGATCTCGATCAGGCGGGTCCAGATCTCGCCCATCTCCTCGGGTTCGGCCGTCTCCAGACGGGTGAGCAGGTCGTGGCGCTCGACGTCGGCTTCCAGAATCGTCTCCAGCACGCTGACGGGCGTGGCGGGGTGCTCCTGGTCGACGGAGGCGACGCGGGCGGTCTTGGGCAGGCTGATCTCGTCGCCGCCCGCGGCCAGTTCGCCCAGGATCAGCTTGAACAGGGTCGACTTGCCGATGCCGTTGCGGCCGACCAGGCCGACCTTGGCGCCGGGCGGCAGGCTGACGGAGGCGTCCTCGAGGAATTTGCGGCCCCACGCGTTGAAGGTCAGGTCGGTGATCTGGAGCATGGCGGCGGTCGAAATCTCGATACGCCCCGGCGCCCGCGTGGCGCGATGCGCCGGGCGATAGAGGCAAAATTGTGAGGCGGTTGGAAACCGGGGAGGGCGCGTCTATAAGCCCGCGACCTTCAATCTCCCAAACAAGAAGTCACCGTCATGACCGAACGCACCTTCTCGATCATCAAGCCCGACGCCACGCGCCGCAACCTGACCGGCGCGATCAACGCCGTGATCGAGGGCGCCGGCCTGCGCATCGTCGCCCAGCGCCGCGTCAAGCTGTCGACCGAACAAGCCCAGAAATTCTACGCCGTGCACAGCGAGCGCCCGTTCTACGGCGAGCTGGTCGAGCAAATGACCGCCGAGCCGGTCGTCGTTCAGGTGCTGGAAGGCCCGAACGCCGTCGCCGCCTACCGTGAAGTCATGGGCGCGACCAATCCGGAACAGGCCGCCGACGGCACGATCCGCAAGCAGTTCGCCCTGTCGATCGGCGAGAACTCGGTCCACGGTTCGGACTCGCTGGAAAACGCCGGCATCGAGATCGCCCAGTTCTTCACCGACGACCAAATCGTCGGCTAAAACGATAAGGCCTTCAGAGGCTTGACCGTTTGAGCGGCCCGTGTCCGGAACCGGACGCGGGCCGCTCTCGTTTTCACCGGGTCTTTCTCCCCAAGGAACCAGAACAATGAAAACGATCCTGAAACTGACACCGGCCATCGGCGCTCTCGCCCTGCTGGCGGCGTGCGGCACGACCATGGAACAGCGCGCCGCCACCGGCGCCATCGGCGGCGCGGTCGCCGGACAGGCGATCGGCGGCAACACCGGCGCGACCGTCGCAGGCGCCGCGATCGGCGCGGCGGCGGGCGCGGCGACCACTCCGCGTCGCCCGAACTAACGCCTCCAGGCGCAATGAAAACGGCCCCGGAGATCGCTCTCCGGGGCCGTCGTCATGTCTGGATCGCGCGTCCTACCAGATGCGGGCGCGGGCGTCCGGAGCCAGGTACTGCTCGTCGCCGGGCTTGACCCCGAAGGCGTCGTACCAGGCGTCGATGTTCCGCGGCGGCACGGCGGCGCGGTACTGGGCCGGGGAGTGGGGATCCACGGTGACCTGCTGACGCAGGGCGTCATCGCGGATGTTCTCACGCCAGACCTGGGCCCAGCCGAGGAAGACGCGCTGATCGCCGGTGAGGCCGTTGATCACCGGCGCGGGCTGGCCGTTGAGCGAGCGGTGGTAGGCGTCCAGCGCCAGCAGCAGCCCGCCCAGGTCGGCGATGTTCTCGCCCATGGTCAGGTCGCCGTTGACGTTCGAGCCCGCCAGGGGGCTGAGGGCCGAATACTGGGCGCCCAGCACGGCCGCGCGCTGTTCGAACTTGGCGGCGTCCTCGGCGGTCCACCAGTCGCGCAGCACGCCGTCGCCGTCGACCTTGCGGCCCTGGTCGTCGAAGCCGTGGGTGATCTCGTGGCCGATGACCGCGCCGATGCCGCCGTAGTTGACCGCCGGATCGGCGTTCGGATCGAAGAAGGGCGGCTGCAGGATGGCCGCCGGGAAGACGATCTCGTTGCGCGGCGGGTTGTAGTAGGCGTTCACCGTCTGGGGCGTCATGCCCCACTCCAGCGGATCGACCGGGCGGGTCAGCTTGCCGAGGTTCCAGGCCCATTCGAAGGCCGAGGAGCGCTCGACATTGCCGTAGAGGTCGCCGGGGACCAGCCGCAGGCCGTCATAGCTGCGCCATTGCTCGGGATAGCCGATCTTCACCCCGAAGCGGCTCATCTTGTAGAGCGCCTGCTGGCGGGTGGCGTCGCTCATCCAGTCCAGGTGCTGGAGGCGCTCGGTCATGGCGGCGCGCAGGTTGGCGACCAGGGCCTCCATCTGGGCCTTGGACTCGGCCGGGAAGTAGTGGGCCACGTACTCGCGGCCCAGGGCCTCGCCGAGCGAGCCGTTGACCAGGGACACGCCGCGCTTCCAGCGGGGACGGTTCTCGGGCTGGCCGCTGAGGGCCTTGCCGTAGAAGTCGAAGCGGGCGTCGACGAAGGGCTGCGACAGATAGGGCGCGGCCTGATCGACGATGTGGAAGGCCTGCCACGCCTGCAGGGTGGCGATCGGCGTCTCGGAGAAGACGCGCGCCATGCCCGGATAGGCGCTGTCCTGCGACTGGATCAGGCGCGGGGCGTCCTGGATGCCGGCGGCCGTGGCCCAGGCGTTCCAGTCGAAGCCGGGGGCGTTGCGGGCCAGGTCGGCCAGGGTGGTCGGCGAATAGCCCTTCTCGATGTCGCGGCTCTGGACCTGGGTCCAGTGCTGCTGGGCGATGCGGGTTTCGAAGGCGATGATGTCGGCAGCGGACTGATCCGGGTTGGGCCAGCCGGCCAGCGTCAGGGCCTTGGTCACATAGACCAGATAGGCGGCGCGCTGGGTCGCGAAGCCGTCTTCCAGATAGTAGTCGCGGTCGGGCAGGCCGATGCCGCCCTGGACCATGTAGGCGCTGTTCTGGTTCGGGTCCTTCAGGTCCTCGGCGATGTAGACGCCGAACAGGCTGGAGCCGAAGCCGCCCTGGGTGCGGCCCATCAGGGCGGCGATCTTGGGATAGGTGTCGGCGGCGCGGACCTCGGCCAGGTCGGCCTGCAGCGGGCTTGCGCCCAGCCGGTTGACCGTCGCCTCGTCCATGAAGCTGGCGTAGAAGGCGCCGACCTGGCGCGCTTCCGGCGTGGACGGGTTGGAGGCGCTGTCCTCGATCAGGCCGCGCAGGGCCTCCTGCGAGTTGTCGAACAGCATGTCGAAGGCGCCGTAGGACGTCTTGTCGCCCGGGATCGGCGTGTTCCGCAGATAGGTCCCGCCGGCGTAGCGGTTGAAGTCGTCGCCGGGCTTGACCGTGGTGTCCATGCCCGCGGTGTCGAGACCGAAGGTTCCGATCTGCGGCGTGGTGCTGGCCGGGATCTCGACGATGGGCGGGGCGGTCTGGGCCGTGGCGGTCGTCGCGGCGAGGGTGAGCACGGCGCCGGCGGCGCAGGCCATGAGGCGGAGTCTGAGCATGGGAGCCCCTGTTGGAAAATCCGCGGCAACCTGAGCCCATCCCCGGTCGCTGTCGCCGGGAAAAATGTCAGATTACGAAAAGCTAATGCAGCGCCCGGCAGAAGGCGGTGAGGGCGCGGGGGTAGAGCTTGTGTTCGGCGGTGAGGACACGCTGGGACAGGCTTTCGGGCGTATCCATGGGCAGGACCGGCACCGCTTCCTGATCCAGGATCGGCCCCTCGTCGACGCCCTCGGTGACCAGATGGACCGTGCAGCCCGCCTCGGTATCGCCCGCCTCGATGGCGCGGGCGTGGGTGTCCAGGCCCGGGTATCTGGGCAGCAGGCTGGGGTGGATGTTGATCATCCGCGCCGCCCACAGCCGCACCAGCCAGGGCGTCAGCAGCCGCATGTAGCCGGCCAGGGCCACCACCTCGATGTCATGCTCCATCAGGGCCGCGTCGATGGCGCGTTCGTGCGCCTCGCGGTCCTGGCCGAAGAGGCGGTGGTTGACCACGACGGTGGGCACCCCCTGCGCCGCCGCGACCGCCAGCCCGCCGGCGGTGGGGCGGTTGGACAGGACCAGGGCGATCTCGAACGGGGCGGTCGGCTTGCGCGCCGCATCGATCAGGGCGGCCATGTTGGATCCGGCGCCGGAAATCAGGATGGCGACGCGGGTGCGCCGGGGCGGGGAAGCGGTCATGGGCGGAGGCCTCGGGGAGAGGGGCGACCTTTGCCGCCCCGCCCGGGGCGGGTCAACGTCCGGGCACGCCGAAGGGGCGCTTGCGTCGGGCGTCGGGCTCGGAAACAGTGCGGCCGATTGTTCGGGGAAGGTCCACCATGCTCGCCGCCGTTTTCGCCGCCGCCCTCGTGTCCGCGCCGCTTCCGCCCGACGACATCACGCGCAATGTGCTGGTCGATGTCTGCCTGCCGTTCGTGAACGGGGACAGCGACCGGGCCGCGGTCGAGTTCCTGGGCTTCACCGTGGCGAGCGAGGACGGGGCGGTCGTCGACATGGTCAGTTCCGACGAGCGGCAGGCCTATCTGCTGCGCCTGGCCGGCGACGACGACGCCGAGGACGGCGAGGTCCGGCGCACCTGCACCCTGCAGGCGCGGGGCGCGGCGCTGGACACGGTGAAGCGCGCGATCCGGCAGCCGCTGGAACAGGCCGGTTTCACGGCCGAACCCGTCGAGGCCGCCAACCGCCTGATCTGGACGCGCCAGGGCGTCACCGTTTCGGTGCGCCAGAGCGAGGGCCGGGCCACCGTGGTGCGTGTCAGCTATTCCAGCCTTGAAGCCGGCGGCTAGGCCGCTTCCAGCTGGCCGCAGACGAAGGCGACCTCGCCCGCGTTCAGCAAGGCTTCCAGGACCGGCTCGGCGTTCTCGGGGCTGACGATCAGGATGAAGCCGATGCCGCAGTTGAAGGTGCGGCGCAGTTCGTGATCCGAAATGCCGCCGACTTCGCCCAGCCACTGGAAGACGTGCGGCATCGGCCAGGCGTCCCAGTCGAAGCCGGCCTGCAGGCCCTCCGCGATGCAGCGCGGCGGGTTCTCGATCAGGCCGCCGCCGGTGATGTGGGCCGCGCCCTTGACCAGGCCGGCCTTCATCAGCGGCAGGACCGGTTTCACATAGATGCGGGTCGGCTCCATCAGGGCCTGGGCCAGCGAGCGGTCCTTGGCGAAGGGGGCGTCATCGGCCCAGCCGAGCCCGGACTTCTCGACCACCTTGCGGATCAGCGAATAGCCGTTGGAGTGCGGACCGGACGAGCCGATGCCGATGATCAGGTCGCCGGCCTGCTGACGATCGAGGTAGGGCAGGGCGTGGCCGCGCTCGACCGCGCCCAGCGAGAAGCCGGCCAGGTCGTAGTCGCCGCCCGAATACATGCCGGGCATTTCGGCGGTCTCGCCGCCCACGAGGGCGCAACCGGCCTGGCGACAGCCCTCGGCGATGCCGGCGACGACGCGGCGGGCGGCGTCGATCTCCAGCTTGCCGGTGGCGTAGTAGTCGAGGAACAGCAGGGGCTCGGCGCCCTGGGCCAGCAGGTCGTTGACGCACATGGCGACCAGATCGACGCCGACGCCGTCGTGGCGGCCGGTTTCGATGGCGATCTTCAGCTTGGTGCCGACGCCGTCGGTGGTAGCGACGATCAGCGGGTCCTCGAAGCCGGCGGCCTTGAGGTCGAACAGGGCCCCGAATCCGCCCAGCGAGGGCTCGGAACCCGGGCGGGCCGTGGATTTGGCCAAGGGCTTGATGTGCTGCACCAGCATCTCGCCGGCGTCGATATCGACCCCCGCATCGGCGTAGGTGAGGCCGTTACGAAGGCTCTCGGGGGTGTCGCTCATCGGTCACGGGCCTGAATCAGTGGGCGGAATTATGTTGGGGCTCTTGCCACAACGGGCGCGCGCGGGGCTATAGCATCCGAATGACGCCGATCACCACCACCGAGGCGCTGCAAGAATTCTGCGCGCGCCTGGCCGACCAGCCGTTTATCACCGTCGACACCGAGTTCATGCGGGAGACGACGTACTGGCCCAAGCTGTGCCTGATCCAGGCCGCTTCGCCGACCGACGCCGCGATCATCGATCCGCTGGCCGAGGGGCTCGATCTGGAGCCGTTCCTGGCCCTGATGCGCGACGAATCGATTCTCAAGGTCTTCCACGCCGCCCGGCAGGACGTGGAGATCTTCGTGAAGCTGGGCGCCATGCCCAAGCCGATGTTCGACACCCAGGTCGCCGCCATGGCCGCCGGTTTCGGCGATCAGGTCTCCTATGAGGCCCTGGTCCGCCAGATGCTGCGCCAGGAAGTCGACAAGGGCAGCCGCTTCACCGACTGGGCCCGCCGGCCCCTGTCCGACGCGCAGCTGGTCTATGCGCTCGGCGACGTGACCCACCTGGCGGCCCTGTATCCCAAGCTGCGCGACCGCCTGCAGAAGGACGGCCGTCTGGACTGGGTGATGGCCGAGATGGGCGACCTGACCGACCCGGCCCTGTACGACACCGATCCGGAGAAGGCGTGGAAACGCCTGAAGCCGAAGAAATTCTCTGCCAAATACCTGGCCCCCTTCGTCGCCGCCGCCGTGTGGCGCGAGCGGGCGGCGCAGGAGCGCGACCAGCCGCGCGGCCGCATCCTGAAGGACGAGGCGATCGACGAGATCGCCGCCCAGGCCCCGACCGATCCGGACGCCTTCAACCGCCTGCGTTCGGTGCCCAAGGGCTTCGGCGCCTCGCGGCTGGGGCAGGAGCTCAGCGCCGAGCTGAAGCGGGTCATGGCCGATCCGGAGGCGCATGCGCCCAAGCTGGAGCGTCCGGCGCACAACCAGCCGGCCCCGCCGTCGGTGGTCGAGCTGCTGAAGGTGCTGCTGAAGGCCAAGAGCGACAATGCGGGCGTGGCCACCAAGCTGATCGCCAACGTCGCCGATCTGGAGAAGATCGCCCTGAGCGACGACGCCGACGTCGACGCCCTGAAGGGCTGGCGCCGCCAGCTGTTCGGCGAGGATGCGCTGAAGCTGAAGCGCGGCGAGATCGCCCTGGTCCTGAACGGGCCGCGGGTCGAGGTCGTGGAGATCGAATAGAAAAAGGGCCGCTCTTTCGAGCGGCCCTTTTGTTTGATCAGGCCACCGTGGCCTTGACGATCTTGCCCGGCGAGCGCGGCGGCTCGCCCTTGGGCAGGGCGTCGACGTGTTCCATGCCCTCGATGACATTGCCCCAGACGGTGTACTGCTTGTCCAGGAAGGTCGCGTCGTCGAAGACGATGAAGAACTGCGAGTTGGCGCTGTTCGGGTCGGAGGTGCGGGCCATGGAGACGGCGCCGCGGACGTGCGGCTCGGCCGAGAACTCCTGCTTCAGGTTCGGCTTCTTGGAGCCCGAGGTGCCGGTGCCGGTCGGATCGCCGCCCTGGGCCATGAAGCCCGGGATCACGCGGTGGAAGACGACGCCGTCGTAGAAGCCTTCTTCGGCCAGTTCGGTGATCTGCTTGACGTGGTTGGGGGCCAGGTCCGAGCGCAGCTTGATGACCACGTCGCCGCCGGCGCCATCGCCGTTGTCGAGAGTGAGGGTGAGGGTTTCGGCCATTCGGGCGCGCTCCAGTTAGAGTTTCGCCTGCTCATATAGGCGGCGAGGCCCGCAGGCAAAGCGTCAACGCAGCGGCCAGCGCCCGAGCGTATGATAGATCGACCGCCCGACCTCGCTGTGGATGAGCAGGAACTCGTCCGGCCGCCAGGCGATGGGGCGGATCGGCCGCTCGGGAAGGCGGCGGTCACCGTAGGACAGGGTGACGTGAGGATTGAAGTCTTGGCGGGACAGGGGCTTCACGCCCTGGCGGATGACGGCGGTGAAAAGATCGGCGCGGAAGGCCCTGAGCGCTTCGACACCTCTGTCGCTTAGTAACACGTGGGGATGCTTGCCAGGAGCGCCGGAGAAGCTGGACACCTTGTCGAAAGCGAGGTCGAAGGCGGCGGGGGCAAGGCTTTCGCCAGCTTGTTTGAGAGCCTCGATGACCGACAGCGGCGGCATTCCCTGATAGTCGCCGACGTGGATCAACGTGACGTGCAAGCGGTCCTCGCGGATGGGGCGTCCGCGCAGGCTGTGTTCGTCCCGCGATTCCGCCAGAACTTCGATCGCCGATCTCGCCGCCGGGTCGGGCAGCATGAGGCCAAAAAAGAGACGCTCGATCTGGCGAGGCAGTTCGTCCCGTCCAAAAAGATCACCGGACATGACACCTGTCGGGGTTGAGGGCAGGGCGGAGCAAATATCGGTGTAGGCGAAATCATTGCCGACAAAGAGCAGCGGCCATCCGCGCGTCTTGGCCGCCTCATAGGCGAAGCAGTCGCCGAAGTTCAGTCGTGCGCGGTGATAGCCCTTGCCGAAGACCTCATAGGCGGCGCTGGCGCGTTGGGCCGCCGCCGCCGTCACGGGGGCGATCTCGAGGTCGAGATCCTCAATCATTCGCGCCATGCGATCCCGAAACCCTCGGCCAGAGGAGACGATCAAGGTCTCCGCCAGAGTTGCTGCGGAAATGACGACGCGCGGCGCCTGATCGATAGCCTCCATACACGCGGTCGCTTGTTCCTCGTCCAGCAAGATGGCGATCAACGCAGACGTATCGACGACAATCACCGCGGTAGACCGTCCTCGTCGTAGAGGAAGTCCTGACTTCGCGCCGCGCTGACGTCGTTCAATCCCTTGGGCGGAGCCTGCCGCCTGACGGCTTCCATGACGGCGCGCCGATCCTTCGCGCGAGGCGCGCTAATGGCTTCGACTCGAGCGACGGGCTTGCCGTGGCGGGTCAGAATAACCTCCTCGCCCTCCTCGGCGAGTCGCACGAGTTCCGTCAGCTGACCTTTCGCGTCGCTCACAGAGATATCCATCCACGCCTCCTTTGCGTGGATGGAATATGGACTATTGTTGGTCTGTTTCCAACCGCCGGCCAGACGGGCATAGCCCTGTGATGTCCGACGAAGAGCCCAAGCCCGAACGCCGCCGCATGGTGAAGCCGCCCTCGGGCGGGACCGCGGCCGGGCGCGGCATGGGCACCAAGATGAAGACGGCGGACACCAAGTCGATGTCCAGCCAGCAGTGGATCAAGCGCCAGCTGTCGGACAAATGGTCCGAGAAGGCGCGGGCCGAGGGCTGGCGCAGCCGGGCGGCCTTCAAGCTGATCGAGATCGACGACCGGTTCCGCCTGATCCGTCAGGGCAGCCGGGTGATCGACCTGGGCGCGGCCCCGGGGGGCTGGGCGCAGGTGGCGGTCAAGCGCGGCGCGAACTCGGTGGTCGGGGTCGACCTGCTGCCGGTCGAGCCGGTGCCGGGCGCGACCATGATCCAGGCCGACTTCACCCATCCGGGCGTCGATCAGCAGATGATGGACCTGCTGGGCGGGGCGCCCGACCTGGTGCTGTCGGACATGGCCCACAATACCGTCGGGCACCGGCAGACGGACCACCTGAAGATCATCGCCCTGATCGAGATCGCCGCCGACTTCGCCATCCGGACGCTCAGGCCGGGCGGGCATTTCGTATCCAAGAATTTCCAGGGCGGCGACGCCGGCGGGGTGCTGGCCCGGCTGCGCGAGGAATTCGAGACGGTGAAATACGTCAAGCCGGCTTCCAGCCGGAAGGACAGCGCCGAAGTCTTCCTGGTGGCGTTGAACAAGAAATGAGCCTCGTCGCCCTGGCCCTGATCGGCGTGATCCAGGCTCAGGAGCCGACGACCACCCGCGTGGCGGTATCGGATCTGCTGGGCCATACGCCGGGCGATGTGGCGGTGATCCTCGGTGCGCCCGCCGCGGTCGACCCATCCGAGGCCGTGCGCATCGTCGAGGACGGGCGGTCGGTCGACATCTATCCCGCCAAACGCTTCCACCGCGCCTGGCCGGAGGGCGGCGTCTGCGTGACCGGCTTCCCCGAAGTCCCGCTGGCGGGGGAGCCCGACGCCAATCCGCGCGCCGAGCTGATGCGCCGCAGTCGGGGCTGGTTCGTGTTCGAGGACGGGGCGCTGGTCGCCGTGCATCCTGAGGCGCCCGTCCCGCGCCGGACCGGCGGGAACCAGCCCGCGACCCGTGAAGGGGTGGAGGCGCTGGTGTTCGCGCCCAAGCCGTACTCGCCGATGACGGTCGCGATGGGACGCCTGCCGCTGTCCGACGGCCTTGCGGTGCTGGGGCGGCTGCCCGCGCCGCCCGCCGACCTGTCCGTGACCAGCCTGTGCGCGCCGATCGTCCATCAGGGCGCGCCGCAGCGCGACATCGGCATGGATGTGATCTGGGGCATGGTCGGCCTGACGGTGCTGCCCTTCTTGCCCTTCCAGATGGCGGAGGAATCGCGGGCGGACCGGGAGGGCGGGGCCCTGCTGGACTCGGTCGAGCCGGGATCGGTGCTGCCCGGCGGGGTCGAAGCCTTCGTGAGGCGGCGGCGCGGGGTGCGGGTCTATCGCGACGCCGTCGATCCGGGCTACGCGGTGATCGCGGTCAAGCTGGGCGACGGCGCGGACAACATCCCGGACATGGGCCTGTTGGGCGTGCGCGACGACCGGGTGGTGTGGGAGGTCCGGCGCGAGGCCGGGCAGCAGGGGCTGGGGCCGCTGGTGTGCCGGGACGCGGAGAACAGGCCGAGCGATGACCGGCCCGGCTGCACCGCCTACGGCAATCTGAAGCTCTGAGGCCTTAGCCCGCCACGGGCGTCAGGGTCGAGATCGGCCCGCTGGCGCCGAACAAGTTGTGGGGTTCGCACAACCATGCATAACAAAGCTACGCTTGGAGGGCGGAGCTTTGGCTGACACCGAATTCGTAAAAGTGAAATTCGCCGAGAGTATCGCGAATGCCTTGGCGGTCTTTGTGTTCAGCGCGGCGGCGGCCGTGCTTACCCCGCTCAAATTGCCGTGGCTGATCACGGCGGCGGCCATCGCCTGCGCGAGCGCGCTCGTGATCCTGATCCTTCAGGTTTCCAGAAGCCAGATCCGCAGGATCGGCCCGTTGCGAAGATGGATCTGGAGCGCGCCGGCCGGATACGAGGGCTACTGGGCGCAAAGAACCGACATCCCCGAACGCCCGTACTCGATCGCGAAAATCTACTACGATTCCGAGCTGAGAGTTTGGACCTATCGGGGGTTCGCCTTCACATTGACGGGTGAAGTCTGGGCCGAATGGAAGGTCCGCAGCATCGTCTTCGAACCCCTCCGACGCGAGTGGTTCTTCGACGGGCTGTGGGGAGAATGCGACGCCGCGATGTTGAGCAGCGGTTCTGAAAGCCACATGAAGCAGACGCAGTTCTGTCAGCTGTCGCTTGTCCGAGGATTTCAAAAGTGCAGGGCCAGCGGCGTCGTCGTGGATATCCCCGCCACCGACCCGACGGCCTCTTTCCGGGTGTATATGCGTCGAATCTCTCCGGAGATGTTCAAGGCCCACATGTCGGTTCGATCGGTGGATCGCATCGCCATGATTCCCCCGGCGATCGCCCTGGCGATGGTCAAGGATGTCTGGGCGACGTCCAAATAGAACCTCAGCGCACCACGGGCGTCAGGGCCAGCTCGCGCCGGTCCAGTTCTTCCTCGATCTGATAGTAGGCGGCGTCGCTGATCTCGCCGTTCAGCCGCATGGCCAGCAGCCGTTCGCGCTTGCTGCGCAGGACATCCTCGGCGAGGTCGTCGACGGGCAGGGTGACGCGGCCGTCGCCTTCGCCGGCGGTCTTCAGGGCCTCGCGGCGCTCGTGATACTCGGCCTTCAGGCGCTTGGCGGGCGCGTCGTTCCGGCCCGAGACATGGTCGATGGCGGCGTCGGTGACGGCGGCGCGGGCCTTGCGGATCTCGCCGTCCAGCACGCCGTCGTTGCCCAGGCCCAGCAGGCGGATCAACGGCCCCAGCGTCAGGCCCTGGACCACGAGGGTGCCCATCACCACCGCGAACACCGCCAGCAGGATCACGTCGCGGAACGGGAAGCCGGCGGGCAGGGCGTAGGCGGCGGCCAGGCTGACCACGCCGCGCATCCCGGCCCAGCCGACGACCAGGCCCGAGGCGAAGGTCGGCGGCGAGGCTCCGGCCGGAAGATGGACCCCGAACAGCCGGTTCTTGACCTGCACGACGCTGTTGTAGCCCATCACCCAGGCCAGGCGGACGACGACGCAGACCAGCAGGATGATCAGGGCGAAGGCGGCGTACTCCTCGCGCTGCACCGGCTGCAGGTCGCGCCAGATGGGGGCGATCTGCAGGCCCACCAGCATGAAGGCCAGCACGTTCAGGGCGAAGACCGTGGTCTCCCACACCGCATAGGCCGGAACGCGGATCACCGCCGGGCTGCGGGCCGCCAGCCGGGCCAGGGTGAGGGCGAAGACGACGATGGTGACGATGGCCGACAGGCCCAGCCGCTCGGCCGCGATCCACACGCCGAAACTGCCGATGAACTGCAGGACGATGGAGGGGGGCGCCTCTGTCAGCAGTCGGGTGAGGCGCGCCTGCGTCCAGGCCGCGACCAGGCCGAAGAGGACGCTGCCCACGGTGGCCAGGGCGACGGAGCCGGCCAGCTGCCAGCCGCCGGGCATGGTGGTCAGGGCCGCGGCCACGGCGATGCGGTAGGTCAGCAGGGCGCTGGCGTCGTTGAACAGGCTCTCGCCCTCCAGCACGGTGCGGATGCGGAAGGGGGCCGGGATGATGCGCAGCACGGCGGTGGCCGCCGCCGCGTCGGGCGGGGCGACGATGGCGCCCAGGGCGACCGCGGCGGCCCACGGCAGGGCGGGGATCAGCGCCTTGGCGGTGAAGGCCACGGCCAGGGTGGTGACCGCCACGGCGGCGAGGCTGAGGAAGGCGATGGGGACGACGTTGCGGCGCAGGTCGCGCAGGGAGCTGTCGAAGGCCGCGTCCAGCAGCACCGGCGCGACGAACAGGGCCAGCACCAACTGGGGGTCGAGGGTGATCTCGGGGGCGAAGGGCAGGAAGGCCGCGCCCGCGCCGGCCAGGGCGACGAAGGGCGGGAAGGGGGCGTTGAGCTTCTGGGCCAGCAGCGACATCGCCACCGCCGCCGCCATCACGATCAGGATCGCTTCGAAGCCGTGCATCAGGCGGACAGGCTAGACCATTGTGCGGCCCGGCGTCACTCCGGCGTCAGGCCTGGGCCAGTTCCTCGGCCCGCTTGGCCTTGCGGGCCTCGATCCGGCTCCAGACGCGGTCATGCACGGTGAAGAAGACCGTCTGCACCAGCGGCTCGACGATGCCGATGGTCAGGGCGATGCGGATGTCGCGCGTCAGGGCGAAGGCGACCAGCACCGCGACGGTGAAATGCATCAGGCCATAGGTGACCGACTTGAGCGCGATCTGCTTGAACGAGCGGGGCAGGGCGTGGCTGTGGCCATGATGGCCGTGACCGTGATGCCCGTGCGCCCGGGTCTGCTCTTCCGGCGTCATTAGGCCCAGGCGGGCGGTGACGGCCTCGGACGCCTCCTCAACGCCGGACAGCATGCGGCGGCGCTCGATGCGGTGCCAGACGCGGTCGTGGATCGAATAGGCGATGGTCTGGAAGAAGGGCTCGACCACCCCGACCGCCAGCGCCAGCCGCCAGTCCCGGGTGATGGCGAAGGCCACCAGGATGGCCACGACCAGGTGCATCACGCCGTAGCTCGCGATCTTGAGCGCGAGGCGGCGGGCGGTGCTGATCAAGGTGCGAACCATTCTCACCTACATCGGAGCGCGAGCGCCGCAGCGCAAGCCAATTGTTCCTATCGTCACATAGCACGCGTTGAGGCCTTGCGGTTCAGGGGCCGACACGGTTATACGCGGCCCGCAAAACGGAGACTCCTCATGGAGATACGCGAAGGGCTCACCTTCGACGATGTTTTGCTCGAACCCGGCCCGTCCGAGATCATGCCCGCTGACGCGGACGTCTCGACGAAGCTGACGCGGGACATCCGACTGAACATCCCCCTGACCTCGTCCGCCATGGACACGGTCACCGAAAGCCGGCTGGCGATCGCCATGGCCCAGGCCGGCGGTCTGGGCGTTCTGCACCGCAATCTGACGGTCGAGGAACAGGCCGACCAGGTGCGCGAAGTGAAGCGCTACGAAAGCGGCATGGTCATCAATCCGGTGACCATCAATCCCGACACGACGCTGGGCGAGGTCCGCGCGATCGTGGCCCGCAAGAAGATCTCGGGCTTCCCGGTCGTGGATCCCAAGTCGGGCAAGCTGGTCGGCATCCTGACCAATCGCGACATGCGCTTCGACACCGATCCGAACCACACCGCCGCGCAGCTGATGACCACGGGCGACCTGGTCACGGTCCGTGAAGGCGCTGGGCGGGACGAAGCGCGCGAGCTGCTCCGCACCCGCAAGATCGAACGCGTCATCGTCGTCGACGAGGACTACCGGGCGACCGGCCTGATCACGATGAAGGACATCGAGAAGGCCCACGCCTTCCCGAACGCCGCCAAGGACGAGCAGGGCCGCCTGCTGGTCGGCGCGGCCTCGACCGTCGGCGACAACGGCTATGAGCGGGCCATGGCCCTGGCCGAGGCCGGCGCGGACGTGGTGGTGATCGACACCGCCCACGGCCACTCGGCCCAGGTCGCGCGGGTCGTCGAGCGCATCAAGCGCGAGAACAACCGCCTGCAGATCATCGCCGGCAATATCGCGACCTACGACGCCGCGCGGGCCCTGATCGACGCGGGCGCAGACGCCGTGAAGGTCGGCATCGGCCCGGGCAGCATCTGCACCACCCGCATCGTCGCGGGCGTGGGCGTGCCCCAGCTGACCGCCATCCTGGAGGCCGTCCGCGCCGCCCGGGAAAGCGGCACGCCGGTCATCGCCGACGGCGGCATCAAGTATTCGGGCGACCTGGCCAAGGCCATCGCGGCCGGCGCCAGCGTGGCCATGATGGGCTCGATGTTCGCGGGCACGGACGAGAGCCCGGGCGAGGTCTTCCTGTACCAGGGCCGGTCCTACAAGTCGTACCGCGGCATGGGCTCGGTCGGGGCCATGGGCGCCGGTTCGGCGGACCGCTACTTCCAGAAGGAAGTGGAGACCCAGAAGCTGGTGCCCGAGGGCATCGAGGGCCAGACCCCGTACAAGGGTCCGATCGCGCCGGTGCTGCACCAGATGGTCGGCGGCCTGCGGGCGGCCATGGGCTATGTCGGCGCCGCCACCATCGCCGACTTCCAGGAGAAGGCGCGCTTCGTGCGCATCACCGGGGCGGGGCTGCGGGAAAGCCACGTCCATGACGTGATGATCACGCGAGAGGCTCCGAACTATCGGCAGGGCTAAACAGGAGAGCGCAAGCCATGGATATGACGCCTGAATTCATCCTCCTGGCCTTCACGCTCATCCTGGCCCTGGTCCAGATCGGCGCGGCGGCGATCGCCCGCACCGCCGAACTGGGCGTCAAATGGAACGCGGGCCCGCGCGACGGAGACAATCCGCCGCCGGGCAAGCTGGCCGGACGCCTGATGCGGGCGCAGACCAATCTGTTCGAAACGCTGCCGCTGTTCATCGCCGCCGTGATCATGGCGCATATCGCCGGTAAGGACGGGACCACCGTCACCTTCATCGGCACGCATCTCTATTTCTTCGGGCGGCTGCTCTACGTGCCGCTCTACGCCTTCGGCGTCCCCGTCGTCCGTTCGCTGATGTGGGTCACCGCAACCGTCGGGCTGGTGATGGTGATCGTCGCCCTGTTCGTCTGAAAGACCTGAATTGACCCCAGCCGCCCGCCTCGCCGCCGCCGCCTCGATCCTGGACAGCATCGCCCAGGGCCGTCAGCCGGCGGAAGCCGTTCTCAAGACCTGGGGGACCGCGAACCGCTACGCCGGGTCCAAGGACCGCAAGGCCATCGCCGACCGCGTCTACAAGGTGCTGCGCGCCCGCGGACGGCTGGTCTGGGCCATGGGCGGCCGCGAGGACGGCCGGGCGTTGGTGATCGGCTCCCTGAGCCTGATCGACGCCCTGCCGCTGGATGAGATCGAGGCCCTGCACGCCGGTGATGGATACGGTCCGCGCCCGCTGTCGAAACAGGAGCGCGCGCGCCTGACGGCGGCCGGGGAGGGCGAGCTGCCCGGCTGGGTGGCCTCGGGCCTGCCCGAGTTCGCGGTGGAGGACTTCAAGGCGACCTTCGGCGACCGCTGGGCCGAGGAGGCGCGCGAGCTGATGGCCCCGCGCGCGCCGATCGACCTGCGCGTCAACGGCCTGCTGGCGACGGTGTCGGATGTGGAAGCCGAGCTGCGCGCCGCCGGACTGACCCCGGAGCCGACGCCGTTCTCGGCCTTCGGCCTGCGCCTGCCCAGTGAGCCGCCGCCCAATGTGCAGGCGCAGGACGCCTTCAAGGCCGGCCATATCGAGATCCAGGACGAGGGCAGCCAGATCGTCTCGTGGCTGGCGGGCGCCCAGCCCGGCATGACCGTGGTCGACTATTGCGCCGGCGGCGGCGGCAAGACCCTGGCGCTGGCGCAAGCCATGCAGGCGCAGGGCACCCTGGTCGCCTGCGACGTGGTGCAGAAGCGGCTCGACAACATCCGCCCCCGCCTGACCCGCGCCGGCGTGGCGGCGGACCTGTGCCTGCTGGGCCAGAACGGCGGCGGCGTCGAGGATCTGAACGGCCAGGCCGACCTGGTCTTCGTCGATGCGCCCTGCAGCGGCTCGGGCACCTGGCGGCGCCGTCCCGAGGACGCCTGGCGGCTGACCCCGGACGAGGTCGAGCGCCTGCACGCCCTGCAGGTCCGCATCCTGTCGCAGGCCTCGCAGCTGGTGAAGCCGGGCGGGCGTCTGGTCTATGTCACCTGTTCGATGCTGAGCCGCGAAAACGAGGCTTCGGCCGCCGCGTTCGAAGCGGCCCATCCGGCGTTCGCGCCGCTGCCGGTCGCCACGGCCCTGTCGGACGCGGGCCTGACCCCCGCCGCGGCCGAAACCCTGGCGGCGAAGGCCGACGGACACCGCCTGCGAATGTCCCCGGCCTCGACCCAGACCGACGGCTTCTTCGTCGCCCTGTACGAGCGCGCCGCATGAGCGGCGACTGGCGCATGGAGCGGTACGGCGACGTCTCGGTCCTCTGCGTCATGGCGGCCCCGGCGGAATACGGCGCCCATCTGCAGGCCCGCATCCGGCCCTTGATGACGGGCGTCGGCCCGGTCGAGGCTGCGGTCGTGCTGACCGCGACGCTGGCCCGGCTGGAGGCGAGGGGAGACCTGCCCGACCTGATCGTCTCGCTGGGCTCGTGCGGGTCTCCGACGCTGAAGCATGCTGCGGTCTATCAGGCGGCCTCGGTCGGCTATCGCGACATGGACGCCAGCGCGCTCGGGTTCGAGAAGGGCCGCACGCCGCTGCTGGACCTGCCCGCCGTCCTGCCGCTGCCCTGTCCGATCCCGGGCGTGCCGACCGCCACCCTGTCCACCGGCGCGGGGGTGATCAGCGGCGCGGCCTATGAGGCCATCGAGGCCGAGATGGTCGACATGGAGACCTTCGCCCTGCTGCGTTCGGCCCAGACCTTCGGCGTGCCGCTGGTCGCGCTGCGCGGGGTGTCGGACGGCCGCGCCGAGCTGAAGGCGCTGGAGGACTGGACCTCGACCCTTCACCACGTCGACGAGGCCCTGGCCGCCGCCCTGGACCGGCTGACCGGCGTGCTGGAGGCCGACGGCCTCGCCGCCCTTGCCATTGCCGCTTCAGGCGGCCAAGACCCCGCCCATTCCACGCCCTCCCCGGAATCGCTCACGCCATGACCACGACCGCCTCGCACCAGAAAGTCCTGATCGTCGACTTCGGCAGTCAGGTGACACAGCTGATCGCCCGGCGCCTGCGCGAGGCCAGCGTCTATTGCGAGATCCATCCCTACGCCAAGGCCGAGGCCGCGATGGCGGCGATGAGCCCGGCGGCGATCATCCTGTCCGGCGGACCCGAGAGCGTGCACGAGGAGGGCAGTCCCCGCGCCCCGCAGGCGGTGTTCGAGGCGGGCGTGCCGGTGCTGGGCATCTGCTACGGCGAGATGACCATGTGCGAGCAGCTGGGCGGCAAGGTCGAGGGCGGCCACACCCGCGAGTTCGGCCGCGCCGAGATCACCGTCGAGAAGGCCTCGCCCCTGCTGGAGGGCCTGGCCCCCGTCGGCGAGGAAGAGACGGTGTGGATGAGCCACGGCGACAAGATCGTCGCCATCCCCGAGGGCTTCGACGTCGTCGCCTCGTCGTCGGGGTCGCCCTATGCGGTGATCGCCGACGAGACCCGCCGCTTCTACGGCGTGCAGTTCCACCCGGAGGTGATGCACACCCCGCGCGGACACCAGATGCTGAAGAACTTCACCCACGGCATCGCGGGCCTGAAGGGCGACTGGACCATGGCGGCCTATCGCGACGAGAAGATCGCCCAGATCCGCGAACAGGTCGGCGACGCCAAGGTGATCTGCGGCCTGTCCGGCGGCGTGGACTCGTCGGTCGCGGCCGTGCTGATCCACGAGGCCATCGGCGACCAGCTGACCTGCGTGTTCGTGGACACCGGACTGCTGCGCAAGGATGAGGCCAAGCAGGTCACCACCCTGTTCCGCGAGCACTACAATATCCCGCTGATCCACGTTGACGCCTCGAAGGAGTTCCTGGGCGAGCTGGCCGGTCAGTCGGACCCGGAGACCAAGCGCAAGACCATCGGCCGGGTCTTCATCGAGATCTTCGACCGCGAGTCCGCCAAGATCGAGGGCGCCGCCTTCCTGGCGCAGGGGACCCTCTATCCGGACGTGATCGAGAGCGTCTCGTCGTCCAGCGGCAAGGCCCACGTCATCAAGAGCCACCACAACGTCGGCGGCCTGCCGGACTATATGAAACTGAAGCTGGTCGAGCCGCTGCGCGAACTGTTCAAGGACGAGGTCCGCGCCCTGGGTCGCGAACTGGGCCTGAGCGACGCCTTCGTCGGCCGCCATCCCTTCCCGGGACCGGGCCTGGCCATCCGCATCCCCGGCGAGATCACGCCGGAGGCCGTCGAGACCCTGCAACAGGCCGACGCCATCTATCTGGACGAGATCCGCAAGGCGGGCCTGTACGACGACATCTGGCAGGCCTTCGCCGTGCTGCTGCCGGTCAAGACGGTCGGCGTCATGGGCGACGCCCGCACCTACGAGAAGGTTCTGGCCCTGCGCGCGGTGAGCTCCACAGACGGCATGACCGCCGACTTCTATCAATTCCCCTGGGACGTCCTGGGCAAGACCGCCACGCGCATCATCAACGAGGTCCGCGGCGTCAACCGGGTGGTCTACGACGTGACGTCCAAGCCCCCCGGCACGATCGAGTGGGAGTAAGGGCGCAGCCGCCGCCAAATTATCCCGGATGAGCGTTTCGATGAACCCGTCGGCCTACCGTGGGACGTCGCCGGTTGATCCGGATCAAGGTCGTGGGACCCGCGACCTTTCATGGGACGGGGGAGCGGAGCAGTCAGCATGACCCGGATCAATTCAGAGACGCATCGGCGCAAGGTGGTCAGCGCCGAAGTGGCGGCGGACCTGATCGCTCCGGGCACGACGATCGGCCTCAGCGGCTTCACCGGAGCCGGCTATCCCAAGAGCGTGCCGGCCGCCCTGGCGGCGCGCATCCAACGGGCGCACGGGCGGGGCGATCCCTTCCAGGTCCGCGTCTGGACCGGGGCGTCCACCGGTCCCGAGCTCGACGGGGCCCTGGCCGAGGCCGACGGGATCGAATTCCGGCTGCCCTATAACTCCGATCCCGTCGCGCGCGAGAAGATCAACCGCGGCGAGATGGAATATTTCGACATGCACCTGAGCCAGGTCGCGCCCGCCGCCTGGCAGGGGATCCTGGGGCCCTTGGACACGGCGGTGGTCGAGGTGTCGGGCGTTCGCGACGACGGCACGCTGGTCCCGTCCTCGTCGGTCGGCAACAACAAGACCTGGCTAGACCGCGCCTCGCAGGTGATCCTGGAGGTGAACCGGTGGCAGAACCCGGCGCTGGAGGGGATGCACGACATCTACTACGGCACGGCCCTGCCGCCGGACCGGCGTCCCATCCCCCTGCTGAGGGCGGACGACCGCATCGGAGAGACGGGCTTCCGCTGCGACCCCGACAAGATCGTCGCCATCGTCGAGACCGACGCCCCGGACCGCAATGCGCCGTTCTCGCCGCCCGGCGCCGACGATCTCGCCATCGCCGGCCACCTGGTGGAGTTTCTCAGGCACGAGGTGGCGAGAGGGCGGCTGCCGCCGTCCCTGCTGCCCCTGCAGTCCGGCGTCGGCAATACGGCCAACGCCGTGCTGACGGGACTGGGGGAGGGGCCCTTCGAGGGCATGACCGCCTTCACCGAGGTGATCCAGGACGGCATGCTGCAACTGCTGGAGACGGGGCGGCTGCGGTGCGCCTCGGCCACCGCCTTCTCCCTCAGCCCGGAGGCGGCGGGGGACCTCAACGCCCGGATGTCCGAGTTCCGGGACCGTATCGTGCTCAGGCCGCAGGAGATCAGCAATCACCCCGAGCTGATCCGCCGGCTCGGCTGCATCGCCATGAACGGGATGATCGAGGCGGATATCTTCGGCAGCGTCAACTCGACCCACATCATGGGGTCGCGCATCCAGAACGGCATCGGCGGCTCGGGAGACTTCGCCCGCAACGCCTATATCTCGATCTTCATGTCGGCCTCCACCGCCAAGGGCGGGCGCATCTCCACCATCGTGCCCCACGCCTCCCACGTGGATCACATTCCGCAGGACGTGCAGGTGATCGTCACCGAACAGGGCCTGGCCGATCTCCGGGGCCTGTCGCCCAAACAGCGGGCGGCGGTGGTGATCGGCAACTGCGCGCACCCGGACTACCGGCCGGCGCTGGAGGACTACTATGCGCGGGCGCTGAGGGAGTCGTATGGTCAGCAGTCTCCCATGCTGCTGCAGGAAGCCCTGTCCTGGCACGACCGCTACGTCCGCACCGGCTCGATGAAGTCCCAATGACGATCCGGCCGGGCGGGAGTCCGGGCCGATGCTGAGCTTTCCGCGCCGCCTGCGGCTGCTCGCCGCTTCGCTCTCGGCGCTCGCCGGCTTCGTCGACGCCGTCGCCTTCGTCGAGACCGGCGGCTTCTTCGTCTCCTTCATGAGCGGCAACTCGACCCGTCTGGGGGTCGGCCTGGCCCGGGACCTGCAGGCCGCGGGCATCGCCGGGGCCCTGATCGCGGCCTTCGTCGGCGGGGTGGTTCTGGGGTCCCTGGTCGGCCGGGCGGCCGGAGCCCGGCAGCGGCCGGTGGTTCTCGGCCTGGTGACCCTGCTGCTCGTCCTCGCCGCCTTCGCCGGCGCCCGGGCCGGATCCTGGCTTCCCATGGCGCTGCTGGCCGTGGCCATGGGCGCCGAGAACGCCGTCTTCGAGGAGGACGGCGAGACCCGGGTGGGGCTGACCTATATGACCGGCGCCCTCGTCAAGGTCGGACAGAGGCTGGCCGCGGCGGCCCGGGGCGGGCCGGCCTGGGCGTGGTCGCCCTGGGCCTTGCTGTGGGCGGGGCTGGTCGGCGGCGCCGCCCTCGGGGCGGCCGCGCATGCGGTCCTGGGCCTCGGCGCCATCTGGTTGGCCGTCATCGCCGGCGCGGGCCTCACCGGCGCGGCGATCCTGCTGGAGCCCCGAACGCGGTGACAGGGACGGCTGGCCGGCCGCCCCCGCCGTGATCGGCCAGTCGGCGGATCAGAACGTCCGGCCCAGGCCGACCGAGACGACCCACGGGTCGAGATCCACCTCGCTGCGCAGCGCGCCGCCGTTGATCTCCGCGTCCGTGTCGAACCAGACCTTCTTGACGTCGACATTGAGGCTCCAGGGGCCTTGCAGGCCGATGTCGGCGCCGACCTGGGCCGCATAGCCGAAGCCGTCGTCCAGATCGACCGTGAAGCCGTTGCGGTCGTCGCCGCCGTAGAACAGCATGGCGTTGACGCCCGCGCCGACATAGGGGCTGAAGCGGCCTTCCGTCAGCGGGCGGTACTGGAGCGTCACCACCGGCGGCAGGACCCAGGTTTCGTGGACGGCGACGTCCGTGGCGCCGCCCTGGGCGCGGACCTCGTGGCGGGTCGTGCCGAGGATGGCCTCGACGGCCCAGTGGTCAGTCAGGAAGTAGGTGAAGCCGAGGGTCGGCATGAGGCTATCGCCGACATCGACCTCAAGCCCCGTGGCGGCTCCCGCCGAGGTGACGATGGCGGCGTCCGTGGTCGGGGCGACGTCGGTGACGCGGCCGGTGATCAGCCAGTCGCCGGCGCGCGGGGCGTGCCAGGCGTCCTGGGCCTGAGCGGCGCTCGACAGGGCGAGGAGGCCGAGAGCGGCCATCGAAACGGTCTTGAGAGTCATGATGTAGATCCCCGACGCCTTCCGGCCGCGGATTCGGTCGGCGCGGCGTCGAGACGGTTCTGCGGTCCCGCTTGGTCGGGAGCTTTGATCCAGCGCAATCGCGCGGGTGCTGCGACAATCCGTCAGACGGCGCGGGCGTGCCGGCCCTCGGCGGGTCGCGCCGTCGGGTCCCAGGCGGCGCAGACGACGCGGGCGAACGGCCGGCCGACGGCGGTCAGGCGCACCGTCGCGCCGTTCTGAATGATAAGCCCGTCGGCCTCGAGGCGGTCGAGGGCGGACCAGGCGAAGGCGGTGTCGCGCAGGTCGGCGCCGGACCGGGCGGCGACGGCGGCGACGTCCACGGCCCCGTCGCACATCACGCGCTCGATGATCGCCGCGAGAAAAGCGTCGCCGGCGGTGACGGCGACGCCGCGGGCGCCGGGGAGGTCGCCGGCCTCGACGGCCGCGCGCCAGTCGCGCTCCTCCGAGGGGTTCTGCACATAGCCCTCGCGGAAGCGGCTGATCGAGGACACGCCCAGACCGACGAGGGTGTCGGCCTGGTCGGTGGTGTAGCCCTGGAAGTTGCGGCGCAGGCGGCCCTCCGCCGCGGCGCGGGCGAGGGCGTCGTGGGGCAGGGCGAAGTGGTCCAGACCGATCGCCCGCCAGCCGCGGTCGACGAGGAAGCGCTCGGCGGCGCGGCTCTGGGCGAAGCGGAGCGGCCCGTCCGGAAGTTCGGTGTCGTCGATCAGTCTCTGGTGGGGCTTCATCCACGGCACGTGGGCGTAGCCGAACAGGGCGATGCGGTCCGGCCGCAGGGCGGTGACCTGTTCCAGCGTCGCCATCACCTCGGCGACGCCCTGGCGCGGCAGGCCGTACATCAGGTCCAGGTTCAGCGAGCGCACGCCGGCGGCCCGCAGGCCGGCGGCCGCGGCCTCGATGGTGGCGAACGATTCCGGACGGTTGACCGCCGCCTGGACCTGCGCAGACAGGTCCTGGACGCCCAGGCTGGCGCGCGTCAGCCCGATGCGGCCGGCGGCGGCGATCCAGTCCGGTGTCAGGACCTCGGGATCGAGCTCGGCGGCGATCTCCTCGACGGGGCCGAGATCGAAGGCCGTCGACAGGCCGGCCATAAGTCGCTCCAGGTCGGCCGGCGCCAGCATGTTGGGCGTGCCGCCGCCGAGGTGGAGGAAGCGAACCGCCAGGCGCCGGCCGGCGGCCCGGGCCACCCGGCCCGCCTCGACCAGCAGGAGATCCACATAGCTGGAGATCAGCGCCGGCCGGTTCATCGCCCGAGTGTTGCAGCCGCAGTACCAGCACAGCCGCTTGCAGAAGGGAATGTGCAGGTAGAGCGACACGGGCGCGGCGGGCAGGGCCGCCAGCCACCGGGCGCGCTCACGCCCGCCCACGGCCGGGGTGAACTGCGCCGCAGTGGGGTAGCTGGTGTAGCGCGGCGCATTGACGTCATAGCGAGCCAGCAGGGCGGCCGCCGGGTCGGATGCGGCGGCCGGCTCAGTCCGCATCGGCGGGGGCCGAAACCGAGGCGCCGTCGTCCCCTTCGTCGAACAGCTGGAACTCGTGCCAGACGCCGTTGAGGACGCCGAACAGGACGGCCAGGCCAAGGCCCAGGATCCAGGCGAAATACCACATGGTCGTTGCTCCTCGGTCCGGTCAGTAGAGGTCGGGATTGGTGCGCAGGGCGGCGGTGGTCGAGCGGCCCCACAGCACGCGGTAGACCCAGGCCGTGTAGGCCAGGATCATCGGCAGGAAGATGATCGTGACCACCAGCATGATGAACAGGGTCGTGTGGCTGGAGGACGCGTTCCAGACGGTCAGGCTCGACTGCGGGTCGATCGAGCTGGGCAGGATGAAGGGGAACATCGACAGCCCCACCGTCGATATGATGCCGACGGTCGAGAGCGAGGACCCGACAAGAGAGAGCGGTTCAGAACGGCGCAGCAGGCCGAGGATGGCGGCCAGGGCGCCGACGAAGCCGAGGATCGGCGCCGCGATCATCCAGGGATAGAGGGCGTAGTTGGCCAGCCAGGCACCGGGCCGGGCCTCGACCAGGGTGCGCAGCGGGTTGGACGCCCCCGCCGGATCGACGACGCCGGCGATGGCGAAGCCGAGCGGCCCGTAGGCCACATAGAGGCCGCCGGCGGTGAAGAGGAGCAGGCTGAGGACGGCGGCGATCACGCCGATGGCCCGCGCCCGCGCCTGGATCGGACCGCGCTCGGCCTTGACCCCCAGCCAGGCGGCGCCGTGGAGCACCAGCATGGTCACCGACAGCAGGCCGCAGATCAGGCTGAACGGCGTGAACAGTCCCAGCAGCGTGCCCTCGTAGAAGGACCGCAGATCGCCGTCGAGGCGGAAGGGCGCGCCCAGCAGGACGTTGCCGACGGCGACGCCGAAGACCAGCGCTGGGACAAAGCCGCCGGTGAACAGGGCCCAATCCCAGAAGGTCCGCCAGGCCTTGGAGGGCCGCTTGGAGCGGTATTTGAAGGCGACGGGCCTGAGGATCAGCGCCGCCAGCACCAGGAACATGGCCAGGTAGAAGCCGGAGAAGCTGACGGCGTAGACGAACGGCCAGGCGGCGAAGATTGCGCCCCCGCCGAGGACGAACCACACCTGGTTGCCCTCCCAGGTCGCGCCCACGGTGTTGATCACCATCCGGCGCTCCTCGTCCGTACGGGCGACGAAGGGCAGCAGGGCGCCGACGCCGAGGTCGAAGCCGTCGGTCAGGGCGAAGCCGATCAGCAGCACCCCGAGCAGGCCCCACCAGATCAAGCGCAGCGTTTCATAGTCGAGAGGCAGTTCCATCTCAGTGTTTCCTCAGGTCTCAGGCGACGGCGGGAGCGGGTTCGGCGACCGGCGGATGGGCGGGGGAGGGGGCGAACTCCTCCTGTTCGGCGAACGGCCCCTTCCTGATGGCGCGCAGGATCAGGCCGACCTCGACCACCGCCAGGGCGCCGTAGAAGAGGGTGAAGCCGATGATCGTGGTCCACAGCTGGGGCACGGTCAGGCTCGAGGCGCCCAGGAAGGTCGGCAAGACCCCTTCGACCGCCCAGGGCTGACGTCCGAATTCCGCCACGACCCAGCCGAGTTCGGCCGCGATCCAGGGCAGGGGCATGGCGACGACCGCGAGCCACAGGAACCAGCGCGTCTCGTGCCTGCGCAGGGTGCACAGCACGAAGGCGGTGGCGAACAGGGCGATCATGGCGAAGCCGATCGCGGCCATGAAGCGGAAGGTCCAGAACATCACCGGCACATTGGGAACGGTGTCCCAGGCCGTGGCGGCGATCTGCTCAGGCGTGGCGGTGCGGGGATCCGCCACATGCCGTTTCAGCATCAGCCCGTAGCCGAGGTCGTTGCGGTGCAGTTCGAACTGGGCGCGGGCGGCGACGTCTGCGGGGTCGGCCTTGATCTTCTCCAGCGCGTCATAGGCGATCACGCCCGACTCGATCCGGGTTTCGGCCACCGCGACCAGTTGCAGAATGCCTTCCACGCTGCCGTCGAGGCTGCGGGTCGAGATCAGGCCGAGCACCCAGGGGACCTTCACGTCGTAGCGGGTCTCGCGCCGCTTCATGTCGGGCATGCCGAACACGCTGAGGCCCGCGGGGGCGGGTTCGGTGTTCCACATCGCCTCGATGGCGGCGAGCTTCATTTTCTGGTTGTCGGTCAGGGCGTAGCCGCTCTCGTCGCCCAGCACGACCACCGACAGCGAGGCGGCCAGGCCGAAGGCGGCGGCGACGGTCATCGACCGTTTGGCGAAGCCCTTGTGACGACCCTTGAGCAGGTAGAAGGCGGAGACGCCGAGCACGAAGACGGCGGCGATGACATAGCCGGCGCTGACCGTGTGCACGAACTTGGCCTGGGCCACCGGGTTGAACAGCACCGCCATGAAGTCGGTGACCTCCATGCGCATGGTGTCCGGATTGAAGCGGGCCCCGACGGGATTCTGCATCCAGCCGTTGGCGATCAGGATCCACAGCGCCGAGAGATTGGTGCCGAGCGCCACCAGGAAGGTGACCAGGAGGTGCGCGACCGGCTTCAGCTTGTCCCAGCCGAAGAACATCAGCCCGACGAAGGTGGCCTCGAGGAAGAAGGCCATCAGGCCCTCGATCGCGAGGGGGGCGCCGAAGATGTCCCCCACATAGTGGCTGTAGTAGCTCCAGTTCATGCCGAACTGGAATTCCATGGTGATGCCGGTGGCGACGCCGAGCGCGAAATTGATGCCGAACAGCACGCCCCAGAAACGGGTGATGGTCCGCCAGATCGGCCGGCGGGTCATCACATAGATGCTCTCCATGATGACCAGCATGAAGGAGAGGCCCAGCGTCAGAGGCACGAACAGGAAGTGGTAGAGGGCCGTCAGCGCGAACTGCAGACGGGAGAGGTCGACGACCGCCAGGTCGATCATGATGCGGCTCCGGAACCGGCGGTCCCGACGACCGCGTTCGCCTCCACCTAGGCCGTGGACCGCCGGTCGCCTTGATCTCGATCAAAGCGGCCTCCTCGCCGCTGCGGTCCAAGCGGGTCATGAGCGTCGCAGTCCTCTCCCCGCCAGTCCGACCCGCCCGCTGGCTGCGGGAGGTCGGGCGGCCGTGGCGGCGCCTGAACGGGCTCGCGGCCTTGCTGACCGTGCTGGACATCGTTCCGGCCGCGGGGTTCGCCGCCGGGCTGGCGATGGCGGTGTCGACCGTCTCCGCCTCGCCGGCTGCAGCCGCCCCCTGGCTGGTCCTGGCCTTCGGTTGCCTGGCCGCGCGCGGATGGCTCGGCCAGCTCGCCACTACGGCGGGCGCGCGGGCCGCCCGGGCGATCAAGGGCGAGGCGCGGCGCCGGGCGGCGGCGGACCTGTTCGCAGGCCGGCGCGTGGGCGCCCAGGCGCGCGTCGCGGTCGTCGAGGGGGTGGACGCCCTGGACGGGTATTTCACGCGTTTTGCGCCCGCGAAGGCGTCGGCGGCTATCTCGCCGCTTGTCGCCATCGCCATCACGGCCCTGGCCAGCCCGATGGCGGCAGGGATCCTTCTGTTCACCCTTCTGCCTTTCGCCGCCGGCATGGCGCTGGCCGGCATGGCGGCGGCCGACGAAAGCCGTCGGCAGTTCCTGGCCATGACGCGGCTGTCCGGCCTGTTTCTCGACCGGGTCCGGGCGCTCCCGGCCATTCTGGCGTTCGAGGCCGAGGCCGCCGCGACGCGCGAGGTGGCCGGCGCTTCCGAGGCTCTCGCCCGTCGGACCAGCCGGGTGCTGCGTCTGGCCTTCCTGTCGTCGGGGGTGCTGGAGTTCTTCTCGGCCCTTTCGGTGGCCCTGGTGGCCGTCTACTGCGGCTTTAACCTGCTGCGGCTGCTGCCCTTTCACGCGCCCGAGCAGCTGGACCTGGGCCGGGCCTTCTTCGTCCTGGCCCTCGCGCCCGAGGTCTACGCCCCCATGCGTCGGCTGGCCGCGGCCTATCATGATCGCCAGGCGGCCGAGGCGGCCGTGCCCGACCTCGTTGCGGCCGCGCCGGAGCCCCTTGGGGGCGCCGCGCGTCTTGCACGCGGCCGCCGGGCCCCGGCCGTCCGCTTCGATCAGGTGACGATCGCCTATGGCGGCGGGGCGCCGGCCGTGGCCGCCTTTGACCTGGAGGTGCGGCCGGGTCAGCTGGTGGCCCTGGCCGGCGGCAGCGGCGCCGGCAAGAGCAGCCTGCTGCACCTGCTGCTCGGCCTGGCGCCCCTGACATCCGGCGAGATCCGGGTCGGCGGAGAGCGCCTGTCCGCCTGCGGCGACTTCGCCGGAAGCGTCGCCTGGGCCAGCCAGTCGCCCATGATCGTGCCCGGTACGCTCGGCGACAACATCCGTCTCGCCGACCGCTCGGCGTCACCCGCCCGGATCGCCGAAGCCGCGCGGCGGGCGGGATTGACCGCCGATCTGGACCGGCCGCTCGACGAGCGGGGCGGCGGCCTGTCGGGCGGCGAACGCCGCCGGCTGGCCCTGGCCCGGGCGCTGGTCAAGAACGCGCCGCTCCTGCTGCTCGACGAACCGACCGCCAACCTCGACGCGCAGGCCGAGCAGGCCATGATCGCCCTGATCCGCGAAGCCGCCCGCGGGCGGACCACCTTGGTGGCGACCCACTCCGCCGCGGTCATGGCCATGGCCGATCGCGTGGTGACGCTGTGAGCGATTCCTCGGGGAGCGTGGCGACGCTGCTGGCCGCGCAGCGCCGGGCGCAGGGACGACGGCTGATCCTGGCCGCCGTCGCCGGGGCTACGGTGAGCATCGCCGCGGTGTCGCTGCTAGGCCTGTCGGGCTGGTTTATCGCCGGGGCCGCCCTGGCCGGCGGCATGGGCGCCGCGACGGCGCACGGCTTCAACTATCTGACCCCCAGCGCGGTCATCCGCCTGCTGGCGATCCTGCGCACCGGCGCCCGCTACGTCGAGCGCGTCAGCGGGCACGACGCCGCCCTCCATGGCCTGGCCCGGCTGCGACCGGAGATCTTCGCCCGCTTCGCCGCCGGGCGTCCCGGCGCCGTCCTCAAGGTTTCCGCCGGGGAGGCCTCGTCGCGGCTCGTGCAGGACGTCGACGCCCTGCAGACCCTCTTCATCCGGCTCTCGGGCCCCTGGGCGGCCGGGGCCGGCGCGGCCACGGCGGCGGCCCTCGGCGCCCTGGCCCACCCCCTGGCCGGCGCGGCCATCCTGGCGGCGATGGCGGCGGCCGTCGGAGCCCAGGGATGGCTCGCCGCGCGCCTCGCCGCGCCCGCGGGCACCGAGGTCCAGCGCGCCGGCGGCGCCTTCAGGGCCCGGCTCGCGGCGCTCGAAGCCGCGGCGCCGGAACTCAAGGCCTACGGTCTGGCGGGATGGGCGGTCGCCGAGGTCGACGCCGCGGCGGCGCCGATGGACCGGGCGACGGCCCGGCTGAACGCGGCCGGCGGATGGATGAACGCCGCCCAGGCCGGAATCACGGGACTCGCCCTCGTCGCCGCGGTCGCGGCGGCGCGGGACGCCTCGACGCCCCTGGTCGCGCTGGCGGCGCTGTCCGCCGTGACGGGGGTCGAGGCGGCCGGGGCGCTGGCCGCCGCCTTCCGGCAGGGTGGGGCCGCGCGCGCGGCGGTCGAACGTCTGGACGCGCTGACCCCGCGGCCCGCGGCCGCAGTGGGCGGCCGGCCGCGCGACCCCGGCCTGGAAATAGGAGCGACGGGCGACGTCCTGCGGCCGCCGGCCCGACTGGCGCTGAGCGGGCCCTCCGGTAGCGGCAAGACGACCCTGGTCGAGCGACTGCTCGGTCTGCGCGAGGCGGCGGCGGGAGACTGGCGCGTGGGCGGCGAGGATCTCGCGGACCTGGTCCCTGGGGCGGCGCGGCCTCTGTTCGCCTACGCGGCCCAGGACGTCCGGCTGCTGGACGCGAGCGTGCGCGACAACCTGACCCTGGCCGCGCCGGACGCATCGGACGATATGTTGTGGGCCGCCCTGGAGGACGCCGCGCTCGCCGACCGCGTCCGGGCCGCGCCCGAAGGGCTGGACATGGCGGCGGGGGCCAACGGCGCGAACCTGTCTGGCGGCGAGCGCCGTCGGCTGGGCCTCGCGCGCGCCTATCTGCGACCGGCGCACTGGCTGGTCCTGGACGAGCCGACGGAAGGCCTCGACGCCGCCGCCGAAGCACAGGTCCTGCGGCGCCTGGAACGACGCCTGCGGGATCGCCGGCAGGGGCTGATCCTGATCAGCCATCGCCGGGCGCCGATCACGATCTGCGAACGTGTCCTGACCGTGGGAGGCATGACCCCGGCCGGCCAAGTGACGGTCCGGCCGGCATCCCGGCCCGCGACGGAGTCTGCCGGCGTTTGACCGCGATCAAGGCGGAGGCGGCGGATCGCGGCGAGGGTCGGTCTTTGCAAAGGAGAGCGCCCATGCCCCCGTCCGCCATTCCGTTCATCGTGGCGATCGTCGCCGCCTTCGCCGTGTTCATCGTCGTGGTCGGCGGGGTCTCGATCTGGAGCGGCCTGCCGTCGCGCGGGACCGGCGATCCCGACGCGGAGGTTTGAGCCATGATCGGATCCTTCGCCGACGCCCTGATCGCGATGGTCGCCGCCGCGGCCTCGCTGTCCGTCTTCGCGGTGATCGGCCGCCGGACCCTGGCGGCGATCCCGAGGCGCCGACCGGCCTGACCCCCGTGCTGGCCGACGGCCGCAGCGGCTGGGACCGGCTCGCCGACCGCGTGGCCGTGGTCGGCGGATCCTGGAACTTCCTCGGCGGCTTCGCCCTGGCGATGGCGCTGTGGATGGGGACCAACCTGATCCTCGCCGGCTGGAACCGCGCCTTCGATCCCTATCCCTTCATCTTCCTCAACCTGGTCCTCTCCACCCTGGCGGCGGTCCAGGCCCCGGTGATCCTGATGAGCCAGAACCGCCAGGCGGCTCGCGACCGCTTCGCGGCGGAGCACGACTATCGGGTCAACCTGAGGGCCGAGCTCGAGATTATGCGGCTACACGACCGGCTCCAGCTCTCCGAACGACAGCTGGAGCGGATCGCCGCCGCGGTGACGGTCCTTCCCCCGCTTGCGCCGGACCCGCCCGCAGACGACGATGCGGCGCGGCGGTGATCGATGGGTGGGCGCCATGACCCTCGAAACGGTGTTTGAAGATCTGCGGGATCTGTTCACGCCCTTCCAGGCGTGGGCGGAGCTCGTCTCGGACACGCCGACCCGCTATCATCTCGACACCCATGAGGTGCGGGCCCGCGACGGCTACCGGACGGCGTTCGGCGGCGTCGCGATCGGCAAGCGCTATGTCTCGGTCCACCTCATGCCGCTCTATGTCCACCCGGACCTTTTGGACGGCGTGAGCCCGGCCCTGCGGCGGCGCATGCAGGGAAAGTCCTGCTTCAACTTCCGCAGCGTGGACCCGGACCTGCGTCCGGAGCTGGCCGCCCTCGTGCGCCAGTGCGCCGCGCGCTTCGCCAGCGACGGCCTGCTGAAGCTCGAAGCCTAGCCCGCCCGGGCGCCCAGGGCGGCCATGCGCTTCAGCAGCCCTTCGCGATCGCGGCGGGTCTCGATGCTCCCCAGGACGGTGTCCCGGATCGGACCGAAGCCGACGAGGGCGAGGACGCCGCGCTTCAGCGCCTTCAGCGAATGGCCGAAGAAGACGGTCCGATAGATCAGGGCCGGCATGCCCATGGTGACGACGATGCGGGCGGAGCGCCCCTTGAGGCGTCCTGCGCCGGGGGTAGGGGCCTCGCCGCCGAAGGCGAAGGCGGGCCGGAACGCCTGCTCGAGCAGCGCTTTGAGCCGGGCCGGCATGGAGCCGAGCCACAGCGGATAGAGGATCACGAGATGCTCCGCCCAGGCGAGCTCGTCCTGGAGGGCGAGGATCGTGGCGCAGGGCATTTCGGACTCCCAGTCGTGGCGGCTGGCCAGCACCGGAAACTCCATCTCGGCCAGGTTGACGCGGTGGATCACATGGCCCGCCCCGACGGCGCCCCGGGCGTAGGCGGCCGCCAGGGCGTGGGAATAGCGCCCGGGGTCGGGATCGGGGTGACCGTCGAGGATCAGGATGCGGCGGCGGCCCACGCGTCAGACGTCCGCGACGCGCTCGACGCAATAAGTGTGCGTCGCGCCGTCGCCGGCGGTGATGGAGACGTACTCGCCGGGCACGAACCGTTCGTCGCCGAGACGGAAGCCCGTCGCGTCCTCGCGCGCGCCGCCCGGGAAGTCCAGCACCCAGCGGTCGCCGGTCGTATGGCGAAGATGGCCCGTGGCGATGGTGGCGTCCTGGACGAAGCGCCGCACGCGGCAGCGATCGGCTTCGGCGCGGCAGCTGTCGAGATCGAGCCGGCCTTCATCGTCGAGAAAGGCGACGATGTCGTAGCCGGTTCGGGCGTCTCCGTGCGGATGGCCCGGTTCGCGGGCGAGTTCGAGGCGGATATGGCGGGGATGAGCGGTCATGGAGGTTCCTAGTGCGCCAGGCATAGGCAGAGGGGGCTATCGTTGATCAGGTCGCGCGTGACGCCGCCGAGCGCCCATTCGCGCAGACGGGCGTGGCCGTAGCCGCCGGCGACGATCAGCCCGGCCTGGCGGGCGAGCGCCTCGTCCAGGATCTGGCGGCTCGCCGGGGCCTCAATCTTGAGCGCGGTCACCGCTTCGGCGGAAATTTCGTGGCGGGCGAGGTAGCCGATCACGTCGGCCTGTTCGGCCCTCACCGTCTCGACCTCTTCGGCTGGACAGATGGAATAGAGGGTGACGCCCCGCGCCCGTTGCAGGAAGGGGATCGCCGCGGCCAGCGCGAGGCGCGCCTCGCGGCAATCCTTCCAGGCGATCAGGGCGGGTTCGCCGACGGGGTTGCGCAGGCGGGTCGGCGGCGTCACCAGCACAGGCCGGCCGCAACCCATCAGCACATCCGCGACGTCCGGCGCATGATAGGGGGCGCGGGAATTGCGCCCGCCCAGGATGACCAGGTCGGCCGCCCGTGCGGCGCGGGAACAGGCCTCGCCCGGAAATCCGATGTGGCCGCGCCAGTCCGCTTTGATGTCTCGCGCCCGGACGATCGCTTCGAACCGTGAACGGGCGCTCGCGACCTCGGCTTCCGCCATGTCGCGATAGAGGGTGAACAGCTCGCCGACCATGGCCCCGCCGCTCATCGGATCATACAGCGGCGGCGCGATCGAGCCCACGCACAGGCCGGTGAGTCCGGCGTCGAAGGCGTTGGCGAGGTCGCAGGCGAGCTCGAGGCGGCTGTCGCTTTCGGGTCCGTCGTCGACGGCGACGAGCAGGCTGGCATAGGTCATGGCGGGGTCTCCGGTTCGGGGTGAGGAGACCGCGCCTGGCGGTTCGCCGCCTTGATCAGGATCAACGCCGCGGGCGCGGTCTCGCGTGAGGATGCGGCGCACTGGAGATCCGCCATGTCCGTCCATCGTCTCGCCGCCGCGACCCTCTGCCTAGCTCTCGCCCTGGCCTGCGGCGCCTGCGCCCGTCCGGAGCCGCCGACCGCCTCGGTTGCGACGCAGCGGGACACGCCCGCGGCGGCGGCCTTGCGGGGCCGGCAATTCGCCGCCCGGGGCTGCGCCAGCTGCCATGCGATCGGTTCCGTCGGCGTCAGCCCGATGGCCGAGGCGACGCCGTTCCGCGAGATCGTGCATCGGTATCCGCTGGATCAGCTGGAGGAGGGCTTTGCAGAAGGCCTGGTCACCGGCCATCCGGCCATGCCGGCCTTTGTGTTCCGCGCCAGCGAGATCGACGACCTGATCGCCTACCTCGAAACCGTGAAGGCGGAACCATGAGCCCCAGGGACCCGCAGCCCATTCATGGCCGGGCCGTGACCGCCGTGGTCGAGGTGCTCGACCGCGAGCGCCTGATGACCCTGGCGTGCAATCGCCCTGACGGCTGGCCGCACGCGACCACGGTCGGCTATCTGAACGAGGGCCTGAACCTCTATTTCATCGTCGCCCGGACAAGCCAGAAATTCGCCAATCTGAAGGCCGATCCCCGCGCCTCGGTGGCGATCCGGTGCGAGAGCGGCGGACAGGGGAACGGCGTGGGCCTCTCCATGGCCGGCCGCGTCGTGGAAGTCGCCGAGCCGGAGACGGTCGAGCGCATCAATCGCCTCGTGGCCGAGCGATACCCGCAGGTGCACGTTTACTGCCCGTCAGGCAGTTCGGTCGCGGTGCTGCGTTTCCGGCCCCACATCGTCTCCGCTGTCGGCGTGGTCCAAGGCCGTAGCGACGCGGAGACCTTCACTTTCGGCGAGCCGGAGCCGGGCAGCGTCTCGCACCTGTTCTGAGGTTTGACGCCGATCAAGGCGGGTGTCCGCCGACGCCGCCAGTGTGTCTCCAAACCGGAGAACCATCATGAGCCTGAAACACATTCTCGTCCTCGCCTCGGGCGGCGCCGGAGACGCCCCGGCCCTGGCCTTCGCCGCCTCGCTGGCGGGCCAGCATGACGGCGTCGCCGAGGTTCTGCCGGTCTATCCGGACTCGGCCGCAGACATGGTCGCGCTCGGCATGACCTTGGGCGCGTCGCTTTCGCGCGAAGCGGTCGAGGAGCTGGCTGCGGCCGAGCGCGCCCTGCAGGATCGCGTAGAGGACGTGGCGCGCCGGGCGGCGAACGAGGCCGACGTGGTCTATGGCGCCGGCGAGGGCGCGCCCCGGCTGGCGGTATCGACCCGCGGCCTGCGGCCGGCCCTGGCCTTGTCGCGTCAGGCGGCCCTGGCCGATCTGGTGGTGGTCGCCCAGAAGAGTCTCGACGAGGGTCTCTCGCGGGAGCTGCTCGGGCAGGCGCTGCTCGCCGACCGGGCCCCGGTCCTGGTGGCCCGGGGCGATCCGGAGCGGCTCGCCGGGCCGGCCGCAATCGCCTGGGACGGCAGTCCGCAGGCGGGGCGGGCGGTCCGGGCGGCCCTGCCGCTGCTGGCCATGGCCAGCGCCATCCACGTGCTGCAGTGCGTGACCGGCCTCGATCGGCAGTCCGGCGATCCGGACATCGACGCGCTCAACGCCTATCTGAGGCTGCACGGCGTCGGCGTCGGCGAAGCGACCCTGGTCGAAGGAGACGACGAGGGCGCGGCCCTGCTCGCCGCAGCGGAAGGCAAGCAGGCGGGGCTGTTCGTGGCCGGCGCCTGGGGGCGCTCGCGGCTGCGTGAGACCGTCTTCGGCGGGGCCACACGCAGCTTCCTGCGCCGGCCTGACGGGCCCAGCCTCTTGCTGGCGCACTGATATGACCGCCGCCATTCGCGACATTCTCGTCCACCTCGACGCGCCCGAGACCGTGGGTTCGCTGGTTCCGGCGGCCGTGCAACTGGCGCGCGACCTGGGCGCGTCGGGCCTCACGCTGGCCGCCCTGGCGGAGGTTCCGGTGCCGATCCGCCCCGTCAGCCTGCCCTACGGCCTGCTCAAGGCGCAGGAGCGGGACCTGCTCGATCTGATCGACCGGATGGAGACCCGGGCGCGGGCGGCCGCGCCCGACACGCCGATCGAATGGCGCGGCGCGGTCTCGCCCCTGGCGCAGACCCTGCTTGCCCGATGGGGCGTCCGGTCGGATCTGATCGTGATGTCCAGCCCGCAGGTCGAGGGTCTCCCCCTGGCCCCGGTCGATGTCGGCGCCGCCATTCTGGCCGCCGGGCGGCCGGTGCTGGTGGCGCCGCGGCTGGCGCCGAAGCTGCGCTTCGACCGTGTGCTCATCGGCTTCAAGGCGACCCGAGAGGGCCGGGCGGCCTTGGCCGCCGCCCTTCCGCTGCTGGACCGGGCGCGGCGGGTCCTGATCGCCTCCGTCGGGCCAGCCGCCGCCGGGGACCTTCGCGACGCCGCGGCTTTTCTCCATGGCCACGGCGTGCGCGCCGAGACCACCGCAATCGAGAACGCGGCCGACCGGGACGCGGGCCGGACGCTGCTCGCACTTGCGGGGGAGGAGGGCTCGGACCTCCTCGTGACCGGCGCCTACGGCCACAGCCGGACCCGCGAACTGGTATTCGGCGGCGTCACCCGGACGCTGCTGACGGAGGCCCGGCTGCCGTGCCTGATGGTCCACTGATGCCGCATCTCGGCGTCGACCCCCAGGTGCTGCCGGCCTTCGCCCTGGCGATGGCGCTGATCGAGCTGACCCCCGGCCCCAACCTGGCCTGGCTGGCCCTGCTCGCCGCCTCACGCGGACGGGCGGCGGCGATGCGGGCGATCGCCGGGATCACCGTCGGGCTCTCCGCCTGGCTTCTGGCGACCCTGTTCGGCCTGTCCCGAACGCCGCTGTTTTCCGAAGCGGGGCTGGAAGTCCTGCGCTGGGTCGGCGCCGCCTACATGCTCTGGCTCGCCTGGGAGGCCCTGACGGCGCGCCCCGGCGTCGGGTCCAGCCCGGACCACGACCGGCCGTTCATCCGCGGTCTGGCCGCCAACCTCCTCAATCCCAAGGCGGCGATCTTCTACCTGGCTCTGCTGCCCGCCTTCATCAAACCGTGGGCCGGTCCGGTCCCGGTGCAGATCCTCATCCTGGGCGGTCTCCACATCGCCATCAGCGTGGCGGTCCACACCGCCGTCGTCCTCGGCGCGGCGGAAGCAGCCTCGAGGCTGCCGCCGCGCTGGGCCTTGGCCCTGCGTCTCCTCCTCGCGGCCGGCCTCCTGGCCACCACGCTCTGGCTGCTGTCCATTCCTCTGTCCCCGGGACCCGCCACATGACCGCTCAACTGACCTTTCACGGCGCCGCGGAATGCGTCACCGGCTCCTGCATGCTGCTGGAGACGGCCGGCAAGCGCTTGCTGATCGACTGCGGCATGTTCCAGGGACCGAAGACGCTCAAGGCGCTCAACTACGAGCCCTTTCCCTTCGATGCGGCTTCCATCGACGCCGTCCTGCTCACCCACGCCCACATCGACCATTCGGGCTTGCTTCCCAAGCTGGTGCGGGCCGGGTACCGCGGGCCGATCTTCGCGACCCGGGCCACACGGGACCTCTGTGAGGTGATGCTGGCCGACTCCGCCGGCATCCAGGAAAGCGAGGTCCGGCATCTGAACCGGCGCAACGCCCAGCGCGGCCTGCGGCCCGTGGAGCCGATCTACACCTCCGGCGACGTCGATCCGACCCTGCGTCTGTTCGAGCGCGTCCGCTTCGGCGAGGCCATGCCCCTCGGCCATGAGCTGCAGGCGACCTGGTGGCCGGCCGGCCACCTCCTCGGGGCGGCGTCGATCCAGATCGAGGCGGGGGCGGGGGACGACCGTCTCAACCTGCTCTTCTCCGGCGACATCGGATCCGGTCGTCAGCCCTTCCTGCCCCATCCGGACGGGCCCGCGGGCGTCGACCACGTCATCCTGGAGAGCACCTACGGCGATCGCGAACGCATCGATCTGGAGCTGGCCGCGCGGCGCCACGCCCTTGCCGGGGAACTGCGGGCGGCCCGCGCCGCCGGCGGTCCGTTGCTTCTCCCCACCTTCGCCGTGGGCCGCGCCCAGGAGCTGATCCTGGACCTCCTGGCGATCATGGACGCCGAGCCCGATCTGGCCTGCGACGTCTTTCTCGATTCCCCGCTCGCCATCGAGGCGACTGACGTCTTCCTGCGGCGGGGATGGAATCCGGACGCGTCTGAGAATCCCTTCGAGCCGCTGCGGCACGCGACCCGGCTGCACCATCTCATGCGCCCCCAGGAGAGCGACCGGCTCGAACGGCTGAGCGGCTGGCACGTCATCCTTGCCGGCAGCGGCATGTGCGACGCCGGCCGCATCCGCCGCCATCTCAAGCGGCTGCTGTGGCGCAAGGAGGTGACGGTGCTGATGACCGGCTTCCAGGCCGCAGGCACCCTGGGCCGGCTGCTGGTCGAGGGGCGCGCGGCCGTTCGCATCCAGGGGGAGGACATCCGGGTCGGCGCCCGCATCGGCAACCTCGACTGCTACTCCGGCCACGGGGACGCCACCGATCTGGTCGCCTGGTTGAAGGCGCGGACCCCGGTGGGCGGCGCCGTTCTGCTGGATCATGGCGAGCCTGGCGCTATCGCCGCCTTGGCGGCCCGCCTCGCGGGCGAGGGCTTCAGGCCGGTCACCGCCGAGCTGGACCAGACCTGGATCCTCACCCGGACGACAGCGGAGGCGGCCCCGCGAGGCGGCGCGCGTCTGGCCCCCGGCCAAGCGACCCGCCCGGACTGGCATAACGAGCGCGCGGCCTTCCTCGTGGCGCTGAACGAACGGCTGCAGGCCCTGCCGGGCGACGCGGAGCGCGCCCGTCTGCTGGCCGGGCTCGAAGCCGCCCTGGAGCGCTGACGAAGACCACGTCGTCATCAGCGCGTAAGTGGCGGGCCGGAGCCTGGACTCCGGCCCAGTCGCGCCTTCAGGCCTTTCGGCCTTCGGCCAGCCAGCCCCGCGCGGAAAGGACGCCCGCCGCCCCGGCGAGCACGGCGATACGTTTTCGTCTGTCCGACACCAGCCGCTCCGCTGCCGCCTCAAGCATCTCCCGCATGCCTGCGCACCGACGCCGCTGTTCTTCCAGTTCGCGACGCACGGTCTCGAGCTGGGCGTCCATGCGCTCGACCAGATCGTCGGACCCGTCCGTGTCGATGACGGTCAGCGTCAGACGCCGACCGCGGATCGCCCCGACCGGCGGGTGCAGCGGCTGCGTCCCGGCGCGCAGGCCGAAATAGTCCGCCGCGCCATAGAAACGAAGGGCGGCCTCGAGGCCGGCGCCCCAGTGGCCGGGACCGGGGTCGTCGTCCCGGCCGCCCGTCTCGACCTCGAACAGCCGGTAACGCACCCGGGCGCCCAGGCGCGGGGGGCGCGGAAGCAGGCGTTCGACGAGCCTCGCCGGCAGGGCCGGGTCGGCCAGATCGGCCGGCCTGAGCCGCGCCACTGCGCCATCGAGGGCGCGCAGGGCTTCGTCGCGCTTGATCTCGATCGGTTCGGCCGTGAACAGGGTGCGGTCGTTCAGGGACATTCCGCATCGCTCCACACGCCGGGGCAGACGAGCTCGAGACGCGTGCCGCGCGCGCTCGTGGCGCGGGTGATGCGCCCCCGCAACTGACCGGCGAGGCGCGAGATCAGCGACAGGCCGAAACCGGGGATCCATTCGCCCTGGGAGACGCCCGCGCCGGTATCCATGACGATCAGGCGGACGCCGGCCTTGCACGGCTCCAGCGTCACCGTGACCTGGCCGGCCCGGTGCGCGAGCCCGTGCTCCAGCGCGTTGCCCACCCACTCCGCGGTGATCAACGCCAGGGCGGAGGCCGTGGCCGGGCGAGCGCAGAGGGGATGGAAATCGACGTCGATCTCGGCGTCGCGATCGACGGTGTCGAGTTCGGCGACGTCGCGCACGACGTCTCCGAGTAGGTCGTCGAGCCGGACCTGGTCGCCATCGCTCTCCTGCAGGCGCTGATGAAGTCGCATGATGACCCGCACCCGGCGCCCCGCTTCGCTGAGAACGGTCGCGGCTTCCGGAGGCGCGGCTCGGCTCTCGAGCGCCAGGAGACCGATCACCGACTGAAGGCTGTTTCCGATCTGGTGGTGCGCGGCTCGGACCGCGTCAGGCGTCCCACCGGGTGAATGGCCAGCAAGTTGGGGCATGAAGGTCTCCTTCGACCCGTCCAGGCTACGGATGAGCGCGATGGAGGACCTTGAGCCAGATCAAGGCGCCGAGGCGGGCGAGCGCTGAGAATGCGTGCATGAGAAACTTGGCCCCCCGCATCGCCCTGATCGTCGCCCATCCGCGCCGGCGGAGCTTCACCGTCGCCATGGCCGAGGCCTTCGCCGAAGCGGCGCGCGCCGCCGGCGCCGAGGTGGTGGAGCGCGATCTCTACCGCCTCCGGTTCGACCCGCGGCTGCGCGCGGAGGAAATGCCGGACCGTCTGGGCGCGGCTGTCCGGCCCGATGTGGCCCGGGAGCGCGAGGCGATCGCCGGCGCCGACATCTTCGCCTTCTTCTATCCGCTGTGGTTCAACGCCACGCCGGCGATGATGAAGGGCTATGTCGACCGCGTGTTCGGCATGGACTTCGGCTACACCGCCCGTCGGCACGGCGGCAACCAGCCGCTCCTTGGCGGGCGCAAGATGGTGACCTTCACGTCATCGGGTGCCCCCCAGGAGTGGGTCGAGCGTACGGGCGCCTGGGCCTCGATGCAGGCGCATTTCGACGCCCACTTCGCGGCCATGACGGGTATGGAGATCATCGGCCATCACAACATCGGCGGGGTAGGCGGCGGCATGCGCCGCGACGTCGTCGATCGCCATCGCGAGGACGTCGCGACCCGCGCCCGCAAGATCGCGTCGGTCTATCGCCGCGAAGACTAGGCGGGAAGCGCCTTGACCGAGGTCAATCGCGCGCCATGAGGCGGCGAATTTGGGTGAACAGCGCATCGTCGAGCAGCGGCTTCTCGACGATCGGCGCCCCCGCGGCGGCGGCCTTCCGCCGGAGGTCCGTGGAGGGCCCTGTCGTGATCAGGATGGCGGGCGCGGCCACGCCGCGGCTCCGCAGCATTGTGAGAAGGTCGATGCCCTGGTGGTCGGGGAGCCTCTGGTCGATGACCAGGCAGGCGAAACGCGTTTTCGGGTCGGCGAGCGCGATCGCTTCCCTTGCGGTCCTGCAGCGCTCGACGCGAAAGCCGTGGGCGCCGGTCATGAAGGCCAGGGCCTTCAACACCTCGGGATCATCATCGACGATCAGGAGGACGGGCCGGGGATCGAAATCAGGGCTGGGCAAGGAGAATCTGGCTCGGCGCCGACAGGCGCCGACGCGCGGACCATGGCGCGCGCCGGGCGGACGCGCATTGACCTAGAGCAAGTCAAAGCCCGGCGGCGAGGGCGATCCGCATCAGCTCCGCGACGTTTCGGGCCCCGGTTTTGGTCATTAGATTGGCCCGATAGATCTCGACCGTTCGCGGACTGATCTCGAGTTCGAATGCGATCTGCTTGTTGAGCTTTCCCTCCACGACACCGGCCAACACGTCCCGTTCGCGCGGCGACAGCTCCGAGAGCCGCTGCTCGGCGGCGCGACGCCCCGCATCCGACGCTTCGGTCGTCTGCAGGGCGGACAGGGCGTTACGGAGCGATCCGATCAGATGCTCGTCCTCGAACGGCTTTTCGATGAAGTCGAGAACGCCCGCCTTCATCGCCTCCACGGCCAACGGAATGTCTCCATGCCCGGTCATCACGATCACCGGAAACGTCGCGCCCCGTGCTCGGAGCTCACGCACCAATTCCAACCCGGTCAGCCCGGGCATTCGGACGTCGGTGAGCACGCAGCCGTCCGCGACGGGCAAGGCGTCGAGAAAGGCGTTCGCCGAAGCGTAGAAGCGGGCCTCGATGCCGTTGACGTCCAGCAGGAAGGCGAGCGCCTCGCGCAGGCCGTCGTCGTCGTCGATCACATGCACCAGATCAGCCACGGCCGTTCTCCTCGGCGCGGGGCAGGGTGAAGGAGAATATCGCGCCGCCGCCTTTGTTGTCCTCGGTCCAGATGCGTCCGCCATGGGCCTCAATGATGGTGCGGCAGATCGACAGGCCCACGCCCATGCCGGTGCTCTTGGTGGTCACGAAGGGTTGGAATAGACGCTCACGGACCTCGGGGTCCAGACCTGGGCCGGTGTCGGCGACGCTGATCCGGATGGTGCGCTCGTCATCGGCGCGGACGCGGATTTCGAGCTGGCGGCGCGGTGCGTCCGCCATGGCGTCAATGGCGTTGCGGATCAGGTTGAGCGCCACCTGCTGGATCTGGATCTTGTCGACGATCACCCGTCCGATGTCGCGGGCCAGACGTAGATCAACGCGCACGTCCTGGTCCTTGACCCCGACCAGCGCCAGGGCGCTGGCCTCCTCCATCATCTTGGCTGGATCCTCAAGCGTGTGTTCGGTTTCCCCCTTCGCTACGAACTCGCGAAGGCGCTTGATGATGTCGCCGGCCCGCAGCGCCTGCTCGCCCGCCCGTCTCAGCGCGCCCCGCAGCTTGTCGAGGTCGGGATCCGGGGCTTCGAGAAGCGTCACCGAGCCATTCATGTAGCTGGCGATCGCGGATAGCGGCTGGTTCAGCTCGTGGGCCAGCGAGGAGGCCATCTCGCCCATGGCGGTCAGGCGAGAGACATGCACGAGTTCGGACTGCAGCTCCTGCAGCCGCCTTTCCTGATCGCGCCGCTCAGTCAGATCGCGAACGAATCCGGTGAAGAAGCGGCTCCCGCCGACCCGGGCTTCGCCGACGGCCAGCTCCATTGGAAAGGTCGAGCCGTCCTTGCGTTGGCCGACCACGATGCGGCCGATGCCGATGATCCGCCGTTCCCCGGTGCCCATGTAACGGTCGAGATAGCCGTCGTGTTCGGATCGGTAAGGGTCGGGCATCAGGAGGCTCACATTGCGCCCGATAGCCTCTTCCGGCGTCCAGCCGAACAGGCGCACGGCGGCGGTGCTGAACGACTGCATGACGCCGCTGGCGTCTATGACGATCATCGCTTCCGGAATTGTCTCGAGGATCGATTGAAGGTGCGCCTGGCGGCTCGCCGCCTCGTGGCTGCGCCGCCACAGTCGTTCGCCGGCTATCGCCACGAACGGCCCCAGGAGGGCGAAGCCGAGGGCGTCGATCAGGTTGGCCGGATCGGTCCAGAGCGCATCGCGCAGGACGGCGGTGCTGGCGGCCAGGCAGAGCGCGGTCGCCGTCAGCGCCGGTCCCCGTCCGCCCAGCGCCGCGGCCACCAGAACCACCGGCACATAAAGGACGAAGGAGGTGCGATCCTCGAAGGCGCCGCTCAAGGCCTGCCGGATGGCGAGCGCGATCACCGCGCCGCCGATCGCGGCCATGTAGCCGTATCGGCGCGATTGGGATCGGGTGATGGCGGTTCGGATCGGCATTGGCGGATTTGAACGGCGCCGCGCAGCGCGGCTGTCCATCCAGCCTAGCATGCCGACCGCCGTTCCGCCCCTGGGTCAGGCGGCCGCCATATCCGACAAGGCGCCGAAACGGCGGATGCGATATTTGCGGGCGCCGACGAACTCCACGAGGCCGTCCGCCTGCAAGCGACCGAGCATGCGGGAGATGGTCTCGATGGTCAGTCCCAGGTAGTCCGCCATGTCCTGGCGGCTCATCGGCAGAGCGACGAGTTCGCCCCGGAAGCGCTCGGCGATGTCGAGCAGGAAGCGGGCGACCTTCTCGCAGGCCGTGGCGCGTCCGAGCAGCAGCATGTGAGACTGGGCGCGGCCCAGTTCGGCGGCGGTCGCCTGCCAGATCACACGCTCGAGGCGCCCCGGATCGTAGGCGGCCGAGCCCGCGCGGCGAACGGCGAGAATTTCGCAGTCTCCGAGGGCTTCGGCCGAGAAGCGATGGGTGGAGCCGATCTCGACGCCCAGCACGTCGCCCTCGTAATAGAAGTCGCCGATCTGGCGCCGGCCATCCGCCAGCAGATGGCTGGTCCGGACCGCGCCTCGAACGAGCCGATAGATCAGCTCGGCGTCCTCGTCCTGGGCGTAGATCTCCTCGCCGGCCCGGAAGGTGAGGCGGGCGGCGCCCGCCCACTCGTCGGCCTCGTTCGGTAGGAAGGACTGGGCGAAGGGCGTTTGCAGGGCTGGCGTCATGGTCGGAACCTCCTGGGCTTGAGCTCGGGGATAGGGCGGAGCGCCGACGCGCGTTATTCAGGAGCGCTCCCTAAGCACCGGCCCCTAAGGGTCGCTACGGAGGCGGACGCGGCGGCGTCCGAGGGCGCGGAGAACGCCGCTCCAGCCGCCGGCCGCGACGCCGACGCCCAGTCCAGCGGCCAGGAGGGCCGGGGAGGGGGCGGCGAAGTGGAACAGGCCGGCGGCGCCCGGGACATAGAGGGCCGCCAGAAGGATCGCCGTCAGGACCGCGCAGATCGCGCAGAACAGGCGCGGTGCGGGTCGAACGCAAGGCGCGGGGCGGCGGACTCGCCTCCTTCCGGTGGTCTCCGGCTCTTGACGTCGGTCAAGGCCCGCGTCGGCACGGGTCGATACCGGCGCCCTTGAGGAGCCGCCATGTCAGACCACAACAAACGACGCGAGCCGGAGCCGCGATCAGACGCCGTCGAACCCCCGGACGACCTCCGGCCCCGGCCGTCGGGCGGCTCCAGCCTCTGGGGCCGCCGCACGGGCCGGAGGATCCCCGAGGAGGCGGGGGAGGCGAGCGGGTTTCCGGGGGTGAGGCTCGCCGGCGCGGCCGCAGCCCTAGCGGATCGAATCTTCCCGTCCCGAGCACCTCTGAGCCGCAAACCATTCGACATCCTGGCCGTCTCCGGCGGCGCGGCGGGCGGCGCGTTCGGCGCGGGCCTGCTCGCCGGCTTGAGCCGGACCGGCCGCCGACCATCCTTCGAGCTCGTGACCGGCGTCAGCACCGGCGCCCTGATCGCGCCATTCGCCTTTCTCGGTTCCGCCTGGGACAATCGGCTGGTCGAGGCCTACACCGACGGTCACGCGGCGGCCCTCTTCGACGTGCGGAAGGCCCTTCCGGGCCTAGAGGCCGGCCTGTTCCGGGCCCGCGCCCTGGACGCCTTGATCGCGCCCTTCGTCGATGCCGATCTGCTTCGGGCGGTCGCCGCGGCTCACGCCGAAGGCCGCCGCCTCTTCGTCGCCACGACCGATCTCGACCGCCAGCAGGCCTGCTTGTGGGACATGGGGCTTATCGCGCGTCTCGGAGAGGACGGAGATCTCGACGCGGCGCTATTGCTGTTCCGCACGGTGCTGGCCGCGTCCGCCAGCCTTCCCGGCATGTTCCCGCCGCGGCTCATAAACTGCGAGTTGGTTGGGCGATCCTATCAGGAGATGCATGCGGACGGCGGGCTGGCCGCGCCGCTCTTCCTCCTGCCGGATGCGCTCATGAGTTGGCCCGGGGTGAGAGGACGACTGAGCGGCGCGCGGGTGCACCTGCTCATCAACACCGCGCTCGACGCCGCTCCCCGGGCGACGCCCGGAAACATCCCCGCCATCCTGGTCCGCAGCTTCGAAACGATCCTGCGGTATTCCTACCTTCAGGCGGTCGGCGCGACACAGGCCTTCTGTGCGGGCGCGAACCTGCCGCTGGGAGTCGCGTCCATGTCCGGCGACGGCGATGCTCTCAACCTCGTCAGTTTCGATACGGCCAACATGCGTGAGATGTTCGCCGCCGGCCTCGCGCGGGGGTCCGGTCCGGAACCGTGGGCGTTTGCGGACCACTCGCCGGATCCGCCGGCCGGCCTGCCGCTGTGGGACCGGGCGTGGCGCGGATTGGCGCGACGCGGGTGAGTCTTCGACGTGATCCAGGTCAAGGATCGCCGCGGCGCGAGGCCTAGACTCCGCTGCACAGGAGAGACGCCCATGCCCGCCACCATGAAAGCCGCCGTCGTTCGCGCCTTTGGCCAGCCGCTCACCATCGAGGAGGTTCCGGTGCCGCTTCCGGGGCCAGGCCAGATCCAGGTGAAGATCGCCGCCTCGGGCGTCTGCCATACCGATCTTCACGCCGCCCAGGGGGACTGGCCGGTCAAGCCGTCCCTGCCGTTCATTCCCGGCCACGAGGGCGTCGGCCACGTCTCGGCGGTGGGCGCCGGCGTGACCCATGTGAAGGAGGGGGACCGGGTCGGGGTGCCCTGGCTCTACACCGCCTGCGGCCACTGCCGTCACTGCCTCGGGGGCTGGGAGACGCTGTGCCACGATCAGCAAAACACGGGCTACTCGGTCAATGGCGGCTTCGCTGAGTACGTGGTCGCGGATCCCGACTTCGTCGGGCATCTCCCCGACGGTATCGGATTCAATGAGATCGCGCCCGTGCTGTGCGCGGGGGTGACCGTCTACAAGGGGCTGAAGGTGACGGACACGAAGCCCGGCGACTGGGTGGTCATCTCCGGCGTGGGCGGCCTCGGGCACATGGCCGTGCAATACGCGCTCGCCATGGGCCTCAACGTCGCTGCGGTAGATGTCGATGAGGCCAAGCTGGCCATGGCGCGCCGGCTGGGCGCGGCCGTCACGGTCAACGCCGCCGCCGAGGCGGATCCGGCTGCCGAAATCCGCCGTCAGACGGGCGGCGGGGCGCAGGGGGTGCTGGTGACCGCGGTTTCGCCCAAGGCGTTCGAACAGGCGCTCGGCATGGCGGCGCGAGGCGGGACGGTGGCGCTTAACGGCCTGCCGCCCGGCGACTTCCCGATCTCCATCTTCGACACCGTGCTCAACGGACTGACGATCCGCGGTTCGATCGTCGGCACGCGCCTTGATCTGCAGGAGGCGCTGGACTTCGCAGCCGCTCACAAGGTGAAGGCGAGCATCACGACGGCGCGGCTGGAAGACATCAATGAAATCTTCGATCGATTGCGGGACGGGACGGTGGAAGGCCGGGTCGTGCTCGATCTGACACTCTAGGGGCGCTCAGCGGTTTGCGTTGGATCAACGCCAAGGGCGCCTCCCAATGCCAAGGCTTCTCTGATGGAGATGATCTCATTCCTTCGGCGTAGATTGCGCCACTGGCCTGGAGTGCTCGCGTGAGCCGTCTCGCCTTGCATCCAGAGCGTCACCGTGTCGCCCGCATCGGCTGGTTGCGAGCTGCGGTTCTCGGGGCCAACGACGGGCTTGTGTCGACAGCCAGTCTCGTGATGGGCGTAGCGGCCGCCGAGGTGACGCGCGAAGGGATCGTGATCGCCGGCGTCGCGGGCCTTGTCGCCGGGGCGATGTCCATGGCGGCCGGAGAGTATGTCTCTGTCAGCTCCCAGTCCGATACCGAGAAAGCCGACCTTGCGCGAGAGACAGCGGAGCTGACCGGCGACCGTGAGGCGGAAGTCGCGGAACTGGCGGGCATCTATGCGGCGCGCGGCGTCGAGTCGGACCTGTCTCGGCAGGTGGCGCTGCAACTCATGGCCAAGGATGCGCTCGGCGCCCATGCGCGGGACGAACTCGGTATTTCGGAGATCACCACGGCGCGTCCGGTTCAGGCGGCGCTGACCTCCGCCCTGACGTTCGCGTGCGGGGCCCTTCCACCCCTGCTGCTTGTCATGTTGGCGCCGCTGCAGGGCGTGATCCTCTGGGTCGGTGGTGCGGCGTTGGCGGGATTGATGGGACTGGGCGCCCTGGGCGCTCTGGCGGGCGGAGCGGATATCGGTCGGTCGGTTCTGCGGGTCGCCTTCTGGGGCGTGCTCGCGATGAGCGCCACCGTTGGCATCGGCCGGCTTTTCGGGACGATCGTCTAGTGCCGGCGGCCCGACCTGCGGGATCCGGGCTCGAAACCGTCACAGTTCCGCAGTTTCTTTCGTCCACTGGAGACCTGATATGACCCCGACGCCGGCGCCCGCCCTGGATCTTGGTACTGTTCAGAAGCTGCGAAAGGTCGCCGTCGGCGTCGCCCTCCTGGGACTGATCGCCCTGTCGGTGGTCAGCCAGTCCATAGGCGGCGTCGACGGCCCCTGGCATGAGTCGGTGGAAGCTATCGGTCTTGGGGCGATCGTCCTTGCCATCGTCGGCCGCGCCTGGTGCACCCTCTATATCGGCGGACGAAAGAAGGCGGAGGTCGTCGATCGGGGACCCTACTCGGTCAGCCGAAATCCGCTTTACCTGTTCAGCTTTATCGGGGCGTTCGGTATCGGCGCGCAAAGCGGGAGCCTTGTCATCGGCGCCGCATTCGTGGCGGCGGCGGTCATGGTGTTCCACCTTACGGTTCGCCGGGAGGAGGCTTTCCTTCTGCGGGAATTCGGTGAGGGCTACGCTCGGTATTTCGCTCGTACACCCCGATTCTGGCCGCGATTCTCGCTCTGGCGCGATGCGGACGAACTAAGCGTCCGCCCGTCCCTGTTCTTGCTCACGATCCGCGACGGGCTGGTGTTTCTGCTGGCCATCCCGCTGTTCGAGCTAATCGATGCGGGTCAGGCGGTGCATTGGCTCGGCGTGGCGGCTCACCTTCCCTAACAAGAGAACGGGGCGATCACCTGGGCTCCGCGTCTGCGTTCTGAGCATTAGAGGCCAGGGGGCTTGTCGCATCGGACGACATGCGTGGTATTCTGTGTTGGTCGATATAATCGGCGACTCTCTAAGTGGGCGCGTCAATCCACGCGGACATGACGGGTCCATCGGGTCCGATTGAGAGGCTGGCGCAGCGTTTCTCAAGGTGACCGTCTGTTTTCACGCAAACGGTGTTACCGGTCAGCTGATAGCTGCCGCGGATCGGGGCTGTAGCCGAAAATCTGCCACCTCCCGTTTGGGTAGTAGGAAACCGGACGCCTGCTTCCTTCTATAAGATACCGGCGCAGCTCGCGTTCTGAAGCTGGCCGTAGCTCGGCGGCGGTGGGACGGTAGCCGGCTGCAGCGCTTTCAGGGTCCGCGTCGGGCGTACAGCCGGTACAAACAAGCGCGATGATGACAAGCGGGAAAAGCGACTCTTTGAGTATGCGGGAACCCAAAACTTCAGTGGTTTCAATGTGCCGTTGAATACTGAAAGAGGAACCACTTCTCTCAACCCACGAGGCCGGGACTGTCCAAGCAGATCTAGAATTCGATCGCATGGAGAGCTTAGGTCTCACAATCCACTACGCACGACTCTGGCGATACCGGTGCGATGGGCCGCCGCATGCGGACTGGAAGCCGCTTTCGCTTGGGCTAGGCAAGGCGTTGCGAGGCTATCAAGCGGAGCCTGCGGCGACCTGTCGCAACATCCGGCAAGCGCGACCAAAGCGCGAGTCTGATGACGCTGGGCGCCTCCGACTGTCTGGTTGACTGGCCGAAGTAGGGCCGGCTGCATTCAATGCCCGACGGGGTTTCGGCCAAGCTTGACTGCGCGCGCTTCGTCCAGCGGGGGCGTTGTGTGCACAAGACCCCGGTAGCGAAACCGTCCGTGGACCGCGCGGTCCTTACGCGTTCGACGCGAATCTATCGCTTGCGAAGCGAGGGGTTCGAAGGAAGGATGCCTCCAGTTCTGGGGCGTCCGAATGATGATTGCGGTTCTGCGGATGGCGGCTGTGGCTCTCCTTCTGGCGGGATGTGGACAATCGGATTCGACTATATGCCAGCTTGCGTCTGGGCATGATGGCGCGAGCGCCGGCGTCGCCTCCAGCCCTGTCGATGAACCCTCAACATCCCTCGGCCGCGCGCAGGGTTGTCTGCGGCGCGCGGCCTATCGCGAAGCCAGGTCCTCGAAGTCTGCGAACTATGCGGCGGAGGAAGCCCTGCGGCGCTGTGCGGACCTGGTCGCGATCACCAGCGCGCAGGCGGCGGCCGCCGAGGAGCCGGTCGGGCTGATCGATGAACACTTCAACCTGGTGCGACGCCCTCGTCTGATGGCCGAGGAAAGGGAGAGGCTCTTCCGGTTCGCCTTGGATCGGGTGATCGAGAAGCGATCCGGAATCTGCAGGTAGTTCTACATATTTTCTTGTTCGTGGATCGGGTGCCCGGTCCATTTGTTGGGAGATGAGGTGCCGTGTCGTACGATTACAGTGAACTTGCGGATCTTCCTCAAAACGTTCTTGATAAGATACAAGTAACAGGGTTTTCAGACCCAGCTGTAATCTGGAACGCCCTAAAAAGGTTGTACTGGGAATCGCCGTCAGCACAGTCTATTATGAACAGTTGGGTGGCGAATCGATCCCATCCGGTAAAAATCCAAAGCACATCCGGTGTCAATGGCACGCACGATCCGTCGATCAATATCGACGTGCGCGCTGTTCTTATAAATTTGTCTCAAATATCCGAGATGAATTTCATCGACAATAATGGGTCCGTATTCAATCCAACCGTAGAGGCCGTGGTGTGGCATGAGATGATGCATCTCATGTATGGCGACAAGAACGAGGATGATCAGTATAACGTTCAGTATACGGGCGCAATCAACTATTGGTGGGAAGATCCGCACCTGAGCTGGCTGGGCGATGAATCGTGGGTGGATAATTACGACCTTGTCGGTTACGTCGTGAGGCAAGAGATCAAGGTCTCGCAAGAACTCGGACTTGCGTATCGCCCGAATTACAGCGCCACGTTCGGAAGTGAAGATCCATTGGGAGTGGCCGGAAACAGCTTCACCAATGGGCAACGGATCGACGTCGTCATCAGGGCTCCCCTTAACTCAACCGCCGGGTTCTACGGAGATCTGGAAGGACGCTTCCTGCCCAGCGGAGCTCCCGAAAGGCAGCTCGTTTTTCTGGGGGGCGGGTCGGACACCATCCGCCTCGGCGCGGGGGAGGATGTCGCCTACGGCCTGGCGGGCAATGATCGGTTCTACGGGGGCGAAGGCGCCGATATTCTCGACGGCGGCGTGGGGCGGGACATCTCGTCATACGAAGGTTCTGAGGCGATCCGGATCTTCTTCGCGGAAGCGGGGTATGCCACCGGTCATGGGGGTCATGCGGAAGGCGACCGGCTTTACGACATTGAGACGATCATCGGTGGCGACGGACTCGACGTCGTCGAGCTGGAATTCGCTCTGAACTCACAGGTCACCTGGATCGAGTCCTATAGCGGCAGCACCGACAAACCCGCCTTCATGATCGGCGTCGGCGACTGGGAGGCGCCCCTGTCTCTGATCGACATAGAGACGCTTCAGCTATCCCAAGAGTATTCGGATACGCTGGTCCTTACGAATGTTCCAGGCTTCGGCTCAGACCTGAGGATATCGGCGGGCGAGAAGCAGGGTGTTGTCGATGTTCTTGACCTGACTCAACTCAGCGGAGGCGTAAAGTACACCCGAGGCCACGTCACTGATGGAAGCCCCTTCACCTTCGACGGGCGGCTGGTGTTCCGGGAGTTCGACCATCTCAAATTCGGCGACGGCGCCGATGAGGTCATCCAGGATGAAGGGCATACGACGATCCGGCTGGGGGGCGGTCGTGATGTCCTGACGGCGAACGCTAACGGAACCGTCGCTTACGGCGGCGGCGGGAGCGACGTCCTGAACGTCACCCTGGGCGGGGGACCCGACTCGGGTGTCGTGCACCTGTTCGGCAAGGACGGCGTCCTGCCGGGCGGTCCGACCCGGGATGGGGACAGGGATGTTTTCGTCGTCGGCGGCGGCCAATCCATCATCCATGACGCCGACCTGGACGATCAGCTCGCCTTCGGCGGCCTCGCCGGCGGGTTCCCGATCTTCGGCGGGGTTCAGCAGTGGTGGATGGAGGGCGACTGGGCCGCGTGGGCGCCGCTCACGCCCGTCCTCGGCGCCGCGCCGGTCATGACGGGCAACCTTCTGTTCGGTCTCGCCGCGATGTTCATCGACGGCGTTGCGATGAGCATGTTCCAGTTCGGGCTGACCACCACGAACCAATTGCTGATCAATGTCGCCGGGGGGCGCGCCGGTCAGATCGTCATCCAGAACTACAACCTCGACATCGAAACGGGTGAAGCCACCGGCAACGTCGTGGTCTTCCGCCAGACCTTCCAGGCCGCCGGCGCTTCGCTGGAACGCTTCGAGCAGTACATGAACCTGGCCCTGCGCGCCGGCTTCGGCGTGTGTGTGATCGGCACGGACCCCCTGATCCTCGACCTGGATGGGGATGGTCTGGAGCTGACGAGCGGACCCTCGACCTATTTCGACCTGAACGCCGACGGCTTCGCCGAAAAGAGCGCGTGGACGCGCGGGGGCGACGGCTTCCTGGTCCGGGACCTGAACGGCAACGGCCGGATCGACGATATCGGCGAGATGTTCGGGAATGCGGACACGTCGGGCTTCCAGATGCTCTCCGCGCTGGACAGCAATGCGGACGGCGCCGTCACCGCCGCCGATGCGGGCTTCGCCACCCTGCGGGTGTGGGTGGACGCGGACGGAGACGGCGTAACCGACGCCGGTGAGTTGAAGACGCTCAGCGAACTCGGCATCACCTCCATCGGGGTGAACGCCGGCGCCCCCACCGGCGCGGGCGCTTCGGTGCGCGGCAATACGGTGCGGGCGGACGCCACCTTCACCATCAACGGGCAGGAACGTCGCATCGCGGACGTCCTGCTGGGCTCCAGCCCGACCGACACCATCTGGCTAGGCGACCGGACGATCTCCGTCGCCGCCGCCGCCGAGGCCGAACTCAAGGGCTTCGGGACCGTGGTTGATCTGCGCATCCAGATGACCGACGACCCCGCGCTGCTGACGCTCGTGGACGATTTCTCCGAGCTGCCGACCAGCACCTCGTGGGCGGATCTGCGCGCCGGGGCGGAAGCGATCATCCTGCGCTGGGCCGGGGTCGACGGCGTGGCGCCCGGTGCGCTCGGACCCGACTTCGACCTGCGCAAGCTCGCCTTCCTCGAGAAATGGTTCGGGGTGGAGCTGACGCCGCGCAATGCGGGCGGCGCGCCTTCGGCGGCCAACGCCTCGGAACTGAGGGCGGCCTGGGACGCGGTCGTGGACGCCGCGACGGTGCGGCTCGCTGTCCAGGGACCGCTTGGGGCCATCTTCCAGGACGTCGGCTATTCGGTGGAAACAGACCGCCTGGAGGCGGAACTGCCGACGGCGCTCGCGGACGCGATACACCGTATCCTGGACGGTTTGCCCGCCGATCCCGCGGCCGCGGCCTCCGTCTGGTCGGGAACCTGGGCGCCGCTGCTGCAGGCGTTCGTGGAAGGCGGCGCGCGCCATGACGGCAACCTGCTGCGCGATGATTTCGTGGTCGCCAGCCTTGTCCGGGCGATGGCGGGTGTGACCCAGCCGTTGACGCTGGCGCAGCTCGTGGACGGTCTTGCGCTTGAGAACGTGCGCCTGGGCGCCGCCGGGGCGGACGCCCTGACCCGTTCCGGTTCAGGCAGTTTCGTCTTCGTGGGCGGCGCCGGCGACGACACCCTGACCGGCAGCGGGGGGCAGGGCGTCTATGTGTTCGGAACCGGCTTCGGGCGGGACACCATCATCGACCAGGATATGGGGGAACAAGGCGACCGGATTCGCTTCGCCCTGCTGAGCCGGGAGGATGTGACCTTCGCCCGCGTCGGGACCGACCTGGTCATCTCGGTGATCGGCACGAACGACACCGTCACCGTTCGCAATCACTTCAGCAGCGGCCTGATGGGCGTCGATTTCGGCGTGGAAGAGATTCAGTTCGCGGACGGCGTTTTGATGGATGTTCGCGCGATCGCCGAAGTGGTCGGTCGCGGGACGTCGGCGAGCGAGACCGTCAACGGCTCGGCCCAGGAGGACCAGTTGGAAGGTCTCGCGGGCGCCGATCTGATGCGGGGCGGAGACGGGGGGGACACCTACTACTTCTCGGCCGGACACGGTCACGACACCATCCACGACATCCAGAGCACGCCGGCGAACCAGACCGCCGACATGATCGTCGTGGAAAACGGTCTGTCGATGAATGACACGACCTTCTCGCGCGACGGCGCGAGCACGGACCTGCTGCTGACCTTCTCCACCGGGGACTCCATCCTGATCAAGGATCAGTTCTGGTACAGTTCGCTGGGCATTCGCGGCGGCATCGCGCCCGGCGGCGTCATCGGCGGCCTGCTCGACAATCCCTTCATCGGGGGCGGCAACCTCGCCCTGGACAGCCGTATCGAGGCCATCCTGTTCAAGGCGGGCGGGTCCCTGACCTGGCAGGCCATCCAGGCCCTGCTGATCCAGCAGGCGACGACGGCGGGTGCCGATACGGTCCATGGCTTCGGCACCGGAGACCGCTTCCTCGCCAGCGCCGGCGACGATGTCTTCCATGGGTATGACGGGGGAGACGTCTATGAATTCGGCCGCGGCTCGGGACGTGACACCATCTACGACCAAGCGATCTACCTGACCCTTCTGGGCACGGATTCGGTGATCTTCGGCGGGGGCGTGAGCCTGGCCGATCTTCAGTTCACCCGCGTCGAAGGCACCAAGGACCTGCTTATCAGCATCAACGGGACGCAGGACAGTCTGCTGATCAAGAACCAGTTCGACGGTCGGATGATGGACCTGTTCGGCTTCTTCGGCGTGCAGTGGTTCGACCGGGTCGAGAACTTCGTCTTCGCCGACGGAAGCCGGATCGACTGGGAGACCATCCTCGCGATCGTCACGACCGGAGGAGACGGCGACGACTGGCTGGCGGGCGACTTCTACGCCGACACCCTGAACGGGGGCGCCGGCAACGACTACATGAACGGGGGCGACGAGGGGGACACCTATCTGTTCGGGCGTGGCGACGGCCAGGACGTCATCGAGGATACGCCCGGATTCGTGATCGGCCCCGAACCTGACCAGCTGGTCTTCAAGGCGGGCGTCGCGGTCGGGGATGTGATCTTCTCGCGGGATCCCGCCAGTGACGATCTGATCGTTTCCATCGCCGGCACGACCGATCAAGTCCGCATCAAGAACCAGTTCGTGGTGACCGAGACCGGGGTGTTCGGCACGATCGCCATGAACCAGGTGGAGCAGTTCCGCTGGGCCGACGGCACCGTGAAGAGTTTCAGCACGATCGTCGCGGACCTGATCGCGGCCTCGAGCACGGCGGGCGACGACACGATCCGGGGCTGGCATTTCGACGACGTGATCGTGGGCGGGACCGGAAACGACCTCATGAAAGGGGGCAACGGATCCGACGTCTATGTCTTCAACCGGGGCGACGGCGCGGATGTGATCGTCGACTTCAACGACAATCTGTTCACGGGCAACGACGACCGGATCCAGTTCGGGGCGGGGATCGCGCCGAGCGACATCGTGCTCTCGCGGGTCGGCGACGACCTGATCCTGAGCATCACCGGTACGACCGACCGGATCACCGTGCAGAACCATTTCTTCTATTCAACGCTGAACCTGCGCAGCAACGAGATGGAGTCCGTCCGCTTCCACACCGGCGAGGTCTGGACGGCGAACGATCTGCGGCTTCGGTTGATCGCGGCCGCCTCGACCTCGGGCGACGATCTTGTCGCCGGATTCCAGACCGACGACACCATCAACGGCGGCCAGGGCGACGATGTCCTGCGCGGAGGGGACGGCAGCGACACCTATGTGTTCGGCCCGGGGTTCGGGTCGGACGTGATCGAGGAGCACGTCGACAACGTCGCCTACGAGGACGTGGATACCGTGGTCTTCGCGGCGGGCTACGATTCCGACAAGGCGGTCTTCACCCGCTCCGGCGACGATCTGGTGATCTCCTTCGACGGCCTGGCCGACCAGCTTACGGTCTCCGGTCAGTTCCACCACGCCGGCTGGTTCTCCGGCTGGCGGGACGTCGAGACCTTCACCTTCGGAGACGGCGTGGTGCTGACGGACGTGCAGATCCGTGAGCGGCTGCTGGTCGAGGCGAGGACCGCCGGCAATGACGTGATCGACGGATTCTACACCGCGGACATCCTGGATGGAGGCGGGGGCAACGACATCCTGCGCGGCGCCGGCGGTGGCGACACCTACAAGTTCGGCAAGGGCAGCGGGCAGGACGTCATCGAGGAGAGCTTCGACACCCTCTATGAGGACCATCCCGACACGGTGGAGTTCGGCGGCAATGTGCTGCGCTCCGAGGTGACCTTCACGCGAACGGGCGACGATCTGGTCATCACCATCGCCGGTGTCGCCGACACGTTGACGATCTCGGATCACTTCACACCCACGCGACAAGGGCGGGTGGAGTTCTTCCGCTTCGCGAGCGGCGTCACACTGTCGGCGGCGCAGGCCGAGGCGAACGCCGTGGCCGGCTCGTCCACGTCCGGGAACGACAACGTTCTGGGCACGGCGGCGAATGATCTGATCGACGGCGGCGCCGGTACGGACTTCCTGCAGGGCAACGCCGGCAACGATACCTACCGGTTCGGTCGGGGCTATGGACAGGACACCGTGCTTGAGACCACGGCGACCTGGGGCGACAGCGGCGACGTCCTGGCGTTCACGGCCGATGTGCGGCCGGAGGATCTGATCCTCAGCCGAAACGGCGATCACCTGGTCATCGGCCTTGTCGGATCATCGGACACCCTGACCGTTCAGTATCAGCTGCGCAGCGCCAACTCAGGCAGTCTGGCCGGAAACCAGAGGATCGAGAGGTTCGTCTTCGGCGACGGGAGCGAATGGACCGCCGCGGAAATGGACCTGCGGTTGCTGCAGGCGATGCAGACGGCCGGGAACGATACGATCATCGCCTTTGACACGGGGGACGTCCTGGACGGCGGCGCCGGCAATGACTGGCTGCAGGGCGGCCTCGGCAACGACACCTACCTTTTCGGACGGGGATCGGGGAGCGACACGATCAACGAAAGCGACGCCACCTGGGGCGATGCCGACGATGTGGTCCGCTTCGGGCCGGATATCGTGGCGGCTGATCTCCAGTTCTCGCGGCAGGGCGACAATCTGATTGTCAGGATCGCCGGGGCCACCGACCAGCTGACCCTGGTCGGCCAGCTTCGCTCGAGCAATTCGGCGGGCATCTACGGGACGGACCGGGTGGAGCGGTTCATCTTCGCCGACGGCAGCGCGCTCAGCGCGGCGGATGTGCAGGATCGGCTGCTCGCCGCCCAGCAGACCTCCGGCAATGACCAGATCTACGCCTTCGACACCGCCGACGTTCTGAACGGCGGCGCCGGCAATGACTTCATGAGGGGCGGCCTCGGCAACGATACCTATCGCTTCGGGCGTGGCGACGGCGTCGATGTGATTTCGGAGACGGACGCGACCTACGGCGACGCCGACGACATCCTGTCCTTCAAGGCGGGCGTCGACATGGACGACCTGTCCTGGACGCGTGACGGTCTGAATCTGATCATCAAGATCATCGGGACGTCCGATCAGATCACGGTCCGCAACCAGTTCTGGTCGCTGGATTCGGGCAGCGTGCTGGGCACCGGGCGCATCGAACGGTTCCAGTTCGCGGACGGCTCGGAGCTGTCGGCGCCGCAGGTCGACGCCCTGGTGCTGCTGTCCCAGCAGACCGCTGGAAACGATCTGATCCTGGGCTACGCGACCGAAGACCGGCTGGACGGCGGCGCGGGGAACGACACCCTGACCGGTGGCGACGGCGCGGACACCTATGTGTTCGGCCGGGGCTATGACCACGATACGATCCGGGAAACCGACCAGACCTACGGCGCGCCCAATGACGCGGTGCTCTTCGGGGCGCTCATCTCGCAAAGTGATCTGTCCTTCAGCCGCGTCGGCCGCGACCTGGTCATCCGGATCGTGGGCGCGAACGACAGCCTGACCATCCGCAACCAGTTCTGGTCCCAGGATTCGGGCGGCGTTCTGGGCTTCGGGCGGGTGGAGCGGTTCATCTTCGCGGACGGCACGGAGCTTTCGGCGGCCCAGATCGATCAGTTGACCCTTCTGGCGCACCAGACGCCGGGCGCGGACACGGTGATCGGCTATGCGACCGCGGATGTGATCGACACCGGCGCCGGAAATGACGTGCTCACCGGCGGCGCGGGGAACGACACCTACGTCTTTGGTCGCGGCTACGGCGTCGACACCATCATCGAAACGGAGGAGACCTACGGCGATCTCGCGGATCGTGTCGTCTTCCGCACCGGGATCGCGCCGGAGGACCTGATCCTGTCCCGCGTTGGACTGGACCTGGTGATCGATGTCGGCAGCGACCGGTTGGTGATCCGCTACCAGCTGATGGGGCAGAACTCATCCTCGGTTCAGGGCGCGACCCGGGTCGAGATCTTCGAGTTCGCCGGCGGGGTGGTCTGGACGGCCGCCCAGATGGACGCGGCTCTTCTCGCCCAGGCGGGGACAGCGGGGGCGGACGTCATCAACGGCTTCGCCTCGGACGATATCATCGCCGGCGCCGGGGGCAACGATGAACTTCGCGGGGAAGGCGGCGCCGACGCCCTGAGCGGGGGCGACGGAAACGACCTGATGTACGGCGGTGACGGGGACGATGAACTCCGGGGCGGCGCGGGCAACGACCAGATGTTCGGTGGAGCCGGCGAGGACGTCGCGATCTATGCCGGCGACAGCACGGACATCAGGTGGGTCAGGCAGGCGGACGGATCGATCCAGGCGATCAACGACGCCACCGGCGAGGTCGACGTGCTGCGCGACATGGAAGGCGCCTGGTTCGAAGGTGACGAACTGTATGTGGCGCTCAACCAGGCGGTTGCCGCCTACGGCACCAATGGCAACGACAGCTGGCTGCCGGGCACCGCAGGCGCAGACAACATCTTCGGCAGGGATGGAGACGATCAACTGATCGGACGCGGTGGCAACGACTATCTGGACGGCGGCGCCGGCTATGACCAGGCGAACTATGCGGGGGCGTCCGGCAGCTTCACCTTCCGCCGGGCGGCCGATGGGTCGATCAAGGTGAAAGACACCACGGGTCTGGAAGGGGAAGACACCCTGGTCGGGGTCGAGGCCCTGTGGTTCGACGGGAACCAGACGTGGCTCGAACTTGACTACCTGGTCGCCGGCTACGGGACCTCCGGCGATGACGGTTGGCTGGAGGGCACCGAAGGCGACGACGACGTCTATGCGCTGGCCGGGGACGATTCGATCGTCGGCCGTGGCGGGAACGACCGCCTCTTCGGAGGCGACGGTTACGACCAGGCCAACTACTTCGGATCCTCGACCGATTTCAGCTTTGTCCTGAACCTGGACGGCACCGTGACGGTGACGGACCTGGTCGGCGATGAAGGGGTCGATATCCTGGACGGGGTCGAAGCCCTCTGGTTCGCCGGCGACGAGACCTGGATGTCGGTCGAAGACGCTGTCGGCGGCGCGGCCGCGCGTCAGGCCCAGATCACGATCGGGCCGGATCAGGCGGTCTCGAAGGCGGCGCCGATGGCGGAGGTCAACCCCGAGGTTCGACCGGTTCTGGTCGAGACGAACGGGAAGGCGGGCGGGCCGCTGGTCCTGCCCGGCGTTTCAGACCTGCCGTCCCCGAAGGGCGCGGAAGGCCCGATCATCTGCTGGACGGATCCGAACGACCACTTCGTGCTCAAGCCCACGGATACCGGGCCGCTGGTTCGACCGACGGAACACCCCTTCGAATTCGATACGCGGGTCGTCTGGGACACCAGCCGCGGCTGGCAAACCCTGTTGACGATAGAAGAGGGCGCGGGCGCGAGTTCCACCGTGCTGTCGCCGCACGACATGGACGACTGGCTGCTCTGAGCCGGACGCGGCCCAGTGGCGGTCGAGCGGGCGTAGGGAGCGGGGGAGCGCATCTGATGTGCGCGCGCCCCCGCTGTCGACGACCGAGGGGCTCTTAACGGATCAGCGCTCCGGCAAACCCGACTGGACCATCACCTTGATGAGTCGCTCGGACGCCTGAACATAGGCCGGGCTGGCGTTGGCGTAGGGCGGGGCGATGTTGAGGGCGGTCGAGCCGGGCCGCAGCCTGAGCCCCTCGCGCATGGCGGCCTTGGCGTCGTCGATGCGGCCCGTCTGCTGATAGGCCACGGCCAGCAGCATGTGGGACCGTCCGGACGCCGGGGTGATGGCGATGGATCGATGGAGCCACGGCAGCGCGGCTTCGGGGCGGCCCAGCAGAAGATTGGCCCACCCGGCGCCGAGGAGCCAGGTCCAGCGCGATACCGGAGGGGTGTCGATCCGGTCGGCCTGCTGAAATGTCGCCAGCGCATCGTCGAAACGCCCGAGATGAACCTGACCGAGGCCGACGTGATACAGGGCGAGGCCGTCCCAGGGATCCAGGCTCAAGGTCCTGGAGCACTCCACCAGGCTCTCGACGAAACGGTTGGTCGCGCTGAGAAAGCGGCAGTAGGTCTCGGCGACCGCGATGGAGTTGGGCTTCACGCGCCGGGCGCGTTCAAGCGTCGCCTGGGTCTGGGCCTGGATGGCGGCGACCTCCTGGGGAGTGTACCAGGCCATCTGGACCCCACGGAGCTGAAGCCCGGCCAGGGCGACGGCCAGGTCGATATTGTCCGGCTCGGCGGCGAGTGCGTCCTGCAGCATCGCCTCGGCGACATGGAACCGCTCGCGAGAGGTTTGATTGATGGAGGCGCTGGCCTGATCGATCACGAACCGGGCGGCTCCGGCGGAGGAGTCCGCCGTGGAGTCCTGGGCGCCGCCGCTCTCCATCAGATCGTTCAGACGTTGCGCCAACAGATGTCCGGCCCCCGCCGCCAGCCGGGATTGCTGAAGTTCGAGATCCTCTTTGCTTCCGTCGGCCGAGGCGCCGGCCACGGCCAGGACCTCGCCCGTGGCCGTGCGGATCATGCGCGCCTGCAGGGTCCATGATCGCCCCTCGCGCCGCAGCTCGCCCCGGATGACGAAATCCGTGTTCTCCCGGGGCAGCGACGCGGCCTGTTCCGGTTGCGCGATGACGACGCGGACCGTGTCGATCCGGGCGAGACCGTCGATCAGACGGGCGGTTACGGCCTCCGCCATCTCCGCCCCTTCCGGATCGGCGCTCGCATCGACGATCGGGATCACCACGATCGCCGGCGGCCGGCGGCCGAAGACGGTGTCGAGGCCGAACACGGACGCGCCGATACCCAGGCCGACGACCACGCACAGCCCGATCACCACCAGGGCGATCATGCGTCCGCGTCCGCCGTGGCGGGGAGCGACCGGCTCGTCCGTTCGGGGCGTTGCGGGGGCGATGTCGGCCGTGACCGGGGCGGCGTCCTGCGGGCGGACGGTGGTCGGGGTGTCCGTCACATCGACGTTCAGGATGTAGCCGTGCCCGGGGACCAGCTTGAGCATTTCGCGCCGGTGGTCGCCGAGAGCGACGCGGACTTCGCGCACGCACTGGAACAGGCCGTCCTCGCCCACGTGGACGTTCGGCCATAGCGTGTCGATCACCTCCTGCTTGCCGACGACCCGTCCGTTGTTTTCCAGCAGCAACAGCAGGAGGGAGAAGGTTTTCGGGCGAAGCTTGATGGACTCGCCATCAGGCCCGCGGAGTTCGGCCCTGCGCTGATCCAGTTCGAAACCGGCGAAACGATACACCGTGCGCCCCCCAATGCCGACCGGACGATTGTCAGGCGTCATCCGTGGCGGCCAGCTCGCTCAGATATCAGAAAAATATCAGAACGCCAGCATCGCGCCGTCAGGACGCCGGTCAAGCTTAATGGGATGGAATGACAACGGCAAAGGGGATGCCGCCGAGGGGCGAACTGCGCCTTGGGGCATGGGGGAGAGCTTCAACGACAATGGCGACTTATCTTCCGGATTCCGCGCCGGCCCGCATGCGGCGGCGCGACGCCTTGCTCCGTTCGATCGCGCCTGGCGCGGCGGCTCTCGCCTTCGCCCCCCGGGGGAGGGGCGTGGGCAAGGCCTGGCGGGGATGGGCGGCCGGCGTCGGCGGGGCGGTCGCGCTCGTGGCGTTCGCCGGATCCGCGTCCGCGCAGGACGCCCTGCCGGACCGCCAGGCGCTCAATCCCTCGCAACTGGCGCCGCTCGCGGCCGCGCCGCAGGGCGAGCTGTTCGCCGGCGTCGAGGCGGGGCCCTGTCCCTTCAGAGACAGCGATCTGAAGTTCTCCCTGCAGAGCGTGGAGGTCCGCTCTTCCGGCCAGGACCGCCTGGCGCTGTCCGAGGCGGAGTTGTCGACGGCGTGGGCAAATCACCTGGGTCAGGAGATTTCCGTCTCCAGAATCTGTGAAATCCGGGACCGTCTGGCGGCGCTCTATCTGAGACGGGGGATCCTGGCCGCCGTGACGATCCCGGAGCAGCGGATCAACACCGGGCGGCTGGTCCTCGAGGTCGTGGAGGCCCGCGTCACATCCGTCACCTACAGCGGGGACGCCGGCCCGGCCCAGGCGCAGGTGGCCCGCTATCTGGATCAGTTGAAGGGCATGGCACCGTTCGACCTGAACCTGGCGCAACGCTATCTGCTGCTCGCCTCCGACATCCCGGGCGTCCAGATCCGCACCACCATGCGACCCGCCGGCGAACGCGGGGCGGTGGCGCTCGACATCGCCGTTTCGCACGATCCGATCGACGCCTCGCTGCGGGCGCACAATTTCGGATCGCGAACGGTGGGGCGCGAGCTGGGTCTCGCCCGGCTCGACCTCAACAGCCTGACGCCGCTGGGCGAGCGGACGTCCCTGATCGCCTATGTGTCGGGCGATCTGGAGGAACAGCGGGTCATTCAGCTGGTCGAACAGGTCCGGCTGGGCGGCAGCGGGCTGACCGTCGAGGTTTCGGGGTCGTGGGCATGGACCAAGCCGGGCGAGGAGCTGACGCCGCTCGAGCTGGAAGGCGAGAGCTTCTCCGGGGTGGCGAAGCTGGCCTGGCCGATCGTGCGCCATCGCCGCCGGAACCTGAACCTGTCGACCGGGCTCGAAATCCTGGACCAGAAAGTCGAGTTCGGCGGCGGACTGGCGACCCTGACGGAGGATCACCTGCGGGTGTTCTTCGCACGGCTGGACGGTCACTGGGCGCCGGGCGCGCTGGCGGATCACTCGGCGGCCATGACGGGCTATCTCGAGGTGCGGCACGGGACGACGGCGCTGGGCGCCAGCGATTACGGAGACATCGAGGCGTCGCGTTACCTCGGCGTGCCGGACGCCCTGGTCTATCGCGGGGAGCTGCAGGTCGGCGCGCGCCTCACGGGGCCGATCGTCGGCACATTGACGCTGTCATGGCAGCACACGGACGACCCGCTGTTGTCCTACGAGGAATTCTCGGTCGGAAACCTGACCGTCGGCCGCGGCTATGATCCGTCGGCCGCGTCGGGCGACCGGGCCTTCGCGACGTCGGTGGAATTCACCACCACGCCGCTCGCGTCGCCCTGGGGCATGGCCTGGCGACCCTACGCCTTCTTCGAGACGGCCGAGCTGACGAACCTGGCGCCCGACGCCGGCAGGCTTGAACTGTCCTCGGGCGGACTGGGCGTGCGGGTCCAGCTGACGCCGAGGATGGATATCGACGTGGGCTGGGCGCGTCCGTTCGACAGCCTTTACGGCCCGGGCGGCGATCGCCCGGCCTCGCGCCTGCTGATCTCGCTCTCGACCACACTGTTCTGAACTTCAGGCGCCACGCGCCGGAGAGACCGCCATGAAAAACCAGATCGCTTCCCGTAGAGCCCAACTTCTGGCGCGCTCGGCCCTGTGCGGCGTCCTCGCCGCCATGACGATCGGCGCGAGTTCCGCCATGGCCCAGGTCACGGGCGTGGGCACGATCGGCTCGACCAACAGCAACGGCGGAGCCGTCGGCGTCGCCTCGGGCGGCGGCGTGACGAACATCACCACCAACGCCGGCCGCTCGATCATCAACTGGAACAACCTCACCGTCACGCCGACGGAGGCCCTGAACTTCTACTTCAACAACCGCAGCGACATCGTGGTGAACCGCGTGGCGGGCGCGGCCTCGATCGACGGCGTCCTGAACGGCTGCATGTCCACCTGCGGCGTCAACGGCGGCAACATCTGGATCCTGTCGTCTGGCGGCGTCCTGATCGGAGCCAACGCCCAGATCAACACCGGCGGCTTCCTCGCCTCGACCGGCAGCCTGACCGACAGCGACATCCTCGACGGCGACATGAATTTCGCCTTCACCGGGGCCCCGGCGAACAGCACGATCAGCGTCGCCGGCGGGGCCTCGCTGAACACCAACGGCGGATCGCTGGCGCTGATCGCGCCGATCATCACGACCGCCGCGGGTTCGACCGTCACCGCGACCAACGGGGGCGACGTCGTCTACGGCTCGGCCGAGACCTACAATGTCACCTTCGCGCCGACCGGCGCCGACGACCTGGATCTGATCACCTTCGAGGTGCCGTCGAGGGCCGACGGCGCCGGCGGGACGCCGGGCCTGACCCTGAACGGGACGACCAACGCCAACCAGGTGTTCGCGGCCATCGTGTCCAAGAGCGGCGTGGCCGCCAGCATCCTGCTGGGCGGCGACATCACGGCGACCGCCGCCTCGGGCGAGAACGGCGACATCGTGCTTTCGGCCGGATCGGGCTTCGTCAACGGAACGCCGCTCAACCCCGGGGGCGGGTTCGACGGCAGCATCACCCAGAACGCCGGCTCGACCCTGACCGCCGCCAACGTGACGATGCGCGCGGCGGACGCCATCGTCGCCGGCCCGATCAACGCCACGGGCCAGGTCTGGCTCGACTCGGCGTGGGCCGGGATCAGCCAGGTCGGCGCGATCACGGCATCGTCGCTGCGGGCCGAGGCGGGGGCGGGCATCGACCTGACCGACGTCGGCAACGACTTCGACACCATCAGCCGCCTCGACAACAACGGCGCGGGCACGGTCAGCCTCACTGACGCCGACGGTTTCGAGATCACCGGCGGAATCGACAACTGGGTTACCGCCGGCACGGTCAACCTGACTGCTCTGAACGGTTCGATCACCCAGAGCGGCATGGGTCGTATCTGGGCCGGAACCCTGAACGCCAACGCCACCGGCGACATCGCCCTGGGAACCCTCACCAACCATCTCGCTACGCTCGGAACCCTGACGGCGGGCGGCGCCATCAGCTATCGCGGCGGCACGAACTTCAACCTTAATGGCGCCGTCACGGCGGCCAGCCTCATCTTGCGCTCGGACACCGGCGCGATCACCCAGACCGGCGCCCCCCTGAACGTCGGCCAACTGTCCGTCCATGCCGAGACCGGGATCAACCTCAACAGGGTCAGCAACCAGATCGACGAGATCACTGGCCTGTCGACCACCTCCGGCGACATCATCCTGATCAGCAACGGCGACCTGTCGCTCGCCGGGAATGTAACCGGCAGCGGGATAGTGTCGTTCCTGGTCTTCAGCGGGGCGATCACCCAGAACAGCGGCGTCATCACCGCCAACACTTTCGGCGCCACAGCCGACGCCGGCCTCAATCTGGGCGGTGAAAACCAGGTCACCCAACTGGGGCGTCTGCTGGTCGGTGGAACGGGCGACATCACCTTCCGCAACGCCGGCGCCCTGGTCCTGACCGACGACATCATCGCGGCCGGCGACAGTGTGAACCTGTATTCCACGTCGGGCGCCATCACCCAGAGCAGCGGCGCGATCATGGCCAACCGGCTGACCGCGCGCGCCGCGGCGGACATCCAGCTCAATACCGCCACCAACGACGTCGCGACGATCGGCGGCTTGGCCAGCACCGGCGGCTCCATTCTCTATCGCGACGCCAACAGCTTCGACATCCAGGGCGACATCAGCACCGGGTCCAGCGCGGGCGTGGTGCTGCGCACCGTCGGCGCCGGCGCCACGATCACCCAGACGTCCGGGATCATCGACGTCGGCTTCTTCGGCGCGAACTCCAACGGCTCGATCACGATCAACGGCGCCAACAACCAGATCCGCCGCCTCGTCGCGACCAGTTCGGGCGCGGGCAGCGTCTCGATCAGTACCACCACAGATCTCGCGATCGGGCAGCCGGTCACGGCCAGTCAGGCCCTGTCGCTGGCGTCCGGCGGCCGGATCTATCAGGACAGCGCGGGCTACGTCGTCGCGAACACCCTGAACCTGAGCGCCGTCACCGGCATCAGCCTGCCGAACGTCGGGCCGATCTTCGTCAACAGCGTCCAGAACCTGGGGACGATCACCAACACGACGAGCGGCGGCATCGTCATCGCCAACTACAGCGGCTCGAACACCGGATTGGTCGGCAACATCACCGCGGCGGGTCAGTCGGTGTCGATCACCGACGTCGCGGGGGGGCTCAACCAATCCGGCGGGATCATCACGGCGGGCACCCTGTCGTTGTCGGCCACCGGCGGGATCAGCGCGACCCGGAACAATGTCATCGGCAGCCTCGGCGCTGTGACCGCCGACGGAAACGTCGCCATCACCAATGTCGGCGACCTGAACCTGACCGGCGACGTGAATACGGGCGGCGGCGACCTGAGCCTGAGGTCGAACACGGGTCAGATCCAGCAGACCGGCGGCGTGGTCACCGCCAATGTCGCCAACCTGCAGGCCGCCGGCCGCATCTGGCTGAACAACGCCAACGCCGTGACCAATTTCGGCACGGTGACCGCCAGCGGCCACATCCTCCTGAGGAACGACTCTTCGCTCGTCGTCGGCGGCGACATCACCGCCAACGGTTTCGATGTGACGCTGAGGTCGAACACCGGCTCGATCACCCAGACCGCCGGCAGCGACATCGTCTCGCAGTATCTTCAGGCAATCGCCGCGACCGGCGTAACCCTGACAAACGCCGGCAACAACATCGGCGAACTGGCCTGGCTGCAGAGCAACAGCGGGGGCGCGGCCTTCAGCCAGACGAACGGTTTCAGCGTCAGCGCCGTCCTCATGAGCGGCCAGGCCGTAAACCTGACCTCGCTGGCCGGCTCCATCACCCAGAACGCCGGATGGAGCATCAACGCCGGCACGTTGAGCGCCAGCGCAGCCGGGAACCTGACGTTCGACCAGACCAACAACAGCATCGCCAACCTGGGCGTTATCAGTTCTGGAGGCGCCTTCACGTTCCTGAACGGCTTCGGCTTCGATCTGACCGGAAACGTCACCGCCACGACCAGCGTCGCGCTGACCGCCCTGAACGGCGGCTCGATCAGCCAGGCCGGCGGGATCATCACCACCGGCAGCATCACCGCCAACGCCGGCGGCGACCTGACCCTGGGCGGCCTCAACCAGATCGCTTCCATCGGCGGCCTGAGCGCCGGCCAGAACCTGCTCTACCGGCAGGTCGGCGATCTCTCCGTTCCCACGATCAGCGCAGCCGGCACGGTCAGCCTCTACTCGACCACGGGCGACATCAGCCAGACCGGGACGATCACCGCCGACACCCTGACGCTCGGCGCCGGCGGCGACATCACCCTGGGCGAGAACTTCGTCTCCAGGCTGGGCCGGATCGACGCCGGCGGGAGTTTCAGCGCCGTGCAAGGCCTCGGCCTGTCCTCCGGCGCACTGGAGCTGACCGACGACATCACGGTCGGCGGGTCGATGGTGCTGGTGAATCACGGCGCCATCACCCAGACCGGCGGCGCCATCACCGCCGCCAACCTATTCCTCGACACCGACGGCGTCCTGACGCTGACCGGCGCGAACAGTATCAGCGGCTACACCTCGTTGACCGCGCAGGACGCCACCTTCAACGCGGCCGGCGACCTGAACATCCGGGTCAACACCACGGGATCCGCCACGATCACCTCGACCGGCGCGGTCGTCATCGACGGCGGCGGCGTCTCGACCGGCGACACGCTGAACATCCATGCGGTCAACGGCATCTCGCAGGGCGCCGGCGGGCTGAACTTCGTCAATTTCGGAAATCTGACCAACACCACCAGCGGCGGGATCAGCCTGACCAACAGCAATTGGTTGAACCTGACCGGCGCCATCAGCGCGGTGGGGCAGGGGGTGACGCTGAACGTCGCCAACGGCGGAATCATCCAGAACGGCGGCAGCAACATCAACGCCAGACGGCTCAGCGTGACGACGACGCAAGGTGCGATCATCGGTGAGATGAACCAGGTCGCGGAACTGGGCGTCATCAATGTCGGGGCCCACAATTTCAGCTTCCGGACCCTGGGCGACCTCCTGATCGACGGCGACATCACCTCGGCCCTGAACGTCATGCTGACCTCGGCGACGGGCGGCGTCACCCAGACGGCGGGAAGTGACATCACCGCCGGCGGGCTCAACGTTTGGGCCGAGACCGGCATCAACCTGACCAACGCAGGCAATAACGCCACCAGGATCCTCGGCCTGTTCAACCTGGGCAGCGGCGGCATCGCCTATGGCCAGACCAACGGCATCCTCATCGACGGCACCATCCGGGCGCTGAACCAGACGGTCAGCCTGACTTCGGTTGCCGGCGGCATCTCCGAGACCAACAACATCTTCTTCCCGCAGATCGAAGCGGGCACGCTCAACCTTTCGGCCGGCGGCGCGATCACGCTCCACCGCGACAACGACGTCGACAACCTCGGCGTCGTCTCGGCCGGCGGCGACTTCACCTTCAACGACGTCGACGGCTTCAACCTGAGCGGAAACATCAATTCCGGCGCTGCGGTGCTGACCGCCCGGAACGGCTCGATCGTCCAGACCGGCGGCGTCCTCACCGCCACCAGCCTCAACGCCAACGCGACGGGCGCCCTGGACCTGGATCGCGCAAACGCCGTCAGCGGCAACGTCACCCTGACGGCCGGCGGCGACGCCGTCTACCGCAACGCCGGCTCGCTCCGCATAGGCGGGGCGTCGGCGGGCGGCTCGATCAGCCTCCGTTCGAACACGGGCGCCGTCACCCAGGTCGGCGCGATCACCGGCGGGACGCTGAACGTTGCGGCGGTTACCGGGATCACGCTCAACGACGCGGGCAACGACATCGACGCCCTCGGGACCGTAAGCAACACCACCAACGGCCAGATCAGCTTCACCAACGCCGGCGGCTTCGACCTGACCGGCGCGATCACCGCCGGGGGAAGCCAGTTCGTTAACCTGACCTCGATGAACGGCGGGATCACGCAGCAGGCCGGCGGGACGATCACCGCCCAGGTCCTGGGTGTAAGCGCCTTTTCCGGCGGCGTGACGCTGGGCGGCGACAACGACGTCGATGCGCTGGGGCTGGTCGTCGCCGGCTCGTCCTTCGTCTTCAACGATATCGACGACTTCGACATCACCAGCGTGCTCAATGCACAGACAGCGGACCTGACCGCCGGCGGCGCCATCACTCAGAGCTCCGGCAATCTGAACGTCGGCACGCTGTCGCTGACGGCGGCGTCCGTCGCGCTGGACGGCGCGAACAACATCATCGTTCTCGGCGATGTCGACGTCACCGGGAACATGAGCTTCTCGGACGTCAGCGACTTCCTGCTGGACGGTACCCAGACCGTCCGCGGGACCCTCGCTCTGGCGGCCGGCGGGGCCATCACCCAACAGGGCGGCGGTCTCGACGTCGGGCGGCTGGAGATCGACGCCGGCGGCGGCGTCGCCATCAACCTGGGCGGCAACGCCATCGACGTCCTAGGCGACGTCACCTCGACCAACGGCGACATCGCCATCATCAACACCGCGTCGAGCGCATTGGAAATCGACGGCGAGGTGTCCGCCGCCGCCAACGGCCGAACCGTCTACATCAGCTCGGTCAGCAGCGGCATCACCATGACCTCCGCCGGCTCGATCAGCTCCGGGGCGGACATGGAGCTGAGGGGCGGTGGTGACGTCGTGCTCGGAAACATCGACGCCGGCGGCACGCTGACGGTCGTCTCCGCCGGCGGTTCGGTCAGCTCGACCGCCGCGCCGACCATCACCGCGGCCCGGCTCACCGGCACGGCGACCGCCGGCAGCTTCATCCTGACCGGTTCCAATATCGACATCGACGAGATCGGCTACATCGAGGTCGGGGACACCTTCTCGATCACGGGCAACAACGGCCCGCTCGACCTTTCCAACAACATCATCGCCCAGACGGTGTTGCTGGGCACGACCGGCGCCCTGACCCAGACCGGCGGTAGCGTCGATGCGACCACGGGCAGCTTCTCGGCGGGCGGCAGCCTCACCATGGGAACCTCCAACGCCGTCGACACCGTCAATCTGAACGGCGCGAGCGTCACCTACACCAGCGCCGGCGGCTTCGCGGCCAACGTGATCACCTCGCCCGGCGCCGTCAGCCTGACGTCGACCACCGGCAGGATCACCCAGACCGCCCTGACCGGCCGGATCGTCGCCGACAGTCTGACCGCCTCGGCGGCCACGGGGCTGGAGTTCTTCGGCGGTCAGAACGACATCCGGGTCCTGGCGGGCCTCAGCAGCACCAGCGGCGGGGTCACCTACCGTGACATGGGCGGCTTCGAGATCACCGGCGACATCAACGCGGCGGGCCAGACCGTCGAACTGGCCTCCGACGGCGCGGGCGCGGACGGGAACGACATCGTCCAGACGAGCGGTGTGATCACCGCCAACCGTCTGCAGGGGACCTCGGCAGGCGATCTGCTGTTCAACAGCGCCAACGGGGTCGGCCAACTCGGCTCCCTCACCGCCGGCGGCGACATCCGCTACCGCGGCGCCGGAAGCTTCACCCTGCAGGACAACGTAACCGCCGGCGGCGGATTGATGCTGAACTCCGACACAGGGTCGATCCAGCAGTTCGGCGGCGCGATCACCGCCGCCGCCTTCTCCGGAAGCGCGGCGCAGGGCATCATCCTGACCCGCGTGAACGACGTCGACACCCTCGGCGCCGTCGACTCGGGCGCGGGCGATTTCAACTTCCGCGACGTCGACTCCATCGACATCGGGGGGCTTGTCACCTCGGGCAGCGCCGTCATGCTCCAGGCGGGCGGCGACATCACCCAGAGCAGCGGTTCGATCGTCACGGGCGCGCTGAGCCTGTTCGCCAACGGCCGGATCGATCTCGGCGGACCGGGCAACGACATCGGCAGCCTGGCCGCCGGCTTCGCCGGGACCGACTTCCGCTTCGTGGATGTCACCGATTTCTCGCTGGACGGCAACATCTTCGCGGGCGGCGTGATGACGTTGTCGGCCGGTGCGGGGAACATCAACCAGAACGCCGGCGTCATCACGGCCGGGACCCTCAACGCCAGTGCGACGGGCGAGCTCAACTTCACCCGTGCCAACGTGGTGACGACGCTCGGGAACCTGTCGGCCGGCGACAGGATTTTCTTCAGCAATGCCGACGGCTTCTCGATCGCCGGAAACCTCATCAGCGATCAGATCGTGCTGACGTCCCAAGACGGCGGCGTCACCCAGACCGGCGGCGCGATCACCGCCGGCGCGCTGGCTGTAGACGCGGAGCTTGACGTCATCCTTGGCCAGGCCGGAAACGACGTCGATACGCTCAACCTCGTCTCGGTCCGCAACGGGGGCTTCACCTATCGGGATGTCGACTCGGTCAGCCTCAGCGGCCCGGTGTCGATGACCGGCGTCGCGACCTTCGATGTCGGCGGCGACCTGACCCAGTCGGGAACCGGCCTGATCAGCGCCAGCCGCGTCCAGGGCTCAGCCGGCGGGGCCTTTGCGCTCGGCGACCTGGCCAACAATGTCGGGCAGCTCGGCCCGATCACGGCGGACCGGATCGCCTTCGTCAGCAGCGGCGGCCTGAACCTGGCCGGCGCCCTGACCGCAACCAACGGCGTGGAGCTGAAGGCCGACACCGGCATCACCCAGTCGATCGGCGCCGCCATCACCGGGACGACCCTGCGCGCCCAGGCCAACGGCGACATCACCCTGGACCAGGACAACGACCTGGATTCTGTGACCCTGCTGTACTCGCAGTTCGGCGACATCAGCTACAGCGACATCGACGGCTTCTCGTTCGATCCCACGGTCTACGGCGACATCTGGACCACGGGGACGATGACCCTGAGGGCCGGCTCTACCGGCGGCATCAGCCAGACCGGCGCCGGACTGCGCGCCGGGACCCTGATCGTCAGCGCGGGCGGCGACATCGTTCTGGGTGAGCTGAACCGGATCGACGTGCTGGGCGCCTCGTCGTCCGGCGGCTCGGCGTTCACCGTCGTCAATGACGGCGACCTGGACATCACGGGCGACATCTCGGTGACGGGCCCCCTGGGCGCGCTTTCGCTGACGTCCAACAGCGGCGCGGTCAATCAGATCGCCGGTGAGATCGACGCCTATGTGGTGCATGGCTCGGCGGCCGGGGACTTCACGCTGACCAGCTTCACCGGCGCTCTCGGCAATATCGCCAGCTCCGCCGGCGATATCGACATCAGCAACACCGGCGACATCACCCTGTTCGGCCTTCTGCAGACGGGGCGCGCCAACAGCGTCAGCCTGCTGAGCAGCGGCGGCGGCATCTGGCACGGCATCGGCCGTATCGAGACCGGAACCCTGAACCTGAGCGCCGTGACCGGGATCGCCCTGGACGGGGCCCAGGGTAACGACATCGATCGTCTGGGCGTGGTCGGCACCGGGTCCAACTTCACCTTCGCTGACGACAACGATTTCGCCCTGACCGGCGACATCACCATCAGCAGCATCGGCGGCCATGTCGGGCTGCGGTCGAACGGCGGCGCGATCACCCAGACCGGCGGCGTCATCACCGCGCACGATCTGAATCTCGACGCCGCGACCGGCCTGGACCTCAGCGGCGCCAACATGGTCGACAAGGTGACCATCGCCAACGGCGCGACCGGCGCGGTCGTCTTCTCCAACGCCCGAGCGCTGACCGTGCTGGGTGCGACGAGCACGGGCGACGTGACCATCAGCACCAGCACCGGCCTGCTGACCCTGAACGACGTCACGACCGGCGGGCTGATCCGCCTGGCCGGCGCGGGCGGCGTCTTCGCCGGCGGGACGCTCACCACGGACGGGGATGTCGATGTGTCCGCATCCGCGGGCGACATCGAGATCCGGAACATCATCGCCGGCGACGACGTCACGGTGATCGCCGCCGACGGCGGCGCGCAGCTCTGGAACCTGATCCTGACCGGCGCCAGCGACGGCGAAGGTACGGGGCAGAATGTCTTGATCTCGGCCTCGGGCGACGCCTTCCTGGGCGCCCGGGACGAGGCCGGCATCGGCCTCTACGCCAGCGATCTGAACCGCTCGGGCGGGGTGGGGACGATCAGCGTCATCTCGAGCGGCGGGGACGCCGGGGTCTTCCTGACCTCCATCGGCTCAAGGATCGATACGCTCACCGCAGGCGGCGCGACCGGCACGGCCACGATCGTCGCGAGTACCGGCGACATCCGCGCCGGGACGGTGACCGGGCACAACGTCGTGCTGAAGGCCGCCGACGGCGACGTCGACCCGGACGCCGTCAGCATCGGCGGCGGCGACTACACCCTGACCGGCCGGGACTTCCTGTCGGGCGCATTCGGGTTCACCGGCACGGCGCGCGATATCTCGATCACCGACACCGCCGGGGCTCTGACCCTGAACGCCGATATGACGGCGCAGCGCCACCTGACGATCAACGCCGTCGGCGATGTTCTCGGCGGCCGGGCGCTGGTCGCCGGGGCGGACGCGGCGGGGCAGGGGAACCTGAGCATCCTGGCCACCGGCATCGTCGCCAGCGCCATCGGCGCTGACGGCGACGTCACCCTGGACGCCGGGTCGGGTCATATCGACGTCGGCACGCTGGTCGTGATGAACGACTACAGGCTGAGCGGCGGATCCTTCTCCGCCGGCGCGCTGAGCCCCATCGGCGCGATGGCCGGAACCTGGACGCTGACCGACACCGGCGGGTTCGACTTCACTGGCCTGACGCTGACCTACAACGGCGACATCGAGATCAACGCCGCGGACGTCATCACCGGCGGCCTCGTGCAGTCGATCCTCGGATCGGTGCGGATCGGCGGTCCCGCCGACATCGACATCGACGGCCTGTACGCCGCCCACGATGTCACCGTCACCTCGGCCGGGGCCCTGACCGCGGGCTCCGCGACGGCTTACGGCGGAAGCATCAACCTGACCGGCGCCTCGGTGACCGTCGCAGGCTACGCCGACGCGTCCGGAAATGTCCTGGTGACGGCCACCAACGGCGCGGCAGACATCGGCGCGGCCACGGCTGGGGGCGACATCACCGTGCTGGCGACGAGCGGTTCGGCCCGCCTCGGCGCCGCCTCCCTCACAGGCCTGACGGGCGACCTGCTCGTCTCGGCGACCGACGGCGACGCGACCCTGGGGGCCGTCGACCATACCAGCATCAGTACGGACAACGTTCTGACCCGCGCCGCCGGCGGCACGGGAAGCGTCACGGTCACCGCCGCGAACGGCGATGCGCGGGTCTATCTCGATACCACCAACACCGCCCTGAACCTGCTTCAGGGCGCCAACGTCGATGTCACGATCGCCTCGGGCTCCGCGGCGTTCGACACGCTCACCGCGCTGAACGGCGACGTCTATGTCGAGACCCTGGACGGCGCCCTCACGATCGGAGACGCCACCGCCGCCAATGGCGGGGTCTCGTTCTATGCGGCGGGCGGCGGCCTGACCCTGCTCGGCAGCGTCTTCGGCGCGTCCGAGGTCATCGCGCAGACCGACGGCCTCCTGGACGGCAGCCAGGCCGTGTCGATCACGACGGGCGGCGATCTGAACCTGTCCGGCGGCGATGTGCTGCTGAACGCGATCTCGGCCGACGGGGATATCACCGTGGCGGCCACGGACGGCGACGCCTACGTCGAGTTCGCGAACGCGGGCGGCCTGCTGCAGGTCGGCTCCATCTCGGGGAACGCCACCCTTCGCGGTGCGGAAGCCGGCGACGGCATCGGCGTGTTCGCGGCCCGTACCGCCACTTTCGGAGCTGACACCAAGGCCCTGATCACCGCCGACAACCGGGGCGTGATCGGCGCCTGCGGCTGCGGCGGCATCGTGGTCGCCTCGATGTCCGGCGACGTCAACGTCAACCTCGACAGCGTCTTCGGCGATTTCGCGGCGATCAGCGCCATCACGGGCAACGTCAACGTCAACCTGCTGCACGGCGATCTGACCATCGGCGAGCTGTCGGGCCGCAACATCACCGTCGAGGTCTCCGCCGGCTCCATCGAGACCGGGGCGGGGGGCTCGCCCATCGGCGCCAACGTCACCGGGGGCAGCTACAGCATCACGGCCCAGGACTTCCTCGGCGACGTCCTCAACCCGCTTCTGCAGGACGAGTTCGGCGCCCCGTCGACGCTGCGGAACTACACCATCGTCGATACGCTCGGCGGACTGGACATGACCGGCGTCAACATCGCGGCCCAGGGCGATATCCGGATCGAGGTCCGCGGCGCGGGCGCGTTGACCGGCGACGCCCAGCTGGCGGCCGATGGCGACGTGACCGTCACCGCGGGGGCGATCCAGGCCGACGTCATCACCGCCGGTCGCGACCTCGATCTGGATGCGAGCGCGGGAGCCGTAAACGTCGCGACCCGCGTCACGGTCGGCAGGAACTATACGCTTGTCGGCCGGGACTTCTCGACCGCCGCCCTGAGCCCTCTGGGGGCCAGGACCGGCGACCTGAACATCACCGACACCTTCGGCGACCTGGACTATTCCGGCGCGACTCTTCGCTACGGCGGCGACATCAATATCCAGTCGGTCGGGCTTGTGGTCGGCGGCGACGTCACCAGCGACAACGGCGACATCCTGATCCAGGGCGGCGTGGGTATCGACAGCGGCGCGCTGTCGGCCGCGAACGGCACGGTCGACGCCTACGGCTACGGCGCCGCCGGCGTCACGGTCGCCTCGGCCACGGCCAGGGATTCGATCTACATCTACAGCTCCAGCGGCGACGCCGTTCTCGGGGCGGCCGCGCTGCTCGGCGCGGGCGCCAACCAGCTCCGCGTGCACGTGGACGGCGGATCGGGGAACGCGGTGTTCGGCAGCGTCCTGACGGGCGGCGTCACGGCCGCGAACCGGTTCAGCTCCGCGGGATCGACAACGACGGCCGACATCTCCAGCACCGGCGGCGACGCCTTCGTCCACCTGGACAGGGCGGACGCCGTGAGTTCGGTCTTCGCGAGCCGGAATGTCGGCGTCGTCGTCCGCAACGGCGACTTCACCCTCGGGTCGGTCATGGCCGTTGGCGGCCGTGTCGACGTCGAAGGACCGACGGGCGAACTGACGATCGGGGCCTTCAACGCCGCGTTGGGCGCCCAGATCGTCGGCGCCGACATCACCCTCACGTCCGGCGCCGTCGGCGAAGACCTGATCGTGGACGCCAGCGGCGACATCCGCTTCCTGGGAACGGGCCGGATCGCCGCCGCCGGCGACGCCTCGCTGAGCGCCGGCGGGAGCATCTCGCAGGCCAGCGACGCCAGCTTCACGGCCGCCAGCCTGACCGTCGACGCCGGTGACGCCGTCAGCCTGCTCGGTCTCAACGACATCGCGACCCTCGGTGCGGTCGACGTCGCGAGCGGCGGCTTCGCCTATCGCAGCGTTCGCGTGGGCGGAGTCGAGATCGTCGGGGCGATCAACGCCGCCGGCCAGGCGGTGGACCTGCGCGCGGAGAACGGCCCTCTGACCCAATCGGGCGCGGGGGTCATCGTCGCCGGGCGGTTGACTGGATCCGCCGACGGCGGAGCCAGTCTGGGTGCGGCCAACCGGATCGACCAGCTGGGCGACTTCGTCGCGACCGGCGGGGGCTTCTTCCTGAACATCGACGGAGCGCTGAGCGTCGTCGGCACGGTGGACAGCGCCGCCGCGCTCCGGATCCAATCGGGACCGATGACCATCGACTCCACCGGCACGATCCGTTCCGCCGGTTCGGGAGATGCGGTCATCCTGGCCTCGAACGGCGTCTTCACCAACGACAGCGGCGCTGACGCGGTGCAGGTGGCGAACGGCCGCTGGCTGATCTACAGCCAGGCCGCTGGGAATCCCGGCGGGTCCACTTCGGGCAACAATTTCGGCGGTCTGGGGGGCAGAAGCTACTACGGCTCGGCCTACGACTTCGGCTCCGGCGCTTTCAGCGGCGCGCCCAATGCGGGCAACAGGTTCGTCTACGCCTATCAGCCCACGCTTACGGTGACGCCGATCAATCAGCGGGTCACCTACAATGGCCAGATTCCGACGTTGAGCGCGCTCATCTCCGGGCTCATCAACGGCGATCTGGCGGCGGACGCCTGGTCCGGCGCCCCGCTGCTTTCGGGGGCCACCAGCCGGAACGCCGGGACCTACGGGCTGTCCGCCTCGCTCGGCTCGTTGCTGTCGGACATGAACTACGCCTTCTCGTTCGGCTCCGGCACGCTGATCATCGACCCCAGAGCCCTGACCGGAAGGGTCATCGCCGACAACAGGGTCTATGACGGAACCACCGGGGCCACGGGCTCCATCGGTCTGACGGGCGTGGTTGCGGGCGATAACGTCGGGGCCAGCGGGACGCTGACGTTCGACAACCGCAACGCCGGGCTCGGCCGGACCGTGAACGCCACCAACGCCACCCTGTCCGGGGCTGACGCCGGCAACTACACGCTGGCCGGCGTCACGAGCGGGATCGCCGACATCCTGCGGCGCAGCCTGACCGGCGTGCTGACGGCGAACAACAAGGTCTACGACGGGACGACGACCACCACAGGCTCCATTGGCCTGACGGGGGTCGTGGCCGGCGATACGGTCACCGCCAGCGGGACCTTCAACTTCGCGGACAGGAACGCGGGCGTGGGCAAGGTGGTCACCGCCAGCGGCCTGGTCCTGTCCGGGGCCGACGCGGGCAACTATGATCTGGGGCCGATATCCGGCGTGGCGGACATCCTGCGCCGCTCGATCGACGGAACGGTCGTCGCGGACAACAGGGTCTACGACGGAACCACCGGGGCCACCGGGTCGATCAACCTGACCGGCGTCATCGCGGGCGACACCGTCGGGGCCAGCGGAACGCTGACGTTTGACAATCGCAACGCCGGCGTCGGCCGGACGGTGAACGCCACCAACGCCAGCCTGTCCGGGGCTGACGCAGGCAACTACACCCTGACCGGCGTCGCGAGCGGGATCGCAGACATCCTGCGCCGGGCGATCAGCGTCACGGCGAACAACCAGACCAAGCGCTTCGGCCAGGTGGATCCCACCCTGACCTATGTCGTCGGCGGGAGCGGCCTCGTCCAGGGCGACGTTCTGACGGGCGGCCTGGCGCGCACCGCCGGTGAGATCGCCGGCGCCTACGTCATCCAGCAGGGTGATCTGGCGGCGTCGTCCAACTACGTCGTGACCTTCACGCCGGGCGAGTTCGTCATCCAGATCCCGCCCGCGGGCGGGATCCAGAGCCTGCAGATGCTGCGCGCCATCGGCGAAACCCCGGTCTTCGCGCTTGACCAGGACCCGTCACCCGATCTGATCGTGTCCGACGCCGGGCAGGGGCAGAATCCGGAGGAGCGCCCGTCCCATTGAGTGCTCTTGCCTGATCCAGCGCTCAGGCGGTTCTCTGTCCTTCCGGCGGGTCGCGAACGGCGGCTCGCCGGAGGTCTGAAGGTCTTGGCGGCGACGATCAGGCCCGGGCTTCGGCGAGAGCATGCAGGACCCGCAACCACGACCGGCGTCCGCGCCGCTATCCCCTCCAAGGAGTAGATGCATGTCTTCCGAACCCAAGGCCCCGGGCGCGCCCGCGCCCCTGTCCGGCCTTCCGCTGTTCTATCGCGCGCCGGAGCCGCTCTCGGCGGCCGTCCACGGCGCCTGGCGGCTGAAGGACGGCGACGTGTCGTTCGCCGCGGACACGCCTTTCGTGCCGATCGTCGTCGGCGAACTGGCGGCCTCCGCGCGGTCCTATCCGATCGTCTTCGCGGCCGGCAACGCCCAGCCGATCGCGGTGCTGGGTCTCGAACGGGCCAATCTGTTCGTCACCAACGGGGCCTGGGCCCAAGACGCCTATCTTCCGGCCTATGTCCGTCGTTATCCGTTCGGCTTCATCGCCACGGCCAACCCGGAGCGGTTCGCGCTGGCGATCGACGGGGCCTCGGACCGGGTCGTGCGGACGGGGGGAGACGGCGTCGCGCTGTTCGACGAGGACGTCAAACCCAGCGCAACGACCCGGCAGGCCCTGGCGTTCTGCGAGGTCTTCCAGTCGGAAGTCGCGGCGACCACGGCGTTCGTCGAAGCCTTGAAGGCGCAGGACCTGCTGATTGATCGCCGCGCCGACGCAACGTTGCCGGACGGCCGCAAGCTGGGCCTCGAAGGCTTCCAGATCGTCGACGCCGGGAAGTTCGCGGGGCTGGCCGACGACGTCGTGCTGGATTGGCATCGCAGGGGATGGCTCGCGCTGGTGCATTTCCATCTATCGTCACTTGACCGGTTCTCCGCGCTCCTGACCCTGCAGACCGCGCGGACCGCCGCTCCGGCGCCGGCCAAGGCCTCGAAGAAGCCGAAGGCGCGTGTGGAGTCCGCCCCTGCGGACACCTAGGTCCGGCTCGGGCGTGGCTTGTTTCCCCGAGGGGAGCGCCGCCCGCTCTTGATGTGAAACTGTCGTCTGGCCGACATACCGGGGTTGTTCGGCCGGTCCTGCGCGTCCGCCAGGCCTTCTCCGCGGGCGTGAATTTCGGCGTGGTCGACTTCGATCTCACCGCCGAGGATCCCACGGTGCGGTTCGAACTTCGGGACGAAGGCGGCCAGGCGGCCAGGCGGCCTGGCCCGCGGTCGTGGTTCGCGCATCGGAGCTGAAGCCGGGACGCCGCTCCTGGCCCGACAAGGTCGACGCCGTCTCGCAACGCCGGTGGAACGCCGTCCAGGCCGGGGACGCCTATTACGGGACGTAGCGCCGCGCACAGGGCGCGTCTCCAACATCGGGGGTGACGTGCGGTCGGGCCTCGCCTAAGCCAGCGGGATGTCGGCCAGCCTCGAACAGGAGCTCGCATGTGCGTTCTAGCCTTCGCCTGGCGCGCCCATCCTCGCTGGCGCCTCGTTCTCGCCGGCAATCGCGACGAACTGCATACGCGGCCCGCCGATCCGTTGGCGAGATGGCCGGGCGCGGATCACGTCCTGGCGGGGCGTGACCGGCTTTCGGGCGGAACCTGGCTGGGCGTGTCCGAACAGGGCCGGCTTGCCGTGGTGACCAACCTGCGAGGTTTCGGCGGACCGAAGACCGACGCTCCGTCCCGTGGTCTGTTGCTCAGCGACATGTTGCGGGGCGGGGGCGACTTCCAGAACCCGTCCGACGCCGTGCTGGAGACCTTCAGCCCGTTCAACCTGATCCGCGTCGAGAAGGACGAGGCGGTCTTCTGGACCAATCAACCCGCGCCGGTTCGCCGCCCGCTGACGCCGGGCCTCTATGGTCTTTCCAACGGCGAACTGGATGAACCCTGGCCGAAGACCCTTCACCTCAAGGCGACCCTGGCGGGCTGGCTGGAGGGCGCGGCGGACCACCCCGAGATGCTGCTCGACGGCCTTCAGGACGAACGACTGGGCGTGGACGGTTCGATCCCCGCGCAGCCGTCCGACGTTCCGTTCGAGCCGCGCAACTCGTCCGTCTTCATCCGCGGGCCGGTCTACGGCACCCGCTGCGGGACGGTGGTGGCGATCGACGCCGAGGGGCGGGGACGCATCCTGGAACGCCGCTTCGACGCGGGCGGCCAGATCATGGGCGAGACCGATCTGGCCTTCTCATTTTCGGGGGCCTAGTCCGCCGCCTGCAGTTCCCGCACCCAGGCCTGGAGCGCCTGCTCGTCGGCCATGTTTCCGGCATAGGCGTGCGCCGGAATCTGCGGTTCGTTGTTGCCCCGGGCCCGGCCGCGATAGACCTTCATCGGGATCCACACCCTGGCCAAGCCGCTGGGCAGGGCGGCTTCGCGCAGCTCCATATAGACGGTGTCGGCATTGGTCTCGCGACCGATCTGGACGGCGCCCAGCGTCTTCCACAGATCGACGGCGTCCAGGCAGGCCGAGCCGCAACGGAAGTCGGTCAGGACGTAAACTGTCCCCTTCATCGGATTTTCCGGCGGAACGGGGTAGGTGGGTGGGGTCTCCGGCGTGTTCTGATCCCGCCACAACGGTTCGCCGACGGCTATCGCGTTCTGCATTCCCGCGATGGCGTTGTCCGCCCAGGCGATCATCTGGGGGTCGCCATTGGCCACGGTCAGCTGATCGCGGAACGCCTTGAGACCCGCGATATTGGCTTCGGACGCCCGCCAGTCGACGCTTTCGATCGGGGCCAGGGGATGGGTCGTGGCCCAGTCTCCGCCCCAGAGGGTCAGCGCCAGACGCGCGCTCCAGTGCGAAGACCCGCCGCCGTTGTCGCGGACGTCCAGAACCACATAGGGCGCGGCGCGCAGACGGGCCTGGCTTTCCGTCGCCTGCGTTAGCAGGGTCGTGAGGGCGGCATAGGCTTCGGACGTGGGGTCGCCGTTGAAGGAGGGCATCGACAGCCACACGCCGCCGTCGTCCAGCGTTTTCATGCCGAAGCCGGGTGAAACCCGTTGGGCGAGGGCGGTGCGGCGGGCGCCGAGGTCCTGGGCTTCGATCGCGCGCCAGTTCAGGCGGTAGGATCGCGCGACGCCCTGGGTCTCGAAGCGACACTCCGACATCTCCGGGATCCACGGATTGCTCGGACTCATGAAGACCCAGTCGCCGAACTGGACCTTCTGCGCTTCAAGGACCCAGCGTCCGCGGAAGGCGCCGACGCGGCGCTCGGCCAGGGTCGCGGCGTCCACGCCGTCGCAGGCGATCAGCCTGGCGCCCAGGGGAGGGCTGTCGCGGTCGGCCTCGTCCCGGCTGGCGACCACCTGGTCGGCGCCCTGATAGACGGTCAGGAAGCCCGGCCAACGCGTCGGGAAGCCGCCCTGGTTGGTCAGGCCGATGTCCACATGGCCGTCCTCGAACCCGGCGATCAGGCCGCGCATGGCCCACCACCAGCCGCCGGCGTCCGTCGTCGTTTCCGCCCGTTGACGCGCCTCGGCCAAGCCCGCCTCGACCCGTTGGCGGAAGGCCGGATTGCGGTCGTCATACAGGCCGGGGTGCGTCTCTTCGATGATGCGGCCCAGGGCGTCGACATCGCCCTTCAGCGTCGCGGACCAGTCGCGGGGAGAGGTCATCCATTCCGGCTGCGCCTGCTGCGCCCAGACCGGCGGCGCCAGAAGCGCCATCACCGCCGTACACAATCCCCACTGCCGCAGACGCATTCGATACCCCCCGAATTGAGCGCCGGAAGCTAGATTCCGCGAGGCAAAAAGCAACGGCTGTTTGAGCGATCCGTGATCGCCCGCGACACCGCCGCTTGACGTCCGTGCTCTAGGTGTATTAGTGAACTAGTACACTAGAGGTGAGCCCCTTTGCCCTTTACGATCGATCCTTCAGACAGCCGACCGATCTACGTCCAGATCATGGACGAGATCCGGCGCGCCATCGTCGTCGGCGCCTTCGCGCCGGACGATCCGCTGCCGTCGGTCCGCCAGCTGGCCGGCGATCTGCGCGTCAATCCGAACACTGTGTCCCAGGCCTATCGCGAGATGGAGCGGGACGGCCTGGTCTACGTCCAGCGGGGGCAGGGGACGTTCGTCGGTTCGGCCCGGCCGCTTGAGGACGACCGCCGCGCCCTTCTGGCCGAGGTCGCGCAGCGAGCCCTGATCGAAGCGCACCGTCACGGCCTGGGGGTGGACGAATTCATCGACGCGATCCGGGACGCCGCCGCGGGCGCCGCCCCGACGAGGACTTCATCAGAATGACAATCCCAGACCTCATCCCGACGCCCGATCTCGACGGGGCTGCGCCCGAAACGCGGGGCGGCCTGTCCATCACGACGCGACGGCTCTCGAAGACCTACCGGCGCGAAGCCGCGCTCACGGATGTCGCTCTGACGGCGCCGGCGGGCGCGGTCTACATGCTTGCGGGGGCGAACGGGGCCGGCAAGACGACCCTGTTGCGGATCCTCCTGAACCTGGAACGCGCCGACAGCGGCGAGATCCGCGTCGGAGGGCTGGACCCCCGACGCCAGGGTCCGGCCGTGCGCGCGCAGCTGGGCTATGTCCCGGATCGCTTCGACACCGGACCCGGCTGGATGAGCGCGGGCCTGTGGCTGGAGCAGCGCTCCGCCTACTATCCGGCCTGGGACGCCGGCTATCTGGACGCCCTGTGCCGGCGGCTTGAGATCGATCGCGGCCGGAAGCTGGGTCAACTGTCCAAGGGGCAGGCCCGGCGTGTGCAGCTCGCGGCGGCGCTGGCCCATCGGCCGGCCCTGCTGGTGCTCGACGAGCCCATCGATGGACTGGATCCGGTGGCGAAGGACGCCTTCCTGGGCCTGGTGTCCGATCATTTGGCCGACACCGGCTGTACGGTCCTGGTCTCGTCGCACCAGATTCACGAAATCGACGGCCTGACCGATCATGTCGGCGTCCTGGCGGCGGGCCGCCTGATGTTCCAGGGCTCACGCGAGACGTTGCACCGGACCTTGAAGGTCTATTCCGCGGGAGGGCCGGACGGCTGGGCCGGGCCGCCGGATCTGGCGGGCGTGCTCCACAAGGGGCGGTTCGGTCGGGACATCCAGTGGACCGTCCAGGGCGAGGAGGCCGACATCGTGGCCCGCATCGCCGCGTCCGGCGGACAGGTTCGCAACGTGGCTCCGCTCAATCTCCATGACGCCGTCGTCACCCTGATGCGTGGAAAGGATCCGGCATGACCGAGGCCCGGATTGCAGCAACCCCCGATGTAAGCGCCGTCCTGCGCGCCCAGGTGCGGTTCATCGGGCGCGCGCTACGCCCCGAGTTCATCGCGCTGGCCGTGGTGCTGGGGCTCGTGACCTTCATGGGGCTCAGCTTCGTCATCCTTCAGGGCGACGCCGTGGACTACCCGCATGAGCTGATGATGCTGGTTCCGCTCACCGCTTTTGTCCTGCCGCTCAGGCTGTGGTCGACGCAGCGCCTGTTCGACCGCAGCGATTTCTGGACCCTGCCGGTCGAGCGACAGAAGCACGTGCTGATCCGGGGCGCGGCGGGCGCCGTCTGGGTCCTGGGCCTGACGGGTCTGGTGGTGGCGTGGTTCAGCGTCCTGGCGGCGGTTTCGGGCGGATTGGCTGTCGGGTGGGGCGTGGGGGGGATCTGGTTCTATCTCGTGCCCTTCGGCGCGGCGCTGGTGGCCTATCTGGCGGGATCGGTGCTGGTGGTCGGCCTTCGCTATCCGGTGCGTTGGTTCGTGGTCCTGGCGCTGGTGTTCTTCATCGGGGCCGACATGGGACCGGACCGACTGGTTTCGGCGGTCACGGAAGTGCTCGGCGAGGGCGCGCTGGGTCTGGACACGGCCCTGACCGGCGGCGTCGGGATGTGGCGCGAACAGGTCGAAAGCGCCGGTCCGGCGACGGTGGTCGATCCGCCCGCGGTCGGTCGTTGGGCGCTGGCCCTGCTGTTCTGGATCGGCCTGGGCCTGACCCTGCTGGGCCTGGCCTCCGCCCGGCACCGGGAGCGGAACTGATGGAAGGCTTCACTCAGGACACCGCCGCCTTCATCGCGCGAAACGCCATCTGGGCCGGTCCCTTGCTGGGGATGCTGACCTTCGGCGAATCCCTCGCGGTCGTGGGCGCCTTCGTGCCGGCCACGGTCCTGATGCTGATGGCCGGAGGATTGGTGGCGGCCGGGGTTCTTCCGCTCTGGGCCGTTCTGGCCTGGTGCGTGGCGGGCGCGGTCCTGGGCGAGGCGGCGTCGTACGGCCTCGGACGGCGGGCCGGATGGTCGTTCGTTCGTGCGCCAGTCCTGCGCCGCCATCGCCGGTCGATCGCCCGGGCCCGGCTGTACTTCAGCCGCTACGGCGTCGTCGCCATCTTCGCCGGCCGGTTCATGGGCCCGATCCAGGCCTTCGTTCCGCTTGTCGCCGGCATCACCCGCATGACGCGCCTCCGGTTCCAGGTCGCCAATGTCGCGTCGGCCCTGGTCTGGGTTCCGGTCATGCTGGCGCCCGGATATCTCGCCGGCGGCGGCCTGGCGGGGCTGTCGCGGGAGATGCTGCACCTCCTGGCCGCCGTCGCCGTCCTCCTGATCGGCATCGTCCTGACCCTGGAGCCGCTTCTGAAGGACCGGCTTCAGGACCTCACGTTCAGCGCCCGCCGACCGGCGTAGCGCGCCCCTTCATAGCTCCCTGTCCTTTCGAACGCCTGGAACCCTCGAGCATGTCACACACCTTCAAGCTGACCCGCGCCGGCCTCGTTTCGGCGATCGCCCTTATGGCGGCGGCCGCGCCGCTGACCGCCCACGCCCGGCAGGACCGATCGACCCAGCAGACCCGGAGCATGACCCGGACGTACAGCGCCGCGGAGTTCTTCCAGACCACCAGCTTCGGCCTGGCCAGCGGGGCCGGGCTGGCCTTCTCGCCGGACGGCGCGTCGGTGCTGGTGTCCAGCGACGCCTCGGGCGTCTTCAACGCCTACGCCCTGCCCGTGGCCGGCGGGACGGCCGTGCCCCTGACCGCCTCGACCACCAATGCGACCTATGCGGAAAGCTACTTCCCGAACGACGACCGGATCCTGGTCGCCGCGGACGGCGGCGGCAACGAGCGCAGCCACGTCTATGTGCGCGAGCGGGACGGTACGTTGCGGGACCTGACGCCCGGCGACGCCGTGAAGGCCAATCTGATCGGGTGGAAGGGCGACCGGTCGGAGATCTGGGTCGCCTCCAACGCCCGCGATCCGAAGGTGTTCGACATCGTCGCGATCGATCCCGCCACCTATGACAGCCGGCTGCTGTTCGAGAACCCGGGGATGACGCTGGGGGCCGTCTCCGCGGACGGGCGTTGGGTCGTGCTGGAGGAGCAACTCGGCAGCGGCGACGGCAATCTCTATCTCGTCGATCTGTGGGTCGGCGGAGAGCCGCGATTGATCACGCCGCACACCGGATCGGTGAAGTATCGAGTGTTCGACTTCACGCCGGATTCCCGGGCCCTGCTGTTCGGCAGCGACGCCGTCGGGGAGTTCGGTCGAGGCTATCGCCATGATCTGGCGAGCGGCGAGACGATCGACGACTTGAAGGGTGATTGGGATCTCACGGCGTTGAGCTATTCGCCGTCAGGCCGTTATCGGATCTCGGCCTTCAACGTCGATGCGCGAACCGAGCTGACCGTGCTGGACACGACCACTGGACGGGCCGTGGCGCTGGCCGGCGTTCCGGAGGGCGACATCGGCACGGTGCGGTTCAGCGATGATGAGCGGCGCATGGCCTTCACCGTCGCGTCCGACACCTCGCCCAACGACATCTTCGTCGCCGATCTGACCACGGGTCAGGCCCGTCGGCTGACGACCGCCCTGAACCCGGCGATGCGGGAAGACGACCTAGTCGAGGCCACGGTCGTCCGGTACCGCGGGGAGGGAGGCGTGATGATCCCCGCCGTCCTGTACCGCCCGCACGGCGCCTCCGCCGCGAACCCCGCTCCGGCGGTCGTGCTTGTGCACGGGGGGCCGGGCGGGCAGAGCCGTCGCGGCTATTCCGCCATGGTCCAGCACCTGGTGAACCACGGCTACGCCGTGCTGGCCGCCAACAATCGGGGCAGCTCAGGCTACGGCAAGACCTTCCTGCACATGGACGACCGGCGTCACGGCGAGGCGGACCTGCGCGACATCGTCGCCGGGGGCGACTGGCTGCGCGCTCAAGACTGGATCGCCGACGACCAGGTCGCGGTCATGGGCGGCTCCTATGGCGGCTATCTGACCGTCGCGGCCCTGGCCTTCCACCCCGAGGCCTTCGAAGCGGGCATCGACATCTTCGGCGTCACCAACTGGGTGCGGACGCTGGAATCGGTCCCCGCCTGGTGGGGGGCGCAACGCGCGTCCCTGTTCGATGAGATGGGTGATCCGGCGACCGACGCCGAGCGCCATCGTCGCATTTCGCCCCTCTTCCATGCGGAGAGGATCGTGCGGCCCCTGCTGGTCGTGCAGGGGGCCAACGACCCGCGCGTGCTTCAGGTCGAAAGCGATGAAATGGTCGCCGCCGTCCGCGCCAACAATGTGCCGGTCGAGTACATCGTCTTCCCGGATGAGGGGCATGGGTTCCGCAAGCGCGACAATCGGATCGCGGCCCAGGAAGCCTATCTCCGGTTCCTTGACACCTATGTCCGGCGATCCGCCGGTCAGGCGCGCGGTCAATGATTGCCTGATGCGCGCCGGACAGCCAGGGCCGGCGGGTCAGCCGGCCAACCTGCGGCGGCGAGGCGCGGTCAGTCCTGGATGCCGAGTTCGCGCATCATCATGTCGCGCATGACGAATTTCTGAATCTTGCCGGTGACGGTGAGCGGGAATTCGCGAACGAAGCGGACGTGGCGCGGCAGCTTCTGGTGCGCGATTTCGCCGTGGCAGAAGGCCAGCAGTTCGGCCTCGTCCATGGTCTCGCCGTCGGTCAGCACCACCCAGGCGCAGACCTGTTCGCCATAGCGTTCGTCCGGAACGCCGAAGACCTGCACGTCCTGAATCTTCGGGTGGCGATAGAGATATTCCTCGATCTCGCGCGGGTAGAGGTTCTCTCCGCCGCGGATGATCATGTCCTTCAGCCGCCCGACGATCCGGCAGTAGCCGGCGTCGTCGAAGGTCGCGAGATCGCCGCTGTGCATCCAGCCTTCAGCGTCCTTGGCGTCGGCCGTCTGTTCGGGCTCGTCCCAATAGCCGATCATCACGGAATAGCCCCGGGTGCAGAGCTCGCCCGGAACGCCGGTAGGCACGACGACGCCGTCGGCGTCGACGATCTTGCATTCGACGTGGGGGTGGACGCGGCCGACCGTCGAGACCCGCTGCTCCAGCGGATCGTCCAGCGCGCTCTGGAAGCTGAGCGGGCTGGTCTCGGTCATGCCGTAGCCGATGGTGATGTCGCGCATGTGCATGCGGTCGATCACCTTGCGCATGATCTCGATGGGGCAGGGCGATCCGGCCATGATGCCGGTGCGCAGCGACGACAGGTCGAACTCGGCGAAGCGCGGGTGCTCCAGCTCGGCGATGAACATGGTCGGTACGCCGTAGAGCGCCGTGCAGCGCTCGGCCGCGGCGGCCTGAAGCGTGACCAGGGGATCGAAGCCCTCGCCGGGGAAGACCATGGCGGAGCCGTGCGCCACGCCGACCATGACCCCGAGCACCATGCCGAAGCAGTGGTACAGAGGCACGGGAATGCAGATGCGATCGTCCGGCGTGACGGCCATGGTCATCCCGGCCATGTAGCCGTTGTTCAGGATGTTGCGGTGGCTCAGGGTGACGCCCTTGGGCCGTCCGGTCGTGCCGCTGGTGAACTGGATGTTGATCGCGTCGTCGCAGGACAGGCCGGCTTCGACCGCATGCAGGGCTTCCGGGCCCGCGGTCCGGCCGGCGGCTTCGACCGTGGCGAAACCGGCCGCCCCGGCCAGGGTCGGGGCCTCCATCTGGATGACCAGTTTCAGATGGGGCAGGCGGGCCGCGGTCAGGTCGCCGACGACCGCCTGATCCAGTTCCGGCGCCAGGGCGCGGATCAGCGCCGGATAGTCGCTGCTCTTGAACGGTGGCGACAGGATCAGCGCCCTGCAGCCGACCTTGTTGAGCGCGAACTCCAGCTCGTCGAGACGATAGGCCGGGTTGACCGTGGTCAGGATCAGGCCGGCGCGGGCCGCGGCGAACTGGGTGATGATCCATTCGACCCGGTTCAACGACCAGATCCCGATCCGGTCCCCGGGCAGAAGGCCGTGGGCCAGCAGACCGGCCGCGAAATCGCCGGCCCGGCGATGCAGCTCCGCCCAGGTCAGGCGGACGCCCTGCGCCGGGAAGACGACCGCCTCGCGCTCGCCCCAGAGCCGCGCCGCCTGCGCCAGCGCCGCGCCGATGGTGTGGGGCAGCAGCGCCGGCTCGGTCGGGCCTTGAACGTGGCTGTCCATGGTCGGGCTCAGTCGTTCGCACGCGGCGTCTGGACGACGCATTCGAAATTGGCCTCGTCGGTCGTCGCGCCTTCGCCCTTCCAGCGCGCCACCTTCGGATACGCGCAGAGCGGACGGGTGCTCTGCGGCTGACCCGCCGGCATGTTCAGCAACTGGGCCAGGTCGTTGGCGTATTTGCTGGCCACGATCCGCTCCGGCGCCGGGGCGCCCTCTACCCAGGCGTCCAGTTCGCCCAGCATGTCGAAGGTGTTGGGACCGGGGCCGCCGAAGCAGTGACCCATGGCGGGCACCATGAACAGGCGGGCGAAGTCGTCCACCGCCTCGGCGCCCATGGCGCCGCGCACGGCCTCGAAATAGCGGATCGTGCCCTCGGCCGGCAGGGCCGCATCGCTCCAGCCGTGGTACATCAGCAGCTTGCCGCCCGACGCCCTGAAGGCGGACATGTCGGGATTGTCGGAATCGAGGATGCCCGCCATCGCGGCTTGGGCCCGGTCGAAGTCCTTGTCGAAGTCGAACTGGTCCAGCCGCCAGTCCGCGTCATTGAAGACGAAGTTGGCGAAGAAGGAGCGGGCGAAGTCCGGCTGCTGCGCCGCCGCGTCGGTGATCCACAGGTCCCAGCCGTTGCGGACCGCCTCTCCGCCGGGCGAGAAGCCGGGGAACAGGGAGGCGCCCGTCACGCCGCGCCGGGGGCCGGCGTAGAGGGCCTTGAGCGCGTCGAGCTGGGGCGCGGTCAGGCAGCCGTCGGTCGCATCGACATCGCAGCGGATCGTCGCCGGATCGAAGCGGCAGATGCGCGGATCCTCGATGACCCCGTCCCTGACGCCGTCCAGGTCGTCGCAGGCGGCCAGGGTGGCGGCCTGGATGCGCGCCAGGTTGGGCGCCTTCAGCATGCTGTCCGCAGACTGGTGCGCGGCCTTCCAGGACCAGGCGAAGGAGGCCATCAGATGGGTCCAGGCATTGGCAGGGCCGCCGGCGATGATTCCGTCGAAATCGTCGGGATAGCGCTGCGCCGCCATCAGCGCCTCGCGACCGCCGTCGGAGCAGCCCTGGAAGTAGGAGCGGTCGGGCCGCCGGCCGTAATAGGCTTCGACCAGCGCCTTGGCGGCGACCGCCGTGACGTGGTTCGCGCGGTGGCCGAAGTCGATGATCCGCTCGGGCTGGTTCAGCGCCCAACTGGCGTTCTTGCCGTCGGCGCCGGCCTCGGTGTGACCCATGTCAGTCCCGGCGACGGCGTAGCCGCGGCTCAGGGCGGGCCGCATGGACAACCGGGGCGGTCCCAGGGCGCCGCCGAAGCCGGCGTTGCCCATGGCCGCGAACTTGCCGTTCCAGGCGGCCGGCGTCGGCAGCCAGATCTCGGAGTGGATCTCCGAGCCGGGGACCGGGGTCAGGGTTACCGAGACCCGGCAGTAGGCGGTGCTGGCGGTCAGCGACGGCAGGCCGAAGGCCTCGATCGGCTGGCGGTCGCCGGACTTCACCGCGATGGCGGCGTCGATCCGGGTATTGGCCAGACGCAGCGCGGTCAGGCCGTCGCAGGCGGGATCGGCCGACTGGGCGTGGGCGGAGGACGCGACGGCAAGTGCTCCGAAAGCGACGGCGGCGGCGAGGCTGGATCGAAGGATCATGCGGTCACTCAGCTGGCTTGGGGCGGGGAGGGGGCGGCGTCCGCGGCGCCGTTCCGGGCCGAGATCTCCTCGACCATCGCGGCGTGGGTCCGCCGGTTGATCGGGTAGAAACAGATCAGGGCGGCGGCGGCGAGCGTTCCCGCCAGCGGCGCCCAGAACATCAGCCCCTTGATGTCGGCCAAGGTCTGCGGGGACTGCGCGACATTGGGGACATAGCCGAACTGGGTCAGGGCTATGCCGAGCGCGCCGGCGCCGAGGCCGAGGGCCACCTTCTGACCCAGCACGGTCAGGCCGAAGACGAGGGATTCAGTGCGCACGCCGCTGCGCCATTCGCCGTACTCGACCGTGTCCGGCAACATGGACCAGAAGCAGACGACCCCGGCGGCTATGCCCACGCCCTGAAGCACCAGGGCGGCGAACAGGACGCCCAGGGTCTGGCCGTCGGCGAAATGCCACAGCGTCAGCCCCAGCACGCTGGGCACGGCGCCGACCAGCCAGGTGTTGCGCTTGCCGATCACGCGCAGCGCGATGGCCCAGAGCGGCGTCGTGACCACCACAGTCAGAGCGATGGCGCCCAGGCCGAGGCTGCCCATGTCGGCATCGCCGACGACATACTTGAAATAATACAGAAGGTTCTTGGAGAACATCGTGGTCGAGAATGAAGTGATCACGATGGCGCCCAGTAGCAGGTGCAGGGCGCGGTTCGACGCCAGGCTGCGCCAGACGGCGGCCGGGGGACGACGCGGTTCCGCCGGCGCATTGGGCGTATCCAGTCCACGGCTGCCCCAGGCCGTCAGCATCAGGCAGCCGGTGGCGATCAGGCCGTAGGCGACGCCGATGATGATCCAGCCCTGACGCCCGCCAGCCTCGTCGCCGAGGGCCGAGGCGAAGGGCAGGGTCAGGGCCGCGACGAGGATGGCGGCCAGGGCGCCGAAGACCATGCGGAACCCGGCCAGGTCGCCACGCTGGGCGCTGTCGCTGGTCACCCGGGCGAACAGGGAGGCGTAGGGAATGGCGACCAGGGCGTAGAGGGTGCGGAACAGCAGCTGGCTGATCAGGGCGAAGGCGATCGCCCCCGCGACATGGCTGCCCGGGCCGACGAACAGGACCACGAAGGCCGGGGCCAGCAGCGGCCCGCCGATCACCAGATAGGGGCGATAACGGCCCCAGCGGCTGCGGGTGCGGTCGGCGATCAGGCCGACGATCGGGTCCATGGCCGCGTCCCAGATCAGGGCCGCCATATAGATCAGGCCGGCCGTGCTGGCCGAGAGGCCGACCACGTCGGTGTAGAAGAACAGCAGATAGAGCTGGGTCGTCTGCCAATACAGATTGCACCCGAAATCGCCCACGCCGATCGCCAGTTTGCGCAACGGCGATATGCGTCCGGACACGGCCGCCTGGTCCTTAGCCACGTTCTCCGCCCCCATGTTTTTCCGGCTGGACTGGGCCCAGACCTATTCTTATTGTCCAACTGTATAACGAGTTTCGTGTGAGGTCGATAGGGCGAATGCAGCAACTGATGTTTGACATCGACGGCCCCCGGTTCGTCGATACGCAGGGGCGGCACGCCATTCTGAGGGGCGTCAATCTGGGGGGAGACAGCAAGATCCCGTTGTCCCACGCCGGTCCCGTTCCGCCGCGCGATTTCGCCGATCACCGCAGCGTCAGCTTCATCGGGCGGCCCTTCCCACTGGAGGAGGCGGACGAGCATCTGGGCCGCATCCGGGGCTGGGGTTTCAACGTCCTGCGGCTGCTGACCTGCTGGGAAGCGGTCGAGCATGCCGGGCACGGCCAGTATGACGAAGCCTATCTCGACTATCTCGCGGCGGTCTGCGCCAAGGCCGGCGAGCATGGGCTGGCGGTGTTCATCGACTTCCACCAGGACGTCTGGAGCCGGATGAGCGGCGGCGACGGCGCGCCCGGATGGGTGTTCGAGGCGGTCGGGCTGAACCTGGCGGCGTTCGACGCCGCCGACGCCGTCCACGTGATGCAGCAGCGCTACGACTACGCCTCTCCGGATGCGCGGCAGGAGGATCGCTATCCGATGATGAGCTGGCCTCGAAACTACCAGATGCCGGTCAACGGGATCATGTGGACCGCCTTCTTCGCGGGGGCGACCCTGACACCCGACTGGAAGGTCGGCGGCGTCAATGTGCAGGACTTCCTTCAGGGCGCCTATCTGGGCGCCATGCGGGCGGTCGCGGACCGGGTGAAGTCCCTGAACAATGTGATCGGCTTCGACAGCCTGAACGAGCCCGGTCAGGGCTGGGTCGGGCAGAAGGTGTCGCAGCGCCGGACCGGACCGGATGCGGACAACGCCACGCCGCTGTGGCCGGGACCGTCGTGGACGCCGCTGGACAGCCTGAAGGCCGCCCGGGGACAGGTCGTTCGCCTGCCGGTGCTCGAGCGCCGTCAGGGATTCGAGATGGCCGAGGTCGGCGAGACGGTGGTCAACCCCGACCGCGCATCGATTTGGCTGGACGACGGACCCGACCCCTTCGAGACGGCCGGGGCGTGGGCGCTTCACGGCGACGCCGCGGTGGTCGTGGACGAGGACTTCCTCCGTGTCCGGGACGGCGAGAAGCTGGATCACGAGCGAGACTTCATGCGGCCGTTCTTCGGCAGGGTGGCCGCGGCGATCCGCGACGTCCGCCCGGACTGGCTGCTGTTCGGCGAGATGTGCCCCTATCTCATGCTGCAGGGAAAGACCTTCCCCAGCCCTATGCCGGCCCGGACGGTGAACGCCAGCCATTGGTATGACGTCGAGATCCTGGGCTCAAAACTGTTCGACCCGCAGTCCGATCTGGACGCCCGCCGCCAGCGCTATGCGTTCCAGCTGAGCTATATCCGGGCGATGGGGCTGACGATGAGGGAAGGGGGCGCGCCGACCCTGGTCGGCGAATTCGGCATTCCCTACGACCTCAACCATGGCGAGGCTTTCGACCGCTGGGCGTCGGGCGAGCGCGGCGACGAGGTCTGGAGCGCCCATGCGACCGCGCTGGGGCTGATGTACGACACTCTCGACACGCTTCTGCTGTCCTCAACCCAGTGGAACTATACGGCGACCAACCGCAACGACCTGCGGGTCGGGGACGGGTGGAACCAGGAGGACCTGTCGATCTATTCCGTCGACCAGGCGACCGCCGAGGACGATCCGGCGTCGGGCGCCCGCGGGCTGGCCGGCTTCTCGCGACCCTATGCCCGGAGCGCGCAGGGCGTGATCACGGCCATGGCGTTCGAGGCCGATGCGCGCCGCTTCACGGTGACCGTCGAGGCCGATCCCGCCATCGGCGCCCCGACCGAGATCTTCGTGCCGGACTGGCGCTTCCCTGAGGGCGTGGACGCCGCTCTTTCCGGCGCGGACGCCGTCTGGGAGCATGATCGGACCGCACAGGTCGTCCGCGTCACGGCGTCCGGCGCGGGGGCTCTGCAGATCGTGCTGACGCCCCGGGAATAAAGGCCCTTGAGCTAGGGGGAGACAGCCCGGGCAGCGTCGCGCAACCGGCCCAGGGCGTCGAGGCGGGCGGCCTCGGGCGACGGGCCGACGGAGACGCCGGTCTCGCCGACCAGCAGAGCCCGGTCGCTGTCCGGGTTGTACCGGGGCCATTCGGGCTGGCCCGCGGCGTCCGGCCGACCATCCCGCGCGAACGCCGCCCAGTAGTCGGCCATGGCCGTGGCGATGCGCTGGTCGGCCTCGGAATAGTCGCCCTTGAGCCGGCCCAGGGTGTCGAAGCCGTAGCCGAGGTCCGAGGCGTGCGGCGCTCCCGACCATTCGCGTCGCTTGCTCTCGGCGACATAGCCGAAGCTGTAAAGCCAGACCGGATGGCCCGCGGCCGCGTCGAATGCGGCCAGCCGCCGGGCCGGTTCGACGAAGGTGAGCTCGGACGGCATGGCCCGGTTGAGGGTGTCGGAGGTTCCGTAGATGGTCATCAGGTCCGGCTTGGAGACCTCGACGTCCTCCAGCGTGCGGTCGGCGACCATTCCGCGCAGGAAGGACGGGATCGAGCCGAGCTCGAAATTGGTGGCGCCGATGATCAGGGGTACGGGAGCTTGCTCCCCGCGCGTGAAGGCGTCGAGGGTCTGGGTGGTGACCAGCCGCCCGTCGATGATCGGGCCGGTGAATGTGTTCCGCTCAGGGTTCAACAGGTCCAGCCGCCCGCGCACCCGCTCGGCCGGAAGGGCCCGGAGGTCAGCCGCCGTGGCGTTCCTGAGATTGACCGAGGCGGCGAAGGCCTCGCCGACGCTTTCGCCCGATCGCTGGCCGGCCGGCGCCGTGAGGGGCGGCAGGTGGTCGCGGCCGCCGCCGGACTGGACGACGGCCCCCCGGAACAGACCCCGGGCCTCGGTCATGGTCATCAACTGCAGGACCGAGCCGCCGCCGGCCGACTGGCCCATGATGGTGACCCGCTCGGGGTCGCCGCCCAGGGCGTTGATGTTGTCGTGCACCCAGCGCAGCGCCGCGACTTGGTCCATCAGGCCGTAGTTGGCCGTCGGCGCGTCGCCCGCTTCCGCCGTCAGGGCGGGATGGGCGAAGAAGCCGAAACGGCCGAGCCGGTAGTTGAAGGTCACCACCACGACGCCGCGCGAAGCCAGCCGGGCGCCGTCGAAGAGCGGTTGGCTGCCGGAGCCCATGATGAAGCCGCCGCCGTGGATCCAGACGATGACGGGGAGGGGCTCCGCCGTCCGTGTCTCCGGGGCCCAGACGTTCAGGGTCAGGCAGTCCTCGCTGGTCGGCTGCTTCGACTGGGTGTCGTCCCAGCCGGGGCGGGGCTGGATGCAGTCGGCGCCGAAGGCCGAGGCGTCGCGCACGCCCGTCCAGGCGGCCGCGGGCCGAGGCGCCCGCCAGCGCAGGTCGCCGACCGGCGGGGCGGCGTAGGGAATGCCCTTGAACGACCGGACGTCGCCTTCGTCCACCCCGACCAGCGCGCCTTGCGGGATCCGGGCGGTGACCGGGGTCCCCGGAGTCGTGGACGGCGGCGTCTGGGCGCAGGCCGAGCCGGCCGCCAGCGTCAGGCCCAGGCAGGCGGCGGTCCAGGCGGCGCGCATGCTCCGCGGTCGACGTGTCTGATCCATCTGAGATTTCTCCCGGATCGGCCGACGGAGTACAGTTCCGCCCCTGAAGCCAGATCACTTGCGCATCACGCTATGCAGATGCATAACGAATGTCGAGTGACCTTCGGCGGCGCGGATTTCGAACACAGAGTCGAACGCTTCACCGGCAAGGACGGCACTCAGGAAACGAAGGATTTCGGGCGAGTTGTCTTGGAAACGCGGGTGAACCTCAGAGTCCAGCAAAGAGAAGCGACCCAGGCGAGCCTGCTTCAGGCGGCGCTGGAGGTCTTCTCCGAAAAGGGCTTCGACGGCGCCTCGACGCGAGAGATCGCGGCCCTGGCCGGCGCGCACAACGCCCTGATCAAATACCACTTCTCCAGCAAGGACGCCCTCTGGCGAGCCGCGGTCGCCTTCCTGTTCGAACGGCAGGCCAAGGAGCTGGCGCTGCCGAGGCCGGACGATCCTGTCCACGCCGATTTCCGGGCCTACGCCAAGGCGGTGATCCGCGCCGTCGTCGTCTATTCGGCCAAGCATCCCGAACACGCCCGGCTGATGATGCAGGAGAGCATGCGCGACAGCGAGCGCCTGCACTGGGCCACCGACAGCTTCATCGCCGACATCAGCAAGGTCTCGGCCCGGTTCATCGAAATGTGCAAACGGGAAGGCATACTGCCGAACGTTTCCACGCCGGCGCTGGTCTACATCTTCGTCGGCGCCGCCCAGACCTTCTACACCCTGGCGCCCGAGGTTCGCCGCGTGTGGAATATCGACCCGTCCGACCCGGACGTCATCGAGGCGCATATCGAGGCGCTGACACAGGTTCTTGTCCGATAGTCCGGACGCTCACATGATCCAGAACAGGAACACTCCCATGATCCGCCGCATCGCCTTCGTCGCCGCCCTGTCCCTCGCCGGAGCCGCGCCGGCCCTGGCCCAGACCGCTCCGGCGCCCGCCGCCGAAGCGCCGGCCAAGCCGAAATTCTCGATCGACATGACCATGGCCGACCTGACCGCCGACCCCCAGGCGCGGGTGGTGGTCGGCGCCTTCTTCGAACGGCGCCGGATCGCCGCCGGCCAGCCGCCGATGACGCCGGAAGAAACCGCCAGCATCAGCGAGATGATCGCCGGCCTGACGCCGCGCCAGCTGGCTGAGTTCCCGCAGGCCAATCTGGACGACGCGGCCCTGGCCGAGCTGGACGCCGCGCTGGCCGCCATCCCGGCGACTCCGCCGACCCAGTAAGCCATAGCCGACCGAAGGGGCGGCCAGACCGTCGTCAGCAACCGCCCGTCGCGGCGGCGAGGGAGAATTGCGCCATGTCGATGCTCAAGCTGGTCATGGCGGCCCTGGCCTGCCTTCTGTTGTCGGTCGGCGCCGTTCGCGCCGAGGGGGAACCGACGGACCGGCCCGTCGCCTTGAGAACCAACGGGGCCGTCGATCCGATCGGCGTGGATACGCCCCGGCCCCGGTTGTCATGGCGGCCGCCGGTTCGCGGGCAGACCGCCTGGCAGGTGCGCGTCGCGGCGTCCGAACGCGACCTGGGCGAGGGACGGCTGCTGTGGGACAGCGGTCGGACGGCGTCGCCGACCGCCGCCGCCGCGACCTATGACGGCCCCGTGGCGGCGTCCCGGGAACGGCGCGTGTGGCAGGTCCGCCTGTGGGATGAACGTGGCCGCGCCACGCCCTGGAGCACGCCGGCGTCCTGGGAGGCCGGGCTGCTCCAGCCGGGCGATTGGCAGGGGCGCTGGATCCAGCGCAACGCGACGGCCCCGACCGGCTGGTCCGACGCGGTCATCACCGTCGACTTCACGCTGCGGGGGCGCATGTTCGATGTGCTCTTCCGGGCCAGCCCGGTCGGCAAGACCTATGGCGAGGCCTACGCCTGGCGCATCTCCGAGGACGAGGGCGGCGCCGCCGTCCTGATCGCCCAGGTCCGCGATTATCCGGGCGGCAGCCGCTCGATGGTCAATCAGACCGCCCTGAAGACTGTACCTTTGGGCGTTTCGGCCGCGGCGCTGCGCCAGGGACGCCATGTCCTGACCATCGAGGCCGTGGGCGACCGGATCGTCACCCGCCTGGACGGACGTCAGGTCGACGAGCTCCGCGACGCCAGCCAGACGCGGGGTACGGTCGGCTTCCTGGCTCCGGCCGCCGATGCGGCCGTGATCCACGGCCTTTCGATCGCGCCGGCGTCGGCCTCCGACGCCCCGGCCTTCGAGACCCGGTTCGAGCGGGGCGAGAATCCCCTGAGCGGCGGGAGCGTCGGCGCGGACGGCCTGCTGCTGCCTTCGGGGGTGCCGACCAAGGACATCGTCCTGCCCCTGTCCAATCCCGCGCCCCTGCTGCGGCGGGACTTCGATCTGGAAGCGGGCGAGATCGCTTCCGCCCGGCTGTACGTCGCCGTCGGCGGCTGGGCCGACATGACGATGAACGGCACGCCGCTATCGGAACTGCCGATGGCGCCGGGGTGGACCGACTACGATCATCGGGTCCTGTATCAGGCCTATGATGTCGCGCCGCTGCTGGCGCGAGGGCGGAACGTGCTGGCGGCCGAACTGGGGCGGGGCTGGTACGGCGTCACCGAGCCCAATGAATGGTATTTCCATCAGGCGGCATGGCATGCCGAACCGGCCTTGCGCGCGCAGCTGGAGATCGTCTTCGCCGACGGACGCCGTCAGGTGATCGCCTCCGACCGGAACTGGAAGACCGCCGACGGGCCGACCCGCCACGACTCCATCTACGCCGGCGAACGCTATGACGCCCGGCTGGAGCCGCGGGGCTGGAGGACCGCCGCGTTCGCTGCGAACGACTGGACGCCGGCGATGGAAGCGGCAGGCCCGCGCGGCGCCCTCGTCGCCGCCGCGGCCGAGCCGATCCGTCCGATCGAGGACCTGCGCCCGGTCGCACGCACCGAGGTCCGTCCGGGCGTCTGGGTGTTCGATTTCGGACGCATCCTGACCGGGCGGCCCCGCCTGACGATGTCGGGAGCGAACGGACGGACGGTCAGCCTGGTCCTGACCGAGAAGAAGGCCGAGGACGGAACCGCTCTGGTGGCCAGCGGCCTGATCGACGCCCAGCTGCAGACGCTGCGCTACACCTTCTCCGGTGCAGGGACGGAACGTTGGGCTCCGCGTTTCAGCTATGCCGGGTTCCGCTATATCCAGGTCGAGGGCCTGGACGCGCCGCCGGCCGACGACTTCGTAGTCGCCGAGATCATCCATTCCGATGTGCCCCGGATCGGCGCCTTCGAGAGCGGCAATTCCTTGCTGAACCGAATCCAGCAGGCGTCGCAGAACGCCCTGCTGAACAACATGCACGGGCTGATGACCGACACGCCCAGCCTGGAGAAGAACGGCTGGACCGGAGACGCCCAGGCGTCGTCGGCCGCCGCGGGCGTGAATTTCGGGATGGCGCGGGTCTGGACCAAATGGCTGGCCGACTTCCGCGACGCCCAGGCGTCCAGCGGGGAGCTGCCCGAGATCGTGCCCTCGACCTCGTTCTACGGCTTCGAGCAGACGCCAGGCTGGTCCTTCATCTGGGGACCGACGCCCGCCTGGGATGCGGCGATGTTCGTGATCCCGGACGAGCTGGTGCGCCACTACGGCGACGAGACCATCCTGGCGGCGATGTACGAGGACCAGAAGCGGCTGGTCGACTACACCGGCACGCTCATCACCGCGCCCGACTTCACCTATGCCCGAGGCTTGGGCGACTATGCCGGGAAGGGGCCCTTCGGTCCGGTCGATGCGACGTCCTCGGCCTATTATTTCCACATGGTGTCGATGCTGGCGCGCAACGCGGCGGCGCTGGGCAAGGCGGAGGACGCGGCGCGGTACGGCGAGCTCGCTGGGCGCGTTCGCGAGGCCTACAATCGGAAATACTGGAATGCGGCGGCCCGGCGCTATCTGACGCCGCCGGTCGCGAACGGTCCGACGCCGCCGTTCAGCCAGACCCAGAACATCCTGCCGCTGGCGTTCGGCCTGGTTCCGGACGGTGAGGCGCAGGCCGTCGCCGATGCAGTGGCCGCCGATCTGGAAGCGAACGACCTGACCCTGACCATGGGCGTCTACCCGCTGCGCTACGCCATGACCCTGCTGACCGACCACGGCCATGCGGACACCGTCTACCGGACGGCCACGCGCACGACCCAGCCCAGCTGGGGCTTCTGGCTGGAGAACGACATCAACTCGATGCTGGAGGGGTGGGGACTGACCTCCCGATCCTGGAACCACCACTATTTCGCGTCGATCAGCGACTGGTTCTACGAGGGGCTCGCCGGCATCCGGCCCGCGTCGCCCGGCTATGCCGATCTGGTCATTCGCCCGGCCTTGCCGTCGGGGCTGGATCACGCCGCCGCCGCGATCGACGCGCCGCGTGGACAGATCCGGTCGGCTTGGCGCCGTGACGGGACCCAGGCCGTGCTCGACGTGGTCGTCCCCGGAGCGACCCGGGCGGAGATCTGGCTGCCCAACGGCGGCGAGCGCCTGGCTCGCCAGCCCCGCGGCGCGCGCTACCTGCGGGTCCAGGACGGCCACGCGGTCTATGCGGTGGGCTCCGGGGCCACGACCTTCACCTTCACGCCGAACTGAGACGCGCCGGACATGTCAGCACCATCGTCCCTTTCCGGGGCCATCACCCACCACGCCGGGGAAGCGGGCGACCGTGCAGCGCTGATCCAAGGCGGGACGGTCCTGAGCTACGCCGCCCTGGATCAGCTGATGGACCGGACCGCCGCCGCGCTGCAACGGGACGGGCTGTCGGTCGGGGATCGCGTCGCCCTGCTGGGTGAGCCGGGACTGGCCTACGCCGTCGCCTTCCTCGGCGCCGTGCGGGCCGGGATGACGCCCGTTCCGCTGGCGACCGGCGTCACGGCCGAAGTGCTGGCCGCCATGCTGGGCGACGCCCGGCCCGCGCTGGTGTTCGCTGACAGCGCCCAGTTCGGCCGGATCGAGACATCCGAAGGCGGCCCCCTGGTCGTCATCCTCGACGGCGACGGCGAGGACGAAGGGGCCTGGCCGGCCTGGCTGGCGCCGTCCGGCGCGGCGCCGACCGCCGTCGAGATCGCGCCGGGCGCGGCGTTCAACCTGATCTATTCATCGGGCACCACGGGGGTCCCCAAGGGCATCATCCACTCCCACGCCATGCGCGAGCGTCAGATGGGCGCCTTGGCCGGCCTGTTCGGTTCCCAGGCCGTCACCCTGCTGACGACGCCGATGTATTCGAACACGACGCTGGTCACCCTGCTGCCGGCCCTGCTGTCGGGCGGCACGGTCGTCCTGATGCGCAAATTCGATGTGGGCGAATTCCTGCGCCTGGCGGAACAGCACGCGGCGACCCACACCATGCTGGTTCCGGTGCAGTACCAGCGGCTGATGGCGAGCCCCCTGTTCGACGGCGCGGACCTGTCGGCGTTCCTGCTGAAGCTATGCACCAGCGCGCCGTTCTCGGTCGAGCTGAAGTCCGAGGTGCTGCGGCGCTGGCCTGGCGGCCTTCTGGAGCTGTTCGGCATGACCGAGGGCGGCGGCGTCTGTCTGCTGCCCGCCCATCTGTTCCCGCACAAGCTCCACACCGTCGGCATGCCCGCACCGGGCGCCGACATGCGGATCATCGACGACGTCGGCCTCGAACTGGCGGTCGGGGAGGTCGGCGAGATCGTCAGCTACTCCGAACAGATGATGATGGCCGGCTATCACAATCGTCCCGAGGCGACCGCGGCCGGGCGCTGGGAGGCCGCGGACGGTCGGGCCTTTATCCGCACCGGCGATCTGGGGCGGTTCGATGAAGACGGCTTCCTGGAGATCGTCGGGCGCAAGAAGGACATGATTATCTCGGGCGGATTCAACATCTACCCGGTCGATCTTGAGAAGCAGCTGGATCAGCATCCGGCGGTGACCGAGTCCGCCGTCGTGGGCGTGCCGGACGAAAAATGGGGCGAAACCCCGGTGGGGTTCGTGGTCGGCGCGTCGGATGTTGATGTTGAGGCCGTCCGGGCCTGGGCCAATGAGCGGCTTGGGCCGGTTCAGCGCCTGTCCGCCGTCATCCGCCTGGACGAACTGCCGCGCAACGCCCTGGGCAAGGTGTTGAAGACCGCGCTGGCCGACCTGGCGGCCCGCTGAGTCCCGTCAGGGCCTGGCGAGGTCCTGGACCGTCAGCCAGTTGAGCAGGTCGTCGATCCAGAAGTCGCTGCTGGTTCCCTGATGGTTCATGCCGAAGCCGTGCCCGCCCTTGGCGTAGACGTGCAGTTCGGGCTGCCGGGTCCCGCGCGAGGCGGCCTGGTAGAAGCGCAGGACCGTCGGGGCGGCCAGTTTGTCGTCACCGGCGACGGCCAGGAACACCGGAGGCAGGTCCGTGGGCACGGGCGCGTCGTTGAACGCGGCGCCGTAGATCAGGCCGGCGAAGGCGGGACGGGCGGCCGCGTCCGGGGTCAGCAGGGCGCCGGCGGTCACTCTCGCTCCGGCCGAGAAGCCGATCATGCCGACCTTGGCCGGATCGACGCCCCAGTCCGCCGCGCGGCTGCGCACCAGGGCCAGGGCCTGGAGGCCGTCCTCGACGCCGGGTGCAGCGGCGTCGTCCAGGTTCAGCTCGCCGCCGCGCGCGCTCGCCTGGGCCATGAAGACGAAGAATTCGCGCCAGAGCTGGTGGTCGTCGACCGGCGTCTCGATGGTCCGGTACTTCAGCACGAAGACCGTGACGCCGTGAGCGGTCAGCGCCCGGGCGACGTCCACGCCCTCGGCCTGCATGGTCAAAAAGCGGAAGCCGCCGCCCGGCGCGACGATGACGGCGGCGCCGGTCGCGGTCCCGGGCGCGGGTTGGAAGACCTGCAAGGTCGGCCGGGTGACGTTGCGCACCACCTGGAAGGCGCCGGTGGGGAAGGGGCTGACCACCTCGACCTGAGTCGCATGTTCCGATCCCGGGGCCGCGCCCGGCCAGACGTCGAACGCGGGCGACTGGGCCCGGGCGGGGAGGGCGAGGGCCAGGCAGGCGGCGAACATGAGTCCGAGACGGGTGATCGGGGACGACATGGGACAGACCTCCTGGGCGGCGACGGCGGCGATCATCTCGCCCTTCGGAGCGTCCGTGTGCGGACGGCGACACGGGATAGCTAGCCCCGCGCTGTTTGGTTATGCAATCGCTCAAATAATTGTTGACGACACTTTTGAAATAACGGAACCTCCGCTCACAATCTGGGACGACAGGTTCAACTGTCGCTGGGAGTGATTAGTCGGCCCCCCGTTTCTCGGTCGCGCCGATGTCCGGAAACAACCGCCGAGGCGGACAGGTCCACGAGGCCTGGGGGGATGACATATGCGAAATGCGACCTTGACCATGAGACTGCTGGCGACGACCGCTCTCGTCGTTCTCGGCGTCAGTGCGGCCGGAGCCGCGGCGGCGCAGGTCGCGCCCTCTCCGTCGAGCGCGCCCGAGGACGAGCCGGTCGCGATCGATGATGTCGTGGTGACCGGCACTCTGCTGCGCGGCGTCGCGCCGACGGGCACCAATGTGGTCAGCGTCGATCGCGAGGACATCACCCGGACCGGCGTGGCGTCTTCCAATGATTTGCTGGCGCGGATTCCGCAGATTTCGAACTCGTTCAACGGCGCGCCCCAGCCCGGCGGCACGATCGCCCTGCCGATCAACCGGCCCAACATCCGTAACCTTGGCGCCTCGGGCGGCTCGACGACGCTGGTCCTGCTGAACGGGAACCGCCTGGTCGGCGCCGGGGTCCTGCAGACCTCGCCGGACCCGAGCATCATCCCGCCGGGCATGATCGAACGCGTCGAGGTCATCCCTGACGGCGGGTCGTCCATCTACGGCTCCGACGCCATCGGCGGCGTGGTCAACTTCATCACCCGCAAGCGCTTCGACGGCGTCGAGCTGACCGGCCGCTACGGCGTCGCCGACGGCTACGACCAGTCCGACCTGAACCTGACGGCGGGCCACGACTGGACCGGCGGTTCGGCCATCATCTCCTACGCCTACGCCCGGCACAGCAACATCATCGGCGCCGACCGGGACTATTTCACCCAGGACCTGCGCAGCCGGGGCGGCTCGGATCTGCGGTCGAACGCCTGTTCGCCGGGCACGATCACGACCCCCAATCCCTTCTCTCCGCTCCTGCCGGGCGTGAACTACACCCTGCCGAGCCGGACGCCGGGGACGAACCTGTGCGACGAAGCCGATGTCATCGACTTCTATCCGGAAGAAGAGCGTCACAGCCTGTTCGCCGCGGTCACTCATAACCTAAGCGACCGTCTGGTGTTCGAAGCGACCGGTTATTACGCCCAGCGCGAGACCACCCGTCGGGGCATGTCGGCCACCGAAGGCACCGGCATCCGGGGCAGCGGCACAATCACGGCGGCGAACCCCTATTTCCAGTCCGTCGCGGGCGAGCTCGGTCACTCGGTCGCCTTCAACTATTCGGCGGCCTGGGGCGTCGATGCGCCCGAGAACACCAGCCGCTTCACCTCCGCCGGTCTGACGCCGTCGCTGACCTATCAGCTGACCGACGACTGGCGCCTGCGCGGTTCACTGAACTGGGGCCGGAGCACCAACCTGGTGCGGACCTGGCAGATCAACACCGCCGCGGAAGCCGCGGCGCTGGCGGGAACGACGACCGCGACCGCGCTCAATCCCTACAATGTCGGCGCCACCAACCGGGCGGTGCTGGACGGGATCATTAACTTCCAGAGCTATGGGCACTCGGTCCAGGAAATCCGCGAAGTGCGCGCCGTCGCCGACGGCGTGCTGTGGAGCCTGCCCGCCGGCGACGTGAAAGTGGCCCTGGGCGCCGAGTATCACGAGGAGACGATCGACGCCGAGCAGGGGGCCGGTGCGCCGTCCGCCCTGGTTCTGGGGGAAGCCTCCGCCAAGCGGGACGTCAAATCGGTCTTCGGCGAAGTGCTGGTTCCGGTGTTCGACAGCGTCTCGCTGGGATCGTTCGATCTGTCCGCTTCGGTGCGCTACGATTCCTATAGCGACGTCGGCGACACGACCAATCCCAAGATCGGGTTCAACTACCGCCCCATTCCGTCGCTGACCGTGCGCGGCAACTGGGGGACCTCGTTCCACGCGCCGAGCCTGGCGGACATGGGCCAGGCGGTCGATACGCGCGCCCAGGTCCTGAGCGTCAGTCCGTTCCTGCCGGCCGGCAGTCCCTTCACCGACCTGTTCCGCCCCACTATCCTTCTGGCGGGGGGCAACCCCAACCTGAAGCCGGAAGAGGCCGACACCTGGTCGCTGGGCTTCGACTGGAAGCCCGAGGGCGCGCTGGACGGCTTTAGCGCCAGCGTCACCTACTTCAACGTCGCCTTCACCGACGCGATCGGCTTGGCGCCGTTCCTGAGCGGCGCGCCCTTCTTCGCCAACCCCGCCTATGCCTCCTACTTCATCCGCAATCCGACCCAGGCCCAGGCGCTTGCGGCCACTTCCGGAATGCGGGTCGAGGGGGCACCCAGCATCGCGGCCCTGTACACCGGCTTCCTGACGCCGGCCGTCCTGATCGACGCGCGCCGCACCAATCTGGGCACGCTCGATGTCGACGGCATCGACTTCAATCTGCAGTATTTCCGCCCCGCTGATTTCGGGGCCTGGCACGTCGGCCTGGCCGGGACCTATAACCTGACCCGCGACAGCCGCCCCATCGCCGGCGGTCCGGTGACCGACGAGTTCAACAACGGATCCAGCCCCTATTCCCTGGTCGGATCCGCGGGCGTGTCGATCGATGCGTTCGCCGTAGAACTGACGGTCAATCACAACGCCGCGGCGGATGTGCAGGGCATCGTCGGCCAGACCGAGATCGACAGCTTCACCACGGTCAATCTGTTCTCCGCCTATGACCTGTCGTTCGGCGGGGTCCTGAGCGACACGACGCTGACCGTCAATCTCGACAACCTGCTCGACGAAACGCCGCCGTACTACAATGCGGCCGGCGGCACGGCGAACGGTGCGACCCTGGGGCGGATGATCTCGGTGGGCATTCGTAAGACGTTCTGATCCTGAGCCGGAGCGGTCTCCCGGGCCGCGACGACTTGACTGGCCGACGTGGATCAGCCTCCGCGTCGGCCCATTTTTTTGGTGTGTGTCTGATGCGGTCGCGACTTCTCCAACGTCTTCTTCTCGGCGCCGCGATCGTGAGCTGGAGCGGGACCGGCGTCCTGGCCCAGACCGGGCCGCAGCCCTCGGCCGTCCCGGCGTCCGCGTCCGAGGCCGCTGTCCCCCTGGCGTCTCCCGAGGCGCGGGCCGACGCCCTGATCGCGCGCATGACGCTGGAAGAGAAGGTCGGCCAGATCAGCCAGCAGTTCGTGCTGGGCAGCGCCGCGCCGGTCGAGGCGCGGGTGCGGGCGGGCGGGCTGGGGTCCCTGTTGTTCGTGCGCGATCCCGTCGTCATCAACCGTCTGCAGCATATGGCGGTGGAGGAGACCCGGCTCGGGATCCCGCTGCTGTTCGGCTACGATGTCGTGCACGGCTTCCGGACCATCTTCCCGGTCCCGCTGGGCATGGCCGCGACCTGGGACCCCGATCTGGTCGAGCGGTCGCAGGCGGTCGCCGCCGCCGAGGCGCGCGCGACGGGCATCCACTGGACCTTCGCCCCGATGCTGGACATCACCCGCGATCCGCGCTGGGGCCGTATCGTCGAAGGGCCGGGCGAGGACCCCTATCTCGGCTCCGTGCTGGCGCGCGCCCAGGTGCGGGGCTTCCAGGGCGAGACGATCGGAACGCCCGGTCGGGTCATCGCCGGACCCAAGCATTTCATCGGCTACGGCGCCTCGGAAGGCGGGCGCGACTATGACAGCGTCAACCTGTCCGACAACCAGCTGTACAACGTCTATCTGCCGCCCTTCGTCGCCGCCATCGAGGCGGGCGCGGGCAATGTCATGAGCGCCTATATGGAGCTGAACGACGTTCCGGCGGTGGCCAACGACTGGCTGTTGAACGACCTGTTGCGCGGCGAACTGGGGTTCGAGGGCTTCGTGGTCTCGGACGCCAACGCCGTGCGCAGCCTGATCCCGCAGGACTTCTCCCTGGACCCGATGGACGCCGCGGTGCGGTCGGTCAGGGCCGGAAACGACATGGAGATGTCGCTGGGGACCGGCGCCTTCGGCCAGCTGGTCGATGCGGTCCGGCAGGGGCGGCTCGAGGAGGCGATCATTGATCGCGCCGTGCGCCGGGTGCTGGTCGCCAAGTTCCGGATGGGCCTGTTCGAACAGCCCTATACCGACCCCGCGCTGACGGAGGGCGTGCTGTCGGCGCCCGCGCATCGCGATCTGGCGCGGGTGGCGGCGGAACGGTCGATGGTGCTGCTGCAGAACACCGGCGGCCTGCTGCCGCTCGAGCGCGGCGCGCACCGGCGCGTAGCCGTGATCGGCCCGATGGCGGACTCGCCCATCGACACCGTCGGCCCGTGGTCATTCGCGGACAAGCCGGACGAGACCGTGACCCTCTATGAGGGCGTGAAAGCTGAACTGAACGGGGCGGCCGAGGTCGAAACCGCGCCTGGCGTCCAGCTGCGGCGCGGGACGGCGTCGATGTTCGCCGCCCTGAGGCCGCAGCCGCGACGCTGGACCGAAGCCCAGGCCGACGAGGAGTTCGCGCGGGCGGTTGAACTGGCCGGTCGGTCGGATCTGATCGTGCTGGTGGTCGGCGAGGACTTCTACATGAGCGGCGAGCAGGCCTCGCGCGTGTCCCTGTCCCTGCCGGGACGCCAGCAGGCGTTGATCGACGCCGTCGCCGCCCTGGGCAAGCCCGTGGTCATGGTGATGATGAACGGTCGGCCGCTCGATATCCGCGACGCCCAGGCCAAGGTCCCCGCGATCCTGGAGGCATGGCATCCCGGGTCCGAAGGCGGCGCGGCGGTGGCCAACGTCCTGTTCGGGGACGTGAACCCCGGCGGCAAGCTGCCTGTGACCTGGCCGCGCGAAGCGGGTCAGATCCCACTCTACTACGCGCACAACGCGACCAAGGAGCCCGCGGGCGTCGCCACCCGATACTGGGATGAGGCGTCCACGCCGCTGTACCCGTTCGGCTATGGGCTCAGCTATACGACGTTCGGCTTCTCCGACATCGCCATCGATCGGCCTGTCGTGGCGCGGGACGGACGCATCACCGTTTCGGCAGTCGTCACCAACACCGGCGACCGCACGGGCGACGAGACCGTTCAGCTCTACATCCATCAGCAGGCGGGCCGGGCGACGCGCCCCGTTCGCGAGCTGAAGGGCTTCCAGCGCGTCACCCTGGCTCCCGGCGAAAGCCGCACCGTGACCTTCACCCTGGGCGAAGCCGAGCTCCGCTACTGGAGCGCGGCGGAACGCGGCTGGGTGATGGACCCCGGCGCCTTCGACGTCTGGATCGGCGGAGATTCCCGGGCCGAACTGCACACCACCTTCGAGGTTCGCTGACGCGAACCCCGAAGGCCGGCGGCAAGGGTCAGGCGGCGGTCGGCGCCCGGCCCAGTCCTGCGCCCTTCCAACCGTACCAGGCCACCACGGCGAAACAGGCCGCGGGCAGCAGGAAGGCGACGTTGGCGCCGTACAGGTCGGCGATCCGTCCCATGGGCCAGGGCAGCAGCACGCCGCCCCCGATCGCCATGACCATCAGCGACGAGGCCTTCTTGGTCCCGCTTCCCAGTCCGGTCGTGCCCAGGGCGAAGATGGTCGCGAACATGGTCGACATGAAGAAGAAGACCGCGACCAGGGCGATGGGCGAGATCCGCTCGATCCCGGCCGCGACCACCAGGGTCAGCGCCACATTGACCAGGCCGTAGGTGGTCAGAAGGGTGCGCGGTTTGACCCGCAGCAGCAGCGCCGTCGCGGCGAAGCGCCCGACCAGATAGCCGATGGCGGCCAGCGATAGCATGAAGGCGCCCTGCTGCGACGTCAGGCCCGTCCAGGTGTGGGTGACCAGATTGATGAAATAGGCGCCGATGCCGACCTGGGCGCCGATGTAGAGGGCTTGGGTGACGACGCCGGCGATGAAGTGCGGCTGTTGGGCGAGGGAGCGGGCAGGGGCGTCGCCCGCGGCCGCGTCGCCGTGATCCGACAGGCCCGTCTCGGGCAGCCGGGCGCGCCAGACGGCGACGGCGAAGACCAGCACCGCCACCGCGATCAGGCCATACACGGTCTGGATCGAACGGGTCGCGCCGCCCAGGGCTGCCGTGGTGCTGGGGCTGAAGAAGACCGCCCCGCCGATCAGCGGGCCGAAGAAAACGCCCAGGGCGTTGAAGGACTGGGCCAGGTTTAGCCGCTGTGACGCCTTGGCCGGGTCTCCCAGCACATTGACGTAGGTGTCGGCCGAGGTCTCGAGGATGCACAGGCCGGCGGCCAGGACGAACATCGATCCGACGAACGGCAGGAAGGCGCCGGCCGCCGCGGCCGGGATGAACAGCAGCGCCCCGAACGCGGTCACCACCAGGCCCGAGACGATTCCGATCTTGTAGCCTCGGGCGTGCAGCAGCATTCCGGCCGGGAAGCTGATCAGCAGATAGGCGCCGAAATAGGCGATCTGCAGCCAGGAGCTGTCGGCCTGGCTGATGCTCAGGGTTTCCTGGAAATGCTTGTTCAGGACGTCCAGCAGGCCGTAAGCCAACCCCCAGATCAGGAAGCAGGCGATGGCGAAGGCCAGGGGGCCGCGCAGGCTTCCCCCCGGTCGGGCCAGTCCGCCCGGCGTGTGGGCCGCGTCCGTTTCGGTGACCATGAAATCCTCCCTCTCGGCCCCGTCTTTCGCGGCGGCTTGGTGTGCTTTTCAGATGCGGTAGGTCGCCTCGGCGTTGGCGGCGAACAGCCGCTTCCGCTCGTCGTCGCTGAAGCCGGCGGTGATGGCGTCGAAGGCCGAGAATACGGCGTCGAAACTGCCGTGGACCTTGTCGACCGGGAAGTTGCTGGCGAACATGGCGCGCCCGGCGCCGAAGGCCTCGATGCATTCCAGCGCCACGGGCCGGATCGACTCTGTCGTCCAGGCGCGGTCGGTGATGCCCAGGCCGGAGATCTTGATCGAGACCTGCGGCCGGGCGGCGAGCCCGCGCAGGCCGTCGCGCCAGGCCGCTATCCCCGCCGGGTCGCGATCGGTCGGCAGGCCGGCGTGATTGACGATGAGGGGAATGTCCGGATGGCGGTCGGCCAGCGCCGCCGCCGCGGCCATCTGCGACGGATAGAGCTGAAGGTCGAATGACAGGCCGTACCGCGCCAACCGGGCGAAGCCGGCCTCCCACGCGGGGTCCAGCAGCAGGTCGCGGGCGGTATAGGTCTTGGCCGGATCAGCGTGCCAGCAGACGATCTGACGGACGCCGCGCACATTGCGCCTGGCGGCGTGCGCCTCCAGCAGGGCGTCGAGATCGGGGTCCAGCAGGTCCGCGCCGGCGACGATCCCCTGCGGGAAGCCGCTGTCGTCGGCGAGGGTTTGCAGCCAGTCCGTCTCGGCCAGCTGCGCGCCGCGCGGCAGACCGCATTCCACATGGATGATCTTGTCGACTGTCCAGCCGGCGGTGTCGGCACTGTAGTCGGCCAGGCCGTAGTCGCGGTGGGCGATCAGGCTCATGTCGCCGGCCGGATTGTGGGGCAGCGGCTCTTCCTGAAGCCAGGCGTAGTGCGTGCGCGACAGGTCCCACAGGTGGACATGCGGATCGACGATGCGGATGTCCTTGCCCACCTGCTGCATGCCCCTAGTAGGTCGTCCGGCCGCCGGAGGTGTCGAAGGTCGAGGCGGTCGTGAAGCTGCATTCCTCGGACGCCATGAAACAGACCATGGCGGCGCTCTCATCGACCTCGCCCAGGCGTCCCATGGGGATCTTGGAGCGCATGTAATCGACCTGGCTTTGCGGCATCTGGGCCAGGATGGGGCTCTCGAAGGTGGCGGGCGTCAAACTGTTGACGATCACGCCCGAGGTGGCCAACTCCTTGCCCAGCGACTTGGTCAGGCCGATCACCCCGGCCTTGGAGGCGGAATAGGCGGAGGCGTTGGGGTTGCCCTCCTTGCCCGCGACGGAGGCTACGTTGACGATCCGTCCGTAGCCGTTCTGGAGCAGATAGGGCACGACCGCGCGGCAGCAGTAGAAGACGCCGTTCAGATTGATGTCGATGACCCGGCGCCAGCTGTCGATCGGGAAGTCCTTCACCGGCACGGTTGCGCCCGTGATTCCGGCCGAGGCGATCAGGATGTCGAGGCCGCCCAGTGCCTCTTTGGCGGCGCGGGCGGCGTCAGCCACCGCGTCGGGGTCAGAGACATCCAGGGCGACCGTATGGGCCGCGCCGATCTCGTCGGCGGCGGCGGACAGGGTCTCGGCGTTCAGGTCCCAGAGCGAGACCTGGCCGCCTTCGGCGACGATGCGGGCGGCGGCGGCCTTGCCCAGGCCCGACGCGCCGCCGGTGACGATGGCGCGGCGACCGGAAAAGCGGCCTTCAAACACGGACATTCAGGCGGCCTCTTCGGTGGCGGCGCGCCAGGCGACGACAGTCTGCCGTTGCTGGCCCAGTTTCTCGATGCCCAGAGTCATGACGTCGCCGGGCTTCAGGTAGAAGGGCTCCGGCTTCTGGCCCAGGCCGACGCCGGGAGGCGTGCCCGTGGTGATCAGGTCGCCGGGCTCCAGCGTCATGAACTGGCTGACGTAGGACACGATCTCGGCCACGCCGAAGATCATGGTGCGGGTGTTGCCGGTCTGCATGCGCTTGCCGTTCAGGTCCAGCCACATGTCCAGGTCCTGCGGATCGCCGACCTCGTCCGCGGTCACGACCCACGGCCCCACGGGTCCGAAGGTGTCGCAGCCCTTGCCCTTGTCCCAGGTGCCGCCGCGCTCCGTCTGGAAGGCGCGCTCGGAGACGTCGTTGATCAGCACATAGCCGGCGACGTGATCCAGGGCCTGCGCCTGCTCGACGTACGAAGCGGCCCTGCCGATGACGATGCCCAGCTCGACCTCCCAGTCGGTCTTCTCGGAGCCGCGCGGGATCATGACCTCGTCGTTCGGACCGGTCAGGCAGGTGATGGCCTTCGTGAACACGACCGGCTCGGTCGGTTCGGGCAGACCGGACTCGGCGGCGTGGTCGGCGAAATTCAGGCCGATGGCGATGAATTTCCGGCTGCCGTTCACCGGCGTTCCCAGACGGGGCTCGCCCTCGACGAGCGGAATGCTTTCAGGATCGACGGCCTTCAGCCTCGCCAGACCTTCGCCGTGCAGCAGGTCCGGCGTGATGTCGGGGACGAGGCCGGACAGGTCGCGGATGCGGCCTTCACCGTCCAGAAGGCCAGGTTTCTCAAGGCCTTTGGGGCCGTAACGCAACAATTTCATCAGGACGCCTGGCGGGGGTAGGGGCGGTGAAGGGCGATGTCCCGGTTCAGCTCGACGCCGAACCCGGGGAGGTCGGGAACCTTGAGCTTGCCGTTCACGGGCACGGGCTCGCCGATCAGCTGCGGATGGAACATCGGCACGACCTCGTCGGCCTTGGGCGCCATCATCAGGAACTCGGCGAACGGGCTGTCATGGCGCGTCACCACGAAATGGTAGCTGTAGACGGACGATCCGTGGGGGATGGTCAGCACCTTCCGGGCGTCGGCCATGTCGGCGATCTTGATCAGCTCGGTCAGGCCGCCGCACCAGCCCACGTCCGGCTGGATGATGTCGCAGCACTCCAGCTCCAGCAGCATGCGGAAGCCCCAGCGCGTGGCCTCGTGCTCGCCCGTGGTGACCAGCATGCCGGGAGGGGCGGCCTTCTTCAGCGCCTGATAGCCCCAGTAGTCGTCGGGGCTCAGCGCCTCTTCGATCCACTTCAGTCCATGGTCATTCGCGGCGTGGGCGAGGCGGGTCGCATAGTCTAGGTCCAGCGCCATCCAGCAGTCGAACATCAGCCAGAAGTCGTCGCCGCAACGCGACCGCATCTCGGCCAGCTCGGCGATGTTCTTCGCGAACCCCTCGTCGCCCTCGGCCGGGCCGTGGTGCAGGGGCATCTTGCCGCCGATGAAGCCCATCTGCTTGGCCAGGTCGGGGCGGGCGCCGGTGGCGTAGAAGGTCAGTTCGTCGCGCACCGGTCCGCCCAGCATGGCGAACACCGGCTCCTGACGCAGGCGGCCCAGCAGGTCCCACAGCGCCAGATCGACGCCTGAGATGGCGTTCACGACCAGACCCTTGCGGCCATAGTACTGGGTCGAGAGATACATCTGGTCCCAGATGGTCTCGACGTCGGAGGGATCGCGGCCTTCAAGGAAGCGGGCCAGATGCTTCTCGACGATATAGGCGGCCGGTTCGCCGCCGGTCGTCACCGCGAAGCCGACGACGCCGTTCTCGGCCTCGATCTCGACCACCAGGGTGCCCAGCACATTGATGCCGAAGCTGCGGCGGCTCTGCCGATACTCGGGATATTTCGACATCGGCGTGGCGATGTGGTCATCGATCCAGTGGCCGTCCGACTGGTCGTGATAGTCGGCGCCGCCGCCCCGCACCACGAAGGCGCGCACGGCCTTGATCCTGGACAGCCGGCTCACGCGGTGCGGTTCCGGTGATCGTTTCCCATATTTCGGGATGGCACTGGCGCTTCTCCGTGCTCCACGTCAAACTGGCTTTCAATCGCCGCTTTGCTTGCGTGTTTTGCTACATTCTGAAACAGGTGCTTACGTGATGGGACAAACTGCGTCAATCGAGACGGGCGAGCCCGAGGAGGCCGCCAAGGCTTCCGGCAGCCAGACGCTGCTGCGCGGTCTGGACGTCATCGACGCCCTGATCGACGGCCCGCTGTCGCTGGCCGAACTGTCGGAACACCTGCAGCTGACGCGCAGCACCACCCACCGCCTGGCGTCGGCGCTGGTGGATCGCCGCCTGCTCTCGTTCCGCCCGCGCGAGGGCTACACCCTGGGACCCAAGCTGCTGGAGCTCGGCCATGCGGCCAGCCAGCAGATGCATCTGCCGCGCATCGCCCGCCCATGGCTGGAGCAACTGTCGGCGGCCACCGAGGACACCGTGCATCTGGGCGTGCTGGACGGACGCCACGCCCTCTACCTGGACAAGGTCGGCGGGCGTCGGCGCATCAACATCGGATCGCGTCTGGGCGAGCGGCATCCGATCGCGTCGACGGGCCTGGGCAAGGCCTTGATCCTGGACAAGACCGAGGCGGAGTGGACGGACTTCTATTCGCCGGAGGGTCAGCCGTTCGATTCCGCCGCCCGCGCCGTCTGGCTGGAACGGATGCGCGGCTATGCGGCCAAGGGCTACGCCTTCGACCTCGAGGAGAACGAGGACCAGATCCGCTGCGTCGCAGCCCCCGTGCGCGGGGTGGACGGCCAGGTGATCGCCGCCATCAGCGTCTCCAGCGCCGCCCAGTACATGAGCGACGCCCGCATGGCCGAACTGACCGTGACGGTCATGGACGCCGCCAACGCCATCAGCCTTGATCTCGGCTGGTCGCCCAAACCCTGAACCCCGCCGGAGTCCGTATGCTGCTTGAAAACAAGGTGGTGCTGGTCACCGGCGCCTCGCGCGGGATCGGCCGGGCGACCGCGATCGAAGCGGCGCGGCAGGGTGCGGACGTCGCCATCAACACCTTCAACGACGCCGAAGAAGCCGCCGCCGTGCTCTCGGCGGTTGAGGCTCTGGGGCGGCGGGCGATCGCGGTCGACGGCGACGTGGCCCTGCCCGAGAGCGCGCCGGCCTTCGTGGCGGCGGCGGTCGAGGCGTTCGGGCGGGTGGACGTCTTCGTCTCCAACGCCGGCATCTGCCCGTTCCACGCCTTCCTCGACATGCCGGTCGAGACCCTGCGCCGGACGATGGAGGTCAATCTGCACGGGGCCTATTTCATGGTCCAGGCGGCGGCCAACCAGATGGTCAGGCAGGGCAGGGATGCCGAGGGCCGGGGCGGCTCCATCGTCGCCATCAGCTCGATCTCCGCCTTGGTGGGCGGCGAGATGCAGACCCACTACACGCCGACCAAGGCCGGGGTGCACAGCCTGATGCAGTCCTGCGCCGTCGCCCTGGGCCGGCATGGCATCCGGTGCAACTCCGTCCTGCCGGGAACGGTCGCGACCGACATCAACAAGGACGATCTCGCCGATCCGGACAAGCGCCGTTACATGGAAGGCCGCATCCCCCTGGGCCGGCTGGGCCGCCCCGAGGACATCGCCGGCGTCGTCGCCTTCCTGGCCTCGGACATGGCGTCCTACATGTCCGGCGCGGCCTTGCTGGTCGATGGTGGCGCCCTGGCGAACTTCCAGTAGGGCGCGGGCGATGAAGGCTGCATCCATCGGCGACTACCGCGAGCTCGCCCGGCGGCGACTGCCGCGCTTCCTGTTCGAGTACATCGACGGCGGCTCTTATTCGGAGACGACCCTGCGCCGCAACGTGTCGGACCTGCAGGACATCGCACTGCGCCAGCGGGTGTTGCGCGACGTGTCGAACATCGACCTGTCGACCACCCTGTTCGGCCAGAAGAGCGCCCTGCCGGTCGCCCTGGCGCCGATCGGGCTGGCCGGGATGAACGCCCGGCGCGGCGAGGTTCAGGCGGCCCGGGCGGCGGCCGCCTTCGGCGTGCCCTTCACCCTGTCGACGGTCTCGGCCTGTCCGATCGGGGAGGTGGCGAAAGGATCGCCGGCGCCGTTCTGGTTCCAGCTCTACATGATCCGCGACCGCGCCTTCATGAAGGACCTTCTGACGCGGGCGGCCGAGGCGGGATGTCCCGCCCTGGTCTTCACGGTCGACATGCCGGTGCCGGGATCGCGCTATCGCGACCTTCGGTCCGGCCTGGCCGGCGCGCCGGGGCTTGCGGGCGATGTGAGGCGGATCTGGCAGGCGGTGCAGCGGTCGGCCTGGGCGTGGGACGTGGGGATCAACGGACGCCCGCACGCCCTTGGAAATGTGGCCCCGGTCTTGGGCGACGGCTCCGGCCTGGAGGACTTCTTCGCCTGGATGCGGAACAATTTCGATCCCTCCGTGACCTGGAGCGATCTGGAATGGGTGCGGGATCAGTGGAAGGGCCCCCTGATCATCAAGGGGCTGCTCGACCCCGAGGACGCCCGGGCGGCGGTGGACCTGGGCGCCGATGGCCTTGTGGTGTCCAACCACGGCGGCCGCCAGCTGGACGGCGCCCTGTCGTCCGCGCGCGCGCTGCCGGCGATCGCGGAGGCGGTTCAGGGGAAGGTCACGGTCCTGGCGGACGGCGGCGTGCGCAGCGGGCTGGATGTCGTGCGGATGATCGCGCTCGGCGCCGACGGCGTCCTCATCGGACGGGCCTGGGCCTATGCGCTGGCGGCGCGGGGTGAAGCCGGCGTGACACACGTCCTGGAGCTTCTGGCCGCCGAGATGACCGTCGCCATGGCCCTGTCCGGGGTGACCTCGGTCGATGCGATCTCCGGAACAATGCTGGCGCGTTGAACCGAAGGGCGTCGCCCGACGTCGGCGTCAGACGTGACGGACCGGGGCGCCGTCGATCCAGCTCTGTGCAACGGACAGGTCCTCGTTGAGGATCAGAAGGTCCGCGGCGAACCCCGGCGCGATGCGGCCGCGTTCGCGCTCCAGACCCAGGAAGGCGGCCGGAGCGGCCGAGGCCATCATGACGGCGGTCGGCAGGTCGAGGTCCAGCAGGTCGCGGGCGTTGCGCACAGCGGCGGCCATGTCGAGGTCGGAGCCCGCCAGCACGCCGCGCTCGTCCAGACAGGCGCCGTCCTTCACCGAGATGCGGCGGCCCTGAAGGTAGAAGTGGTCGCTGCCCGCATTGACGCTGGGCATGGCGTCGGTGACCAGCATGAAGCGGTCGGCGGGACGGCAGCGCAGCGCCAGCTCCAACACCACCGGATCGACGTGGTGGCCGTCGACGATGATCCCGCACCAGGCGGTAGTATTCTCCAGCGCCGCCCCGACCACGCCGGGCTCGCGGCTGGTCAGCGGCGACATGGCGTTGAACAGGTGGGTGAAGCCGGTCACGCCGGCGTCCAGCGCCGTTCGGGTCGTCGCATGGTCGGCGTCCGTATGGCCGGCGGCGACCACGGCGCCGCCCGCGACCAGGGCCGCGATCATGTCGGGCGAGGTCATTTCCGGGGCCAGGGTGATCAGGGTCCGGCCCGTCTTCATCCGGGTCAGCAGGCGTACGGCCTCGGCGTCCAGGGTGCGGAACTTGTTGGGGTCGTGGATGCCCTTGCGGGCGACGTTCAGGAACGGACCCTCGACGTGGATGCCCAACACCCCGGGCACGCCCTCGGCCATGGCCTGTTCGACCGCGTCGATGGCCCGGTCGATGACCGACAGGTCGTCGCTGATCAGGGTCGGCAGGAAGCCGGTGGTGCCGAAGCGCCGGTGGGCCGCGCCGATGCGGGCGATGGTCTCGACCGTGGGGGCGTCGTTGAACAGGACGCCGCCGCCGCCGTTGACCTGGGTGTCGATGTAGCCGGGAACCAGCCTGTCGCCGTTCAGGTCGTGATCCGTCGCCTCCGGGAAGGCGGCGCGCACGGCGACTTCCGGTCCGACGGCGGCGATGCGGTCGCCGTCAATGACCACGGCGAGGCCCTCGTGAAAGGCGTCCTCGGCCAGAATCCGCCCGTTATACAGCAGGATGGGCATCAAACGGTCTCGGTCACCTTGTTGAGATAGGGCGGTCGGTCGGGATCGAAGCCGCGCGCCGTCGAGAGCGTCGCCGCCAGCCGATAGAAGCTCTGGATCAGCAGGATCGGCTCAAGCCACGGATGGCTGTGCACGGTGGGCAGGGCGACGACGCCGGGCGCGGTCGTGGCTCCGGCGAAGAAGACCCGGGCGCCCCGCCGGGCGAAGTCGGCGGCCAGATCCTCGGCGTCGTCGCGCGTCGCGTCCGACTGGGGCAGCAGCAGGACGGGGAAGCCGGTCTTGACCAGAGCCATCGGGCCGTGACGGACCTCGGCGGTGCTGAACGCCTCGGCGTGCAGGCCGCAGGTCTCCTTCAGCTTCAGCGCCGCCTCGCGGGCCACGCCGAAGCCGACGCCGCGGCCGACGACATAGAGGCTGGTCGCATCGGTCAGGGCGGGCAGGGCGGCGGACCAGTCCTGTTTCCAGGCGGCGTCCAGCTGTCGCGGCAGATCCTTCAGTCCGGCGGACAGGTCGGGGTCGCCGCTCCATTCCGCGACCAGATGGGCGATGGCGCTGAGGCTGGCGATGAAGCTCTTGGTCGCGGCCACCGACAGCTCCGGGCCCGCGCGCAGCGGAACGGTCAGGTCGGCCACGTCCGACAGGGGCGAGCCCTCAACATTGACCAGGGCGATGACGAAGGCGCCGCCCGCCTTGGCGGCGGCGGCGGCGGCGACCAGGTCCGGGCTCTTGCCCGACTGCGAGACGGCGAAGCAGACGCCGCCGGGAATGCGCGGCGTGAGCCCGTAGACCGAGCTGAGAGCCAGAGGGGTGGGACTGGTCAGGACGCCGGTCTCGGCCTCGATCAGATAGCGGGCGAAGACCCCGGCGTTGTCCGAACTGCCCCGGCCGCAGATCAGGGCGGCGGTGGGCGGGTGCGCGCGCAGATGGGCGGCGGCGCGGGCGACGATCCCGGCGTTGTCACGCAGCTGGGCGGCGACCACGGCCGGGGCCTCGGCGGCCTCGGCGAACATTTTCGTGCCTTCGGCGCGCATCAGGCGGGGCCGTCGTTCAGTTCGGCGACGAAGTCATAGGCGTCGCCGCGATAGTAGGACTGGGTGACCTCGACCGCCTGACCAGCGTGGAAGGCGCGGCGCTCGATCAGCAGCCCGGCCGCCCCGGCGGTCGTGCCCAGCAGTTCGGCCTGCTCGTCGTTGAACAGGACGGCCCGCAGGCGCTGAAGCGCGCGGTTGGGGCGGTAGCCGGTGTCGGCCAGGGCGCGGTACAGCGAGGCGCCGACCGCATCGAGGCCGGGCAGGCAGGCCGCGGGGATGGTCGAATACTCCAGCGCCATCGGCAGGCCGTCGGCGTAGCGGATGCGGCTGAAGCGATAGACCGGCGTGCCGGGGCTGAGCCCCAACGTCAGCGATTCCTCGGGCGTCACGGCGCCTTCGCTGCGGTTCAGCCAGGAACTTGTCGCCTTGCGGCCACGCGCGGCCATGTCTTCCGAGAAGGACGTCAGCTTGGAGAAGCTCTTCTCCACCCGGGCGGCGACGAAGGTGCCGGCGCCCTGGCGGCGGGTCAGCAGGCCCTCGGCGACCAGGCCGTCGAACGCCTTGCGCACCGTGATGCGCGACACCGCCAGGCCCGAGGCGAGGTCGCGTTCGGGCGGCAGGGCCTCGTCGGGTTTCAGGGCGTGACGCTCGATCGCCTCGCGCACGGCGTGCTGCAGCTGCTGGTACAGCGGCGCCGGACGCTGGGCGTCCAGCGGGCCTATGGCTTCGAGAAACGACATTACGCCCCGTCCAATTCAAACAGCCCGTTTGATACGCCCATCTGAACGCAAGTCATGCGACCAATCAAGTACCAATATAATAAAAGAATAGGCCCAATTATCATTTTGGTCTTGCGCGTCGTGATTGTTTGATGAAAGTCTCGTGTCAACGGCGGCGCAATTCAGCATTCGCGGTCGGGGAATGGACCATATTGGTCTTAAATTGGGCTTTTCTGGACCTGCGGGGGTAGGTCCAATCAGGGGAGAATAGGCGTCATGAGTCTTCGTCATGCCTTGCTGGCCGGAACCGTAAGCGCTCTGGCGCTTGTCGCCGGCGCCGCCGCCGCACAGGACGCGGGGGAACCCGCCGTCATCGACGATGTGATCGTCACCGGTATTCGCGCCTCGCTGCAGCAATCGCTGCAGACCAAACGCAACGCGGACGCCATCATCGATGTCGTCACCGCCGAAGACGTGGGCAAATTCCCCAGCTCGAACGTGGCGGAAGCCATCACCATCATTCCGGGCGTCACCATCGACCGCGCCTTCGGCCAGGGTGAGAAGGTTTCGATCCTGGGCACCGACCCGGCCCTGAACCGCACCCTGCTGAACGGCCAGACGGTCGCTTCGGCGGACTGGTTCATCCTCGATCAGCCGGGACGGACTTTCAACTATGCCTTGCTGGCGCCGCAGATCGTCGGCCGGGTCGAGGTCTTCAAGTCGTCGGAAGCCCGCATCGACGAAGGCAGCATCGGCGGCACGGTCGACGTCCTGACCCGCCGTCCGCTGGACCTGGGCAACGGCCTGACCCTCTCGGGCGCCGCGACCTGGCTCTACAATGACCGGTCCGAAGAGTCCGATCCCCAGTATTCGCTGCTGGCCGGTTGGCGGAACGAGGACCGCAACTTCGGCGTCCTGGTCTCCTATCAGCACGCCAAGGACGGCCTGCGCCGCGACGGTCTGGAAGCCTACGGCACCATCCCGGCCAACTACTACGCCGGCGGCAACCCGGAGAACCCGGGCGCCAACTCCATCACCAACGGCAACTGCGCCGGGACCTGCGCCTCGACCCTGCTGGCCAATCCGAACGCCCGCGGCCTGAACTCGTTCGGCACCCACTTCTTCGAGCAGGACCGTGAGCGCGACAGCTATACCGTCGCCCTGCAATGGCGACCGGTCGAGCAGCTGGACCTGAATTTCGACTGGCTGCACGTCGAGGCGACCTACAACAACACCAACCAGTCGCTGTTCGCCTTCCAGGGCAACACCTGGAACAGCCTGGGCGCCCTCACCGACATTCAGATCGAGGATGGCGTCATCAAATACGCCGCCTTCAAGAACGCGCTGAGCGTGCTGGACGTGCAGTACCGCGAGGCCGCCCTGACGACGGACTCCTATCACCTGGACGGCAAGTGGCAGGGCGAGGGCTGGGATCTGTCCGGCGACATCGGCTACAGCAAGGCCGACGGCGGCACCCAGCGCCAGCTGTTCGGAGAGTTCCTGAACTGGGCCGACTACAGCGTTGATTTCCGGGGCGCGCCGGGTTCGCCGGGCGTCCTGACCTATACCAATCCGGCCAACAACGACGTGCTGTCCAACGCCTCGAAATTCTCGTTCGACGGCGGCTGGGGCGCGGGCGATCCGTCCGTCGGCCCGACCGGCTACAACGCCGGCTGGGGCGGCAACATCGTTTCCAAGCCGACCACGGACAAGGAGACCTACGGCCAGGTCGATTTCGGTCTGGACCGCGACGGCTTCTTCGACCGCCTGCAGTTCGGCTACAAATACCGCAAGCACGAAACCGACCAGCGCATGTCGGGCGTGACGGTCCAGATCTTCGGCGCGCCGGACAGCGCGGCGATGTTCAACCCGCGCCAGGTGCCGGGCAACTATCTGGACGGCTTCGACGGCGTGAACGGCCAGATGACCGGCCGCTTCCGCATCGATGGCAGCGCCCTGGCGGACTACATCCAGTCCGGCGGCTACCTGCGTCCGTGGCAGGCCGCGCCGACGCCGACCGTGTTCGGCAACGCCGAGTTCACGGCCCAGAACTGGAACGTCCAGGAGACGATCCACGCCGTCTACGGTCAGGCGAACTTCGAAAACGACTTCGTGCGGGGCAACATCGGCCTGCGCTACGTCCGGACGGAATCGGACAGTGGCGGCTACATCTGCGTCAACCAGACGGCCACCGGCTGCGGAACGACCGCCGCCGACTGGGCCTGGAACGTGACGACCAAGGAGTACGACGACTTCCTGCCCAGCCTGAACCTGGTGTTCACCGTCTCGGACGATTTGCTCATCCGTGCGACGGCGTCCAGGGTCATCGCCCGTCCGAACTACGCCGACATGTCCAACTACTTCTGGCTGTCGGACCAGATCCTGAACGGCGGCGGCGGCAATCCGGACCTGGATCCGTACGAGTCGACCAACCTGAACGTCGCGGCCGAATGGTATTTCGGCGAGAACGCCATCCTATCGGGTGAAGTCTTCGTCAAGGACATCTCCAACTACATCCTGCAGAAAACCGCGCCTGAGCAGCACTTCAACCAGGCCCAGAACGCCGTCACCACCTACCAGATCAGCCGTCCGACCAATGCGGGCTCGGCCGAACTGAAGGGGCTGTCGCTCGCCTATCAGCAGAACTACGCCTACGGCTTCGGCCTGCTGGCCAACTACACCCTGGTCGACGGCGAGGCGGACAATGGCCAGGATCTTCCGTTCAACTCCAAGCACCAGGTCAATCTCAGCCCCTTCTATGAGAACGGCGCCTTCTCGGCCCGTGTGACCTACACGTGGCGGTCGCGGTACTTCACCGGCCTGGACCGCGGCGACGCCATGTATGTGCGTGACGTCGACACCCTGGACGCCACGGCGGGCTATGCCTTCAATGACCGCGTCAGCCTGACCGTGTCCGGCCAGAACCTGCTCGACAGCGAGTATTACGCCTACGCCAATACGGTGGACCTGCCGCGCGGCGTCTATCGTACGGGCCGCAAGCTGATGGCGACCCTGGCGATCGAGTTCTAGGACCCGGTTTTGCGAGGGCGATGATCCGTCGTCCTCGCAAAAGCCTGTCGCCAAGGTCTCCTCCTGAGGCCAGACTGGCGCGGGGCGTCCCACGTCCCGCGCGCCCTTTCTCCAGCTGCGAGACTGCGATGACCCTGATCGCGCGATCGGCGACGGCGTTCGCCCTGATCTGCACTCTGGCGGCGGCGACGCCGGCGTTGGCGCAGATGACGACGGGCTCGATCATTCCCAGGCCCCAGTCCGTGACGGCGATACCCGGTGCATTCCGGATCACCGCGGGAACGGCGCTCCTGACGCCGCGTGGCGACGCCGAGGCCGCCCGGGCGGCTTCGCATTTCGCAGAGCTGATGCAGCGCACGCGCGGCCTCACCCTGACGGTGCGCGAAGGCGAGGCCGCGCCCGGCGCCGTCGTCTTCCGCCATGACGCCGGATCGGCCGCTGACGCCTATCGCCTGGACGTGACTCCGCAGGGCGCGGTGATCATCGCCGGCGACTTCGGCGGCCTCCTGTATGGCGCGGTCAGCCTGTGGCAGCTGGCCACCGCCGAGGCGGGGCAGGGGCCGGTGGCCATTCCCGCCGTCGCCATCCAGGACGCCCCTCGCTTCGGCTGGCGCGGCGTCATGCTGGATTCCGCCCGCCACTATCAGTCGCCGGAGTTCATCAAGGAATTCATCGACTGGATGGCGTTGCACAAGCTCAACGTCTTCCACTGGCACCTGACCGACGACCAGGCCTGGCGGCTGGAAATCAGACGCTATCCCAGGCTGACCGAGGTCGGCGGCTGGCGCGTCAATGCGGGCGCGGCGGCGCAGAAGGACATCGACCCGGCCACTGGCCGCCCGCGCCTCTACGGCGGCGTCTACACACAGGATCAGGTACGCGACATCGTCGCCTATGCGGCGGCCCGTAATATCGTGGTGGTGCCCGAGATCGACGTGCCCGGCCATGCCAGCGCGGCGGTCGCCGCCTATCCCGAGCTGGGTGTGACCGACGTGCCCGGCGGCTCCGTACCGGTCGTGCCCGCTGACTGGGGCGTCTATCCGACCCTGTTCAACGTCGAGGAGCCGACGCTGGTCTTCCTCGAGAACGTGATGGACGAGGTCGTCGATCTGTTCCCCGGCGAGTACGTCCACATCGGCGGCGACGAGGCGGTCAAGGATCAGTGGAAGGCCTCGGCCCGCGTTCAGGAGCGGATGCGGGAACTCGGGCTGACGGACGAGGAGAAGCTGCAGAGCTGGTTCGTCGCCCGTCTGGAAAAGCGACTGAACGACCACGGCCGGCGCATGATCGGCTGGGACGAAATCCTCGAGGGCGGCATCAATCCGAACGCCAGCGTCATGTCCTGGCGCGGCGTCGAGGGAGCCATCGAGGCGGCGCGCCTGGGCCATGACACGGTGATGTCTCCGGCGCCGGTCCTCTATCTGGACAACCGCCAGAGCGCCGACGACGGGGCGCCGGGCCGCGGCTTCACCTCGTCCCTGCGCGACGTCTATTCCTTTGATCCGACACCGGACGAACTGACCCCGGAGCAGGCGCGCCGCGTCCTCGGGGTGCAGGCCAACCTGTTCACCGAACATATGCGCGATGAGGAGCGGGTCGAATACCAGGCCTTCCCGCGTCTATCGGCCCTGGCCGAAATGGCCTGGACCCCGCATGAGCGGCTGGACTTCGCCGACTTCCGCACGCGGCTGGATCCGCAGCTGGCGCGCTATCGCACGCTCGGCATCGACTATGCGACCAGCGGCCTGACCGAGGCCGCCGCCGTTCCGCCCGCCGACGGCCAGCGCCGCTACGACCATCAGATGAAGCTGTGCAGTGCGGCCCTGCCGCTGTCGCTGATCGATGACGCCCCGCTGGAGGGCGAGCGCGCGGCCCTGCTGATGGACATCCTCAATCCCTGCTGGATCTATCAGTCGGCGGACCTCCGCCATGTCGTGCGCTTCGAGGCCGCCGTCGGCCAGGTTCCCTTCAACTTCCAGATCGGCGCTGACCGCGACAAGATCCGCCTGGGGACCCCGCGCACGCCGGAGGGCGAGCTGGAGGTCCGCATCGACGGCTGCGAGGGCGAACCCGCGCTGATCATTCCCCTGGCCTCGGCCGCCGGGAACGACGGGATCACCACGCTCTCCGGACTCCTGCCCGTTCGCTCGGGCGCGCACGACCTGTGCCTGCGCTTCACGCAGAAAGACTTGGATCCGATGTGGGGCGTCGACTGGGTGCGTCTGTCCGATCCGACCAAGCCCGAGGACGAATGATGACGCCGGAACTGATCGTCCACGCGCCGATCGACGGCTGGGTCTGTTCACTGGACGAGGTCCCGGACGCCGCCTTCGCCGCGCGCATGGTCGGCGAGGGACTGGCCATCGACCCGACCGGCCTGACGGTCCGCGCGCCCTTCGAAGGCGTAGTCTCGAGCCTGGCCCGCACCGGCCACGCCGTCAGCGTGCGTTCGGACGACGGGCCGGAAATCCTGATCCATCTGGGACTGGAGACGGTCTCTCTGAACGGCGCGGGCTTCACCGCCCATGTCGCGGAGGGCGCGCGGGTGCGCACCGGCGATCTCCTGCTGTCGCTGGACATGGACGTCGTGGTGGGAGGCGCGAAGAGCCTGATCTCGCCGGTTCTGCTGGCTAATGAGGGCGAGGTCCGCCTGTTGCCCCTGAACCGTCTCGTGGTGGCGGGCGAGCCGATCATGGCGGTGCGTCCAGCGGCCGCCTTCGGTGCGATGGCGGGCGACGAACAGGCAGCGCTGACCCGAGCGGTGCGTGCGCCGCTGCCGCATGGCTTGCACGCCCGCCCGGCCTCGCGCATCGCCGCCGCCGCCAAGGGTTTCGATGCCCGGGTCCGGCTGATCCTGGGCGACCGCAGCGCTGACGCCGCCAGCCTGACGGCCATGATGACCCTGGGGCTCAAGGATGGCGACGACCTGATCCTGAGCGCCAGCGGTCCGCAGGCCGAGGCGGCGCTGGAGGCGATCGCCACCCTGATCCTGTCCGGTCTGGGTGAGGGCGGCGAGAGCGCGCCCGTCGCCCACGCCGCCGAAACGCCTGAGGCTCCAGCCGGTCCGGCCGCGGGCGAGGACGGCGAACTGATCTTCTCGGGCATCATGGCGGCGCCGGGTCTGGCGATCGGCCGCGCCGTTCGTCTGCGTCAGGCCGAGATTGAAACGCCCGAACAGGGGCGCGGCGTCGAACTGGAGCAGGCCGCCCTGCAACAGGCGCTGAGCGCGGTGCGTGGCCGCATCGAGGCTTCTGTGGCCGGCGGGGGCGCGCATCGTCGCGCCATTCTGGCGGCCCATCTGGCCTTCCTTGATGACCCCGGCCTGATCGCCGCGGCGCAGGAGGCCATCGACGCGGGCGCCGGCGCCGGTTTCGCCTGGCGCAAGGCGACGCAGGGCGGAGTGGCCCTGTTCCGGTCGCTGGGCGACGCCCGCACGGCTGAGCGCGCCGACGATCTGATGGATCTGGAACGTCAGGTCCTGATCGAACTGTCGGGCGAGGCCGCGCCGGCGCCCGTGGTGCTGGGGACCGGATCGGTCATCCTGGCCGACGACCTGCTGCCGTCTCAACTGATCGCGCTGGACGCGGTCAAGGTGGCGGGGCTGTGCACCGCCCGCGGCGGACCGACCTCGCACGTCGCCATCCTGGCCGCGGCCATGGGCGTGCCCGCCCTGGTCGCCGTGGGACCGGGTCTGGACCGGGTCGAGGACGGGGCCCTGGTGGTGCTGGACGCCGACGGCCGGCGACTGGTCGCCAACCCCTCCGCCGCCCGTCAGGCGCGCGCCCAGAGCGGGGCCGCCGCCCGCGACCGCCGGCGGGCCGAGGCGCACGCCCTGGCCTCCGAAGACTGCCGCACCGCCGACGGCGTCCGTATCGAAGTCTTCGCCAATCTGGGCGCCGTGACCGAGGCCGCGCCCGCCGTGGCCGGGGGCGCCGAGGGTTGCGGCCTGCTGCGGACCGAATTCCTCTTCCTCGAACGCCAGAGCGCCCCGACGGAAGACGAGCAACTGGTCCAGTATCAGGCCATCGCCGACGCTTTGGACGGACGACCTCTGGTCATCCGCACCCTCGATGCGGGGGGCGACAAGCCCATGCCCTATCTGCCCATGCCGCAGGAGGACAATCCGGCTCTGGGCCTGCGGGGCGTCCGGGCGGGCTTGCACCGGCCCGACCTTCTGCTGACCCAGCTGCGCGCCGTCTGCCGGGTGCGCTCGGCCGGAACGGTCGCCGTCATGCTGCCGATGATCGCTTCGGCGTCCGAGGTGCGTCAGGTCCGCGCCCTGCTGGATATCGCTGCGAACGAGACCGGCGGTCATACGCCATTGCTGGGGGTGATGATCGAGACGCCGGCGGCGGCCATGACCGCTGATCTGCTGGCGCCCCACATCGACTTCGTCTCGGTCGGCACCAATGACCTGACCCAGTACGCCTTGGCCATGGATCGCCAGAACGCCCATCTGGCGGCCCAGCTCGACAGCCTGCACCCGGCGGTCCTGCGCCTGATCGCGCAGACCGCGGCGGGGGCCGCAGACACCCGCTGGATCGGCGTCTGCGGCGGACTGGCCTCCGATGTTCTGGCCGCGCCCATCCTGATCGGGCTCGGCGTCACCGAGCTGTCGGCCACGCCGTCGATGGTTGCCGAGATCAAGGCCGTGGTGCGGTCCATGACCTTGGCCGACTGTCGCGCACTGGCAGCCCAGGCGCTGACGCTGGACAACGCCGAGGCCGTGCGCGCCCTGGCCGACGAGCGTCTGGCGGCCCTGCTCAAATCCCATGTCGTCGGAGCGGTCGCATGAAGATCGGACTGTCCAGCCTGCAGCCGCTCGGCCGGGCCCTGATGCTGCCCATCGCCGTCCTGCCGGTCGCGGGTCTGCTGCTGCGTCTGGGCCAGCCGGACCTCATGGACATCGCCTTCATCTCGGCGGCGGGGCAGGCGATCTTCGCCAACCTGGGCCTGCTGTTCGCGGTCGGCGTGGCCGTCGGCCTGGCCAAGGACAACAACGGCGCCGCCGGCCTGGCGGGCGTGGTCTGCTTCCTGATCTCGGTCGAGGCGTCCAAGGTCCTGCTGAGCGTGCCGCCCGAGGTGGTCGCGGGTCTCAGCGGCGACGCCGTCGATGCGGCGTCGAAGGCCTTCAAGGACCAGGCCCTGTCGCGGCTGGGCGTGCCCATCGGCATCGTCGCCGGCCTGATCGCCGGAGCCTGCTACAACCGCTTCTCGACGTTCAAATTGCCGGACTATCTGGGCTTCTTCGCCGGTCGCCGCTTCGTGCCCATCGTCGCGGGCGTGGCCGGCCTGGTGGTGGCCGCCGCCGTCGGGCTGACCTTCGCGGGCATCGACCACGCCATCGACGTCTTCAGCCGCGCCGTGGTCGGGTCAGGCGAGATCGGCCTGTTCGTCTACGGCTTCCTGAACCGGCTGCTGATCGTCACCGGCCTTCACCACATCCTGAACAACGTCGCCTGGTTCATCGTCGGCGACTACAACGGGGCGACCGGCGACCTGAACCGCTTCTTCGCCGGCGACCCGAGCGCGGGCGTCTTCATGAGCGGCTTCTTCCCCGTCATGATGTTCGGCCTGCCCGCCGCCTGCCTGGCCATGTACCACGCCGCCCGCCCGGACCGACGAAAGGAGGTCGGGGGCATGCTGTTCTCCCTGGCGCTGACCGCCTTCCTGACCGGGGTGACCGAGCCGATCGAGTTCACCTTCATGTTCCTGGCGCCGGTCCTCTACGCCATCCACGCGGTGCTGACCGGGGTGTCGATGGTGGCGATGGACCTGTTGGGATCGCGGCTGGGCTTCACCTTCTCGGCGGGCCTGTTCGACTATGTGCTGAACTATGGCCGCGCGACGCGGCCCTGGATGCTGCTGCCGGTCGGACTGGTCTACGGCGGCCTCTATTACGGCCTGTTCCGGGGCGCCATTTCGATCTTCAACCTGAAGACGCCCGGACGGGAGGACGAGCCTGTGGCGGCTGCGCCGATCTCGGATGTGGCGGGCAGTCGGGCCGAGCGCTTCGTCGCGGCCCTGGGCGGCGCGGGCAATCTGACCTCCGTCGCCGCTTGCACCACCCGCCTGCGTCTGCATATCCGGACGCGTGAGGCGGTGGACGAGGCGGCGCTGAAGCGGCTGGGCGCGCGCGGCGTCATCGCGCCGGCCCCGGACCAGCTTCAGGTCGTGCTGGGGCCGATCGCCGACGCCGTTGCGGACGAGATCAAGGCGGTCGTTGGCGCAGGGGATGCTCCACGCCCGCAGGACCCGCTTACCGCCGTCGCGGAAGGAACGCCGGACCTGGCGCCGGACGTCCTGGCGGCCCTGGGCGGCGCCGGCAATGTCGAGAGCGTCCAGCGCAAGGCGGGGCGACTTTGCGTTCGCCTGAACAAGGCCGATATCGATCCGGCGCGGTTGACCGCCCTTCTGCCCCGGGGCTTCGTTCGCACCGGTTCCGATACCCTCCAGATCCTGCTCGCGCCCGACTGAGAACGGGCGGATCAGCGCCCGAGCAGCGGTCCCAGGAGCTGGAAGCCTGCGAGCGCCAGGATCAGCACCCCGATCAGCCAGGCGAAGGGCCGCACCGGAAGGATACGGGAGATGAAGGCGGCCAGGGGCGAGGCGATGACGCCGCCGACGATCAGGCCCGCGACCGAGGTCCCGTACTGCTTTAGCCCGTCGACCTCCTCCCAGTGGCCCGTGACCAGGGCGACGATGAAGGTGGTCGAGACGGCCGCCGCGACCACGGCTTCGGCGGCGTTGCCGGTGCCGACGGCCTGACGCGGCGGTTCCCCAACGCTCACCAGGGTGGTCGTCACCGTCGGACCCCAGCCTCCGCCGCCCAGCGCATCGAGAAAGCCGCCCACCACGCCGAGCGGGGCGGCGCCCTTGATCGGCGCATGTCGGAGCCGGATCTCTCGGGTGGCGCGGACGAGGATGATCACCCCCATCAGCGCCAGCCACGCCAGCACCCAGGGCTTGATCAGGGCGCCGTCGATGGAGGTCAGGAAGACGCCGCCGATCACGCCGCCGATCACGCCGCCGACGGCGAGAGGCCAGAACAGCGACCAGCGGACGTTGCCGTGGGCGAGGTGGGACAGGCCGGACGCGGTTCCGGTGAACACCTTGGCTGCGTGGACGCTGGCCGAGGCGACGGCTGGCGGCGTGCCCAGGCTGAGCAGCAGGGTCGAGGAGATGACCCCGAAGGCCATGCCCAGCGCCCCATCCACGATCTGGGCGGCGAAGCCGACGGCGGCGAATAGCAGGAACTCTTCCATCAGACGGGCGTCCGATCCGGGTTCAGCCAGTTCGGGATGGGCAGACCGCGCGCCGACAGATATTCCACATTGAACAGCCGGGAGGCGTAGCGGATGCCGGGGTCGCACAGCAGGGTGACGATGGTCTTCCCGGGGCCGAGCTCCCGGGCCAGCCGCACGGCGCCGACCAGGTTGACGCCGCTCGATCCCCCCAGGGAGAGGCCCTCTTCCTGGATCAGGTCGAAGAGGATCGGCAGGAATTCCGCGTCCTCGATCCGGAAGGCGTGATCCGGCGTGAAGCCTTCGAGGTTTCCGGTGATCCGGCCCACCCCGATGCCCTCGGTGATCGAGGAGCCTTCTGACTTCATCTCGCCGCGGGTGAACCAGCTGTAGAGCGAGGCCCCGGCCGGATCGGCGAGGGCGGTCTGTATCGCCGGATTGCGTTCCTTCAGGAAGCTCCCGATCCCCGCCAGGGTGCCGCCGGACCCGACGACGCTGACGAAGCCGTCAACGCGGCCCTGGGTCTGCTCCCAGACCTCCGGTCCGGTCCCTTCATAGTGGGACAGGCGGTTGGACAGGTTGTCGAACTGGTTGGCCCAGAAGGCGCCGTTCGCAAGTTCGGCGTCGAGTTCTCGCGCCAGGCGGGCTGAATGGTGGACGAAATGGCTGGGGCTCGAGAAGGGCGCCGCGTCCACCTCGACCAGCCGGGCGCCGAGCGCCCGCAGCGTCAGCTTCTTCTCTTCCGACTGGGTGCGGGGCATGACGACCACGACCGGGTGGCCGAGGGCGGCGCCCACCAGGCTCAGACCGATCCCGGTGTTGCCGGCGGTGCCTTCCACGATGGTTCCGCCCGGACGCAGTTCGCCCGACGCCCGGGCGCGCTGGACAATCGACAGGGCGGCGCGGTCCTTGATCGACTGGCCAGGGTTCATGAACTCCGCCTTGCCCAGGATTTCGCACCCCGTCGCATCCGACAGGCGATTCAGTCGAAGAAGGGGAGTCTGACCGATCAGGTCGATCACGGAACGTCGGAGCGTCAAGGCGATATCTCTGGAAACGGGAGGAGGCGGGGAAATCAGCCGACCGGGAGCGCGCGGCGACCCAGATGTATACCGCATTCGGTCTTTGCGGCTCCGGCCCAGCGGCCGAGACGGCCGTCCTCGCCGGCCTCGACGGCCTGGGTGCAGGGCCAACAGCCGATCGACCGGTAGCCGTGGGCGCTGAGCGGATGCCTCGGCAGGTCCTGGGCGTCGAGCCACGCCGCGAGCCGCTCCTCCGACCAGTCGTGCAGCGGGTTGACCCGGATGCGGCCTTCGAACAGCTCGAAGGGGCGCAGGCCCCGCCGATCCGGGGTCTGAAACGCCTTGCGGCCGGTGATCAGGATGTCGACGCCGGCCAGCGCCCGCTCCAGCGGGGCCACCTTGCGCAGGTCGCAGCAGGCGTCGGGATCGGCGCGCCACAGGTCGTCGCGGGGATCGCGGTCGGCGTGCTCGCCCGCGTCGGGCGTCACCAGCCGGACATCGGTCAGGCCGAGGTGCTCCGACAGGGCCTTTCGGTAGGCCAGGGTCTGGAGGAAATGCATCCCGGTATCGAGGAAGATCACAGGGATCGACGGGTCGATCCGCGCGACCAGCGACAGCAGCACGCCGGCCTCGGCGCCGAACGACGACAGGACGGCGGGCTTCAACCCGAGGGACGGGGCCAACGCCGCCTGAAGAACGTGTTCGGCGCCGCCCTTGCGCGTTGCGCGGTCGAGTGTCCCGACAAGAGCTTCGAGGTCCTGCGATGCGGGGTTCCGGCGTCGCCAGATCGGGACCGCGCTGTCTTCCACGGGCTGGTAGGTCGCGCTGAACGCGGCGTCCATCCGCCTCCAGGCGTCGAGGTCCGCGCCGGGCCCCAGGACCACGCCGTCGAAGCCGGAGCGGCGCAGGTGACGGGCCTGGTCGGGAATGACGCGGCCTTCCGCGATCAATCGTCCGCGATAGCCGCGCTCACGCAGGACCGCGGCCAGGGAGAAGCCTCGCCCATCGCGAAAGGCGTCGAATTCCAGGATGAGGACTTCGGCGTCCCGCGCCGCCGCCTCGACCTGTTCAAGGGGCGTCGTCACGGGCAGCCGCACGCCCTCGGGAGCTGTATCAAGCCACTGCATCGAGCGTTCCATAGATGGCGTCGCGGAACGGATCGGCGCCCAGGCGGCGAACGGCGTCCAGGAAGGTCTCGCCCTCGCGGCGGACCTCGAGATAGCGGTCCAGAGCCCGCTTGAGCGCCGGCGCGACGTCGTCAGCGGCCAGGCTGCGGCCGACGATTTCGCCCAGCGCGGCCTGCTCATCCGCCGAACCGCCGACGGTGATCTGGTAGTACTCCTCGCCCTTCCGATCGACGCCCAGCACGCCGATGTGGCCGACGTGGTGGTGGCCGCAGGCGTTGATGCAGCCGCTCATATTGACCCGGACCGGACCCAGCCGTTCCTGGTAGTCGAGATCGGCGAGCTGTTCGGACAGGGCCTGGGCGACAGGGATCGACCGGGCGTTGGCCAGGCTGCAGTAGTCCAGGCCGGGGCAGGCGATGATGTCCGTCACCAGGTCCGCGTTCGGAGTCGCCAGTCCGGCGCCGGTCAGCCGCCGCCAGATCTCCGGCGTGTCGTCCAGGCGGACATGGGGCAGGACCAGGTTCTGCTCATAGGCGGCGCGCACCTCGTCGAAGGAGAAGCGTTCGGCGAGGTCCGCGACCAGATCCATCTGGTCGGCGGTGATGTCGCCTGGAACGCCGCCCTGCGGTTTCAGCGAGACGATAAGGGTCGCATAGCCCGGCTGCCGGTGGCGCCGGATGTTGTTGCGCGCGAAACGGGCGAAGTCGGGATCCGCCAGGCTCGCCCGGTCGAAGGCTCCGCTGGTCCTCGGCAGGTCTGCGAACGGCGGCGGCGCGAAATAGGCGCGGATGCGGGCGACCTCTTCGTCCGGCACCCGCAGATCCTCGCGGCGCAGGGTGGCGAAATGCCGCTCGACCTCCTCGCGGAAGGCGTCGATGCCGAGGGCGGCCACCAGGATCTTGATCCGGGCCTTGTGGATGTTGTCGCGGCGGCCCAGCAGGTTCCAGGCGCGGAGAATGGCCGTGAGATAGGCCAGCAGGTCCCGGCCCGGCACCGCCGGCGCGATCTCTTGCGCGATATGCGGGATCCGGCCCTGGCCGCCGCCCACGAACACCCGGAAGGCCGCCTGTCCGTCCTCGCCCCGGATCAGCTGAAGGCCGACGTCGTGGGTGCGCATGGCGGCCCGATCCTTCGGGGCCGCGATCACCGCGATCTTGAACTTGCGCGGCAGGAACGAGAATTCGGGATGGATGGTCGACCACTGGCGCAGAATCTCGCACCACGGGCGGGGATCCTCGATCTCGTCGTCCGCGCAGCCGGCGAAGACGTCGGTGGTCACGTTGCGGATGCAGTTCCCCGACGTCTGGATGGCGTGCATCTCGACCTCGGCCAGCTCCGACAGGATCGCAGGAATGTCGCTGAGCGCCGGCCAGTTGTACTGGATGTTGGTGCGGGTCGTGAAATGGCCGTAGCCCTTGTCATAGACCCGCGCGATGTGGCCCAGACGGCGCAGCTGGCCGCTGTTCATGGTCCCGTAGGGCACTGCGACGCGCAGCATGTAGGCGTGCAGCTGCAGGTAGACGCCGTTCATCAGGCGCAGGGGCTTGAACTCGTCCTCGGTCAGGCCTCCCGAGACCCGGCGCGAGACCTGGTCCCGGAACTCCTCGATCCGTTCGCGGACAATGGCGGTGTCGAATTCGTCGTAGCGGTACATCAGAGCTGCTCCAGACTGTGGCCCACGGTGGGACCCTTCGAGCGGATCAGCTCCTTGAACCGGTCGCGGCCTGAGGGGCGACCGTCATCGACTTCGACCAGATAGGGATTGACGTAGATCGCGGGCTGGAGCGCCGCCTGCGACAGGGCGAGGTCGGCGGCTTCGCCGTCGAACCGGCCGGCCTGGTCGAGCGCCCCGACGGGTTCTCCCGACGCATCGGCGTAGATCACCCGCCCGTCGGAGAGGCGGTTGGCGGTCACGATCTTCATGCCGCGACCTCCCGCGCCGTCGCGCCGGAACGTGCCCAGGCCGCGACTTCACCGACGATCAGGAGGGCAGGGCTGACGACTTTCTCGCGGGCCACCAGGCGGGCGAGGTCGTCGAGCCGGCCCGTGACGACGCGCTGATCGGGCCGGGACCCGTTCTCGATCACCGCGACCGGCGTGTCCGGCGCCCGGCCGGCTTGGATCAGGCCGGCCTGCACCGCCGCCGCTCCGGCTACGCCCATATAGACGGCGAGCGTATGGTTGGGGGTGGCGAGGGCGGTCCAGTCGGGCCCGGCGCCGCCGGGTCGGGTCTCGGCGGTCACGAAGCTGACGGCCTGCGCCTGGTCGCGATGCGTCAGCGGAATGCCCGCGGCCGCCGCGCACCCCAGGGCGGCGGTGATTCCCGGCACGACGACGACCTCGATCCCCGCGGCCCGCACGGCCTCCAGCTCCTCGCCGCCGCGGCCGAACACGAACGGATCGCCACCCTTCAGTCGCACCACGCGGTGCCCGGCTTTCGCTTCAGCGATCATCAGCGCCGCGATCTGTTCCTGCGGGACGGAATGCTCGCCGCGTCTCTTGCCGACGTAGATCCGGCGCGCATCGCGGCGCGCGCGGTCCAGAACAGCGGGCGGCGCCAGGCGGTCGTGGATGACGATGTCGGCGTCCTGCAGCGCGCGCAGCGCCTTGAGCGTCAACAACTCGGGATCGCCCGGTCCGGCGCCGACCAGATGCACGACCCCCTGCGGCTGTTCTGGGCGGTTCAGCAGGCGTAGCATCTCGCGGCGCGCCTCAGCGGTCCGGCCGGCCAGCGCCAGATCCCGGGGCGCGCCGCGGAAGGCGGTCTCCCAGAACCGGCGGCGGGCCATGAAGTCCGGCAGGGTCGCCATCACTGTTTCGCGCAGGCCTTCGGCCAGACGGGCCAGGCGATCCAGTCCCTGGGGCAGGGCCGCTTCGACGCGCGCGCGCACTTCGCGGGCCAGCACCGGCGCCGCACCGCCGGTGGCGATCCCGACCACCACCCCGTCCCGGTCGATCAGGGCGGGGGTGTGGAAGTCGCTCAATCCGGGCTGGTCCACGACATTGACCTGGGCGCCGGACGCCCGCGCCAGCTCGGCAAGGGCGCGCGACTGCGCCGGATCGGCGACGGCGATGAAGATCAGTCTGGCGCCGGACAGGTCCGCCGCCTCCGGCCAGCGCGCGATCCACGTCTCGTCAGGCTCCGCGGTCGGTCCCGCGAACCAGCGCAGCTTCGCCCCGGAGCCGTCAAACAGCCGCGCCTTGGCGGCGGCGGCGTCGCCCGCGCCAATCAGGACAATCGAGGTCCCCGGCAGGGGAATGGAGGCGAGGAATACGCGCATCGGATCATTTCACGGCTCTCTGACGGCCGAGCTTCCACCCCAGCCCTAGGTCCGGCGGTGATGCGCAACAAACGAGATTGTCTTTGTCGATCTATTAGGTTTTCTATCAGCGATGGCCCGAACCCTGTTACCCCTGAACGCCCTGCGCGTCTTCGAAAGCGCCGCCCGGCACCTGAGCTTCTCGCGCGCGGCGGAGGAGTTGGCGGTCACCCCCGGCGCCGTCAGCCAGCAGATCCGGCAGCTCGAGGAGATCATTCGCGCTCCGCTGTTCAAGCGCGAAGCCAAGGGGCTGCAACTGACCGACCTGGGCCGCTCGTCGGCGCCGCTGGTGGCCGAGGGGCTGGACCGGCTGCGCGACGCCTCGGCCCTGATGCGGGAACCGCCGCGCCGCCGCCAGGTCTCGATCAGCGTCGCGCCTTCGTTCGCCTCCAAATGGCTGATGCCCCGCATGGACGACTTCCACGCGCTTCATCCCGAGATCGAGGTCTGGGTCTCGGCGGACATGGAGCCGGTCGCCTTTGATCAGGGTCAGGTCGATCTGGCGATCCGCTACGGCCCTGGGGATTATCCAGGCCACATTTCAGAAAGGTTGCTGATCGAGAGCGTCCTTCCGGTCTGCGCGCCCTCGCTGATGCAGCGGCCGAACGCGATCCGGACGCCGGCGGACCTGGCGCATCATGTGCTGCTGCACGACATGTCGGGCGACGGGGATCCCGGTCGGCCGGACTGGCCGATGTGGCTGATGGCGCGCGGGGTTCGCCACGGCGACGCTCGGCGGGGCTCCCGGTTCAACCAATCCGCCATGCTGATCGAGGCGGCGGTCGCGGGCCGCGGCGTCGCCCTGGCCAAGCGCACCCTGGCCCAGGCGGACCTGGCGGCGGGACGCCTGATCGCGCCTTTCCACGACGGCGGCGCTGTCGTCGGCTTCGCCTATCACGTGGTGCATCCGAAGGATCGGCCGTTGTCCCCGAGCGCCAAGGCCTTCACGGATTGGCTGAAGAAGCAGGCGGCGTTCCACGACACCGGCCTGGATCAGCTCTAGGACGGTCGCAGTTTTTCTGCCCGATGGCGGCAGAAGAAGTCGTTCGCGCTGCGGCGGCGCAGTCTCCTATGGGCGAGGTCCTGCCTGAAGGATCGCCATGACCGAAACCCTTGCGCCCGTCCGTCCCGCCGCCCAGGACTCCGCCTGGCACGAGCCCCGCATCCTGTGGACGCGGCGCTGGACCGACCGGTTGTTCAGCTTCGCCGTCGAGCGGCCCGAGAGCTTCCGGTTCCGCTCGGGCGAGTTCGTCATGCTGGGGCTCCCGGCTGAAGACGGCGCGGGCAAGCCGACGCTCCGGGCCTATTCGATCGCCAGTCCAGGCTGGTCGGACGAGCTTGAGTTCTTCTCCATCCAGGTTCCGGACGGCCCGCTGACGTCGCGGCTCGGCCGGCTGGCCGCTGGAGATGGCATCCTGCTGGGCAAAAAGCCCACGGGCACCCTGGTGCTGGACGCCCTGACCCCCGGTCGGCGACTGTTCCTGATCGCCAGCGGGACCGGACTGGCCCCCTGGGTGAGCGTACTGCGCGATCCGGAGACCTGGGCGCGGTTCGACCAGGTCGTCGTGACCCACACCGTCCGGCAGGTGCAGGACCTGGCCTATCGGACCTTCCTGACACGCGATGTCTTCGAAGATCCTCTGATCGGCGACCTCGCCCTGGGACGGCTGCTCTACTACCCCACCGTCACGCGCGAACCGTTCGATCGGCCAGGACGGATCACCCGTCGGATCGAGGACGGCGCCCTGTTCTCCGATCTGGATCTCGGCTCCGGATTCGACCCCGTGACCGACCGCGCGATGCTGTGCGGATCGACGGCCATGATCCGCGACGTGGCGACCCTGCTGGAGCGGGCGGGTTTCACGGAAGGTTCGAACGCGGCCCCCGGCGACTATGTCTTGGAGCGGGCCTTCGTCGGGTGACCTGTAAGAAAATCTATCGACTTCACCCAGATCAAATCGTTCGACCTGAGCCGCGCGGGTGGAGTTTGGGTAAGGCATCCACGAGGCTTCCATGACCCTTGCCGCACCACTCGTCCGTCCTTCCGATACGCCGACCGCGCCCGTGGCGCCGATCGGGCGGCTGTCGCCCCACCTGCGGCGTCTGGAAGCGGAAGCCATCGAGATCTTCCGGGAGGTCGCCGCCACCGCGCGCAATCCGGTGATGCTGTATTCGATCGGAAAGGACTCCGGCGTGCTGCTGCACCTCGCCGCCAAGGCCTTCTATCCGGCTCCGCCGCCGTTCCCGCTGCTCCACGTCGATACGACCTGGAAGTTCCGCGACATGATCCGGCATCGCGATACGGTCGCCGAAACCTACGGCGCCCGCCTGATCGTCCACATCAACCAGGACGGCGTGAAGCGCGGCGTCAGTCCCGTCGCCTCGGGCTCGTCGCTGCACACTCAGGTCATGAAGACCGACGCCCTCAAGCAGGCGCTGGACCAGCACGGCTTCGACGTGGCCTTCGGCGGCGCCCGGCGTGACGAGGAGAAGAGTCGCGCCAAGGAACGCATCTTCTCGGTGCGCGGCCCCGACCACACCTGGGATCCGCGTCGTCAGAAACCCGAGCTTTGGAAGCTGTGGAACTCAGCCCTCCAGCCCGGCGAATCCCTGCGGGTCTTCCCCCTATCGAACTGGACCGAGCTCGACGTCTGGGAATACACGCGGATCGAGGCCATCCCGGTCGTGCCGCTCTATTTTTCCGCCCTACGGCCGGTCGTCGAGCGCGACGGCGCGCTGATCGTGCGCGACGATGAACGCCTGCCGTTGCGGGCCGGCGAGGTTCCGCGTCTGCGCCGCGTGCGCTTCCGTTCGCTCGGCTGCTACCCGCTCTCGGCGGCTGTCGAGTCGGACGCCGATGATATCGATTCCGTCATCGCGGAACTGAGGTCCAGCCGCGCCTCCGAGCGTCAGGGCCGGCTGATCGACGCGGACGAGACCGCCTCGATGGAGCGCAAGAAGCGCGAGGGCTATTTCTGATGGACGGTGAAATCGTGCCCCTGTCCGGGACCGTTCCCGACCCCGCGGCCCGCGACCATCTGCGGTTCCTGACCTGCGGCTCGGTCGATGACGGCAAGTCCACCCTGATCGGCCGCCTGCTGCATGACACCGGCCAGGTCGCGGACGATCAGCTCGCCGCGCTTGAGCGCGACAGCCGCCGCTTCGGCACGGCGGGCGACGCCCTGGATTTCGCACTGCTGCTGGACGGCCTTGAGGCGGAACGCGAACAGGGCATCACCATCGACGTGGCCCATCGCTATTTCTCGACGGCGCGCCGCAATTTCATCGTGGCCGACACCCCCGGTCATGAGCAGTACACCCGCAACATGGCGACCGGCGCGTCCGGGTGCGACGCGGCCGTCATTCTGGTCGATGCGACCCGGGGCGTCACGGCCCAGACCGAGCGCCACAGCCGCATCGTCTCCCTGTTCGGAATCCGGCACGTCATCCTGGCGGTGAACAAGATCGATCTGGTCGACTACGACCGCTCGGTTTTCGAAGCCATCGCCTCCGACTACGCCGCCTTTGCGGCGGGGTTGGCCTTCCGGTCCGTCGCCGCCGTGCCGATCAGCGCGCGGCAGGGCGACAATGTCGTCCGTCGCTCGCCTGAACTGTCGTGGTTCGAGGGGCCGACGCTGATCGAGGCGCTCGAGGGCTTGCCGGTCGAGGACAACCGCGTGTCGCGGCCGCTCCGCTTCCTGGTGCAGTACGTCAATCGCCCCGACCACACCTTCCGCGGCTATGCGGGAACGGTGGCCTCCGGGCGGGTCCGCGCCGGCGACCAGATCGTGGTCAGTCCGTCAGGCAAGACGGCGACCGTCGCGCGCATCGTGACTTGGGAAGGCGACCGGACCTCGGCCGAGGCCGGCGACGCGGTGACCGTGGTGCTGAAGGAAGAGGTCGACGTGGCCCGGGGCGATGTCCTGGCGCTGCCGCACGCCCGGCCGACCTCGGTGGACCGGTTCTCGGCCAGCCTGCTGTGGATGGGCGACCGGCCCTTTGCGTCCGATCGCGCCTACAGGATCCGCATCGGAGGCCGGATCTCGCCGGTCAAGGTCGTGCTGGCCGAGGCCGAAGCGGGCGACAATGCGGGGCTGAACCTGAACGAGATCGCCGCCGCGGAACTGACGCTGTCGTCGCCGATCGCTTTCGATCCGTTTACGGACGATCCCGCAATGGGAGCCTTCGTCCTGATCGACCGGGAGACCGGCGCCGTCGCGGCGGCCGGGGTGGCGCGGGTCGCGCTGGGCCAGGCCGGACACATCTATCCCACCGCCGAAGCCGTCTCGCGGCGCGATCGGTCCCGCCTGAACGGTCACGAGGGCGGTGCGATCTGGCTGACCGGACTGCCTGGTTCGGGCAAGTCGACCATCGCCACGGCCCTGGAGCGCAAGCTCCACGGGCGGGGCATACGGACGGTCCTGCTGGACGGAGACAATCTGCGCCACGGTCTGAACCGGGATCTTGGTTTCTCGCCGGAGGACCGGGCCGAGAACGTCCGCCGCGCCGGCGAAGTGGCGCGCCTGTTCGCTGAGGGCGGCGTCATCAGTCTGTGCGCCTTCGTTTCGCCCAGCATCACCGCGCGCCGGGCCGTTCGTGACCGTCTGCCCACGAACGGTTTCCTCGAAATCTTCGTCGACGCGCCTCTGGACGCTTGCCGCGCGCGCGACCCCAAAGGCCTGTACGCCCGGGCCGACGCGGGCGTCATCGTCGACCTCACCGGCGTCGGCTCGTCCTACGAACCGCCGTCCGATCCGGACCTGGTCGTCGATACACTCGCGCTCACACCCGAAGCGGCCGCCGACCGGATCCTCGGGCTGCTCGAAGATCGCCGGTGGATTCCGACCGCCTGACGCCTCCGGCTTTTCAGTCGGATCGCAGGGTGGTGTGCACCGGCACGCCGTTCTTGATCGCCAGCGTCACCGGGGTGCGTTCGGCGACGTCGGCGAGGCGCGCGCGCTGGGCGTCGTCCAGCGGACCGGCGGGAACCAGTATCCGCTCGATGCGCGGCGGGGTCTCGCCGCCCAGATATTCCAGACGGACGTCCAGTCCCTCCAGCGGCCAGCCCTTCTTCTCGGCGTACATGGTCAGGGTGATGGCGGTGCAGGCGCCGAGCGCCGAGACCAGCAGGTCGAACGGGGCGGGACCGGCGTCGGCGCCGCCCAGACGGTCGGGCTCGTCGGCGGTCAGGGTGTGCTTCAGGTCGCCGCCTGTCCTGATCGAGGTCAGGTAGCGGGCGGTTCCGATACGGGCGTGGGCGATGGCCATGGGACGGTTCCGATCAGGACATGGGGTTGGCGGGAGGCGCCGGTTCGGGCGGCAGGGGGATGAACTCCTGGTCGTCCATGTCGGGCAGCTTCATTCGTCCGGCGCGCCAGTCGGCCTTGGCCTGCTCGATACGGTCCTTGGACGACGAGACGAAATTCCAGTCGATGAAGCGTTCGCCGACCGGCTCGCCCCCCAGCACCATGACGGTCGAGGGTTCCAGCGCGCGGAGAACCGAGGCCACGCCCTTCTCCAGCACCGCCATCTGGCCATGGCCGAGCGGGCGGCCGTCATCCACCTCGATCAGGCCGGAGACGACATAGACGGCGCTTTCGGAATGGTCGGTCGGGGTCTGGAAGCGCGCGCCGGGCTCCAGCTCAAGATGCAGATAGTGCAGGGGCGAGAAGGTGCTGACTCCGGCCTTCATGCCCATCGCCTCGCCTGCCGCCAAGCGACCCTTGACCCCATTCTCGCGCCAGATCGGCAGGTCCGCGGTGGGCACGTGCTGGAATGAGGGGGCGATCTCTTCCTGACCGTCGGGCAGGGCGACCCAGGCCTGGATGCCTTCCAGCAGGGCGCCTTCGCGGCGGGCGCGCTCGAAGCGTTCGGAGTGGGTCACGCCGCTGCCGGCGGTCATCCAGTTGACCTCGGCCGGACGGATGTCCTGCTGGACGCCCAGGCTGTCGCGGTGGGTGATCTCGCCGGAGAAGAGGTAGGTCAGGGTCGAGATGCCGATGTGAGGGTGGGGGCGCACGTCCACAGTCTTGGGCACGCCGGCGGGCATGTCGACCGGACCCATATGGTCGAAGAAGACGAAGGGGCCGACCGCGCGGCGCTTCGCATAGGGCAGGACGCGGCCCACCTCGAACCCGCCGAGATCCTTGCGGCGCTGGTCGATTATCATCTCAATCATCGGAGACCCTTCTCTGTTGGGACGGTGCGGCCCGGTCCGAAGACCGGGCCAAGGGTGGGATCAGGCGACGGCGGGAATGGCCCCGAAGCGGCCGCTGTTGAAGTCCGTGATCGCCTGGCGGATTTCCTGCTCGCTGTTCATCACGAACGGGCCGTAGCCGACGATGGGTTCATCGATCGGCTCGCCGGTCAGGACCAGCAGAACGGTGTCCGCGTCGGCGCTCAGGGTGACGCTGTCGCCCTTGCGATCCAGCAGCAGGGCCTCGGCGGCGCCGGTCGGCTGGTCGCCGTTGACCGTGACGTGACCCGACAGGACCACGACGATGGCGGTATGGCCTTCGGGCAGGTCCAGCGTCGTCTCGGCGTCCCGGTTCAGCCTCACGTCCCAGACATTGATCGGGGTGAAGGTGCTGGCCGGGCCTTTGGCCGCGTCCATGGCGCCGGCGATGATCCGGGCCGTGCCCGCGCCCTCAGGCAGGGCGACGGTCGGAATGTCGGCGTTCAGGATCGACTGGTAACCGGGCCGGGTCATCTTGTCCCTGGCCGGCAGGTTGACCCACAACTGCACCATGCGGAATGGCCCGCCCGTCCGCGCGAAGGCGGGCGAGTGGAACTCCTCGTGCAGGATACCGCCGCCCGCCGTCATCCACTGCACGTCGCCGGGGCCGATGACGCCGCCCTGACCCGTAGAGTCGCGGTGCTCGACCTCGCCGTCATAGACGATGGTCACGGTCTCGAAGCCGCGGTGGGGATGTTGGCCGACGCCGCGCCGTTGGTCGGTCGGCTCGAAATTATGAGGACCGGCGTAGTCGAGCAGCAGGAAGGGGCTGACCTGCTTGCCCGCGGCGTCATAGAAAAACAGTGAGCGCACCGGAAAGCCGTCGCCGACCCAGTGGCCGCGGTCGTTGCCGTATCGTCCCAGAACCTTCTTCATGACGTGTCTCCTTCGGAGCGATCGGACCGGGCCGACCGCGTTGAGACCGATATGATCCGGGAACGCCGACCGCGATAGATTGCGAAATCGCGTCGGAGCGTCCTATCAATAGAACGATGCGGGACCTCAACGACCTCTATTACTTCGTCCAGGTGGTGGACCACGGCGGCTTCGCCCCGGCCGCGCGGGCGCTGGGAATGCAGAAGTCCAAGCTGAGCCGTCGCATCGCCGCGCTGGAGGACCAGCTGGGGGCGCGGCTGATCCACCGCTCATCCCGCAAATTCTCGGTCACCGAGATCGGTCAGGCCTATTATCAGCACTGCCTGGCCATGCTGGTCGAGGCCGAGGCGGCCCAGGCAGTGATCGACAACGTCACGGCGCAGCCGCGCGGGGTGATCCGCGTAGCGTGCGTGCCGGGGCTGCTGACCTATCAGATGGGCGCGCTGATCGCCGGCTTCATGGCCCTCTATCCCGAGGTCGAGGTGCATCTGCACAGCACCAGCCGCCGGGTGGACGTCATCGGCGAGGGCTTCGACCTGGCCATCCGCGTGCGCGAGCCGCCGCTGGAGGTGACGGACCTGGTCATGCGCAAGCTGGATGAGAGCGTGCACCGTCTGGTGGCCTCGCCCACACTGATGGCGCGGTTCCCGCCGCCGTCCGGTCCGGCGGACCTGGCCGACTGGCCCAGTCTGGACTTCGGTCCGGCCAATCGCGATCACACCTGGGCCCTGCACCACAGGGACGGAATGACCGCCTCTGTGCGCCACGCGCCGCGTCTGGTGACGGACGACCTGCACATGCTGCACGAGGGCGCCTTGCAGGGGGTGGGCGTCGTCCTGCTGCCGACGGTCACCGTGGGGCGGGACCTGGAGGAAGGACGGTTGATCGACCTCTTCCCCGACTGGCGGCCCAAGCGCTGGATCGTCCACGCGGTCTTCCCCTCGCGGCGGGGTCTGTTGCCGTCGGTGCGCCTGCTGTTGGACTTCCTCGCCGAGGGGTGCGCCGCCCAGCGCCTCCACGACGAAGGTCTTCCTTAGCGGCGCCACACCTCGCGGCCTTCCTTGTAGGTCGTCTGCGCCCGCCAACAGGTTGCGGGCGGCTGGACGGGGGAAGGATCAGGGTCATGGACGCCTCGTTCCCTCCAGTACCCAGCGATCAGATTGACGTGAGCTGGTCCTGAAGACGGACTGTTCTCCAAAGTGGTCTAACGCGCACCTGAACACTGTGAAGGCTGCCGCAGGGACGCCGGTTCCTTTCGGTTTCACGCAACAACCGTGGCGGTTGCGGATTGTGTTGGCGAATATCGGGCGTGGCGGAGAGAGAGATGAACCAGGACCCTGTTGATCCGCGGCGGACATCCGCGTGGCGCCCAGCCCTGGCGGGCGTGCTGATGGGGGCGTTCCTGCTGTCGGGTTGCGGCGCCGTGGCGCGGCTTGAGCCCCTGCCGGTGCGGACGCTCAATGCGCCGCTGTCGTACACCGTCGACCCGCGCATCCGGCCCGGGGATCAGGTCCGGGTCAACGAACTCATCGCCCTGTTCACCCAGCGGCTGGCCTCGCCCCACGCCACCGGAGCCGTGCTCGCCCTGTCCGGAGGCGGGGCCAACGGGGCCTTCGGTGCGGGCGTGCTGGTCGGCTGGAGCGAGACGGGAACTCGCCCGCAATTCGATATCGTCACCGGCATCAGCACCGGCGCCCTGGCCGCGCCCTTCGCCTTCCTCGGCTCCGGCTGGGACGACGAGCTGCGCGCGGCCTACACCGATGGCGGCGCCGACGGCCTGCTGAGCCCGCGCGCCCTGGCCGGGCTGACGGGGCCGAGCTTGTTCAGCGCCGCCCCTTTGCGGCGGCTGGTCGACCAGAACGTCACGCCGGAGCTGTTGCGCCAGATCGCCGCCGAGCACGCCAAGGGACGGCGGCTGCTGGTCGTGACCACCAATCTGGACAGCCAGGAATCGATCGTCTGGGACATGGGACAGCTGGCGACCCAGGGAGACGAGCAGGCCCTGGTGCTGTTCCGCGAGGTGCTGATCGCGTCGGCCAGCATCCCGGGCGTGTTTCCGCCGGTGATGATCGCCGGCCTGCAGGGCGACCAGATCGTCGAGGAGATGCACGCCGACGGCGGCATCAACATGCCCTTCCTGGGCGTGCCCGAGACCCTGCTGGTGGGCGCCCAGCGGGTGCCGGGCGCGGATCGGGCGTCGATCTATGTGCTGATCAACGGCCAGACCGGTCGTACGAACCAGGTGGTGCGCGGCCGTCTGTCGGCCATCCTGGCGCGCGCCTACGAGAGCATGAGCAAGGCCAGCACCCGCACCCACCTGGCGGCCAACGCGGCCTTCGCGGCCCGCAATGGGGTGACCTTCCGGGTGGCGTCCATCCCGGCCGACGCGGAGGCCTCCAGCCTGAAATTCGATCACGCCTCGATGACCCGCACCTTCGAACTGGGCCGGTCGCGCGCCGCGGCCGGAGAGGCCTGGGTCACGCCCGCCGCCGAGCTGACCGACGAGCCGCCGCCGGCCCCGGCGGTCACGTCCCCACCCGGCGGCTAGCCCCTGGACGCTGCCTCCAGCTTGGCGGCCTTGCGGGCCAGGGCGGGCTGCGGCAGACCCGGCTGAAACGCTTGAGGCCAGACCATGATCCCGACGCTCTACGGCATTCCCAACTGCGACACGGTCAAGAAGGCGCGCGTCTGGCTGGACCAGCACGGCGTCGCCTACGCCTTCCACGACTACAAGAAGGTCGGGATCGACCGTGAGACGTTGAGCGGCTGGGTCGAGGCGCACGGCTGGGAGATCGTGCTGAACCGCGCCGGTACGACCTTCCGCGCTCTGCCGCCGGAGGACAAGGCGGACCTGACCGCCGACAAGGCCATCGGCCTGATGCTGGCCAATCCGTCGATGATCAAACGCCCGGTGCTGGATGTCGACGGCCGCACGACCGTGGGGTTCAAGCCCGAGATCTATGCGGCCGTATTCGGCTAGACGAGCGTGAGCTGCGCCGGCTCGCCCGTCTGGGCGCTGGAGGCCAGCCAGACGTCGAACACGCCGGGCTCCAGGGTCGGGCGCAGATCCGCGCCGAGGAATGACAGGTCCGAGGCGGGCAGGGGGATCGAAACCTGCACGCTGCCGCCCGCCGGGACCGTGACCCGCTCGAAGGCCTTGAGCAGGCGCACCGGCTGGGTGATCGAGGCCACGCGGTCGCGGATGTAGAGCTGCACCACTTCCGAGGCGTCATGCCGGCCGCCGTTGGTCAGGGTGACCGAGGCTGTGACCGACCCGTCCCGGGTCACGGACGGCGACGACAGGCTCACCGGCGAATAGCTGACCGGCGAGTAGCTCAGGCCGTGACCGAACGGATAGAGGGCCGCGTGCGGGACCTCGCGGAATTTCGAGGTGAACTCGCGGTCGGTCGGGCGCGACGGGCGGCCGGTCGACTTGTGGGCGTAATAGAAGGGCGACTGGCCCGAGGCGTAGGGGAAGCTGACCGGCAGGCGGCCGACCGGGGCATGGTCGCCGAACAGCACGTCGGCGACGGCGTGGCCGGTCTCCGAACCCAGGAACCAGGTGACCAGGATCGCCTGCGCGTCGCGGATCGCGCCGGACAGCTCCATGCCGCGCCCGTTGCGCAGCAGGACCACCACCGGCTTGCCCGTGGCGGCGACGGCCTCGGCCAGGGCCAGCTGGGCGGCGGGAATACCGATGTCGACGCGCGACTTGGATTCCGCCGACATCTCGCTCGACTCGCCGACGGCCAGAAGGATCACATCGGCCTCGGATGCGACGGTGACCGCCGCCTCGATGCCGCCGGGGATCGGGGCCTCGACATCCGAGCCCTTCACCACCGTCAGTGTCGCGTCCTCGCCGAGAGCGGCGCGCACGCCGTCCTCCAGCGACACGGCCAGACGGGTGTCCTTGAACACCGACCACGGACCGAAGATGTCGGCCTTGTCCGCCCCGAACGGCCCGATCAGGGCGATGCGCTTGCCCGTCTTGGGCAGGGGCAGGACGCCGCCGTCGTTCTTCAGCATGACGATCGACTTGCGCCCGGCCTCACGGGCGAGGGCCAGATGCTCCGGGCTGCCGGTGACGCGGCGCTCGGTGCGCACGTCCGAGCCGCGATAGGGGTCGTCGAACAGGCCCAGGGCGGCCTTGGTCATCAGCACCCGGCGCACGGCCTGGTCGACGCGCTCGATCGGCACGTCGCCAGACTGGACCAGTTCTGGGATGTGTTTGAGGAACAGGCCGCTCTTCATCGACATGTCGACGCCGGCCATCAGGGCCAGGCGCGCTGCGTCGCGACCGTCGGCGGCGTAGCCGTGGGCCACCAGCTCCTGCTCGGAGGTGTAGTCGGAGACCACGAAGCCCGCGAAGCCCCACTCGCCGTGCAGAATGTCGGTCAACAGCCATTTGTTGCCGCTCGTCGGCACGCCGTTCAGGTCGTTGAAGGCGCTCATCACTGACAGGGCGCCCGCATCGAGCGAGGCCTTGAACGGCGGCAGGTAGATGGAGCGCAGCGCCAGCTCGCTCATGTCGGTGGAGTTGTAGTCCATGCCCGCTTCGGCGGCGCCGTAGGCCGCAAAATGCTTGGGCGTGGCCAGCAGCGAGGACCAGGCGGTCAGGTCGTCGCCCTGGAAGCCCTTGGTCCGCGCCACGGCGAACATGTTGTTGAGCAGCACGTCCTCGCCGGCGCCCTCGACGACCCGGCCCCAGCGCTGGTCGCGGGCCACGTCGACCATGGGGGCGTAGGTCTGGTGCACGCCCGCAGCGCCGCCTTCGACCGCCGCGGCGCGGGCGGTGCGCTCGGCCAGGTCCATGTCCCAGCTGGCGGCCTCGCCCAGCGGCACGGGGAAGGTGGTCTTCAGGCCATGGATGATGTCGGCCGCGAACAGCAGGGGGATGCCCAGCCGGCTCTCGCGCACGGCCATGTCCTGCACATAGCGGGTGCTCGCGGCGCCGACGCCGTTGAACAGGGCGCCGATACGGCCCGCGCGGATGTCGGCGGCCGTCTGGGACTGGTCCGTGTCCAGGGCGTCGCCGGGGTTGACCCCCTCCGGCCGCCAGCGGAACGGGTCGTTCATCAGGTTCAGTTGGCCGGCCTTTTCCTCGATCGTCATGCGAGCGATCAGGGCGTCGACACGGGAGAGATTTGCCTGCGCCTGAGCGGCAGCGATACGGGGAGCCATCATCATTCCAGCCATAAGAGCGCCTCCGGCGAGAAGCCATCGACGGGACGGTGCTGAGCCGAGTCGGTGATGCATGTAACCGGTTCCATCAAATTTCGCGCAGGACTTAACGGCCATGCTGGGCCGCGCCTACCCCGAAGTGATCACAACCGGTTGCGGCCGATCAGCCCTCGACGTCGGCGTCAGGACGGTCATGCCCGTCCGCCCGTTCGGTGATCCAGCGCCCGTTGGTGTCTTCATACTCGATGAAGGCGTCCTCATCCGACACCTTTTGCTCGCGCGACACGGCCACGGCGGCGGCGCGGGCCGAGTCGTGGTCGGGGTAGGTTTCGGAATAGGTGTCCCCAAGTTTGTAGGCCCAGCCTCCGTCGTGTTCGACGATGCGATAGGTGATCTGGACCATGGCGGGACTCCGGGCCGGGGGAGGGATGTTTGACGTCGCGACAGCCAACGCGGCCGTAACGATGCGGTTGCGGGAACGCACGTTGGCGCGAGTGGGTCGCCTACCTTGACCGCAGACGCGCCGGTGTCGAGCCTGCGGCTGTGGATGAAGTAATTTTCGGACGTGCGCATCCGCAACGCGGAACGGCGCCGACTACGGAATGAATAGCGCGGAGGACGGCCTTCGCCAGTGGGGATGACGACGATGGAAAACTTCTTCTACCAGTTCTGGTGGCTGCTCTTCCCGATCGGCTTCATGCTGGCGGGGGCGTTCAACAGCCTGCTCGGCTACCGGCGTCAGCGCGACGCGCTGAACCTGCTCAAGACCTATGCCGAAAAGGGGCAGGAGCCGCCGGAGGCGCTGCTGAAGGTGCTGCAGCGTCCACTGGACGAGGACGGCTGGGACGGCAAATCGCCCGGCAATCGCCAGCCGACCAACTACTGGTCGCTGTTCGGCCTGTTCACTGCCCTGAGCATCGGCTTCTTCGGGGCCTCCTATCTGACCAATATGGATGGCGACAGCGGCGCCTTCACGGTGGTGTCCTTCGTCATGGGCGCGGTGGCGATCTGGGCTCTGATCAGCGCCCTGACCTGTCGCCGGAATCGTTGAGGGGGCGAGCCGGGGGGACATTGAACCGTGCAGCACGCCATGACCGACGCCGAACTGGTGAGCCGCGCGCTCGCCGGTTCGGACGCGGCCTTCTCGCGGCTTGTCGAGCGGCATCAGGCGGCGGTGCGGGCCTTCCTGCGCCGCTTCCTGGGCAGCGGCTGGGCCGAGGCGGACGATGTGGCCCAGGAGGCCTTTGTCGCCGGCTGGGCGTCGTTGCGCAGCCTCAAGGACCCGGCGGGCGTACGATCCTGGCTCTGCGGGATCGCCTGGCGCAAGGCGCAGGACCGGATCCGCAGCGCCCGGCGCGGCGCGGCGCGCGACTCGGGCTGGCTGGAGGCGGTCGAGACGCCGGCGGGCATATCGGCGGAGGAGAAGATGGCCCTCCAGGCCGCCATGGCCGAACTGCCGGCGGACGTGCGCGCCTGCGTGGCCCTGTGTCTGGGCGACGGCTGGTCGCATGGCGAGGCCTCGGAGGCGCTGGGCTTGCCTCTGGGCACGGTGAAGTCCCATGTTGCGCGCGGACGGGCGCGCCTGCTGAAAGCGCTCGGAGGTCCCGATGACGCCTGAACAGAAACTCGCAACCCTGTTCGCCGCCGAGGCTCCACCCCGGCGCGACTATGCGTTCGAGGTCGAGGTGGCGGGGCGGATCGCACGGCGCCGCGCCTGGATGACGGTCGCGGCCCTGCTGCCGTGGGCCGTCGTGACCGGCCTGGTCCTATGGGTCCTGCATCCGTTGCTGGAGACCGTGTCGTGGGAACTGGTCCCGCTGATCCAGCCGGTGGCCTTCATCCTCGCCGGCGCCGTGGTCGCCGGGAGCGTCGGCCTGTGGTTGACCGGCGCGCTTCAGCGCACGGTGACGGTCGCCGCCACGCCGAAGTGATCTGACGGATACTCTCCGTTCACCGGCGTATTCCCCAACACTGACCATGCGCCGGGCGCGAAATGCGCCGCCTCGACGAAGATGTGGTCGATCACCCGGTTCGGATGGCCCTTGGCCGGATTGAGGGTCGTCGGGACCACGCCGCGGGGCAGGGCGCTGAAGAAGCGGTCGCCGGTCAGCACGTTCAGCCCGGCGTCCTCCTGCACGGCGTTGAAGTCGCCCATGACGATCAGCGGCGTCCCGTCGTGCGGCAGCCAGCCCAGCAGGTCGCCGATCTGGCGCGCCCGGACCGCCTGGGCGTCTGCCTGCCAGGCCAGATGGGTGTCGACGATGTCGATGGTCTTGCCGTCCAGATCGACCCGCACCCGCAGGGCGGTGCGGTAGTCGTCCAGCGGTTCCAGCTTCCGCGAATCATGCGCCAGCACCGGCAGGCGGCTGAGGATGGCGTTGCCGTAGCGACGCGGGGCGCCTTCCGCGTCGGTGGAGACGAAATGCATTTCGTAGCCGCCCAGGGCGTCGGCCAACGTCCGGGCCTGGTTGGGCAGGCCGACGTTGGCGTCCTCCAGCACCTCCTGCAGGGCGATAACGTCAGGGTCGGCGGCGCGGATGGCCTCGATCAGCAGGGGCTGCCGGGCGGCCCAGTCGCCCTGATTGTGCCAGATGTTGAAGGTGACCAGCTTCAGCGGGCGCGATGCGCCGGGGGCGGGCAGGGTGGCGCAGCCCGTGACGGCCGCCGCGGCCGGAACGGCGGCCAGTCCGGCCAGCAGGGTGCGACGGTCGATCATGGCGAATCCTCTCCCTTTTGCGGCCTTGTAACCGGTTTCATGAGCCTTACGAAAGTTTCACCCGAAACTTCGCATCTGTAGGAGCTTCCCGGCGCCTCTTGTTCTCAGAAGGCCGAAACGTCACGCTTCGGTCCACAAGGATTAAAGGGGATATTCGATGGAAGACTTCATTCCGATCTTCGCGATCTTCGCCGTCTTCGGCACGCTGACCGCCATCGTCGTGGGTCCGACCTGGCTCAGGAGCCGTGAGCGTCGCGAGATGCAGGAGACCCTGCGCCACGCGATCGACAAGGGGCAGGACATGCCGCCCGAAGTCATCGAGGCGATGACCAAGGACGTCTCGAAGAACCTGCCGTCGCGCACCAAGGACATTCGCCGCGGCATCATCTGGCTGGCCGTCGGCATCGGCATCGCCGCCTTCGGCGCGATCACTGGAGGCGGCTTCGGCGACGACTGGGACGGCAATCACTTTGATACGGGCATGCTGGGCATCTCCGCCATCCCGATCACCATCGGCCTGGCCTTCATCGCCCTGAGCTTCTTCAACAAGAACAGGGACTGATCCGGCTCGGGACGGGGGAAAACACATGGCCCAAGCCCTGGTCGACCGACATGACGTCGAGCTCGCCGCCCTCGCGGCGGCGGGCGGGCGTCAGGAGTTCGGCGAACTCGTTCGCCGGCACGGCTCCGCCGTCCGCGCCCTGCTGCGCCGGATGGGGGCTCAGCCCTCGCTGGCGGACGACGTGGCGCAGGACGCCTTCATTCAGGCCTTCGAACGCTGTTCGGAGTTTCGCGGCGACGGCACCTTCGCCGCCTGGGTGAAGCGGATCGCGGCGCGCCTCTACCTCAAGCGTGTCGCCAAGGAGGCCCGGTATGTCGCTGAACTTGAAACGGAAGAGACCGTCACTGCGCCCGATCCGGGAGGCCTGATGGACCTCGACGAAGCCCTCAAGACCCTGAGCGAGCCGGAACGGTTGTGCGTCTCCCTGTGCCACGGCGCGGGAATGGCCCATCCGGAGATCGCGACGGCCCTGAATTTGCCACTCGGTACGGTGAAGTCTCATGTCAAACGTGGTCTGGATAAACTCCGCGCGCGGCTCCAACCCGCTCAAACCCTGGGGAGAACACAGCATGTCGGCTGATGAGTTCGATCCCGCGATCGAGCGTCTGTTCGCCCGGACGCCGACGATGCCTGACGCCGCTCTGTTCACGGCCCAGGTGGAACAACGGATGCAGAAGGGCTCGCGCCTGCGGGTCGTCGTCCTGGGCCTGGCCGGCCTGGTCGGCGCCGTGGTGGCCGTTCGCGAAGTGGTCTCGGTCAACGTCAATCTGGGCGAAGGCGGCGGCTCGGCGGCGACCGGCATGCAGGGACTTGAGGCGGTCTCCTTCAACGCCCAGACGGCGATCCAGTCCGGCCTCGACCAGGCCGGCCTCGGCAATCTGGCGTTCGGCTCCATGAGCGGCATGCAGATGTTCTGGATCGCCGCCGGGGCCCTGATCGCCGCGGCCGCCGCGGGCGTGGTTCGTCTGTCGCAGGAAGTGTGACGTGACGGTTCCGCTCGGGGAGCCTATCTAGGGGCTCCCCGAACCGGAGCCTCTCCCATGTCCAGCCAGAAGCAGGAAAACGTCCGCCGCCTCGCCGCGCCGGACATCCGGGCCCGCAAGGGCGGCGAGCCGCTGGTCTGCCTGACCGCATACGACGCCCCGACCGCGGAAATCCTCGACGCCCACTGCGACGTCCTGCTGGTCGGCGACAGCGTCGGCATGGTGGTCCACGGCATGCCCAACACCGTCGGCGTCACGCTGGAGATGATGATCCTGCACGGCCAGGCGGTCATGCGCGGCTCGAAGCGGGCCATGGTCGTCATCGACATGCCGTTCGGCAGCTATGAGGGCGCCAAGGAGCAGGCCTACGAGAACTGCGCCCGCGTCATGAAGGAAACGGGCGCCCAGGGCGTGAAGCTGGAAAGCGGACCCACGGTGGCGGAGACCATCGCCTATCTGGTCCAGCGCGGCATTCCGGTGATGGGCCACGTCGGCCTGCGGCCCCAGGCCGTGCTGACCGATGGCGCCTTCAAGGCCAAGGGCAAGACCGAGGAGGAGCGCCTGCGGGTGATCGCCGAGGCCGAGGCCACCGCCGACGCCGGGGCCTTCGCCGTGGTCATCGAGGGCGTGGCCGAAGGGCTGGCCCGCGACATCACCGAAGCCATCGACAAGCCCACAATCGGGATCGGCGCCTCTGCGGCCTGCGACGGTCAGATCCTCGTCGTGCCCGACATGCTGGGCCTGTTCGACTGGACGCCGAAATTCGTCCGCCGCTACGCCGATCTGCGCGGCGAGATCGACCGCGCTGTCGAGGCCTATGCGAAGGACGTCCGGACCCGCCGTTTTCCTGCCGAAGTCGAGACCTACTTCTCGAAAAAGCCGGTTTCGCAGTGAAGGCTGCGTTGCGGGGGCCGTGCTGACCCTCTAGGGTCCGGCCGGATTGAAATTCAACGGCTCTGATCGCCGTTTTCTGGGGGCGACTGTTCCGTGTCTGATGTCTTCGAGCAGGTCGAGGAGGAGCTTCGCTCCGAACGCTACAAGCGTCTCGCCCGCACCTGGCTGCCCGTCATGGGCGGCGTTCTTCTGGTCGCCCTGATCGCCGCCCTGTCCTGGTGGGGCTGGCAGTCGATGGAAACGTCCAAGGCCGACAAGGCCTCGGTCGCCTATGAGCGCGGCCTCGAAGCCATGCAGGCCAACAACCCGGTCGGCGCCGACGCCGCCTTCGCCCAGGCGGCGAAGGAGGGCAATGGAGCCTACAAGGGCCTGGCCCTGCAGCACCGGGCGGGCATCGCCCTGGACGCCGGCCGCGACGCCGAGGCCCTGACCCTCATGGACGAGGCCGCCAAGGCCTCGCGTGATCCGCTGATCGCCGACGCCGCCGCCTTCAAGGCGCTGCTGCTGGCCATGGACACCGAGACGCTGGAACAGATCCAGGCCCGCGCCAAGGCGCTGACCGGCGAGAAGCGCCCGTTCCGCGCCTTCGCCCAGGAAGCTGAGGCCCTGGCCCTGCTGCAACACGGCAAGGTCAATGAGGCCAAGGACGCGCTGGCGATCCTGAAGAACGACCTCGACACCCCTCAGGTGGTCAGCCGCCGCGCCCAGCTCGCCCTCGACGCGATCGAATCGGGTGGAGCCGCCAACATCCAGGCGATCGTCCGCCAGATGGCGACCGCCCAGGCCGCCGCGGCCGCCGCCGGTCCCGCCGCCGCCGCCGCCGCCGCTGCTCCGGCCGCGCCGCAGCCTGCAACCCCACAGCCCGCCGCTCCGGCCCGCCCGTGATCCCGGCCTCCAGGACGTTCGCCATGAATCGTGTGCTTAAAGTCGCCCTGCTGTGCGGGCTCGCCCTGACCGTCGCCTCGTGCGGCACCGTGCGTCGTTCGCTGCCGTTCGGCCTCGGCGGCAAGGAGGCTCCCGGCGCCACCGCCACGGAAGGCCAGCGCATCTCGGTGCTGGAGTTCGAGCAACAGCTGGCTCCCTCGGCCGCGCTGTCGGGCCGTGACTTCTTCATCCCGGGTCCGCAGGCCGCGGTCGCCTGGACCCAGCCGGGCGGGTCGGCCGACAATTCGGTCGAACACGTGATCGGCGCCGTCGATTTCACCGTCGCCTGGCGCCGGGGCATCGGCGCGGGTTCTGGACGCACCCGTCAGGTCATGGCGCCGATCGTGGCCGACAGCGGCCGCATTTTCGTCCTGGACGGCGAAGCCACGGTGTCGGCGCTGGACGCCGCCACCGGCGCGGTCGCCTGGAAGGCCAACATCAAGCCTGACGAGCGCGAGGGCCGTCGCGGCTTCTTCGGTATCGGCGGGTCCTCGACCGGCGGCGGTTTCGGCGGCGGCGTCGCCGTGGGCGGCGGCAAGGTCTTCGTCGCCTCGGGCTATCGCACCATCACCGCGCTGGATCAGGCGTCGGGCGCCGTGCTGTGGACCACTCCGGTCGACGTGCCGATCCACGGCGCGCCGACGGTGGCGGGCAACCGCGTCTTCGTCGTCGATGTCGAAAACCAGATGCTGGCGTTTGACGCGGCCACGGGCCACCAGAACTGGGCCTACCGCGGCATCCCCGAGCCGGCCCGCATCATGCGCGCCTCCAGCCCGGCGGTGACCGGCGACACGGTGATCGCGCCCTTCTCCTCGGGCGAAGTCAGCGCCCTGCGCGCCTCCACCGGCCAGTCGCTCTGGACCCAGACCCTGTCGCGCACCAGCCGCACCAGCGCCCTGTCGGAAATCCGCGACATCGCCGGCCGCCCCGTGATCAGCCGCGGCATCGTCTACGCCGTCGCCCACTCCGGCGTGCTGTCGGCCATGGACATCCGTTCGGGTCAGCCGAAGTGGCAACTGCCGATCGCGGGCGTCAATGCGCCCCTGCCGGTCGGCGATGTGGTCTATATCGTGTCCAAGACCGGCGAACTGACCGTGGTCAACCGCGACAGCGGCCAGGTCTACTGGACCCGCAACCTCAACGAGGGCCGCGTCCACCAGGAAGGCGGCTTCCTCGGCTTCTGGGATCGGACCGTGACTCCGGCGTGGTCGGGCCCGCTGCTGGCGTCCAACCGCCTGCTGTTGGTCAATTCCGAGGGCGAACTGGTCGCCCTGGATCCGAAGACGGGCCTGCAGACCGCGACGCTCAAGCTCGGCGGCGCCGCCTTCATCGCTCCGGCCGCCTACAACGGCTCGGTCTATGTGCTCACCGACCGGGGCGACGTCGTCAGCATTCGCTGACGGAAACCCCCAAACTGCGTTAGAAGGCCGACATGGCTCTCAAAGTCGCCATCGTCGGCCGCCCCAACGTGGGCAAGTCGACACTATTCAACCGCCTCGTCGGCAAGCGCCTGGCGCTTGTGGACGATCGCCCGGGCGTGACCCGCGACCGCCGCTATGCGGACGGCAACATCGGCGACATGGATCTGACGCTGATCGACACCGCCGGCTATGAGGACGTCACCGACGACAGCCTCGAGGCCCGGATGCGCGAGCAGACGGAAGCGGCCATCGAGGACGCCGAGCTGATCCTGTTCATGATGGACGCCCGTGAGGGCGTGACCTCGCTGGACCGCATCTTCGCCGACCGGCTGCGCAAGGTGCACAAGCCGATCATCCTGCTGGCCAACAAGGCCGAGAGCCGCGAGAGCGGCGGCGGCGTCGGCGAGGCCCACGCCCTGGGCTTCGGCGAGCCGGTCGCTATCTCCGCCGAGCACGGCGAGGGCATGGCGGATCTGTTCCAGGCCATTCTGGCCGCTTCGGCCGACATCTTCATCGAAGAGGTCGAGGAGGCCGACAAGCCGATCCGCATCGCCGTGATCGGTCGCCCGAATGCGGGCAAGTCGACGCTGGTGAACCGCCTGCTGGGCGAGGACCGCCTGCTGGTCGGACCGGAAGCCGGCATCACCCGCGACTCCATCTCGGTCGACTGGGAGTGGGAAGGCCGTCCGATCCGCTTCGTCGACACCGCCGGCATGCGCCGCAAGGCGCGGGTGCAGGAGAAGCTGGAGAAGCTGTCGGTCGCCGACACCATCCGGGCCATCACCTTCGCCGAGGTGGTCATCCTGATGATGGACAAGGACAACGCCTTCGACATCCAGGACCTGCAGCTGGCCGACCTGGTCGAGCGCGAGGGCCGGGCGCTGATCTACGTCGCGTCCAAGTGGGACCTCGAGGAAGAGCCCCAGGCGCGCATGGCCAAGCTGAAGAGCATGGCCGAGGACAAGCTGCCCCAGCTGAAGGGCACGCCGTTCGTCGTTCTGTCGTCCCATTCGGGCCGGGGCGTCGAGCGCCTGATGCCCGCCGTGATCCAGGCCTATGACACCTGGTCGGTGAAGGTGAAGACCAAGGACCTGAACACCTGGCTGTCCATGGCCACCCAGCGGCACCCGCCGCCCGCCGTCGACGGCAAGCGCATCAAGCCCAAATACATCGCCCAGACCAAGGCCCGTCCGCCCACCTTCGTGCTGATGGCCAGCCGCGCCGAGTCGATGCCGGAGCAGTACAAGCGCTACCTGGTCAACTCGATCCGCGAGAGCTTCGACCTGCCGGGCACGCCGATCCGCCTGATCGTCAAGTCCAGCGGCGACAACCCCTATGCCGAGGGCGGTTCCAAGTCGGGTCCGGAACGCTACAAGGGCGACGCCAAGACCGCGCCGCGCCGGGTGATCAAGAAGGCCGAGAAGGCCGAGATGCTGTCCAATCTGCCCGGCAAGGCGCTGGAGCAGAAGAAGACCCGCAAGCATCAGCCCAAGGTCGTCTCGGGCGTGAAGGCCAGCTCGTCCAAGAAGGCCGGCTCGTCCATCGCCGTCCAGAAGGGCGCGCGCGGCGGAGCGCGTCAGGTCTCGCGTTCGGGTCGGATCCGGACGGGGCAGAAACACGCGCCGAAGAAGTAGGCTGGACGGTTTTAAGGCTTGGGATAGGCTGAGCCATCCAACCGGAACCTCCGCCATGAAGCCCGTTGTTTTGATCGCCGCGGGCTTGCTCTGCGTCGGCCTGTGCGCCTGTGATTCAGAAGACGCGCGGCCGGCCGCGGGGCCGTCTCATGAGTGTGATCGGAGCGACGGCTCGATGCCGTCGATCAAGGCCTGCGCCGGCGACGATCTGGCCCAGGAAGAAGCCCGCATGCAGCGGTATTTCTCGGCCGCGATGAAGCGGGCGCGGGACAATGACGCGGAGTCGGTCAAGTACGGCCCGAGAACCCGTCAGGTGCACTGGCTGACGAAGTCCCAGCGGGATTGGAAAGCCTATGCTGAAAGCCACTGCGCCGTCTGGCTTCCGGACGGCAGCGGCGGCACGATCGGCGGGCTGTTCTACGCGACGTGTCTGACGGACGCGACGTGGCGACGGACTCGCGACATCTGGGGTGACTATCTGACCTATATGTCTGAAACGACGCCGCCGGTCCTACCCGAACCCGTTCGCCCGATCAGTGAAGACCGAACGGCGGAAGGTTCCGAGGGCGAAACCTCTACCGCCGCCGAACCTCCCAGTCGCGCCAGGAACCCGTCTCTGTAAGACCGGCTGACCACCAGCTCCGCGCCGCTGTCCAGCGTGACCCGCCACGCGCCGTCCGCCAGCGGCTTCAACTCACGCGCCCTCGCAAGATTGACCAGCGTCGACCGGTGGCTGCGGGCGAAGCCGCGCGGGGCCAGACGCGTCTCCAGCGCCTGCAGGGTCTCGCGCAATAGGCCTTCGCGATCGCGCCAATGGACGACGGCGTAGTTGCCCGCCGAGGCGATCCATTCGATCTCCGGGACCGCTACCGGAACCCGGCCCCGGCCCACCCCGACCATCAGCCGCTCCGATGACGGGGCTGCGGGATCGGACTGGGCGCGCCGGGCCTCGGCCAGGGCCGCCGACAGCGCTTCCATCTCGGCCCGCTGCCGGATCGCCCGGCGCCAGTGCGCCGCCGCCAGGCCAGCCGCGCCGATGGCGGTGTACAGCAGGATGGAGACCGGCAGCCGGTCGATGCTCCGCGCCATGATCTCGGCGACGGACCAGCCCGCGCCGCGCATGGCTCCATCCGCGCCGGTCATCGCCAGGGCCGCCGAGACGACCATGGGCGGCGCCAGGGCGGTCAGTACGCCCATCGCCCGCCACTCGGCCCCGAACCGCCGCAGCACGGCCCAGACCATCAGCCCCGTCACGACGTTCGGAGCATACAGCAGTCCCGCCCAAAGCAGCGATGTCGGCAGGTCGGCGCCATGGTCCCGGCGCACGAACCACGCCGCCGACGCCGTGGTCGCCGCATAGCTGTAGGCCGCGAAAAGGCCCAGTCCGACCCCGAACGGGATGCGGCGCAGGCCGCGCATCAGGCGGCTGCCGGCCGGCGTCGGCGCTGCAGGACCAACCCGGCGATCCAGATCACGGTCAGGGTCTGGAACAGCAGCGTCGGCCAAAGGGCGCTCCAGGGCGGGGGCAGGAACCTCAGGAAATTTCCCGAGAAGGCGCTCAGCACCGCCGAGTATGCGCCAAGCATCTTCCACAGATGCTCATACCGCCACAACTCGGGACTGAAGGGCCAGTCGGTCGGGCGCAGGAAGCGCCACGCGTCCCAGCCGCCCATGCTGAACGCGGCATAGACCAGGGCGATGGAGAGGACGGGCGGCCCGCTGCTTCGGCCCGTCAGGACCAGGGCCAGGATGATCAGGCCCACGCTGGCCAGCGCCAGGGTCACGATCCAGTCCAGCGCCGTCGCCCGGTCCGTGCGCTGCAGATCCGGACGTTTGCGCCCCAGCACCCGCAGGCCCGAGAACAGGGTCAGGGTCGCCGAGGCCGACAGGGCCAGCAGATAACTGTTCATCTTCAGGGCGGTCATCGCCCAGGCGCAGACCAGCAGGATCGCCATCAGGACGGCGAAGGCTCGTCCTGTCCAGCGGTGCAGGCGCGAGCCCTTGCGGGTCAGGACCGGGGCCGCGCCGACGACGACCGTGCCGAGTCCGGCGGCGATGTGAACGGCGAGGAGGAGAGGGTAGATGGACATGCCGCCATCACGGCGGGTGGCGGTCTCGCATTCAACGGCGCAGGGACGGGATGCGGTCCGCGGGGACGAACGGCGGTGTTTGATCTCCCGGTGCCGGATGCGAAGCTGAGCTCCAGATTCGGGGGATCCAGCATGATCAAGACCATCGTCGGCCTGTCGGCCGCCTTCCTTGTCGCGGGGGCGGCTGTCGCCCAGGAGGCCGCGCCCGCGGTCTGCACCGCGCCGACGCCGCCGGCCATCGAGCGCCCGGTCAAGCCGAGCCGCCCGCCCGTGCCGGGCTGCGTCAACGAGGCGCGCGGAACGCATACCTGCCGCAACAACGTCCTGCGCGAGTACGAGGCGGCCATGATCCGCTACCAGGGTCAGTTCTCGACCCACGTGGACCAGATCAACGCCTATTTGCGCCGGCTTGAGACCTACACCCGCGACGCCGTCGACTACGCCGAATGCGAACGCCGCATCGTCATGCCGAGCACGATCATCACGGGCTGAGGGGGATCAGAGCAGCGCCGCCAGGGCGTGGTTTGCGATCAGGGCGTCCGCCAGGCCGTGCGGATTGCGGACGTCATAGTTGGTGGTGGTGACGACGACGACGGCGTTGAGCTCCGGCACGACCACGACCTTGTTGCCTCCGGTCCCGGCCATGGCGAAGGCCTTCAGGGGCCTGCCGGCGACCGTGTAGGTCGGCAGCCAGGTCAGATAGCCATAGTCGCCGCGCTGGGGATCGACGCTCGCATGCGGAGTCGTCATCGCCTGGGTCCACGCCTCGGGCAGGACCTGGGTCCCGTTCCACCTCCCGCCGTCGAGCAACAGCTGGCCCAGTTTGAGAAGGTCGCGGCTGCGCAGGCTCAGGCCGCCGCCGCCCTGCGCCAGGCCCATGGGCGAGAACTGCCATTCCTCGCCCTCGATCTGCAGGGGGGCGAACAGGACGTCATGGGCGAAGGTCTGGAGCGGCTGGCCCGTCGCCGACTGGATCGCGGCCCCCAGCGTCGTCGTGCCGGCCGTGCAGTAGCTGAACGCGCGGCCGTAGGGTGAGTTCTCGGGCTTGGGCGCCCAGGCGGGGAAGCCTCGCACCGGCAGGTCGAAAGCGAATTTCACCCAGTTCTCAATCAGATACATCCGCTCTTCGTTGCCGCGTGAGAACTGATTGTCGTCGTCGCATTCCAGCAAGGAGCTCATGGTCAGCAGATCTTCGACCGTGATCTGCGCCTTGCGCGGGTCCGGATTATCGAACGGGCCCCAGGACGAGATCAGCGGCATGACCGGCGTGGAGACCGACAGATCGCCGCGGGCGACCGCCGCGCCCGCCAGCATCGCGGTGACGGTCTTGGTCGCCGATCGCGTGTTGCGCCGGGCCTCCGCGCCGCCGTCATCGAAATAGGCCTCATGAATCAGGCGGCCGTTGCGGCTGATCAGGACGCTGGTGATCTGGTGGAAGTCGCCGTTCCGCACCGCCGCATCCATGGCGGTCAGGCCGGCGGCGGAGGCGCGTTCGGCCGCGGGCGGCGCCGTCCTCCAGCCGTCGGTCTGCGCCTCGGCGGGCGAGACAGTCAGCAGCAGGGCCGAGACGGCGAGGATGATGGCGCGCACGAGGAACTCCTTGGGTTGGAGGCGCCGCATCCCACGGTCCGGACGGCCTGTCTTGAACAGATCAAACCTGTCCGGAGATCACGGCGCGGAACGCCCCCGGCGTAATGCCGAAGATCCGCGCATACTCGCGGGTCATGTGGCTCTGGTCCGCATAGCCGGCCCCGGCCGCCGACTCGGCCAGATCCATGTTCCGGATCAGGCTCTGGGTCGCATGATCGGCGCGGCGGTGGCGGATCGCACGGGTCGGGGAGCATCCCAGATGCCGTCGCCAGCTCCGGGTCAGATGGACCGGATGAACACCGGCCTCGTCGGCGATGGCGCGGATTTCCAGACCCGGCGCGCAGGCCAGGTCTTCGACCATCTCCGCGGCCCTGATGAGCCAGTCCGGCGCGTGGCGAGAGGCGTCCATGGACAGGACGACCGCATCGGCCAGGGTGAGCGAGGCCTGTTCGACGGCCAGTTCGTCGCCCGGCGCGGCGCGCATGCTCAGGCCGACCAGCCGCCGCATCGCCGTTTCGGCTTCGCCGCGAAGCAGGGCGGGGTGGGACAGGCCCGTCGGGAGATCGGCCGGAGCGCTGACGGACAGGAAGAGACCGCCGGCGACGTCGAAGCAATCGCGATGCACGACGCCGGGCGGATTGTAGATCGCGCTGCCGGCGCCGAAGAGCGTTCGGACCGGGGCCAGCGGATCGCGCGCGAGACTGCGGTATCCGTCCGCCAGCGGCAGGATGAAATGCGCAGTGTCATGCGAATGTTCGGTCACCGCCTCCGGGGGCAGTGTGGCCACCCGCAGATCGACGCTGAACCCGCCCGCCTGGACCGACCGGTTCAGGTCACCGAGGAATTGCCCGTGCGGGAGAGGGCGCATGCGCGGTCTAGACCAGCGCCGACGCCCCCGGCGCCGCGTTCCATTCCTTGAAGCTGACGGTCAGCGGCGGGGTCAGGTCGCCGCGCGCCAGCTCGACCACCAGCGGGCCGATGGCGGAGGGATGGATGTTCTGTTCCGGATCCTCGCCCGGATAGGCCTGGGCGCGCAGCTGGGTGCGCATCCGGCCCGGATCGACGATGGAGACGCGGATCGGCATGGACTCGATCTCGTCGGCCCAGCATTTCATCAGCGCCTCGGCGCCTGCCTTTGTCGCGGCGTAGGCGCCCCAGAAGGCGCGCGGGGCGGCGGCGACGCTGGTGGTCAGGTGGATCACGCGCCCGGCGTCTGACGCCTTCAGCAGCGGCTCCAGCGAGCGGATCAGGCGATAGACGGCGGTGAAATTGGTCTTCTCGACCTTGGCGAAGCCGCGCGGGTCGGCGTTCGATACCGGCGTCAGGCCCTCGGCGCCCATGGTGGCGGCGGCCTGCACCCAGATGTCCAGCTTGCCGAAACGCTCATACAGGGCGCCGCCCATGCGATCGATGCCGCCGCCGTCCACCAGGTCGAAGGGGATCAGGGTCGCGTGCTGCCCGGTGGCCGCATAGATGGCGTCGTCCAGATCTTCCAGCCCGCCCTGGGTGCGGGCGGTGGCGATCACATGCGCCCCGGCCTTGGCCAGAGCCAGCGCGCTCTCATAGCCGATGCCGCGCGAGGCCCCGACGACGAGGGCGATGCGGTCTTTCAGGGGAAGGTCGGTCATGGCGCGCCTGATAGCGCGGCCTTGGGCGGACCGGAAGCGAAACCGGCGTCAGAACCCGGCGGCGGGACGCCACAGGCTGAAGCTGACGCCCTGATCGTCTGACACCACAACGCTGCGGCCGGAGGCGCTGTCCGAAGGGACCGCCGCCTTGCCGCCCAGCTCGGTCACCCGCTTGCACAGGGCGTCCACGTCATCGACGCGGAAATACAGGTGAGCGAAGTCCCGGGCGCGCTCGACCTTGGTGAAGCCGAAGGCCGGCTCGCTGTCGGCGACATGGGCGTAGGTCGGACCTGAGGCGGCCTCGTCGAACCGCCAACCGAACAGGGCGCCGTAGAAGGCTCGGGCCTTCTCGATATCGAGGGTGTCGAGCGTGAAATAGCCGAGCTGGACCATAGGTCCCTAAGCGCTCACCAGCAGGGAAAGTTGCCGCGTGTTGTCCTCGCGGCCGCCTTCCTCGATCTCCCGGTCCAGCAGGCGGGTCGGATAGTCGCCGGTGAAGTAGTGGTCCGTGAACTGCGGGTTGCGGTCGTCGCGCTTCCCGGCCTCCATGGCGCCGTACAGGCCGTCGACCGACAGGAAGCCGAGCGAGTCGACCTCCAGATAGGCCCGCATCTCTTCCAGCGTCTTGTTGGCGGCGATCAGCTGGTCCCGCTCCGGCATGTCGATGCCGTAGAAGTCCGGGTACAGGATCGGCGGCGAGGCCGAGCGCAGATGGACCTCGGTGGCGCCTGCGGCGCGCACGGCGCGCACCAGCTTCACCGAGGTGGTGCCGCGCACGATCGAATCGTCGATCAGCACCACGCGCTTGCCGGCCAGGACCTCGCGGTTGGGGCTGTGCTTCATGCGCACGCCCTTCTGCCGGGCGCCCTGGCTGGGCTGGATGAAGGTGCGGCCCAGATAGTGGCTGCGGATGATGCCCATTTCGTAGGGGATGCCGCTTTCCTGCGCATAGCCCAGGGCGGCCGGGACGCCGGAGTCCGGCACCGGCACGACCACGTCGGCCTCGACCGCATGCTCGCGCGCCAGGCCGCGGCCCATGCGCTTGCGTACCTCATAGACCGACTTGCCGTTCACGACGCTGTCGGGGCGGGCGAAGTAGACGTATTCGAACAGGCAGGGGCGCGCCGCCTTGGTCGGGAAGGGCTTCAGCGAGCGCAGGCCCTCGTGATCGATCACGATGACCTCGCCGTGCTCCACGTCGCGCTCGAAGGTCGCGCCGATGGTGTCCAGCGCGCAGGTCTCGGAGGCCAGCACCCAGGCGTCGCCCAGGCGGCCCAGCACCAGCGGGCGGATGCCCAGGGGGTCGCGCGCGCCGATCATCTTGGAGCGGGTCTGGCAGACCAGGGCGTAGCCGCCCTCGATCCGGCCGATCGCGTCGATGAAGCGGTCGACGATCTTGGCCTTACGGCTGCGGGCGATCAGGTGAAGGATGACCTCGGAGTCCGACGTCGACTGGAAGATCGCGCCTTCCGAGACAAGTTGGCTATGCAGGTATTTGAAATTGGTCAGGTTGCCGTTGTGAGCCACGGCGATGCCGCCCTGATCCAGGTCGGCGAACATCGGCTGGATGTTGCGCAGGAACGAACCGCCGGCGGTGGAGTAGCGCGTGTGGCCCACGGCCGCCGAGCCCGGCATCCGCTCGGCCAGATTGGTCCCGCCGAAGGCCTCGCCGACCAGGCCCATGTGCCGTTCGGTGTAGAAGCGGGCGTCGTGGACGCTGGCGATGCCGCAGGCTTCCTGGCCGCGATGCTGCAGGGCGTGCAGGCCCAGGGCGACGACGGCGGAGGCTTCGTCCTGGTCCGCGCCCCAGACCCCGCAGACCCCGCATTCCAGACGCGGACGGTCGTCGTCGGCGTCGCGATGGTGCTCCCGGTGGACGACCGGGGCGGCGATGGAATGGTCGAGGCGGCTCATCGTGGGGCTCCGATGAAGCAGGGGAACGCTAGCGTTGGGCGGACGGCGGCGAAGTATTGCTTGTTTGGGGCGAGGGCAAGGCTTCATCGTCCGAAAACCCTTTGCTCACGGACGAACTGACTACGGGCGACAACGCGTCAGCGCCGCGTCCGATGCCGGGAAGAATGATCTGGATCAGCCGCGCGGCGCCCGCCGTCGCCGGCCGCAGGGCCGCTTCGCTCAGCCAGCGCGGCGTCTTCTCGCCCGGCATGGCCGCCACGATCACCAGATGGATCGCTCCCAGCAGCACCAGGGCGCGGGCCGAGCCGACGAAGACGCCCAGGAACCGGTCCACGCCGCCCAGTTGCGGATGGGCCTGCGCCCGCTTCGACAGGAAGGATCCGAAGATACGGATGCCGAAATAGATCAGCAGGAAGGATCCGACGGCGGACAGGATCGTGCCGGCCCAGTCCGGATCGACCAGGCCCCGCCCGATCGGCGCCGTCAGCGGCAGGGCGATCAGGGCGATGAAGGCCGCCAGCACGAAGCTGAGCAGGGTGATGATCTCGCGCGTCGCGCCGCGCACCCAGCCGGCGCCGGCCGAGGCGAGGATGACCAGTATGGCGAAGACGTCGAAACCGGTCATGGGCGCTCGGCAAGAGAGAGGCCAGCATAGCCCCTCCGCGGGATTCGTTCGATGTTTTCCGGCGCGCGCCGCCGTGCGGTCCGCCGGCGCGCTCTCCGGATCAGGCGGCGGGGGCCGCGGCGGGCGGAGCCGGCGCGGGTTCGGTTTCGGCGATGGTCCAGGCGCCGCCGTACATGCTGGGCACGATATGCACCCAGATGCTCCGGTCCGCCCTGCGGATCACATAGGTCGTGGTCGCGTCGTTGTAGATGTCGCCCAGCCCGTCGATCATGCCGACCTTCACATCGTCGGTCAGCGCGTCGGACGCCGAGCTCGGGATCCGGCTTTCGGTGACCTTCACGCCGCCCGCGGCCAGAACTTGGCGCTCGATGCCGCGCTGGAGCTCAAGCTTGGAGAAGGTCTTGCCCTCGTCGGGCCGGATGCCGGCCTGATAGACCTTGCCCTCGACGAATTCGAACGCGGTTCCGGTCCAGAATGGGAAGCGGGCCAGATCCTGGGTCTTCCCGCCGCCGTCCACGTATCCGGCGGGCAGGGTGATGTAGGGGAAGACGCCCAGCGGCGCGGTCGAAACCGGAATCTTGGTGATGTCGAAAGCCGCGGCCGGGGCGGTGGCGGTCGTCGCCGAGGCCGCGGGAGTTGCGGCCTCGGCGGGCGCGGCGCTCTCGGCCTTGTCCGCGTTCTGGCCGCAACCGGCCAGCAGGATCACCGCCAGGGCGGGGATCGCGAAATGCTTGGATACCATTACGCCAGTCGCTCCATCAGGAAGGGTTGGAACTGATCGCCGGGCGCCGGACGCGGGGAGGGCGCCTATCGGGTCTCACCGTAGCGGTTTTGCGAGATTCTATCGACCGCTTCCGACAGGCGGCTGACGGGGGCGGCCTTCACCCCCCGGTCCTTGACCGTCAGAGGGGGCGAAAGGGCCAGGTCGAACCCCAGTTTCCGGGCCTCGCGCAGGCGGGCCTCGGCTCGGCCCACCGCCCGCAGTTCGCCCGACAGGCTGATCTCGCCGAAGACGACGCAGCCCTGCGGCAGGGGCATGTCCATGGCCGAACTGATCAGGGCCGCCGCCGCCGCCAGATCGGCCGCCGGCTCATTGATGCGCAGTCCGCCCGCCACGTTCAGATAGACGTCCTGATCGCCGAAGCCGATGCCGCAGCGCGCCTCCAGCACGGCCAGCACCATGGCCAGGCGCCCGGTGTCCCAGCCGACCACGGCCCGGCGCGGCGTGCCGTAGGCGGACTTCGACACCAGGGCCTGCATCTCGACCAGCACGGGCCGCGAGCCCTCGATGCCGGCGAAGACCGCCACGCCGGGCGCGCGGTCGGTGCCCTCGCCGAGGAACAGGGCCGACGGGTTGCTGACCTCGCGCAGGCCGCCGTCGCCCATCTCGAACACCCCGATCTCGTCGGTGGCGCCGAAGCGGTTCTTGCCCGCGCGCAGGATCCGGAAGGGATAGCCGCGCTCGCCCTCGAAGCTCAGCACGGCGTCGACCATATGCTCGACCACGCGCGGTCCGGCGACCTGGCCGTCCTTGGTCACGTGGCCGACCAGGATGACGGCGGGCCCGCCCGACTTGGCCAGCCGCACCATCTCGCTGGCGCAGGCGCGGACCTGGGTCACCGAGCCGGGTCCGGCTTCATGGGCGTCGGACCACAGGGTCTGGATGGAATCGACGATGACGATGTCGAATTTCTCGCGCTTCAGCGTCCCGAGGATCTCGCGCAGCGCCGTGGCCGAGGCCAGCTCGACCGGCGCCTTCTCCAGCCCCATGCGGCGGGCGCGCGAGCGGATCTGCTCCACCGCCTCCTCCCCCGAGATATAGGCCACCCGCTTGCCCGCCAGCGCCGCCCGTCCGGCCACGTCCAGCAGCAGGGTCGACTTGCCGACGCCGGGATCGCCGCTCAGCAGGATAGCCGAGCCGGGCACTACGCCGCCGCCGCACACCCGGTCGAACTCGGCCACGCCGGTGATGATGCGCGGCGGCTCGGGCGTGTCGGACTGCAGCGTCTCGAACTGCAGGCCGCGCGTTCGGCTGGCCGCCGCCGGCTTCAGCGCGCCGGGCGGGGCCGAACGGCTTTCCTCGACGATGGAGTTCCATTGCCCGCACGCGCTGCACTGGCCGGACCACTTGCCGTGGACCGCCCCGCAGGACTGACAAACATAGATCGCGCCGTCTCTCGCCATGCCGCTGGCTTACAGGAGTCGGCGAAGGCGGGGCAGGGGGCGTCTACAGGCCTACGACCAATTCTGACGTACCGCCCGCGGCGCACGCTGGATGCCCAGCGACTAGCTTTGCCGTTGCATCGGTGTATCGTTGTTCGCTCAAGGGAGCGCGGGTCATGGACGCCTACGGTAATCTGACGACGGACGACGAGTTCCTCACCGGCCGGCGCATCCGCTTGATCTCTTATCTTGATCCCGATGTGGCCATGGGAGTGACGGGCGACACCGATACCGGCTGGTCCGGCGTCGGCGTGCACCGGTTGTCGAACGGCAGTCCGAACGAGACGATCTTCATCGCCGGGGTCGCGGCGGGCAGCAAATCCCGGATGTTCTACCTCGCCTGGGGCAGCGACCCGAACCAGGCCCTGTCCATGGAGGGGGATTCCACCGGCCGTCTGACACTGGAGCCGATCTCCCAGTCCATCGACGGCGACCCCACCTATTACCCGGAGTTCCAGGCCCAGTGGCAGAATGGTCCCTGGTTCGTGCTCAGCGCCTTCGGCTCCAGCCAGGTCGTCGACATCAGCGAGTCCGGCACGGACGAGAACAATCCGATCATCGCCTTCCAGGCCAACGGCGGCGGCAACCAGACCTGGCGCGCCCAGGACGTGGATTTCGTCCCGCCGGCCGGCGGCGCGCTGGCCAACGCCGACACCCCGGCGGCCTCGGCTGCGCCGGATCCCGTCAAATCCGGCAAGCTCGGCTGAGGAAACCCCCATGGACGCCTACGGCAATCTGACCGACCTGTCGGAGTTCGCGAACGGACGACGCCTCCGGCTGATCTCCTACATGGATCCCGACATCGCCTTCGGGCTCCACGCCGCGCGGCCGTCCGGCGGGAGCGGTTTCATGGGCGAGGTCGAGACCCTGGCGCTGGAGTACTTCATCGGCGTGCGGCGAATGTCGCTGGGGGATGACGGCGCGACCGTCCTCGTCGCCGAGGCCGCGCCGGGCGGCACGTTCACGCTCGGCTGGGGTGCCGATCCCGGATGTCTGCTGATCTGGGGAGACGGGGGATTCAGCCTGTCGAACGACCGCGTTCCTATGGATGACATGTCGGGCGATCCCTCGACCCGCTTCACGATCGATTTCGTCGACGGCTGCTGGTTCGCGCTCAACAATCCGGATCACGACCGGGTCGCGGATATCGCGGGGGAACACACGGACGAGCGCACGCCGATCATCCCGTGGTCGTGGAACGGCGGCTCCAACCAGATCTGGCGCGCCGAGGCGGTCTAGCCGACGTAGAGGCGCGGCACGCGGGTGGTGATCGAGGTCAGCAGTTCATAGCTGATCGTCCCCGCCGCCGTCGCGGCGTCGTCGATCATCCGGTTCGGGCCGTACAGTTCGACGCGGTCGCCGACGGAGACGTCCAGCCCGCTGACATCGACGGCGCAGACATCCATCGAGACGCGGCCCAGGATCGGGCGCAGTTCGCCCCCGACGGAGACCTCGCCTCGGGGGCTGTAGCTGCGCAGCAGGCCGTCGGCGTAGCCCGCCGCGCAGGTGGCGATGCGGACCGGGGCGGCGGCGCGGAAGCCCTGGGAGTAGCCGACGCTTTCGCCCGCGGGCACGTCGCGCACCTGCAGCACCTCGGCCTCCACCGTCGCGACGGCGCGGATACGGGGATCGGGGCGGCCTTCCGGCCCGCCGCCGTACAGGCAGATGCCCGGGCGCAGGGCGTCGAAAACGTAGTCGGGACCGAGGAAGGCGCCGCCCGAGTTGGCGAACGACCGCACCGTCCCCGGATAACGCAGCGCCGCCGTCGCGAAGGCGTCGCGCTGGCGGGCGTTCATCGGCTCGTCCGGGGCGTCGGCGCAGGCCAGGTGGCTCAGCACCAGCTCAAGCCCCTCGAACGGCTCGGGCGCATCTTCCACGCGGAAGCCCAGCCGGTTCATGCCGGTGTCGATCTGCAGGCCGGACGGACCGCCGTTCGCGGCGCGCCATTCCGCCAGCTGCGCCGCGGTGTTCAGCACCGGTCGCAGGTCCGCCGCCGCCAGCCGCCCGGCGTGGCCGGTCAGGCAGCCGTCCAGCACGTAGATCACAGGGCCGCCGCCCAGCGCCTGGCGCAGGGCCTCGCCCTCGGCGCTGCGGGAAACGAAGAAGGTCCGCGCTCCCTCGGCCGCCAGCCGGGTCGCACACGCCGCGGCGCCCAGGCCGTAGCTGTCGGCCTTGACCACGGGGTGCACGGGGGCGCCGCCCACCGCCTGCAGGGTGTGGAAGTTCGCGGCGAGCGCGTTGAGGTCGATGGTCAGCGTGGCCGGAGAGGGCATCCCGCCATCTAGAAGCCTCCCCTTGTGCGATGCAACACGAGTGGTCGCGGCAAGTGCGGAAAAGGCGATCTCCGCAGCAAGGACGGCGCCCCCGAAGGGGCGCCGCCGGTCAAAATCAGGGACACATGTAATAGTAGGTCCACACCTCGGAATCGTAGGTCGTGGTGTTGCCCCAGGTCACAGGATCGGTGTCGCAGTAGATTTGCGCACCGCCCACCAGCTGACCGCCCGAAAGATAGGCGACGCTGGCCCAGGGTCCCGAAGTCGCGGCGGGCGGCGGGGATGCGGTCGCGGTTCCGGAGGCGGCCGCCAGGGCGATGGCGGCGGCGAAGGCGAGTTTGGCGATGGTCTTCATCGGTAACCTCCCTAAGGGCGAAAGCGCCCGCGTCACTACCATCACAGATTGAGTTGAGCCTCAACCTGCAGGTGTTGTTGCAGGGGTGTCCCCGGGGCGGTTCGTCAGGCGCGCGGGAACGCGATCCCGCCGGTGTCGAACAGGTGCGCCTGCTCCGCCGGAATCGCCAGCGCCAGGGCCTTGCCGGTTTGGGGCCGCACGTCGCCTGGCAGTTGCACCGTAAGGGCCGTCTCGCCGTAGGTCGCATACGCATAGGTGGCGTGACCCAGGGTCTCGGCGAAGGTCACCTGCGTCATGATCCCGCCGCTCGACCCGCCCAGGGCCAGGTGTTCGGGGCGGATCCCAAGGGTGACCTTGTCGCCGGCCTTGGCGGTGGAGGCGTCCACTGACACCTTCAGCGTATCGCCCGCGGCCGTCTTCACGGTCGCAGCCTTCGCCGTCGCGGTGACGATCTCGGCCGGGATCAGGTTCATCTTCGGGCTGCCGATGAACTCGGCGACGAACAGGTTGCGGGGCCGTTCGTACAGCTCCATCGGGGCGCCGACTTGTTCGATCACGCCCGCGTTCAGCACCACGATCCGGTCGGCCAGCGTCATGGCCTCGACCTGGTCGTGGGTGACGTAGATCATCGTCGTCTTCAGCCGCTCATGCAGCCCGGCGAACTCGTAGCGCATGCGCACCCGCAGGGCGGCGTCGAGATTGGACAGGGGCTCGTCGAACAGGAAGACTTGCGGCTCGCGCACGATGGCCCGGCCGATGGCGACGCGCTGGCGCTGCCCGCCAGACAGCGCCTTGGGCTTGCGCTCCAGATAGTCGGTGATGTTCAGCGTTTCAGCGGCGGCGCGCACCCGGCGGTCGATCTCCGCCTTGTCCGCCTTCGCAAGTTTCAGCCCGAAGGCCATGTTTTCATACACGCTCATGTGCGGATAGAGCGCGTAGGACTGGAACACCATGGCGATGCCGCGGTCTGACGGGGACAGGTCGTTGACCTTGCGTCCGCCGATGGCGATCTCGCCGCCCGAGGCTTCTTCCAGACCGGCGATGGTGCGCAGCAGGGTGGACTTGCCGCAGCCCGAGGGGCCGACGAAGACCACGAACTCGCCGTCCTCGATCTCCAGATCGATTCCCTTCAGCACCTCGGTCGTCCCGAACCGCTTCGTCACGCCGGTCAGCCGGACGTCCGCCATGTTTCCTGCCCGTTTCTTGTCGCCCGACTCGCGGCGTTGGCCGCCGTTCGAGCCGATTTCGACGTCACCGTAAACGGTTACAGTCGCGGCGCAAGGCGACGCAGGGCGGCGTGGGCCCCGGAGTTACCGGGGACCCTTGGGCTTGAAAGGCTTGCTCGCGGCCGGCTTGCCGCGCGCGTCCTTGGCCGCCCACGGACGGTCGCCGCCCTTGGGCTTGCCCTTCCACGGCTTGTCGCCGGCGGCGGCCGGAGCGGCCTCGGCGTCCGATCGCGGCGTCCAGGGCGTCTTGCCCTCGGCGGCGGGCTTCTTCACCCACGGCTTCTTGCCGGGAGGGGTCGGATCGGCGGCGGTCCGCTTGACCCAGGGCTTCTTGCCCTCGGCGGCCGGAGCGGCGGCGTCCTCCCGCTTCACCCAGGGCTTCTTTTCACCCTGCGGGCGGTCCTCACGCGGTTTCCAGGCCGGCTTGTCGCCGTCCTCGCGCTTGACCCAAGGCTTCTTGGCGCCCTCGGGACGGTCTTCCCGGGGCTTCCAGGCGGGCTTCTCGCCGCCCTCTTCGCGCGCCTTCCAGGGCTTCTTGTCAGGGCGATCCCCGCCGCCGGCGGGCTTCTTGTCCCAGCGGCTGACGGGCTTCTCGGACGGTCCCGGCTTGACCGCCGGTTCGATCTTCACGCCGTCTTCCAGACCCTGGGCGATGGCGGCCTCGAACTTGGCCTTCATCTCCTCGGTGATCTCGAACTTGGTCTCGCGGTCGAAGATCTTGATCGCGCCGATGTCGCGCTTGGTCACGTGACCCAGACGGCAGATGGTCGGCATCAGCCACTTCGGGTCGGCGTTCTTGTCGCGGCCGATATTGATGCGGAACCAGGCCATGTCCCCGCCGCGGGCGAAGTCCGTGTACGGGACGTCCGGCTGGCCCTTGTCGTTCTTGCCGCTCTCCTGCTGACGCTTCATCCGGTCGTCGTCATAGACGTCCTCGGGCGGCGGCAGCTTCTCGCGGTACAGGCGGATCAGGGCGGCGGCGATCTGCTCGGGCGTGCTCTTCTCCAGAAGCTGTCGGCCCATGGCCAGCATGTCCTCGTCCTCGACCGGGGCGGTCAGGACAGGGTCGGTCAGCATGCGCTGCTGGTCCTTGGCGCGGATCTCGTCGGCGCTCGGAGGGCCCGACCATTCCGCCTTGATCCCGGCGGAGCCCAGCATGAGCTCGACCTTGCGGCGGCGCGTATAGCTGACCAGCAGGACAGACACGCCCTTCTTGCCGGCGCGGCCCGTACGGCCCGAACGGTGCAGCAGGCCGGCCTTGTTGACCGGGATCTCGGCGTGGATGACCAGACCCAGATCGGGCAGGTCCAGACCGCGAGCGGCGACATCGGTGGCGACGCAGACGCGGGCGTGGCCGTCGCGCAGGGCCTGCAGCGCCTCGGACCGCTGGCTCTGGGTCAGTTCGCCCGACAGGCCGACGACCGAGAAGCCGCGTTCGCGCAGGGACGAGGTCAGATGCTTCACCCGTTCGCGCGTGTTGGCGAACACCAGGGCGCCGGGCGCCTCGAAATAGCGGAGCACGTTGACGACCGCGAGTTCGACCTCGTTCGGGGCGACGCGGATGGCCTTGTACTCGATGTCGGCGTGCGAGCCGGCGCCGGCGACCGTGTCGATCCGCAGCGCGTCCTTCTGATAGGTCTTGGCCAGCTGCACGATGTCGCGCGCCAGCGTCGCCGAGAACAGCAGGGTGCGGCGCTCGGCCGGGGCGGCGTCGAGGATGAAGGTCAGGTCTTCCTGGAAGCCCATGTCCAGCATCTCGTCGGCTTCATCCAGCACGACGGCCTGCAGCGTCGACAGGTCCAGCGCGCCGCGCTCGACGTGATCGCGCAGGCGGCCCGGGGTGCCCACGACGATATGACAGCCGCGATCCAGCTGACGGCGCTCGGTCTTGGGATCCATGCCGCCGACGCACGAGACGATTCGCGCGCCGGTCTGGGCGTAGAGCCACTGCAGTTCGTTCGACACCTGCAGCGCCAGTTCGCGCGTCGGCGCGATCACCAGGGCGACGGGGGCGCCGAACTCGGCGAATTTCTCGGCTTCGCCCAGCAGGGTGGGAGCCAGGGCCAGGCCGAAGGCCACCGTCTTGCCCGAGCCGGTCTGGGCCGAGACCAGCAGGTCGCGGCCTTGTTCGGCCTCCAGCACGGCGGCCTGGACGGGGGTGGGCTCGGCATAGCCGCGTTCGGAAAGCGCGCGGTCAAGCGCGGGATGGCTGGCGGGGAAGGGCATGGGCAGGGTCCGTAGGGCGCCGACGCGGCGCGCGCCAGCCATTCCGGCAAGCGAAGGGCGGGGCATGTGCGCCGCAATCAAGGCGGAACCGCGGCCCCGGGAGCGCTGTTCCGCCATTTCCTGACGCGGGGGGGCGGTTCCCGCTGACAAGCTGGGCGTGTCAGGGCAAGCTGCGCCGACTGGGGGATTTCATGCTTCGAACCGTTCTCGCCGCCACGACCGCCCTTACCGTCCTGGCCGCACCCGTCTTCGCCCAGGTCCGTCCGGGACAGGACACGCCCGCCGTCGGAGCCTCGGGCACGCGCGCCACGCCGGATACGTCGCCCGTCCCGGTCAGGCCGACCGGCCGGATCGAGCCTGGCCTGGCGGTCGGCGAAACCGTTCGCAACCAGCTGGCGGGCGGCGACGCCACCCTCGACAGCGGCGAATACATCGACCGCTACACCGTGCCCCTGCGGCGCGGCCGGACCTATGAGGCGACCCTGTCCGGCCGGGGCTTCGATCCCTACCTGCTGGTGCGCGGTCCGGGCGGTCTCAGCGAGGACAACGACGATGATCCCGCCGCGCGCGGCTCGCGCGACAGCCGGATCCGGTTCACCGTCCCGGCGGATGGCGTCGTGACCATCGGCGCGACCAGCTATGGGGCGGGCGAGACGGGAGCCTACACCCTGCGGCTGACCGCCGTGGGCGGCGGGGCCGACGCGCCGGCCGCCGCCGCGCCAACAGGCGTGATTCGCCTGGGCCGGCCGGTCTCGGGTGAACTGCGGGACGGCGACGCGACGCTCAGCAGCGGCGAGTACACCGACAGCTGGACCCTGGCCGGTCGCCGGGGGCAGCAGCTGGACATCCGCCTGACCTCACAGGCCTTCGATCCCTATGTCGCCATCTCCGGTCCCGACGGCTTCTCCGAGTTCAACGACGACGACGCCTCCGCAGCGGATTCGCGCGACAGCCGCCTGCTGGTCACCCTGCCGGCCGACGGGGCCTACACCATCACCGCCACCAGCTACGCCGCCGGAGAGCGGGGGGGCTACCAGTTGTCGGTGCTGGAAGGCGCCGGCGCCGAGAAGCCGCCCGCGGCCGCGGTGCGAGCGTCCGAACAGGCCTCGCCCGGCGGGGAGATCCAGATCGGCCAGGCCATCGGCGGGGCCCTGTCCGGCGGGGACGAAACCCTCGACAGCGGCGAGTATTTCGACCGCTACACCTTCAACGGCCGGCGCGGCGAGCGCGTGGCGGTCGAGCTGACCTCCTCGGCCTTCGACGCCTACACCATCGTGCGCTCCCCCTCGGGCGAACAGTTCGACAACGACGACGGCGACGACGGCACCAACAGCCGCCAGCAGATCACCCTGCCGGAAGACGGCCGGTACGAGGTCCAGGTCACCTCCTATCGTCCGGGCGAGACGGGCTCGTATCGCTTCACCGTCGAGCCCGGTCAGGAATCCTCGCGTCAGGCGGCGGCGCCCGGCGGCGCGCGGGTGTTCGCGGTCATGGTCGGGGTTTCGGACTACGGCGGCGCCCAGAACGACCTGGCCTTCACCGACGAGGACGCCCGCAAGCTGGCCGAGGCGCTGCAGCGCGAAGGCTCGCTGAACGACGCCAGCGTCGTCCTGACCAACGCCGAAGCCACGGTGGCGGGCGTGCGCTCGGCCTTCGAACGCGTCGCGGCCCAAGCGGGGCCGGACGACATGTTCCTGTTCTTCTTCTCCGGCCACGGCGACCAGAACGAGGTCGCGGTCAGCGGCGTCGAGCCGGACGGCAAGAGCGAGTCCATCGTCCTGCGCGACGGCGAGATCAGCGACGCCGAGATGGGCCGCCTGTTCGGGACGCTGCGCACCCGCCTGTCGCTGCTGGTGATCGACGCCTGCTACTCGGGCGGCTTCGCGCGCAACGTCGTCGACCGCCCCGGCGTCATGGGCCTGTTCAGCTCGGAAGAGGACCTGACCAGCGCCGTGGCCGACAAGTTCCGCGCCGGCGGCTACCTGTCCCACTTCCTGCGCGAGGGTATGTCCGGCGAGGCCGACATGGACGGCGACCGCCTGGTCACCGCGGGCGAACTGGCCACCTACCTGCGCCGTCAGTTCCGCACCGAGGTCGAGGACGTCGAATCGGAAACCCAGGACGGCCAGCGCAACTACCAGAACCTGGTCATCGACCGGGGCGGCGTGCAGGTCGACGACGTGATCGTGCGCCTGCCGGTCGCCGAATAGCGAGAGGATGAAGTGATGAAAGCATCGGGGTCGATCCTGGGCGGTTTTGTGATCCTGGCGAGCCTGGCGGCCGCATGCGGAACCGCCGCGCAGACCCAGGCTCGCGGTCCGGAACGCGCCCTGGTGGGGGCGACCTGGTCGGGTGGCGAAGAGCGGGGAATCGCCGGTTATGAAAACTATGGCGGCTCCTTCGTGCGTGCGCCGGTTGCGATCGGCGTTCACCGCTCGCTTTCGAACCCACGCGACTGGATCTTCGTCTCCAAGATCGAAATCGGTCGCGCTGGAGATCATGCCCTGTGGCGAGGCGTGGACACGGTTCGGGCGTCAGGACGCACCGCCGAGAGCTACGTCGCCTATGAATGCAAGCGGACGAGCCGGGGGCTGAAGGACCCGACGCCGGAGCCCGGCGTCATCGCTCTGGTGGGCGCCGAATATGCGATCGACAACGGCGACTTCGGCCTGCTGCGCGCCGAAGCGGCATGGGACGTGTCCGCCGACGGCGGATTGACCGCAATCCGCGAGCCGGTCGTCTGCGCCGACGAAGGCTACGGAGTCTGAAGGAGCAGGAAGGAAATGGTGGATGTGACAGGGATTGAACCTGTGACCCCCTCGGTGTGAACGAGGTGCTCTCCCGCTGAGCTACACATCCATCTCGGGCCCCGAGGCCATGTGCCTGTCGGGGAGGGCGCGGACATAGCCCGACCTCCCCGATGGCGCAAGCCTAGATGCCCGATGCTTTCACGGCGTCCGGCGTTTCAGCCTCCGGGTCGCCCGGAAGCCAGGCCACGTGGCCGTTGTAGATGTCCTCGTTGAGGATCTTCTCCTCCTTGGCGACCAGCACGGGGACCAGCATCTGACCCGTGACATTGGTCGCCGTGCGCATCATGTCGATGATCCGGTCGATGGCGACGATGTAGCCGATGCCTTCCAGCGGCAGGCCCGCCGTCGACAGGGTCAGGGTCAGCATGACGATCGAGGTGCCGGGCACGCCGGCGGTGCCCAGCGAGCCCAGCACGGCGGTCAGGCCGATCAGGATGTACTGGGTCAGCGACAGATCAATGTTGAAATACTGGGCGATGAAGATCGAGGCGATGGCCGGATAGATGGCGCCGCAGCCGTCCATCTTGACGCTGGCGCCCAGGGGCACGGCGAAGGCGGCGTAGGCCTGGGGTACGCCCAGCCGTTCCACCGTCTGGCGCAGGGTGATCGGAAGGGTGCCCAGCGACGAGGAGGTGGCGAAGGCCGTCTGCTGGGCCGCGAAGGCGCCGCGGAAGAAGCTGCGGACCTTCAGTCCGTGCAGCTTCAGCAGGCCCGAATAGACGATCAGGATGTGGAACAGGCAGGCCGCGTAGATGGCGAAGATGAACTTGCCCAGCGGCAGCAGGGCCTCCCAGCCGTAGCCGCCGACGACCGAGCCGATCAGGCCGAACACGCCGAAGGGGGTCAACTGGATGACCCAGCGGGTGATGCGGAAGACGATCGCCGCGCCCTCATCGACCAGCCGGCGCGCCGTCTGGGCCCGGTCGCCCAGCGCCACCAGCGCTCCGCCGACCAGGGCCGAGAAGAAGATGATCTGCAGCACCTTGCCGTCGCTCAGGGCGGCGAAGGGATTGGTCGGGACGATGCCGATCAGCACCTCCAGGGGCGTCGGGATCACCCGCTCGCGCACTTCGCCCAGCGGCAGGTTGCTCAGCCCCATGCCCGGATTGATCAAGTGGCCGAAGGCGAAACCGACAAGCACGGCCAGCAGGGAGGTGATGGCGAACCAGACCAGGGTCCGCACGCCCAGCCGCACCGCCCCGGCGCCTTCGCCCAGCTTGGCGATCGAACTGGCGATGGTGAACAGCACCAGCGGCGCCACCACCATCCGGATCAGGTTCAGATAGACGTCGCCGATCGGCTGCAGCCAGACCTCCGCCTTATCCCGCAGGATCAGGCCGGCGAGGATGCCGAGGCCGAAGCCGGCGAATGTCCGAATCCACAGCGGGATCGCGAAGAAGCGACGGATCATGGACGGGTCTCTCGAGTGGCCAGCCCTTGCAGATGTTAGCAGGTGCAGCAAACCGCAACCGCCCGAGGCGCGGCTTTTTACCCGATCAGCCGGTCAATCGCCGTTTCCAGCTGCGCGAAGGCGTCGATCAGCACGTCTCCGCCCAGTTCGGCGGGCGCTATAGGGGTGTAGCCGTAGGTGACGACGATGCAGGCCAGGCCGGCGTTCTTCGCCGCGCCGACGTCCGGCGGGGCGTCTCCGACCATGACCGCTCTGGCCGGATCGCCGCCGGCCATCCGCACCGCCTCGATCAGATGGGCGCCCGAGGGCTTGCGCGCGCTGACCTTGTCCGGCCCGGCGATGGCCGCGAAATGCCGGGTCAGGTCCAGTTTTTCCAGCAGCAGCATGGATAGGTCGGTGCGCTTGTTGGTCGCCACGCACAGGATCGCCCCGCGCGCCGCCAGCCGCTCCAGCGTCTCGACCACGTCCGGATAGGGCCGCGAATGGTCGGCGATGTGCAGGACGTAGTCAGCCAGGAAGGCCTCGAACAGGGCCGGCGCCTGCGCCTCGTCCCAGGTCGCGCCCGCCCGCTCGAACCCGTGCTGCAGCATGGCCCGCGCCCCGCCGCCGATCAGGGAGGCGGCGCTGTCCATCGGCGCCGCCGGCAGGCCGCGCGCGACCAGCATCCGGTTCAGCGTCCCCACCAGATCGACGTGGGTCTCCACCAACGTCCCGTCCAGGTCGAAGGCGATGGTCCAGCCGTCCAGATCCCGCTGCGTCACCCGTCTCTCCCGTCATCGGCCCCGATGGGCTAGACCGGACCGGTGACTATCCGCCGGACCGATTCATGACCACCCACGCCGAACCCAGATCTTCTGAAGCCAGGGCCGCCATCATCCTCGCCGCCGGGCAGGGGACGCGGATGAAATCGCCGCTGCCCAAGGTGCTGCACCCGGTCGGCGGCCGCGCCATGCTGGATCACGCCATCGACGCCGCCGAGGCCCTGGGCTGCGAGCGCATCGTGGTCGTCGTCGGCTCCCACTCGCCGCAGGTGCGCGCGCACGTCGTCGCGCGGCTGGGCGAGGACGCCATCGCCGTACAGGACCCGCCGCTGGGCACCGGCCACGCCGTCCGCGCCGCGGAGGCCGTGCTCGGCGACTTTGTCGGCCAGGTGGTCATCACCTACGGCGACGTGCCCCTGCTGCGCGCCGCCGACATCGAGCCGGTCTTCGCCCAGACCGAGGGCGTGCGCGTCATCGGCTTCGAGGCCCGCGATCCCGGCGCCTACGGCCGCCTGGTCATGGACGGCGAGACCCTGACCGCCATCACCGAGGCCAAGGAGGCGTCGGCCGAGGTCCTGGCCATCACCGCCTGCAACTCCGGCGTCATGGCCGCGCCGATCGGCCTGCTGTTCGAACTGCTGGCCGAGGTGAAGAACGAGAACGCCAAGGGCGAATACTATCTGACCGACGTGGTCGAGCTGGCCCGCGGACGCGGCGCTCCGACCCGCGCCGTCATGGCCGACGAGGACGCCGTCATGGGCGTCAACGCCCAGGGCGAACTGGCCGTCGCGGAGGCCCTGTTCCAGAAGGTGCAGCGCGAGACCTTCCTCGCCGCCGGGGTCACCATGGCCGCGCCTGACACCGTCCACTTCTCGTGGGACACCGAGGTCGGCGGCGGCACGACGATCGAGCCCTATGTCGTCTTCGGCCCCGGCGCGAAGATCGCCCCGGGCGCGCGCATCCGCAGCTTCAGCCACATCGAGGGCGCGACGGTCGCCGGCGGCGCCGAGGTCGGCCCCTACGCCCGCCTGCGCCCCGGCGCCAAACTGGCCGAGGGCGTGAAGGTCGGCAATTTCGTCGAGGTGAAAAATGTCTCCATGGCCGCCGGGGCCAAGGCCAACCACCTGGCCTATCTCGGCGACGGCGAGGTGGGGGCCAAGGCCAACATCGGCGCCGGGACCATCTTCTGTAACTACGACGGCTTCTTCAAACACCGCACCACGATAGGCGAGGGCGCCTTCGTCGGCTCCAACACCTCGCTGGTGGCTCCGGTCACCATCGGCGCCGGCGCCATGGTCGGTTCGGGCTCCGTGATCACGTCCGACGTCGCTCCCGGCGATCTCGGCCTCGCCCGCGCGCCCCAGACGGCCAAGGCCGGCTGGGCGGCCAAATTCATGGAGATGATGCGGGCGAAGAAGGCGAGGGGCTGATCACCACGCTTCCCCGCGTCTCCATGGCCGGATAAAGCCCGCCTGTCCGTGCGATTCCCTCCCGCCAGCGAGCCGACCATGTCCGATATTCAGAAGAAGAACGCCGGCGAGGCCGCCGCCCTCCGCGTCGAAGCCGGCATGGTCGTCGGCCTGGGCACCGGCTCGACCGCCGCCTGGTTCGTCAAGGCGCTGGCCGCTCGCAACCTCACCGGCCTGCGCTGCGTGCCGACCTCGGAGGCGACCGCCGAACTGGCCCGGGAACTGGGGCTGACGCTGTCGACGCTGGAGGACAGCCCGCGCATCGACCTGACCGTCGACGGCGCCGACGAGGTCGGGCCGGGACTGGCCCTGATCAAGGGCGGCGGCGCGGCCCTGCTGCGCGAAAAGCTGGTGTGGGAAGCCTCGACCCGCTGCATCTGCATCGCCGACAAGGCCAAGGTCGTGCCGGTGCTCGGCAAGTTCGCACTGCCGATCGAGGTCGTCGCCTTCGGCCACAAGACGACCGGCAACCGCATCGCCGACGTCCTGACGGACCACGACATCGCCATGCCCGCCCGCGTCCGCATGGCCGAGCGCGGCCTGGTCCGCACCGACGGCGGCAATCTGATCTATGACGCCGCCTGCGGCGCGATCCACGACCCGGCCCGTCTCGCCGACGACCTGAAGCTGATCACCGGCGTGGTCGAGCACGGCCTGTTCCTCGACCTCGCGGACGAGGCGATCATCGGCACGGACGACGGGGTTGAGGTGCTGCTGCCCTGATACCAATTACTCCGCTCATCCCGGCGAAAGCCGGGACCCAGACCTTTGGGTGAGCACTCTTTCCGGTCGGCGCGGATGAAGGTCCGGAAGCGCCGGCGTCATGCTGGACAGCACTGGGTCCCGGCTTTCGCCGGGATGAGCGGATAGAGAATGTCAGAGACCCACGACTACGACCTCTTCGTCATCGGCGCCGGTTCCGGCGGGGTGCGGGCGGCGCGGCTGACGGCGCTGGGCGGCAAGCGGGTGGCCATCGCGGAAGAGTTCCGGGTCGGCGGCACCTGCGTGATCCGCGGCTGCGTGCCCAAGAAATTCATGGTCATGGCCAGTGACTTCGCCCACCAGTTCGAGACCGCCGAAGGCTATGGCTGGACCGTCGAGGCCAGCTTCGACTGGCCCAAATTCATCCAGGCCAAGGATGTCGAGATCGCCCGCCTGTCGGGCATCTACGCCGCCAACCTGGGCAAGGCGGGCGTCGATCTGGTCCATGGACGCGCGATCCTGAAGGACAACCACACCGTCCAGATCCTCAAGAAGGACGGCTCCATCGACCGGGAGATCACCGCCGACAAGATCCTGATCGCCACCGGCGGCAGGCCCTGGTCGCCCGAGGACATGCCGGGGATCGAGCACGCCATCACCTCGGAAGAGGCCTTCCACCTGCCGGAACTGCCCAAGCGCATCCTGATCGCGGGCGGCGGCTATATCGCGGTGGAGTTCGCCGGCATCTTCGCCGGTCTGGGCGTCGAGACGACCCTGATCTATCGCGGCCCGAACATCCTGCGCGGCTTCGACGACGACGTGCGCGCCCACCTGGCCGGCGAGATCGAGAAGCGCGGCATCAAGGTCATCCTCGGCTGCCAGCACGAGTCCATCGAGAAGACCGAGACCGGCCTGGTGAACCACCTCGCCAACGGCATGACGATCGAGAGCGACGTGGTCATGTTCGCCACCGGACGCATGCCCTATGTGAAGGGGCTGGGGCTCGAGAAGGCGGGCGTCGAGCTGACGGAGCAGGGGGCCATCAAGGTCGACGGCTTCTCCAAGACGACCGCGGACAACATCTGGGCCATCGGCGACGTCACCGACCGCATGAACCTGACCCCCGTCGCCATCCGCGAGGCGGTCGCCTTCCACCAGACCGTCTTCAGGGACAATCCGCAGGCCTTCGACTACGAGGCCGTCGCCACCGCCGTGTTCAGCCAGCCGCCGGTCGGCGTGGTCGGCCTGAGCGAAAGCGAGGCGCGTCATTCCTGTCCGGGCGAGGTCGATGTCTACCTGACCCGCTTCCGCCCCATGAAATACGCCTTCACCGGCTCGGACGAACGCGTCCTGATGAAGCTGGTCGTCGACGCCCAGAGCCAGAAGGTCGTCGGCGTCCATATCGTCGGCCCCGAGGCCCCGGAGATGATCCAGCTGGCCGCCATCGCCGTGAAGGCCGGCCTCACCAAGGCCCAGTGGGACGCCACCTGCGCGGTCCATCCGACCATGGCCGAGGAGCTGGTCACGCTGCGCGAGAAGCAGCACGCGGGCAACATGTCGGCGGGCTGAGGAAAAACGCGACACCGCGTTCATTGTCCCCGGCGGCTCTCCGGCCTATCTTGGCGCCATGAGTACCCGTTGGACGCCCGAGAGCTGGAGACAGAAACCCGTCGTGCAGATGCCGACGGACTATCCCGACATGGCTGCGCTGCACCGTGTCGAGGATGAGCTGCGGGCCATGCCGCCCCTCGTCTTCGCGGGCGAGGCGCGTCGGCTGACGTCCAAGCTGGCCGAGGTCGAGGCGGGCAACGCCTTCCTGCTGCAGGGCGGCGACTGCGCCGAGAGCTTCAAGGAGTTCTCGACCGACAACATCCGCGACACCTTCCGCCTGATCCTGCAGATGGCCGTGGTCCTGACCTTCGCGGGCCGCAAGCCGGTCGTGAAGGTCGGCCGCATCGCCGGCCAGTTCGCCAAGCCGCGCTCGTCGGGCGTCGAGGCCATCGACGGCGTCGAGCTGCCCAGCTACCGCGGCGACATCATCAACGGCATGGCCTTCACGCCCGAGGAACGGGTCCCGGATCCCCAGCGCCTGCTCAAGGCCTACAACCAGTCCGCCTCGACGCTGAACCTGCTGCGCGCCTTCGCGGGCGGCGGTTACGCCGACCTCTACAACATCCATCGCTGGACGATGGGCTTCGCGGCCGACAGCTCTGCCGGCGCCCAGTACCGCGAGCTGGCCGACAAGATCACCGAGGCCCTGGCCTTCATGGAGGCGGTCGGCGTCACGCCCGAGACCCATCCGGACCTCAGCCGGGTCGAGGTCTTCACCTCGCACGAAGCCCTGCTGCTGAACGTCGAGAGCGCCCTGACCCGTCTGGACGGCGCGTCCGGCGAATGGTTCGACACCTCGGCCCACATGCTGTGGATCGGGGAGCGCACGCGTCAGCTGGACGGCGCCCACGTCGAGTTCATGCGCGGCGTGAAGAACCCCATCGGCGTGAAGTGCGGCCCGACCATGGAGCCGGACGACCTGCTGCCGCTGATCGACGCGCTCAATCCGGACAACACGCCCGGGCGCCTGACGTTGATCGGCCGTTTCGGCGTGGACAAGGTCGGCGACCGCCTGCCGCGCCTGATGCGGGCGGCCAAGGAGCACGGCAAGCGCGTCATCTGGTCGATCGACCCGATGCACGGCAACACGCTGAAGGCCGGCAACGGCTACAAGACCCGTCCGTTCGAACGCATCATGGGCGAGGTCCGGGGCTTCATCGACGTGGCCGAGGCCGAGGGCGTCCACCCCGGCGGCGTGCACCTGGAGATGACCGGCCAGAACGTCACCGAATGCCTGGGCGGGGCGCAGGCCCTGACCGAGGACGACCTGTCCAGCCGCTACCACACCCACTGCGACCCGCGCCTCAACGCCGATCAGGCGCTGGAGCTGGCCTTCCTCGTCGCCGAACGGCTCAAGGCCGGCCGGCAGGCTCGGTCGAAAGCGGCCTAGATGCAGGGCGTCGGCCGACCGGAAGGCGACAGCACCGGCGGCCGCTGCGGCTATCAGGGCGCGCCCGGCGCGTTCAGCCATGAGGCCTGCGTCGACCTGCGTCCGTGGGACGACCCCGTCGCCTTCGACACCTTCGCCGAGGTCATCGACGCGCTGAAGGCGGGCCGGATCGGCGCCGCCCTGATCCCGGTCGAGAATTCCACCATCGGCCGGGTGGAGCCCGCCGCGACCCTGGTCGAACAGTCCGGCCTGACCATTGTCTCCGAGGTCTGGCGCCCGATCCGGTTGGCCCTGATGGCTCCGCACGGCGCCTCGCTGCGCACGGTGAAGACGGCCGAAAGCCACCCCATCGCCCTGCGCCAATGCCCGGCTTCCCTTGGCGCGCTGGGCGTCACGGCGGTCGAGGCCTTCGACACCGCCGGGGCCGCGCGCGATGTCGCGGAGGCCGGCGATCCCAGCCGCGCCGCCGTCGCCCCCGCGCGGGCGGCCGAGGTCTACGACCTGTCGATTTTGCGCAACGACATCCAGGATTCCAGCGACAACCGCACGCGGTTCGTCCTGTTGAGCGCCGGAATCGCTTGACCGCGCACGATCCTTGCGGCTTTTGAAGCCCATGGTCCGCTCGCAAGCCATCGCTGCGACTTTCTCCGCCCGCTTCGCCGCGGCCGCGGACCTGTATTTCTACGGCTTTCGATACGCCGGCTGAGGCGTCGGGCATCGCGTCCTGACGGCCTCGCCGGCGACCGCCCCGCTAGGGGCGGCGGCTCGCAAAAGCTCCATGCCGTATCGAAATCGAAAGTCTTGCCCCCGTGCCCCAATCCAACACCCTGCAGCAGGTCTGGCCGCATTCCATGACCAACCCCGCTGATCTGTCGCCCGAACACATGGCCCTGGCCGCGCTGCGCCATGAGATCGACCTGCTCGACGACGAGCTCCTGGCCCTGTTCGAGCGCCGCCTCGCCATCGCCGCCCGCGTCGGTCAGGCCAAGGACGCCCCCGCCGGTCCGCACGTGAAGCTGCGCCCCGACCGCGAGAAGGCGGTGCTGGACCGCCTGATCTCCCACGCCGCCCCCGACAACCGCGAGGCGGTGGAAAGCCTCTGGCGCCAGATCGTCGGCTGGGGTCTGGCCCGCCAGGGCCGGATGCAGGTCCAGGTCTGGTCGCCCATCGAACCGACCCGCGCCTTCGACGGCGCCCGTCTGCGCTTCGGCGCCGCCGCCGACATGCGCGCGGTCCGTGACCCCCAGGCCGCGCTGAAGTGGGCCGCCGAGGGCCACGGCGTCGCCGTCCTGGCCATCAACACCGAAGACGCCTGGTGGACCGGCCTGCGCCGCGAATGGACGGGTCTCAGCGTCTTCGACGGCTTCGGCGGCGCCGCCATCCCGACCGCCCTGGCCGTCGGCAAGATCGATCCCGCCGCCCTGCCGAACGGCCGCCGCGTCATCGTCGACGTGGGCGGCGATGCGGGCGACGGCGGCGGCATCCGCCGCCAGGGCCTGGCCACCCACCACGGCTGGACCCTGTCACTGACCGACGCCCCGCTCAGCGTCGGCGGCGCCGAGGGCTGCGTCGGCGCGGTCGGCTAGGCCACATCACTCCTCGCGGGCGGCCAGAGCCATCTCGGCCACCCGCAGGTTGACCGCCGCGTTCTCATGGTCGTCGTCCTGGAGGAACCAGGCCGTCGACAGCCCGCACCACGCCACGATCCAGTCCAGCAGCCGGGCGCGCTCCAGTCCGGAGCGGGCCAGCACGACCTCCACCCGCCGGCTGAAGATCTCGGGCCGCACCGCCGTTGGCGGGTCGAGGTCCGACAGGTCCGGATCGCAGAACAGGGTGGTGTAGTCGAACGCCCGGTCCCCGATCAGCCGCTTGGGGTCGATCGCCAGCCAGCCGCGGGGACCGAAGTCCAGCACGTTCTCGTGGTGCAGGTCGCCATGCAGCGGCCGCGCCTCGCGCTGGTCGTCCAGCAGACGCCGCGCGGTCTCGGCCATCACCGGCGGGACCAGGCCCTCGGCCGCCGCCGGCCACAGGTCCCGGAACCAGTCCTCGAGGGTCGCCAGACCTTGCGGCGGGGCCTTCCCGCGGGGGCGATGCAGTTCGGCGATGGCGTCGCACAGGATGGCCGTCGCGGCCGCGTCGTCGCCGTATCGCGCCATGTCCGCCAGGGGCGCCTTCGTCCCCGTCGCCCGCTCCATCAGCAGGCCGTCGCCCCGGATCGCCAGCACCCGCGCCGCGCCTTCGCCGTCCCACCAGTCCAGCAGGGTCCAGCCCAGCCGCTCCTCCGGCTCGGTCGCGATCTTTAGCATGGCGGGCTCGCCGCCCTGCCGCACCGGCAGCAAGCGGCCCATCGGAGTCAGGATCGGCGCCCCGTCCGCCTCCAGCGCCCAGTCGCTCATCCAGGGCTCGAAGGCCGCACGGTCGAGCATGGTCAGACCGCCATATTGTCGATCAGCCGGGTCCGCCCGATCTTCGCGGCGGCGAGGATGCGGGCGGGGCCGTCCAGCGCCCCGTCGAAGACCGACAGATCCTCGGCCCGGCGGATGGCGACATAGTCGACGCTGTCGAAACCGGCGGCCTTCAGCGCTTGTTCGGCCCACTGTTCGGCCTGCGCGACCGGCTCGCCCCGCGACGCCTTCGCCCCGGCCTCGGCCAGCACGCCGTTCAGCTTGCGCGCCGTCTCCAGCTCGGTCTGGGACAGGTAGGCGTTGCGCGAAGACAGGGCCAGGCCATGGCCGTCGCGGGCGGTGGCCAGGCCCACGATCCGGACCGGCATGTCCAGGTCGCGCACCATCCGGCGCACCACCATCAACTGCTGCCAGTCCTTCTCGCCGAACACGGCCACGTCCGGCTGGACCTGGTGCAGCAACTTGGACACCACCAGCGCCACGCCGCCGAACATCTGCGGGCGGAACGCGCCTTCCAGCCCCTCGGCGGGCGGCCCGACATTGATGGTGGTGGTCACGCCGTCCGGATACATCTCGGCCACCGCCGGGGCGTACAGCAGGTCGCAGCCGGCGCCGGCCAGCAGTTCGGCGTCGCGCCCTTCCTGCCGGGGATAGGCGTCCAGATCCTCGGTGGGGGCGAACTGGGTCGGGTTGACGAAGACGCTGGCCACCACCTTGTCCGCCTGCTGTCCGGCTTCGCGCACCAGCGACAAGTGGCCGTCATGCAACGCTCCCATCGTCGGAACGAATCCAACGGTGAACCCCTGACGCCGCCAGCCGCTTACGGTCTCGCGCAGGTCCGCGATGGTGCGGACGATGGGCAGGGCAGGCGTGACAGGGTCGGCGGCCATGGTGAATGGATTAACCTTCTGCGTTAGTCGTGCTTGTGCACCGTGCGGCAAAACCTGCCGGGGTAGGGGTGGCTTATGACGCCGAGCCTCCTGATCCGTCCAGTGCTGGCCCTCCTCCTGACCGCGGGCGTCAGCGCCTGCGGCATGGTCGAAAGCGACCCGCACCGCTTCGAGTCCCTCGCCGAGCGCATCGCCTCGGTGCCGTTGGACGGTTCCGAACCCGCGCCGCGTGAGCGGGCCGCCGTTCCGGCCGCGCCCGCCGCCGCGCCCCTCCGCGTCGCCGAGCTGGGCCTGCGCCCGGCGCTGAAGGTCGAGGTCATGGAGCCGACGGCCCTCTGGGACGCCCGCTATGGGGTCATGGAAGACGCCGTCGGCAGCGCCGCCAGGGCCGCCGCGCCCGTGGTGGTCGAGGCCGCCGTCGCCGAGACCCGCGCCCGCATCCAGCACGCCGTCGAGCGTACGCCCCTGCGTCCCGCGCTGCCCGCCGACCGTCCCGCCGCCGCGCCCCGCGCGCCGGGCGGCCTGGTGCAACTGGGCGCCTTCTCCAGCGAACAGTCCGCCCGCGCCGCCTGGTCCCGGCTCAGGAGCGGCGCCGCCGGCTGGGCGCTGGAAGGGCTTTCGCCGACCTTCGAGGCCGTCTCGGTCAACGGACGCGAGCTCGTGCGCCTGAAGGTCCGCGCGCCCGCCGCTGGCGCTGCCGCCCTGTGCGCCGCCGCCGGAGTGGACGATCCCTGGTGCCGCCGGGCCGTATGAGACCCGAGCGCCGCACCGGCCCGACCTTCCTCTTCTGGGCCGCCTGCGCCGGCCTGACGGCGATCTATGCCGGCTGGGTGCTGGTCATGGCGCTCGGGACCGGCCAGATCGAGGGCAAACACGGACATGTCTACGATCAGGGGGCCGACCCCGACGGCTTCGGCGCGGTGCTCGGCATCCACCTCCTCATCTTCGTCTTCAGCGCCGCCGCGGCCGTCTATGTGATGTGGGTCCGTCCGATGGCGATCCGGGGTGAAGCCACCCTGTCGCGCCGCCTTGCGGTTCGCGGCGACCTGGACAGCGCCGTCCGCGCGCCGCTCGACCCGACCGGCCAGTCCACAGACAGCTGACACGCGTTCGTTGACGGGCGCGCCCGCGCCGACGATTCTGACGCTCGAACAGGCCGCATGTGAGTCGGCGGCGCTGAGGATTGAACCCCCATGGCTGACCCCACGGTCATCGTCGTCGGCAACGAAAAGGGCGGGGCGGGCAAGTCCACGCTCGCCATCCACATCGTCACCGGCCTGCTTCACGCCGGCAAGCGCGTGGCCATCATCGACCTGGACCTGCGCCAGCGTTCCATGGCCCGCTTCTTCGCCAACCGCGCGGCCTGGATGGCCGGCAACGGCCAGACCCTGCCCATGCCGATCGAGCCCGACCTGGGCGACGGCAAGGCCCTCGCGAAAGCCGATGAGGCCGAACAGCTGATCCGGTTCGAGGCCGCCTTCGCCGAGGCCCGGAACAGGGCCGAGGTCATCCTGATCGACACGCCCGGGGGCGACACCGTCCTGTCGCGCACGGCCCACGGCCTGGCGGACCAGATCGTCACCCCGATGAACGACAGCTTCGTCGACTTCGACCTGCTGGGTCAGGTCGATCCGGTCACCCTCGAACTGCTCAAGCCCTCGATCTATTCCGAGAGCGTCTGGGAGGCCCGCAAGCACCGGGCGATCACCCAGGGCCGTCATGCCCAGATCGACTGGATCGTCGTCACCAACCGTCTCGCCGTGGCCGAGGCTCGCAACCGCCGCCGCCTGGAAGAGCGGATGCAGAAGCTGGCCAAGCGCGTCGGCTTCCGCATGGGCCCGGGCCTGCGCGACCGGGTCATCTACCGCGAACTCTTCCCGTTCGGTCTCACGGTCGCCGACCTGTCCAACGACGTGCGTCCCGTCGCCGTGTCGCTGGCCCACGTCGCCGCGCGGCAGGAGCTGCGCAACCTGATGCAGTCGCTGGGCCTCGAGGGCGGCACGCTCGACAATCCGCTCGATGCCGCGGCTTGAGCCCGCTCTGGCTGGTTCTGGCGGCGATCGCGGTCTGGGCCCTGGTTCGTCTCGGCCGTCAGGGCGAGCGGGCGGGGCGGGGGCACTGGCGCATCACCGCCACCCTGTTCAGCGCCGTGATGATCGGCGGCGGCGTGCTGGCGGTCAGCCGGGGCTCATGGCTGTTCGGCGCCGGACTGATCGGCGCCGGCCTGTGGCTGACCATCGCCTCGCGCCAACGGGCCGTCGCGCCGCGCGCCGAGGGCATGACGGATAGTGAGGCTCGCTCGCTCCTCGGCGTCTCCGCCGACGCCACGAAAGCCGAGATCAACGCCGCCTGGAAGCGGCTGATGGCCCGCGCCCACCCCGATCAGGGCGGGACGCAGGGCCTGGCCACGCGCCTGAACGCGGCGCGGGATCATCTGCTGAAGCGATAGGCGAGGCGGAGGATTACTCCTCCGCCGCCGCGGCCTTCTTCTTGGCCGGAGCCTTCTTGGCGGCGGGCTTCTTCGCCGCCGCCTTCTTCGGCGCGGCCTTCTTGGCGGGCGCCTTCTTCGTCTTCGCCGCCGGAGCCTTGGCCGCGCGTTCGGCCAGCAGCGGGATCGCCGCCTCCAGCGTCATGTCCTCGGGCGCGGTGCCCTTCGGGATCGTGGCGTTGACCTTGCCCCACTTCACATAGGGGCCGAAGCGGCCGGCCATGACCTGCACGGGAGCCTTGTCCTCGGGGTGTTCGCCCAGCTCCTTCAGCGGCGCGACCGCCGAGCCGCGGCCCGGACGTCCGGCGCGCTTCTCGGCCAGCAAGGCCACGGCGCGGTTCAGGCCGACTTCGAAAACCTCTTCGATGTCAGAGACATTCGCGTAAGTCCCCGCGTGAAGCACGAAGGGCCCGTAGCGGCCCAGGCCGGCGGTGATCATCTTGCCGTCTTCCGGGTGGACGCCCACCTCGCGCGGCAGGGCCAGCAGGCGCAGGGCCTGTTCCAGCGACAGCGACGCCGGCGACCAGCCCTTGGGCAGGGACGAGCGTTTCGGCTTGTCCGCGTCCAGCGGCATGGTCTCCACATAGGGGCCGAAGCGGCCGATCTTCAGCTCGACCGGCTGGCCCGTCGCCGGGTCATTGCCCAGGGTGCGGTCGCCGCCGTCCGCCCCGCCGCCCTCGGCGTCGGGCGCCGCGACCGGGCGGGTGTATTTGCAGTCCGGATAGCGCGAGCAGCCGACGAAGGCGCCGAAGCGGCTGGTCTTCAGGCTCAGCTGGCCCTGATGGCACAGCGGGCATTCGCGCGGATCCGATCCGTCTTCCTTCTGCGGGAAGATGTGCGGCCCCAGCGACTCGTTCAGCGCGTCCAGGATGGCCGTGGTGCGCAGCTCGCCCGCGGCGCTCGTGGCCGCATGGAAGTCGGTCCAGAAGTCGCGCAGCAGCACCTTCCAGTTCAGCTCGCCCGCCGACACTTCGTCGAGACGGGTCTCCAGCGCCGCGGTGAAGTCGTACTCCACCCATTTGCGGAAGAACTGCTCCAGGAAGGCCGTCACCAGCCGTCCCTTGTCCTCGGGATAGAAGCGGTTCTTGTCCATGCGGACGTATTCACGGTCGCGCAGGGTCGTCAGGATCGAGGCGTAGGTCGAGGGACGGCCGATGCCCAGCTCTTCCAGCTTCTTCACCAGCGTCGCTTCCGAGAAGCGCGGGGGCGGCTCGGTGAAGTGCTGCTCGGTGCGGATCGCCTCGACCTTGGCGGTCGAGCCTTCCTTCAGCGCGGGCAGGCGGGTGGTGTCGTCCTCGTCGTCCTCGGCACCCTTCTGCTTCTCGTCGCGGCCTTCTTCATAGACGGCCATGAAGCCGTCGAAGGCGACCACCTGGCCGGTGGCGCGCAGGCCCGTCTGGCCGGTCGGCTCCTCGATCTCGACCGTGGTGCGGTCCAGGCGCGCGGACTCCATCTGGCTGGCGATGGTCCGCTTCCAGATCAGCTCGTAGAGGCGCTGCAGGTCGCTTTCCAGACGCAGGGTCTCGGGCGCGCGGGCCATGTTCGTCGGACGAATGGCTTCGTGCGCTTCCTGAGCGTTCTTGGCTTTCGTCTTGTAATATCGAGGTTGCTCCGGAACGTAGGCCGGACCAAACCGGGACGCGATCACCTCCCGCGCCTGGGCGATCCCCTCCGGGCTGACGTACAGGCCGTCGGTCCGCATATAGGTGATCAGGCCGCCCTGGTCGTCCACGCCCTCATACAGCTTCTGCGCCGCCTGCATGGTCCGCTGGGCGGTGAAGCCCAGCTTGCGCGACGCTTCCTGCTGCAGGGTCGACGTCATGAACGGCGGGCTGGGCGCGCGCTTGACCGGCTTCTTCTCGACCGAGTTGATCGTGAAGGTCCCGGCGTTGATGGCGTCGCGCGCGGCGCTCGCCATGGCTTCCGAGATGATGTCCAGGCGCTGCACCCGCTTGCCGGCGTGCTTGACCAGGCGGGCGACGAAGGGCGGGCTGTCGGCGGCCAGGTCGGCTTCGACGGACCAGTATTCCTGGGCCCGGAACTTCTCGATCTCCATCTCGCGATCGACGACGATGCGCAGGGCGACCGACTGCACCCGGCCGGCCGAACGGGCGCCCGGCAGCTTGCGCCACAGCACCGGCGACAGGGTGAAGCCCACCAGATAGTCCAGCGCGCGGCGGGCCAGATAGGCCTCGACCAGCTCCATGTCCACGTCGCGCGGGGCCGCCATGGCCTCCAGCACGGCGGCCTTGGTGATCGCGTTGAAGGTGACCCGCTGAACGACCGTGTCCTTCAGCACCTTCTTCTTCTGCAGGATCTCCAGCACGTGCCAGCTGATCGCCTCACCCTCGCGATCCGGGTCGGTGGCCAGGATGACGCGGTCGGACTTCTTGGCGACCTCGGCGATCTCGCTCAGGCGCTTGGAGGCCTTGGCGTCGATCTCCCAGCTCATGGCGAAATCGTCGTCGGGCAGGACCGAGCCGTCCTTGGACGGCAGGTCGCGGACGTGGCCGTAGGAGGCCAGGACGGTGTAGTCCGGACCGAGGTACTTGTTGATGGTCTTGGCCTTCGCGGGGCTTTCGACGACGACGAGATTCATAAGGGGAGGGGCCTTTCGAAGGGGCGGGAACGTGGTTGGCCGAAGCCTCGCTGTCAATCGGCCAGGGAATCTATGGTGTCAGAGCGACGCCATTCCGCCGGAAAGAAGCGTCGCCCGCCCCGCCAGGCTGAGCTCCAGCAGCGCCGCCGCGACCGCTCCGATCGGCGCCCCGGCCGCCCGCGCCAGTTCGTCGCGCGGCGTCGGGGTGGGCGAGAGCAGGGCGGCCACCCGCTCGATCAGGGCGTTGTCCACCTGGTCCGGCGCGCCGTCGAACGGATTGTCTGGCGCCGGTTCGCGCACGGCTCTGAGCCGGCCGAACTCCCGCTCCACATCCTCCAGCCCCTCGCACAGGATGGCGCCCTGCCGCAGCAGCTCGTTCGGCCCCTTGGAGCGCGGGTCCAGCGGCGATCCCGGCACGGCGAAGACGTCGCGGCCCTGCTCATTGGCCAGGCGGGCGGTGATCAGGGAGCCGGACTTGATCTCCGCCTCGACCACGATGACCCCGCGCGACAGGCCCGAGATGATGCGGTTGCGGCGCGGGAAGTCCTTCGCCTGGGCCCGGTGGCCGACAGGGCTTTCGGAGACGATGCAGCCCTGTTCGACGATCTGGGCGTAGAGGCCGGCGTTGTCGGGCGGATAGACGTCGTCCACGCCGCCGCCCAGCACGGCCACCGTCCCCGTCGGCAGGGCCCCGGCGTGGGCCGCGCCGTCAATGCCGCGCGCCAGTCCCGACACCACCACATGCCCGGCCTGTCCCAGCTGCTGCGCCAGCCCGCGCGCGATCCGCTGTCCGCCCGCCGAGGCGATCCGCGCCCCGACCACGGCGATGCAGGGCCGGGCCATCAGGGCGGCGTCCCCGAGGGTCCACAGCACCGGGGGCGGCGGATCGACCGCGGCCAGCATGTCCGGATAGCCGGCGTCGCCCAGCACGATCAGCCGCGCCCCGATCCGGTCCCCGGCGGCCAGTTCGGCCTCGATGTGGTCGGTGGGAGGCACGGCGTGCCCCGCGCCGCTCTTGCGGATCAGGTCGGGCAGGGCTTCGACGGCGCGCTCGGCGGTCTTGAAGCGGTCCAGCAACTGCCGGAAGGTCACAGGGCCGATGCGTTCGGCGCGGGCGAGCCGCAGGCGGGCGAAACGCTCGGCCTGCGACAGGCTCACGCCTTCTTCGCGCCGATCCGGGGTTCGGCCCCCTTGAGCAGCCGGCCGATGTTCTCGGCGTGACGGATCCAGATCAGCACGGCCGTGAAGGCCGCCAGCAGCACGATGGCGCCGGGGGCGGGCAGGCCGAAGGCCGCCAGGGGCAGCAGGGCGTAGACGGGCGCCGCCGCCGAGGCGACCAGCGCCGACAGCGACGAGATGCGGAAGAGCGCGGCGACCAGGATCCAGGTCGCCCCGGCCAGCAGGCCCAGCGGCCAGGCGGCGGCCAGCAGCAGGCCAAAGAAGGTGGCCACGCCCTTGCCGCCCTTGAAGCCCAGCCAGACCGGGAACAGGTGGCCCAGGAAGGCCGCGCCGCCCGCGACGGCGCCGGCGATCTCGCTGCCGAACAGATGGCGCGCGATCAGCAGGGCGGCCGCGCCCTTGCCCGCGTCGAGCAGCAGGGTGGCCAGGGCCAGGTCCTTGCGGCCGGTGCGCAGCACATTGGTCGCGCCGATATTGCCCGAACCGATCTGGCGCACGTCGCCGGCGCCCGCGGCGCGGGTCAGGATCACGCCGAACGGAATGGAGCCCAGCAGGTAGCCGCCGACCGCCACGAGGGCGAGCGTCCCGATTGCGGGTCCGACCAGATCCTGCACTTCAACCCCCATACAGCCAATGCGTGTGTATCATGACTTCACGCGTCTTGAAGCCACAGTTTCCGCTGATTCGGCGCCACTCCGTGATGGCGCGTCGGCCTGTCCGGATCAGGCCTGATAAACGCGGCGCCCGCCGACGAAGGTTCCGATCACCTTCCCCTGCAGCCGCCGACCGTCGAACGGCGAGTTCTTGGATTTGGACTTCAGCGCCTCGGCGTCGATGACCACGGGCGCCCCTGGATCGAACAGCACCAGATCAGCCGGCGCCCCCGCCTTCAGCACGCCGGCGTCCAGCCCCAGAAGGGCCGCCGGGCCGGAGGTCAGCGGCCGCAGCACGTCCAGCAGGTCCAGCCCGTCCTCGTGGTGCAGGGTCAGGGCGGCGGGCAGCAGGGTCTCCAGCCCGATCGCGCCCGGCGCCGCCTCGGCGAACGGGCGGCGCTTGTCCTCGGCCGGGGCCGGGGCGTGGGCGGAGGTGATGGCGTCGATCAGGCCCTCGCGCACCGCCTCGATCAGCGCCTGCCGGTCGCTTTCGGGACGCAGCGGCGGATCCAGCCGGTAGAAGGTGCGGTAGTCGCCGATGTCGATCTCGTTGAAGCACAGGTGGTTGATCGACACAGAAGCGGCGACCTCCAGCCCCTTGCTCCGCGCCCGCGCCAGGGTCTCCAGCGCGCCCTCGGTCGAGATCTGGTCCACCAGGAATCGGGCCCCGGTCTGCTCCACCAGCGCCAGATCGCGCTCCAGCTGGATGCGTTCGGCGATGGCCGGGACGGAGGACAGGCCCAGCCGCGTCGCCAGCTCGCCGCTGGTCGCCACCGCGCCTTCGCTCAGCCACGGGTCGGCCGGACGGCAGGCGATCAGGGCGTTGAAGGCGGCGGCGTAGCTCATCACCCGCTGCAGGGTGCGGGTGTTGGCGATCACATGGTCGCCGTCGGTGAAATACAGGGCCCCGGCCTCGTCCATCAGGCCGATCTCGGCCATGCGCTGGCCGTCGCGCCCCTTGGTCGCCGCGCCCGCCGCGCGGACGTTGACCAGGTTCAGGGCCGCGCCGCGCCGCTGGATGTGGTCGATCATCGCCGGGTCGTCGATCGCCGGGTCGGTGTCGGGCTGCACCACGATGGTGGTGACGCCGCCCGCCGCCGCCGACAGGCTGGCGGACTTCAGCGTCTCCTTCGGCTCGGCCCCCGGCTCGCCGGTCTTGACCCGGATGTCGATCAGGCCGGGCGCCAGGCACAGGCCGCCCGCGTCGACCGCCTCGACCCCGTCCGGCGCCTGGGCATGGGCGCCGTGGATCACCTCGGTGATGACCCCGTCGACGATCAGGACCGCGCCGGGGCCGTCATAGTCCGTGGCCGGATCCAGCAGGCGGGCGTTCAGGATGGCGAGGGCCGTCATGCCGAGGCTCCTTCGCGGCGCGTGGACAGGGCGGCCAGCACGGCCATGCGCGCGGCCACCCCCATCTCCACCTGGTCCTGGATCAGCGACACCGTCAGGTCGTCGGCCACTTCGGAATCGATCTCCACGCCCCGGTTCATCGGTCCCGGGTGCATCACCTTCGCACCGGGCCGGGCCCAGGACAGCTTTTCGCGGTCCAGGCCCCAGAAGCGGAAATACTCGCGGGTCGAGGGCACCAGCGCACCCTCCATGCGCTCCAGCTGAAGACGCAGCATCATCACGACATCAACGCCTTGCAGGCCATCCTTCATGTCGTGGAAGACCTCGCAACCCCAGCGGTCGGCGTCGCCGGGCACCAGGGTCGGCGGCCCGATCAGCCGCACGCGTGCGCCCATCATCGACAGCAGGGCGACATTGGAGCGCGCCACCCGGCTGTGGGCGATGTCGCCGCAGATGGCGATCGTCAGTCCGCCCACGTCGCCGAACGCCCGGCGCAGGCTCAGCAGGTCCAGCAGAGCCTGGGTCGGGTGCTCATGGCGTCCGTCGCCGGCGTTCACCACCGCGCAGCCGACCTTCTGCGACAGCAGGGCCGCCGCGCCCGAGGCCCCGTGGCGCACCACCAGCACGTCGGGCTTCATGGCGTTCAGCGTCGCCGCCGTGTCGATCAGGGTCTCGCCCTTGGTGACGGAGGACGTCCGGGGCGACAGCGCCGTCACATCGGCGCCCAGCCGCTTGGCCGCGATCTCGAACGAAGCGCTGGTCCGCGTCGAGCTCTCGAAGAACAGGTTCATCACCGTCCGGCCGCGCATGATGTCCAGGGACTTCGCGCTCTGCCGGTTGAAGTCGACGAAGGCGTCGGCCAGGTCCAGCAGGGGCGGGACGGTCGCGGCGTTTAGATCGCCTGCGGACAGGAAATGGTCGCGGGGAAACGGCGCCAGCCGTTCGTGAATCAGGTCGGTGACATCAGGCTGGGTCATCGAGGCCCGCCTATAGGCGGTCGCTACGCCAAATGGAACAGCGCCAGCAGGATCGGAATGCTCAGTGCGCTGCCGACCGTCGTCAACGCCACGATCCCGGCCATCAGCGGGGCGTCGCCGCCCATCTGCCGCGCCAGGATGTAGCTGGCCGCCGCGCCGGGCGCCGCGCCGCACAGCAGGGCGATGCCCTGCGCCGTCTCGTCGCCGCCGTACAGGACGCACAGGCCCCACATCAGCGGCGGGGTGATCACCAGCTTCACGAACGACACCGCCCCGATGGTCAGCCTGCGCCGCGCCACCTCGGCGAAGCTCAGGCCCGCGCCCGCCACGATGAGGCCCAGCGGCAGGGCCGCCCCGCCCAGCAGCTCCAGGGTGTCGGAAATCCCCGGCAGGCGCGGCACGCCGCCCAGGTTCAGCGCCAGCCCGATCAGGCAGGCCAGCAGGATGGGGTTGGACAGGATCGCCCTGGTCAGCGCCCACGGCGACATCGACCGCTGATCGGCGCCCCATTTCACCAGCACGATCACGCACAGGATGTTGGTCACCGGGATCATCGCCGCGATCACCACCGCCGCCAGCGCCAGTCCGTCGGGGCCGTAGACCGACAGGATGACCGGCAGGAAGACAAAGCTGTTCCACCGGATCGCGCCCTGGAAGACGCTGGTGTAGGCCGGGCCGTCGATCTTCATCAGCGGCTTGAGGGCCAGCGTCAGGGTCGCGATGATTAGCACCGAGGTGACCGAGGCCGCCCCCGCCGCGCCGGCGCCGCCGCCCGAGATGTCGGCGTTCCAGATCGCCGGGATCAGGAAGCCCGGGTACAGGATGTGGATCGACAGCTTCTCGATCGGCCGCCAGGCCGCGTCGGGCAGGAAGTCGGACTTGCGCAGGCCGTAGCCGATGGCGATCAGCACGAAGACGGGCAGGACCCCGGCCAGCAGCGCCGCCATCAGGGACGCAGCCGGTCCAGCGCGCCCTGCAGGATCCAGGCGGCGGCGGTGCGGTCCACCACATTGGCCCGGCGCTTGCGGTTCAGGTCCAGCTCCTCGATCAGGAAGCGCTCGACCGCGCTGGTCGACAGCCGCTCGTCCTGGAAGGCGCAGGGCACCGCGCGGATGCGCTGCAGATTGCGGGCGAAGGCGCGGCAGGACTGGGCGCGCGGCCCCTCGCTGCCGTCCATGTTCAGCGGCAGGCCGATGACCAGTCCCGAGGCCCGGCGTCCGTCCATCAGCTTCAGCACGGCGTTCGCGTCGTCTGTGAATTTGGTCTTGCGGATCAGCTGCAGCGGGCTGGCGATGATCCGGGTGGCGTCGGACGCGGCCACGCCGATGGTCTTCTCGCCCAGATCCAGTCCCAGCCACGGCGTGCCCGGGGGGGTCTGTTCGGCCAGTTCTTCAAGGGTCAGGACTGTCACACCGTCGCGGTAGGACTGGCGGTCGGCTGTGTCAAAGTGCAAACAGACCTATCGCTGATATGGGGAAGCATCCGATGAAGCATCCGCTCCTGTTCGTATCCGCCCTCGTCGTTCTCGCAGCCTGCGATTCCGGTACTGAAAGCCGCAAGGACGTCGTCCCGACCGTCGAGGGCCCGCCGGCCGCCGCCGAGCAGGCTGCGGCCACGCCGCTGGTCGCCGTCGGCCCGGCCGCCACGGTCCAGCCGTCGACCGACATGAACATCCAGTGGGCCGCCTCGGTCGTGCAGCTGGATACGCTGACGAAGCAAGGCGGGCCGACGGTCAAGCTGTTCGGCACGGCCGGCGGCGACCCGGCCATGAACGGCCTCTACACCGACATCGCCTTCTTCCGGTCGTCGTCCGAGGGCTGGGCCGTGTTCCGTATCGGCGACTTCCTCGACTACCGCGTCCTGTCCGAGGCCCCGGGCCGCGTCGATCTGCAGATCTCGGAGAGCGTCATGGACGAGGCGACCGGCCAGATCGGCCGTCGCGAGCGTCGCCTCATCGTCGCCTGGACGCCGGGCGCGGACGAGGCGCCGCCCGCGACCATCACCGTCACGCCGGCCCGGTGACCCGATCCGACGAGTTGGCCCGCAACCGGGCGACGGTCGCGGGCTATGACGCCTCCGCCGAGAGCTATGCGGCGGAAACGGATCACGCGCCGACATCGGACCATGTCGAGGCCCTGGAGCGTCTGGTCGCCGGGGTCGGGCCGGGCGGTCGGGTGCTTGAGGTCGGGTCCGGCCCCGGCTGGGACGCCGACCGGCTCGAGGCCATGGGCGTGCAGGTCCGGCGCACCGATCCGTCGGACGGCTTTATCGCCTTCCAGCGGAACCGCGGACGCGTCGTCGAGTCTCTGGATGTGATCACCGGCGACCTCGGCGGTCCCTGGGACGGGATCGTCGCCCTCTACGTCATCCAGCATATCGGACGGGACCTGGTCGAGGGCGTGGTCGCCCGGATCGCGGCGGCGCTCCATCCGGGCGGAACGCTCCTGATGTCGTTTCAGGCCGGTGACGGCGAGCGGCTCTCGGAGGCGCCGGAAGGCGTCTATCAGGTGGTCCAGTGGGCCGAGGCGGCCATGGCGGCGCTCCTGTCGCGTCACGGGCTGTTGATCGACCGCCGCTGGGTGTTCGAGGGCCGGGAAGGGCAGTGGATCACGGTGATCGCGCGCCGAACGGAGGATGCCCACCCGATCGGCGACGGTTAAGCTCCGGCTAACGCCTCATCGGCCAAGGTAGGCGCGGGACAAAACGTCCCGCGGTCGCGCCCCGCGTCCGCTCCGGAAAACTGGACGTACGTCGATGTCGCTGTTCAGCGTCAATACGAACGTGGGCGCCATGATCGCCCTGCAGAACCTCGCGGTGATCAACCGCGAGCTGCTGACGACCCAGAACCGCATTTCCACCGGCCTGAAGATCTCCAGCCCCAAGGACGACGGCGCCATCTGGGCCATCGCCCAGGGACAGCGCGCGGAGTCCAAAGCCTACAACGCCGTCATCGCCTCGCTGCAGCGGGGTCAGTCCGCCGTCGATGTGGGCCTGGCCGCGGGCGAGACCGTCTCGGACCTGCTGTCCCAGATGCGCGAGAAGATGACGGCGGCGTCCGACACCTCCCTGACCACGGCCAACCGGCAGGCGCTGAACGAGGACTACAAGGCGCTGCGCAGCCAGATCGACATCGTCGTCGGCAACGCCGGCTTCAACGGTCTGAACCTCGTCGGCCCGGCCGCCTCCGCCCGGGGCGTGAAGGCGCTGGCCGACACGCGCGGCGGGACCAGTATCGACGTCGACGCCATCGACCTGTCGACCTCCGGCGCGATCCTGTCAGGCCTGCCCGCCGATCTGATGAGCCTGAACAACGCGGTCGATCTGCCCAACATCGCCGCCGCCATCGACAAGGTCGGCCAGGCGCTGGGCAATCTCGGCACGGGCTCCAGGAAGCTCGACACCCACCTGACCTTCGTCCGCAAGATGCAGGACACCATCGACGCCTCCGTCGGCCGCCTGGTCGACGCCGACATGGCCAAGGAAAGCGCCCGCCTGCAAAGCCTGCAGGTGCAGCAGCAGCTGGCGATCAAGGCGTTGTCCATCGCCAGTCAGGCGCCGTCATTGCTACTCCAGCTCTTCCGCAACTGATTGCGCCCATCGGAATCCTTGTGAATCCGGGCCCGGACCGCTAATCCCGCCGGCTCAGGTTTCGCATTTGGAGGGCCGCATGGCCGTCGACGTCGCGACCGTGCGCAAGGTGGCGCACCTCGCTCGCATCAAGACCCCCGAAGAGCGGCTCGAACCGCTGGCCCAGGAGCTGAACGGCATCCTGGCGTGGATCGAACAGCTGAACGAGGTCGACGTCGCGGGCGTCGAGCCCATGACCTCGAACGTGGCCCAGCCGCTCCGCCTGCGCGACGACGTCGTCACCGACGGCGCCAAGGTCGATGCCGTCCTGTCCAATGCGCCCAAGTCCGCCGACGGCTTCTTCGTCGTGCCCAAGGTGGTCGAGTAAGCCATGACCGACCTGACCAAACTGACCCTCAAGGCCGCGCTCGACGGCCTCAAGGCCCGCGAATTCTCGTCGGAGGAGATCACCCGCGCCTTCGTCGCCAACATCGACGCCGCCAATCCCAAGCTGAACGCCTATGTCGTCCAGACGACGGACAAGGCGCTGGTCATGGCCCGCGCCTCCGACGCCCGTCTGGCCAAGGGCGAGGGCGGGGCGCTGGAAGGCGCGCCGCTGGGCATCAAGGACCTGTTCTGCACCGACGGCGTCCAGACGACCGCCGGCTCCAACATGCTGCGCGGCTTCGTGCCCCCCTATGAGTCGACCGTCACCGCCAACCTGTGGGCGGACGGCGCGGTTATGCTGGGCAAGCTGAACATGGACGAGTTCGCCATGGGCTCGTCCAACGAAACCTCGGCCTATGGTCCGGTCGTCAACCCGTGGAAGTCCTCGACCTCCAACGCCGAGCTGACCCCCGGCGGCTCGTCGGGCGGCTCGGCCTCGGCCGTCGCCGGCGACCTCTGCCTGGCCGCCACGGCGTCGGACACCGGCGGCTCGATCCGCCAGCCCGCGGCCTTCACCGGCACCGTCGGCATCAAGCCCACCTACGGCCGCGCCAGCCGCTTCGGCATGGTCGCCTTCGCCTCGTCGCTGGATCAGGCCGGGCCGATCACCAAGACGGTCGAGGACGCCGCCATCCTGCTGCGTTCGATGTGCTCGTTCGACGTCAAGGATTCCACCAGCCTGGATGTCGCGACGCCGGACTGGACCGCCAGCCTGGGCAAGGGTGTGAAGGGCCTGCGCATCGGCGTGCCCAAGGAATACGTCGTCGACGGCATGCCCGCCGAGATCCAGGCTCTGTGGGACCAGGGCGTCCAGTGGCTGAAGGCCGCCGGCGCCGAGATCGTCGAGATCAGCCTGCCGCACACCAAATACGCCCTGCCGACCTACTATATCGTCGCTCCGGCCGAGGCTTCCTCGAACCTGGCGCGCTACGACGGCATGCGCTTCGGCCACCGCGCGACGGACGCGAAGTCGTTGACCGACCTCTACGAGACCTCGCGCGCCGAGGGCTTCGGCAAGGAGGTCCAGCGCCGCCTGACCATCGGGGCCTACGTCCTCTCGGCCGGCTTCTATGACGCCTACTATGTCCGGGCGCTCAAGGTCCGCCGCCGCATCGCCCAGGACTTCGACGACGTCTGGGGCCAGGTCGACGCCATCCTGACGCCGTCCACGCCGTCGGCCGCCTTCGCCCTGGGCGACAAGCAGATCGACCCGGTGACGATGTACCTGAACGACGTCTTCACGGTCACCGCCAACCTCGCCGGCCTGCCGGGCATCTCGGTGCCCGCGGGCGTCGATTCCGGCGGCCTGCCGCTAGGCCTTCAGGTCATCGGCAAGGCGCTGGACGAGGCGACCGTCTTCCAGGTCGCCGACGTGCTGGAGCAGGCCGCCGGCTTCACGGCCCGTCCGACCAAATGGTGGTGAGGGCCTAGCGCCCTTCCGCGTTCGGGAAGGGCAGGGTCCGCAGCCACGGCTCGGCGTCGGTCAGCCGGCTCTCGCCCGCCAGGCCGTCCTGGAAGGCGCGCAGGTTGCGATAGCTCGCCAGGATGACGACGCGTCGTCCCGGGTTTCGGGCGATCGTCTCCTGGGCGCGGGCGATCATATAGCCGTCCCACGCCGTCTGGCCCTCGTCGTCGCCGGGGCCGCCGAGCGCTCGCTCGCTCAGGACCGACGCCTGCATCAGGTCGCGCGTCAGCGCGTCGTGCGCGTCGGCGGGATGCCGCCAGTGCTGCAGCAGCGCCAGGGTCAGGGAGCGGCGCAGGGCGTCGGCCCGTGCGGCGGCGGTCGGCTGCTCCGTATTGAAGCGGGCGTATTTCGCCCCGGCCGCCCCGGTCATCGCGGCGAAGACCTCGCCGCCTGGCTCCATCGCCTCGACCACGAGGGTTCGCCCCTCCAGCCACGGCCAGATCACCGCCGGATATTCGGGACGGCCGGGCGTCTCGGTACGGCCGGACAACTCGTCAGGCCGGGTTTCGACCAGCAGAACGTCCGGCTCGGCGGCGTCCAGGATCGTGCGCAGGTCGTCGTAGGAGAAGCTCGGCTCCCGTTCGTGCAGGCCGTGCAGCGGCGCCAGGATGACCACGGCGTCGGGCGCGAGCCCGTCCCGGGTCTGTGCGGAAGCGGCGCCGGCTGTGACGCAAAGCGCCAGGGCGAGGATGAAGCGGAGGAGGGGGCTGGTCATGTCGCCGGAATGCACCCACGCCCACCGCGCCGGCCATGGCGGCGGGACAAGCGGGACCCGGGAATGGACCGGCGGGTCAGGCGGCGGACACGGACGCCAGATTCTTGCGGTACCGGCGGCTCATCCGGACGACGTCGCCGGAGCGCAGCACCAGATCGGCGTCGCCGTGACCCCGGCTGCGCACCTCCCCGATGAGATCCAGCCTGACGATGGCGGCCCGGTGCACCCGCGCATACTGGTCCGCGGGAAGGCGTTTCTCCAGGTCGGCCAGCGGCTCGTCCACCAGCAGGGGGCCCTTGTCGGTCATGGCTTCGGCGTAGTTTCCCGCGGCGCGAAGCCACCGCACCGTGTCCAGCGGCAGGAAATGGATCACGCCTTTGCGGCGGACCTTGAGGAATGTGGGCGGCGTGGCCGCCGGAGGCGCGGGCTTGCGCCGCCATCCGGCCGCGACAAGGCCGACGTAGAACAGCGCGTTCAGGCCGATGTTCCGCACCAGCATGTGCCGCCCCATGCCCCACAGCGTGTCGTGCTGTCCGGCGCCGTAGAGCGGCCAGTACGCCAGGCTGAACAGGGCGACATGCGCCACGCATGCGGCCACGTACCCCAGCAGCAGGATGGAGAAACGGCGCCGCAGGCTCCCGCTCCAGCGGGCGCTCTGGACGGCCTCGAGGATGAACGGGGTCAGGACCGCCCAGACGGAGGCGATCGCCAGGCTGTAGCGGAACGAGGCTCCCCACGGCTGGGGCGATCCGCTGGAAAGGCTGGTGAGGTAGCCTTGCAGCGCCAGAACCGCCGCCACGCCGATCCAGGCCATGACGATCACCAGCGCCGTCCGCACCAGCCTGGAAAACGGAAGGACGATCTCGCCCGACGTCCCCGGTGAGTCCCCCCGGTCACTGGCCACGCTCATCGATTTCCTCGTCCCGGACACGCCCTTGCCCGACACGACTACCATCCTCGCCAGCAAAATCATCCCGGCAGGCTAGACCAGCCCGTCCAGCGTCGGCGCCTCCGCCGCGCTGCCGGGGAACACCCGGCTGTCCAGCGCGGCGCGGTCCACCCCCAGGTGATCGCGCAGCACGCCCTTGAACACCGCCCGCACGTCGATGGTCGGCGCCAGGTCGCGGCCCTCGAACAGGCGGTTGTCGGCCAGGGTCGGCCAGTCGCCGATAAGACCGCCGGGCTTCAGCGCCCCTCCCGCCACCAGCAGGGACGAGCCCGTGCCGTGATCGGTGCCCTGGGTCCCGTTGGCCCGCGCCGTGCGGCCGAACTCGGTGGCCACCACGACGACCGTATTGGCCCACTGCTCCCCCAGCCCGTCGTGCAGGCCGCCGATCACCTGATCCAGTCCGGTCAGCCGCGTCTGAAGCTGGCCGTTCTGGCGCGCATGGGTGTCCCAGCCGTCGACGGACAGGGCGACCACATCGGCCCCGTTGTCGCCGGTCATCAGCCGCGCCACCGCCTGTCCCAGTCCGTTCACATCGTTGCGGCGCAGCGTGCTTCCATCCCCCGCCGCCATGGCCATGGCCTCGGTCTCCAGCCCGCGCGCCAGATTGCCCTGCAGCAGCGGGTCGTCGACGTAGAGGTCCTGCAGCAGGGCCGCGATCCGGTCCTCGCCCTTCACCTGACCGCCGGGCGCCCAGCTGGAGGTTTCCGCCGCGCCGCGCAGGATCAGCGGCGTCTGCGCCCCGACCGACAGTCCTTTCAGCCCGCCGCCGCCGGCCGCCGCCAGCGCGCGGTTCAGCCAGCCGTCGTTCTGCTCCCTCAGGCCCTCGCCGCCGTTCTCCAGCACGTCCTGGGCGTCGAAATGGGAGCGCACCCGTACCGGTATGGCCGCCGCCGGGGCGAAGCGCAGCTGGCCCGCGTCGTACATCGTCTTCAGGCCGGGCAGGGACGGATGCAGGCCGAAGCCGTCGCGCATCTCCAACGCGCCCTCCACCGCCAACCCGCCGCGCAGGGCCGCGTAGTTCGGATCGCCGTACGGCACGGTGACCGACAGCCCGTCCATGGCGCCGCGCGCGACCACCACCACCAGCTTCGGCCTGGGGCCGCGCGCCTGCGCGCCCGCCTGTCCGGCGAAGGCGAGGCCGATCCCGGCCATGGAGCCGCCCAGAAGCAGGCGGCGGTTCATCATCAGATCGGTCATCGGCGCTGGAACTCCGGCGACATCAGGAACAGGGTGACGGCCTCGGCCCGGCTTTCGGCGCGGGCGATGAACTGGCGGCTGCGATCGCCCAGCCGTTCGCCCAAGGCGCCTTGCGCCATCGCCACGGCGTCGCGCTCGGCGGCCAGGTCGCCCGCCGCCTTGGCCCAGTTCAGCCGCTTGACCAGGGCGTCCGGCCCGGCCCAGTCCGCCGCCGTGTCCGGCCAGCCTTCGGGGGAGGGGGCGGCGAAGGCCGGCTGCCCCATCTGCACCAGGGCCTGCTGCAACGGCTGCACCCGCTGCGGCCGCGTGCCCATGGCGCGGTGCGACGAGATCACGAACTCATAGGGCGTCTTCACCTTGCGCGCCTCGGGCGCCCAGCTTTCGGGCGCGGCGATCAGCGCCCTGGCGACCACGGCCAGATCGCCGCCGGACCCGATCCAGGCCCGTTCCAGCGCGTTGACCAGCGCGGGCGGCGGCTCGTCGGCGACGAAGTGGACCGCGATCTTCCGCGCCAGCCGCCGGGCCGTCTCGGGCCGGTTGGACAGGTCCTTCAGGATGGCCCGGCCCTGTTCGGCGCCGCCCGCCGGATAGCGGCGGCCCATCACCGTCCGCTCGCCCGGCTCATGCACCACGGCGCGGAAGGTGAAGCCGTTCTCGCCCGGCTCCCCGGCCAGCATCGCCGCCCGGCGCCGACCCTGGCCCCGGCCTTCCTCCTGCCGCCGCCCCGCCGCCGTCGACCATCCGGTCAGGGCGCGGGCGAACTCGGTCACGTCCGCCTGGGTGTAGCCGCCGTCGGCCCCGACCGTGTGCAGCTCCAGAATCTCCCGCGCCAGGTTCTCGTTCAGCCCGGCCTGCCGACGCTCCCCCGCCGGACTGTTCGGCCCGACCGACTGGGCCTGGTCCAGATACAGCAGCATCGCCGGATGGCTCTCGGCCGCCAGCGCCAGATCCTCGAACTTGCCGAAGACGTGCGGGCGGATGGCCTCGCGCTCGTACTGGCCCACGAAGACGGCGGACTGGAATTTGCTCGCCGAGGCGGTGAAGGCGTTGGCCCAGAACAGGGCCCAGCGCTCGGCGAAGCCGGCCTCGGTTTCGGCCCCCAGCTGGGCCCGGGCCAGGAACTCCCGCGCCGTGTCCTGAACCAGGTTGCGGCGGCTGTCGCGGCGGGCGTCGGCGGCCTCCTGCGCGGCGGAGGGCGGGGCGTCCGCCGCCATCGCGGCGGTTCCGGCAGCGGCCGGGGCCTCGCGCATCCGCCGGGCCCGCACTGCTTCCGCCTGATAATCCTGATAGGCCTCCAGCCGCTGTTCGGAGGTCTCGAACGCGCCCGCCGGGATCGGCGCGCCGCCGGGCCGCGCCTGGGCCTCCAGCCAGCCTCTCGGATCCGCCGCGACCGTCGTGATCTCGCTCGGTCGGGCGCCCATCCCGAAGCGGGTCAGGGCGACGGCGGCGTCCAGCGGTCCGGTGCGGGTCATCAAGGCCTCGGTTCGGTGCGCGATAGGGAATGAACGGCCCGCGAACCCTGATCCGTCGCCGTGGCGATGGGAAGCCGTTTTCCGCCCTCCGATTTCTTGACCCCGCCGGGCCGGTAGGCCATCTGGACCCCATGACCGACACCGTTTCGAACACCAAGACCATCCAGGGCCGCACCGGCCCGTGGGAACTCGTCATGGGGCTGGAAATCCACGCCCAGGTGGCGTCGAAGGCCAAGCTCTTCTCGGGCGCCGCCGTCGGCTTCGGCGCGGGTCCGAACGAGCAGGTGTCGCTGGTCGACGCGGGCTTCCCCGGCATGCTGCCGACGCTGAACAAACACTGCGTCGAACAGGCGGTGAAATCGGGCCTCGGCCTGAAGGCGCAGATCAATCTGCGCAGCCAGTTCGACCGCAAGAACTACTTCTATCCCGACCTGCCCACCGGCTATCAGATCAGCCAGCTCTTCTATCCGATCGTCGGCGAAGGCGTCGTCGAGGTCGAGGCCGAGGACGGCTCCTTCTTCAACGTCGGCATCGAGCGCCTGCACCTGGAACAGGACGCGGGCAAGCTGATCCACGACCTGTCGCCGACCGAAAGCTTCGTTGACCTGAACCGCGCGGGCACGGCCCTGATGGAGATCGTCTCGCGCCCCGACATCCGTTCGCCGGATGAGGCGGTCGCCTACGTCAAGAAGATCCGCACCATCCTGATGTACCTGGGCACCTGCGACGGGGACATGGAGAAGGGCAACCTGCGCGCCGACGTCAACGTCTCGGTCTGCCGCCCCGGCCAGTACGAGAAGTTCAAGGCCACCGGCGACTTCAGCCACCTGGGCACGCGCTGCGAGATCAAGAACGTCAACTCGTTCCGTTTCATCTCCCAGGCCATCCAGTACGAGGCGCGCCGCCAGATCGAGATCCTCGAGGACGGCGGCAAGATCGACCAGGAGACCCGTCTCTACGATCCGACCGCCGGCGAAACCCGTTCCATGCGGTCCAAGGAAGAGGCGATGGACTATCGCTACTTCCCCGACCCCGACCTGCTGCCGCTCGAGCTGGAGCAGGCCTGGATCGACGAGATCAAGGCCGGCCTGCCGGAACTCCCGGACGAGAAGCGCCGTCGCCTGATGAGCCAGTACGGCCTGTCGCAATACGACGCCGTGGTCCTGATCTCGGATCAGGCCAAGGCCGACTATTTCGAGCAGGCCGCGAAGGGCCGCGACGCCAAGCTGGTGTCCAACTGGGTCACCAACGAGGTCTCCGCCCGTCTGGCCGCCGACGGCAAGGACTTCAGCGAGAACACCCTGCCGGCCGCCCATGTGGCCCAACTGGTCGAGCTGATCGAGACCAATGTGATCTCGTCCAAGATCGCCAAGGAAGTCTTCGACCACGTCTGGAACGGCGAGGGCAGTCCGGCTGAGGTCGTCGAGAAGCACGGCCTCAAACAGGTCACCGACACCGGCGCCATCGAGAAGGCCGTCGACGACATCATCGCCGCCAACCCCGACAAGGCCGCCGCCGTCGCCGAGAAGCCCCAGGCCCTCGGCTGGTTCGTCGGCCAGGTCATGAAGGCCACCGGCGGCAAGGCCAATCCGGCCGCGGTGAACGACATCCTCAAGACCAAGCTGGGCCTCTGAAACGCAAATCGGGGCCGCGTTCGCCGCGGCCCCGATCGCTTGTCTCCACCTGCTCCTAGAAAGACGCGGTGACGCTCAGCGTGACCGTGCGCGGCGCGCCGTAGAAGCCGATGACCGAATCCCCGGTGATCGCGCCCGGGAAGTTGTAGCCGCCCGCGCGATAGCGCTCGTCGCCCAGGTTCCGGCCGGCCAGGCTGACGCGGTAGCCGCCGTCCGGGGCCGTCCACATCAGGGTCGCGTCATAGAGCCAGTACGAGCCCTGATCGAGCAGCGGGATGGCCGTCTCGAACATCTGGGTCGCGCCGCGATACGAGGCGGTCGGCGTGAAGATCACCGAACCCTTGTCGCCCAGGTCCAGGCTGTAGGGCAGGGCGACCGAGGCGGTCCAGTCGGGCGTGTTCTGGAATTTGCGCTGGTCGGCCATGTTCTCGCGCAGGCCGGTCAGCGGGTTGAAGGTGACGAAGTCGTTGAACTGCGCATCCAGGTAACCCAGCGTCAGGCGCGGGATGAAGCTGTCCGTGATCCGCGCGCTGGCCTCCAGCTCCCAGCCCCAGATCTCGCTGGACCCGGCGTTGTCGACGAAGCTGACGACCGAGGCGGGCGGGATGAAGAACTGCGAGGTGATCTGCTGGTCGGTGTAGTCCGACTTGAACAGGGCCGTGGCGAAGTTGACGCGGCGGTCCAGCAGCGAGCCCTTCAGGCCGATCTCATAGGTGTCGACCAGCTCCGGCTGATAGCCCTTGACCGTGTCCGGATAGAGGGAGGCGTCGCCGCGCATGTCGAACCCGCCCGACTTGAAGCCGCGCCCGAAGGAGACGTAGCCGGTCAGCTCAGGGGTGAATTTGTAGCTGGCGCTGACCCGCGGCGTGAACTCCGAATAGGTGTCCGAGGCGCTGTATTTGGTCGACGGCGCGCCCGCCGGAATGGCGCCGGCGTTGCCGAAGAACGGGCTGCGGACGCCCAGGTAGTTCTGGCGCAGCTGGGTGACGCTCTTCTCGTCCCGCGTCCAGCGGCCGCCCAGCGAGATCGACAGCTGGTCGGTCAGGTCGTAGCTGAAGTCGGCGAAGACGGCGAAGCTTTCGGTGTCCACCTTGCCGCCGGTGTAGGTGGTCAGGCCCGCGGGCAGGCCCGGCCCCATGCTGGGATACAGGCCGATCACCGTGTCGAACGCCCCCTCGGCCGAAGCGTCCATGTAGAAGACGCCCGCCACGCCCTGCCAGCGCTCGCCCTGGAACAGCAGCTGGAATTCCTGGGTGAACTGGCTGTCGGCGTAGTAGCCGGGGATGTCGAGAATCGGCTGCGGCAGGCCGTCGAAATCGATGCCGTCGCCCTTGGTGTCGCCGTCCCGCCAGGCGGTCACGGACTTGAAGGTCAGGCTGTCGCTCGCCGCCCATTCGCCGGTGAAGGACAGGCCCCGCGTGCGCACATAGCCGTCGTCGCCGATGCCGGCGCGGGTGTCATAGACGCTGTCCGGCGACGGCGCGACGATGCGATAGCCGTGGCGGGCGTTGGACTCATCCTCGGTGATGTCGCCCGACAGGCGGAAGAACAGGTCCTCGGTCGGCGTCCACTCCAGGCTGACGCGGCCCGCGGTGACGTCCTTGTTGTAGTGCTCGGCGCCCGTGGTCAGGTTCTCGCCATAGCCGTCGCGGGTGTAGCGGGCGATGGCCCCGCCGATGCGCAGGGTGTCGGTCAGCGGGGTCGAGCCCGAGGCGATCAGGTCGACCTGATTGTAGCTGCCGTAGGCGCCGCGCAGGGTCAGCTCCGGCTCCTGGCTCAGGCGCTTGGTCACGTATTTGATCGCGCCGCCGATGGTGTTGCGGCCGTACAGCGTGCCTTGCGGACCGCGCAGGACCTCCAGGCGCTGGATGTCGAAGATGTCCAGCACAGCGCCCTGCGGCCGGGCGATGTAGACGTCGTCCACATACAGGCCCACGCCGGGCTCGAAGCCCCACAGCGGATCCTGCTGACCGACGCCGCGGATGAAGGTCGTCAGGGTCGAGTTGGTGCCGCGCGCGATCTGCACCGTGGCGTTCGGCGTCTGCTGCTGAAGGGCGGTGATGTCCAGCGCGCCGGTCTGTTCCAGCCGCTCGCTGCTGACGGCGGTGACGGCCACCGGCACGTCTTTCAGCGATTCCTCGCGCCGGCGGGCGGTGACCACCACCTCGCCCAGGTCGGCGGCCTGTTCCTCGCCGGCCGGCGCCTCCTGGGCCAGGGCGGGCGCCGCAAACAGCGGGGCCGTCAAAAAGACGCTGCTCATCAGCGCCAGGCGCAGTTGTCCTGTCTTCCGCATCGGTCCGTTTCCTCATCCACGCGCCGGCGTTGATCGCCGCTGATCTGGATTGGGCGGGACGGTGAGCCACGAACGGCCACGCTGTCAACATTCTTCATTTTCTCATGAATGATGTTTGCCGAAGCCGCTCGACCGGGCCAAGGTGAGCGTCCACATTCGAGAACTTGAGCGCGACGCAGATCGCGCCGGGATGGAAACAGATGGCTCAGATCGACACCGGCGCGGCCGCTCCCGTCGCGCACACACGGGCCGGCGCCCTGCGCGGACGGCGCGAGGGCGCGGCCCATGTCTGGCGCGGGATCCCCTATGCCGCGCCGCCGGTCGGCGACCTGCGCTGGCGGCCGCCCCAGCCGCATCCGCGCTGGAACGGAGAGCGTGACGCCGCGGCGTTCGGCTGCGCCCCGCCGCAGGCCGGGCCCTCCGATGTCGCCGACATCGCCAGCATCGGCGGCGCGCCCGAACCGACCTCGGAAGACTGCCTGACCCTGAATGTCTGGGCCCCGGCCGAGGCCACGACCCCGGCGCCGGTGATGGTCTGGCTGCACGGCGGCTCGAACCGGATGGGGGCCGGATCGCTGCCCTTCTACGACGGCGCGGCCTTCGCCCGGGACGGAGTGGTGCTGGTCACGGTCAATTACCGGCTGGGCCAGCTCGGCTTCTTCGCCCATCCCGCCCTGACCGCCGAAGCTCCGGCGGACGAGCCGCTCGGCGCGCCGGGCCTGCTGGATCAGATCGCGGCCCTGGAATGGGTGCGCGACAGCATCGCCGCCTTTGGGGGCGACCCGGCCAACGTCACCCTGTTCGGGGAATCGGCGGGCGGGCTGGACATCCTGGCCCTGATGACGGCCCGGCGGGCGAGGGGGCTGTTCCACAAGGCGGTCGTCCAGTCCGGCGGCGGCTGGCTGCCGGCGGCGCCCCTGAAGGCGGCTGAGGCCAAGGGCGTGGCGGCCGCGACGGCGCTGGGCCTGGCCGATCCCGACGCCGCCGCCCTGCGCGCTGTTCCGGCGGACCGGCTGGTCGCGGTCGAGTCCGCCTTCGGGCCGGTGATCGACGGCCGGCTCCTGACCCGCGACCCGATCGGCGCCTTCGCGAGAGGGGATTTCGCCGACGTGCCCCTGATGATCGGCGCCAACAGCGGCGAGGACTCGCTGCTCAACTACGGCGGCGGCCTGAAGCGGTTCGGACAGATGATCAAGCCGAACGCCGCACTGGCCCGCCTCTATCCGGAGGCCGACGGGAACGAGGAGCAACTGGTCCGCCTGGGCTTCCGCGACTTCGGCTTCGCCGGTCCGGCCCGCTGGATCGCCGGCCGTCCGCGGCGGTCGAAGGCCTGGCTCTACGCCTTTGACTATGTTGAGGAAGCCCGGCGCGAGACCATGCCGCGCGCCAACCACGCCGCCGAGATCTTCCATGTCTTCGAGACGCTGGACCGCCGCCCGGACGGCGCCCCGGCCGCCACCGAAGCCGACCGCGCCGTCAGCGCCGGGATGCACGCCCGCTGGATCGCCTTCGCCCGGGACGGCTCGCCGGGCGAGGACTGGCCCGCCTACGACCCCCGCAACGACGACTGGATGGTGTTCGACGCCACGCCCGGCGGCCGGGTGCGGCGCGGCTGGTGGCGGGCGGCCCTGGATCATCATACGCGCAAGGCGAAGCTGCTGATCCTGCTGCTGCGCGTGCGGGATCGCCTGAGACCGGTGTTCTCGGGTACAAGAGGGTGATGACCGACACCGCCGCCCGGCCAAAATCCACCCGACCCCGGGTGCCGCTCAAGCCCAAGGCCCAGCGCCGCGAGGAGACCACCACGCGCATCCTGGACGCGGCCGAGCGCCTGTTCGCCCGCGACGGCCTGCACGGTGTGACGCTCCGGGCCGTGGCCGCCGAGGCGGGCGTGGATACGGCCCTGGTCCACTACTATTTCGAGGACAAGGCCCGGCTGTTCACCTCGACCTTCGGTCGCCGCGCCGAGGTGGTGAACCAGATGCGGCTGGAAAGCCTGGACCGCTACGAGGCCGAGCACGGCGACGCCATGACGGTGCGCGGCGTCCTGGACGCCTTCCTCAGGCCCCTGTTCCTGCTGCTCAACGAGGGCGATCCGGCCTGGCTGAACTACGCCGCCCTGGTGGCCCAGGTGAACAACACCCCGGTCTGGGGCGGCGACACCATGCACCAGCATTTCGATCCGGTGATCCACCGCTTCATCGGCCTGCTGCGCCAAGTCTCGCCCGACACGCCCGAGCGTCAGCTGTTCTGGTTCTACCACCTGCTGTCCGGCGCCCTGACCCTGTCGCTGGCCCAGACGGGCCGGATCGACGTCCTGTCCGACGGCCTGTGCAAATCCTCCGAGATGGTCGCCATCTGCGACGCCATGGAGGCGGTCTTCACCGGCGGGTTCGAGGCCATCCGCCGCTGAGGTTTGCGCATGAAGAAGCCCGCCCGGATCGCTCCGGGCGGGCTCTTTCATTCCGGCGGTCTTAATTCGACAGCAGCGAGATGATCACGCCGGTGGCGATGGCGGCCAGCACCACGTCGCCGGTGTCCGTGCGGTAGTAGCCGTAGCCGCGCGGGGGCGGGGCGTAGCCGTAGCGGCGGTAGTCGTTCACATACCAGCGGCTGCGGTACTCGCGCGGAATGGCCTGGCCGCGCGCCCAACGGCGGTACTCACGGCGTTGTTCCCGCTCCCAACGACGGTCGTCACGGCGGTCGTGGCGATAGTCGCGGCGATCGTGACGATCATAGCGGCCGTCACGGTCGTAGCGGCGCTCATAGCGGTCGTGGCGATCATGGTCGCGCCACGACTGGGCGGCGGCGGCCATGGGGGTGGCGACCATTGAAAGGGCCGCGAACCCGGCGATCAGGGCTGTTCTCGTTTTCATCATGCGTCTCCTTGCAGGTCGCCGCCGACCCGAAGGACGACAGCGGATGAACCAACTGAGGAGAAGTTTCGACCCCGCGCCATGAACCCCCGCTGAACGGGGCCGTCAGGGTTAAGACGGTTCGGAGTTCATTGGCCGCTCCCTCCGGGCCTTGCTAGACGACACCCCGTTGAGTCGTTTTCGGAGGGGCGCGTGCGTAGAATTCATTGGGGTCTGTCGGCGGTCCTTCTGGCCGGTCTCGGCGCCTTTGCGACCAGCTCGGTCGCCGAGGAGGCGTCGCCCTCGCTCTTCCCGTCGCGCCTCGCCCGGGCCATCGCCCCTCTGGACGTCAATCCGGACGGTCTGTCAGGCGCGGGCGCGCGCATTCTGTCCGACGCGGTCGCCGCCAGCCGCTACGTCCTGATCGGCGAAAGCCACATGACCCGCGAGATCCCCGCCTTCACGACCCAGATCTGCCGCATGATGGCGCCCTCCGGCCTGACCGCCATGGCCATCGAGACCGGCCCGGAAGCGGCCCGCGTTGTCGATTCCGTCATGCGATCGGACGACCGGGAAGCCCGGATGGCCGACTTCCTGGGCGCCCATCCGGACGGTATCGCCTTCTACAGCGGGCGCGATGAAGTCCGGACGGCGGGGGACTGCGCCGCCGCGGCGGGCCCGGATTTCGAGCTCTGGGGACTGGATCAGGAGTTCCTCGGTTCCAGCGGCCATCTGCTTCAGGAAATGCTGGCCGCCAACCCGGGTCCGCTCGCCCGGACCGCGCTGACTGGTCTGGCCGCGCAGGATCAGGAAGCGACCGCCGCCGCACTCGCCTCAGGCTCGCCCGGCGATCTCTTCCTGCTCACCGTCACGCAGGGCGACCTCGATCAGGCCGCCGCCGCGATCGCGCAGGACGGCGGGGCGCGCGCCCAGTATCTGTTCGGCCTGCTGACCGAAACCCGCGCCATCTATCTGGCGTCGCAGGCGCGCCAGGGCGATCCCAACGGACGCCGCGCGCGGCTGATGAAGCGCACGCTCGCCGCCCACCTCGCCGAAAATCCCGGCGCGAGGGTCCTGCTGAAATTCGGCGCCTGGCATTTCTACAAGTCGCTCAATCCGCTCGATCAGCGCGACCTCGGCGCCTATGTGGCCGAGCGCGCCGAGGGTGAAGGCGTCACGGCCCTTCATATCATGGTGGTGGGCGCCAAGGGGTCTACGGCCGGCTACGCCGGCGTCGGGCGGCCCGCCGCCATACAGGCCTTCAACATGGCCGACGACGAGGGGCCGGACTGGCGCAAGGATGTCGTCCTCGCCCAGCCGGCTGACGCCGCGCCGGGATCATGGATGCTGGTCGATCTCCGGGCGCTCAGGGCTGAGGGTCTGGCGTCCGCACCGCCGGAATGGCGGGATCTGGCGCTGGGCTATGATATCGCCATCCTGGCCCCGACGTTCAGTGCAACCAGCCTGCTCGGCCTGGAAGACGCTGCGGCGCACTGACGTCAGGCCTTCAAGCCTGGCTCGGGCGGGCGCCGTCTCGCGCATCGCCTTACTCGAACGGTTCGTCGCTCTCATCCGCCCCTTCCAGGGCCTCGCGCGCCAGCGCCCGCGTCACGGGGCGGTGCAGGGCGTCCAGCCGCTCCACCACGGCCTCGGCCGCCGCCGCCGAGCGGTCGATGCGGCGCAGCAGATAGGGGATGACGTCCTTGGCCGGGCGGATGCCGCGCTCGGCGAAGCGGGCCTCCAGCATGGCGGCCAGCACGGCGTCGTCCGGCGCCTCGACCGGCACGCTGATCACCGCGTCCAGCCGCGACCGCAGGTCCGGCAGGGTGACGGCCCAGGCCGAGGGCGCGGGGCGCGAGATCATCAGCATGGCCCCGCCAGGGGCCTGGGCCAGATTGATCAGGTGGAACAGGGTCTCGTCGTCGGCGTCCATGGCCCGGTCCAGCAGGACGGGACGGCCCTCGATCTCCAGCGGATCGACCAGGGCCGCCTCGCCGCCGTGGAAGGCGACCGCGCCGACCCGTTCGGCCCAGATCTGGCCCAGGCGGCTCTTGCCGCTGCCCGCCGGGCCGCAGATGGCCATGACGCCGCCGATCAGGTTGGGCCAGTCCGCCAGCGCCTCGACCGCCGCGCGATTGCAGTCCGAGACCACGAAGCCGTCGGGCCCCTCGGGCAGGTCGCTCTGCAGGGGCAGGCGCATCTGGTCGGGCGGGGCGGGGCGGGCGGTCATTGCGTTCACCATAGCAGATGCGCCGCCTTCGCCATCCATCCGGACGCTTCGTCCGTGGACGGAACGCCGCCGCCTGTGGACCGCCTGCGTCCGATCCTGACGTGTCTGCCCGGTAGACTGGGCTCATGGCGCGGATCGAACAGCAAGGCCGGGAAGCGAACCCTCCGGACGCATCGGACGCTTCGGACGGTGTTTTCCGCGGTCCGGCGCGTTCGCACGATTCACACGCTTCGCACCATGGTTTCGCGGTGCGCGGCGCGGCCCGAAATCGCCGTCGGCCTTGACTTTCGCAGGCGATGATGCGCCCTTCCGGCCTCCCGAATTCCGCCCCTCGCGGGCCCGAATCCAAGACGAACCGACCATGCACGCCTACCGCTCCCACACCTGCGGCGCCCTCCGTTCGACCGACGCCGGCGCCAATGTCCGCCTGTCGGGCTGGGTGCACCGCAAGCGCGACCTCGGCGGCCTGCTGTTCGTCGATCTGCGCGACCACTACGGCATCACCCAGTTGGTGCTGCACCCGTCGACGCCGGGCTTCGAGATCGTCGAGCGCCTGCGCGCCGAAAGCGTCATCCGCATCGACGGTGAGGCCGTCATGCGCGACGCCAGCACCGTCAACGCCCTGCTGCCGACCGGTGAAGTGGAAGTCCGCGTCCAGGGCCTCGAGGTCCTGTCGGAAGCCGCCGAACTGCCGATGCCGGTCTTTGGGGATCAGGAGTATCCGGAGGAAATCCGCCTCGCCAACCGCTTCCTCGACCTGCGCCGCGAGCGTCTGCACAAGAACATCGTCCTGCGCTCCAAGGTCATCTCCTCGATCCGCCAGCGCATGGTCGGCCAGGGTTTCCTGGAGTACCAGACGCCGATCCTGACGGCGTCTTCGCCCGAAGGCGCGCGCGACTTCCTGGTCCCGTCGCGCCTGCACCCGGGCAAGTTCTACGCCCTGCCGCAGGCCCCGCAGCAGTTCAAGCAACTGCTCATGGTCTCGGGCTTCGACCGCTATTTCCAGATCGCGCCCTGCTTCCGCGACGAGGACCTGCGCGCCGACCGCTCGCTGGAATTCTACCAGCTCGACGTCGAGATGAGCTTCGTCACGCAGGAGGATGTCTTCGCCGCCATCGAGCCCGTCATGCACGGCGTGTTCGAGGAGTTCTCGGAAGGCCTGCCGGTTTCGCCCATCAACGGGACCCATACCTTCACCAACGACTTCGGCGAGCAGTTCGAGCACGGCGGCTTCCAGCGCCTGACCTACGCCCAGTCGATGGCCTGGTACGGCACCGACAAGCCGGACACCCGCAACCCGATCAAGATGCAGGACGTCTCGGACCACTTCCGCGACGGCGGCTTCGGCCTGTTCAACAAGATCCTCGGCGCCGACGAAAAGAACGCCGTCTGGGCCATCCCGGCCCCGACCGGCGGCTCGCGCGCCTTCTGCGACCGCATGAACTCCTGGGCCCAGGGCGAGGGCCAGCCGGGCCTCGGCTACATCTTCTGGTCCGACGACCAGAACGCCTGGGGCGGCCCGATCGCCAAGAACCTGGGTCAGGAACCGACCGAGGCCCTGATGACCGCGCTCGGCCTCGGCAAGGGCGACGCCGCCTTCTTCGTCGCCGGCAATCCCGGCGTCTTCGCCAAATTCGCCGGCCTGGCCCGCACCCGCGTGGGCGCGGAGCTGAAGCTGATCGACGAGGCCCAGTTCAAATTCTGCTGGATCGTCGACTTCCCGATGTTCGAATGGTCGGAAGAAGAGAAAAAGGTCGACTTCAGCCACAACCCGTTCTCGATGCCGCAGGGCGGTCTGGAGGCCCTGGAGACCCAGGACCCGCTGACCATCCGGGCCTATCAGTACGACATCGTCTGCAACGGCTATGAGCTGTGCTCGGGCGCGATCCGGAACCACAAGGCCGAGATCATGCTCAAGGCCTTCGGCATCGCCGGCTACGACGCCTCGGTCGTCGAGGAGCAGTTCGGCGGCATGCTGAACGCCTTCCGCTACGGCGCGCCGCCGCACGGCGGCCTGGCCCCCGGCATCGACCGCATCGTCATGCTGCTGGCCGGCGAGACCGCCATCCGCGAGGTCATCGCCTTCCCGCTGAACCAGCAGGGCGAGGATCTGCTGATGAACGCCCCGACCGAGGCCGGCGAGCGCCAGCTCAAGGACGTGCACATCCGCACGGCCGTGCCGATCAAGGTCTGACGGGCCTGGGATAAAGGAAAAGGCCCTCGTCCGAGACGGGGGCCTTTTTTTGTCAGCGGCCGCTGGCGACCACGAAATTCCTGACCCGGGGCGGAGCCGGGGGCGCCGCCGGGACCGGAGGCGCGGGCGGCGCGACGCGGACCCCGGAGATGCCGCGGCAGGTCCGGGCGGTCAGGCGGCCCGGCAGGCGGGTGTTGGCGTCGCCGCAGGCCCGGCCGACCTGTTCCTGCGTCAGGCCGTGCGCCCCCGACAGGTCCGCGCCGCGGATGTCGGCCCGGTTCATCTCGGCTTCGCTGAAGTTGGCGCCCGCGAAATTGCCGCCCGTCAGCCGCGCGCCGTTCAGCTCGCTGCTCTGGAAGGAGGCTCCGCGGAAGTCGCCGTTCGACAGGTTCGACATGCCGATCTCGGCGCCGCCGAAATTGGCCCCCCGGGCGCTGACGTTGGCCAGGGTCGCGGCGTTGATCTCGGCGCCGGTGAAGTTGGCGTTGCCCATGACCGCGCCGTTCATATTGGCGCCGTTCAGCTCGGCGCCGGTGGCGTTGACCCGGTCCATGCGGACCCGGACCATGGTCGCGCCCATGGCCGAGACGCCGGTCATGTTCGCGCTGGTGAAGTTGGCGCCGGTGAAGTTGGCCCCGACCAGTTCGGCGCCCGTCAGATCGGCCCGGCTGAAGTCGCTGCCCGAGAAGTTGGAGCCCACCAGCTCGGCGCCGCGCATCACGGCGCCCACGAGGGTGGCGTTGGTGAAGCTGGCGCCGGTGAAGGCCGCGCCGGTCAGGTCACGGCCCGACAGTTCGCAGCGGTTGCAGGACCCGCCCAGCGAGACCATGCGGGCCACGTCGCGATCCTGGAACTGCAGCTGGATCTCGGCCGCCGCTGGAGCCGCGGCGCACAGGGCGGCGGCGAAGGCCGCGCCGGAGACACCGGTGACCATGACGCGACGGAAGAAGGAGTCGGCAATCTGTTTCACGCCACCTTCATGAGGCCAAACCCCGAAGAACCCTACTTAAATCGCCGTAACGTCGGTGGCCGTTCAGCAGCGCGAAATGGACAGGCCCGCCGGCAGCCGTGTGGCCTCGTCGCCGCAGGCCTGGTTCAGCCGCGACTGGCTCAGCCCCGTCGCCCGAACCAGCGAGGCGCCGGAGAAATTGGCGCCCGTCAGGGTCGCCCCGGTGAAGTTCGCGCCCTCCAGATAGGCGCCCACGAAACTGGCGTTGGTCAGGTCGGCGCCCGAGAAATTCGAGCCGGAGAAGACCCCGCCGTAGGCCTCCACGTCGCGCAGGTCGGCGTTGGAGAAGCGGGTGCGGTTCATCACCGACAGGCTGAGATCCGCCTGGCGCAGGCGCGCCCGCGACAGGTTCAGACCGTTGCGCTCCAGCCCCGACAGGGCCGCCTGGAACAGGTTGCAGCCGGAACAGCTGGCGCCGCCGCGCACGCTGGCGATCTGGCCGGCGTTCTGGGCCGCGGCGGGCGAGGCGAGGGCGGCGGCGAGGGCCGCGGCGGTCAGGAACAGCTTCATCTCAGGCTCCGGCGCTCTGTTGAGCTTGGGCAGCCTCGCATGAAATCGTTGATTTAACCCTGCATCGAGGGCGCGGCCCCGCAGGTGTCGCAGATCCAGCCCGCGCCGCGTTCCTGCAGCGCCAGGTCGCCGCAGGCGGGGCAGGCGGTGGCCTCGCCCGAGACGACCGGGGCTGTGGGCGCGGCCGCGGCCTCCTTCTTCTGTCCGAAGGGCAGGACCACCAGGTTGTCGGGCGCCGCGCCGCGGGCGAAGCCCTTGGAGATGAAGCGGGCCGCCGGCACCGTCTCGGCGACCTCGCCCTCGGCGCCGCCCAGGCCGTCGCCCGGCCCGGCGTCCGCATTGGCCAGCGCCTGCCGGTCCAGATAGGACACGCCCAGCTCGCGGAAGATGTAGTCCAGGATCGAGGTCGCCGACTTGATCGAATCGTTGCCCGTGACCCGTCCGGCCGGCTCGAACCGGGTGAAGACGAAGGCGTCCACGAACTCGTCCAGCGGCACGCCGTATTGCAGGCCGATCGAGATCGCGATGGCGAAATTGTTCATCAGCGAGCGGAAGGCGGCGCCTTCCTTGTGCATGTCGATGAAGATCTCGCCCAGCTCGCCGTCCTCGTACTCGCCGGTGTGGATGTAGACCTTGTGGCCGCCAACGGCCGCCTTCTGGATATAGCCCTTGCGGCGGTCGGGCAGCTTGCGCCGGGTGCGGTCGCGCTCGATGACCTTCTCGATCACCCGCTCGACATTGCGGACCTCGGGTTCGCGGCGGCGCTCGCGCTCCTGCCCGGCGCTGTCGGGCAGGTCCAGCAGCGGCCCGGCGGGCGGCGCGGCGCGGCGCAGACGGACGGCCCGGCGCCCGTCGCGGGCGGCGTCCGCCAGGACGCGAGCCGCCTGGGCCGGGGTGGCGTTCCAGTCCAGCGCGACCGGCGACAGGTCCGGCGCGCCGCTGAACCGGTCCAGCGCCGTCCGCAGGCCGGTCTCGAAGCCCGCCGGGTCGGCCAGGACCGCCGACAGGGCCTCGGGCGCGCCCGTCCAGCCCTCCAGGTCGCCGTGACCGAAGGCCCAGCCGCCGGCGGCGGCGATGTCGTCGTCGGTGAAACCGAGACGGGTCAGCAGATCGTCCTCGGCGGCGTCCTCTATCCCCAGCACGTCGCGCAGGAAGCCGGCGTCCAGCACCGGGGCGCGGAACGCGTCCTCAAGCCGCTCGACCTGGGCCAGGGCCAGTTCGACGCCCTCCAGCTCCACATCGGTGAAGCCGTGGGCGCGCAGGGCCGCGTGGTCGACGCCCGGCGCCCCCGCCAGCGTGCGGCGGCCCAGCAGATGCCGTTCGGCGTCCTCGACCTCGCCGCCTTGGTCTTCAATCGCCCGGGCGAAGGCGGGCCTCAGGCGGGGGGCGGCCTCGCCGTCGGCGGTCTCGAACCGGTCCAGCGCGGTCAGGGGCGAGGCGCCCAGACGCAGCATGGCCTCGCGGTCGTCGATGAACAGGCCGGACGCGCCCGCTTCGGCGATCACCGCGGCCAGCTCGGCGGCGCGGGCCAGCGGATCCGCCGCGCCCTCGACCAGCACCAGGTCCGCCAGGTCCGCCAGTCCGACGCTCACCGGAACCGAACCGCCGTCCGACAGGGCCGTGACCCACAGCCCGGCCAGGTCGCCCAGCGCCGCCTCGAAGCCGTCGCGGGTCAGGGCGCGCAGGGCGGTCAGCGAGATCAGCACCCCGGCGCCGCGCGCGGCCTCCGCGGCCAGTTCCGCCGTCTCGGGGTCGAAGGCCAGGATCAGGTCCCCGTCCAGCGCGCCCTCGGCGGCCAGCACGGCCTCCGGCGCGCCCGAGGCGATCAGGCCGCGGTCGGCGACGGCCGTCCACGGCGCCGCGGGGCGGGCGGGCAGGGGCGCGGCCTCGAATGATTCGCCCGCGACCGCCCGCAGGATGTCGGCGTCCGAGGCTCCGGCCCGGCGCGCGGTCATCGCGGCCCGGGCCAGCGCGGGGTTGATGGCCGGATCGGCGCAGTCGCCGCGCGGTCCCTCGCAGCGGCTGACGGCCTCGCTGACGGCGGCCAGGGCGGCGGCCACGGCGTCGACGGCTCCGGCCGCCAGGCGCAGGGCGCGGCGGCGCGCGGTTTCGGCGGCCAGCAGGCGGGCGGCGGCGGGATCGGACAGGATCAGGGCGTCCCCGGCGGCCACCGCCTGCGGCCGGGCGGGCGTGGCCAGGCCCAGGCGCAAGGTAGCGGCCAGTTCGGCGGCCAGGGTTTCGTCGGGCGCCTGACGGGCAGCGAAGGCGTTCGCGGCCTCGACGATCAGGTCCTCGCCCTCCAGCGGCAGGCCTTCCGCGGCGGCCCAGTCCAGCCAGGCCTCGGCCCGGGCGTCGGACCAGTCCTCGGGCGCCACGACCTCGACCAGCCGGCCGCCACGCTCGATCTCGCGCACGGAGCGGCGGACGGCGGAGGCGAGGACGGCGAAGCGAGGCTGGGGACGCATGCGGGTCTCGAGGCGGCTTTTGCCGATGCTACCGGTTGAAACCGGTCCGCCGCAATAAATCTGGCGTGTCGCATCAGGGTTACCCCCAAGATGTTGAGTTTCGCCGTCGCCGCGTTCCGCTGGACGGAAGCCTTCGCGGTTTCTATGATCAGCGTCGCTGTCGCCGGGGTGTTCCGGGCGGCGCGAGACGAGTGGAATTCCCGACGTGCTAGGCAGAATCTTCGGTTGGACCAGCGGCGCCACCATCGGCACCTTCTTCACCATCGCCAAGCGTGGCGAGAAGATCGGCACCGACGAATTCGGGAACACCTATTACCAGTCGCGCGACAACGTCAGCTATGACGGCCGCAAGCGCCGCTGGGTGATCTACAACGGCTACGCCGACGCCTCGAAGGTGCCGCCCGAGTGGCACGGCTGGATGCACTACACCTACGACGAGCCGCCGACCGTGGAGCCGCTGCCGCGCCGGTCGTGGGAAAAGGACCACCTGCCCAACCTGACCGGCACGCCGATGGCGTGGCGCCCGCAGGGCTCGCTGGCCGCCGAGGGCCAGCGCCCGGCCGCGACCGGCGACTATGAGGCCTGGCGTCCGGAATGAAGCGTCGCGGGCTCATCCTCGCGGGCGTGACCGCCGCGGCGATCCTCGTCGCCGGCGGCGTCGTGGCGTCCGCGTTGAACGACATGCCCCAGGACGCCCGTCCCGTGGATCCCACGGCTGAGCTGAACCGCCAGCCGACGCCGCAGACGACCCCGCCCGCCGAACCGGCCCCCGAGGCCGCGCCCGCGCCCGCCGCCCCCATCGCCATCACCCCGCCCGGACCGGTCGTCGTCGCCCCTGTCGCCGAAGAGACCGACGCCGAGAAGGCGGACGAGGAAAAGGCCGACCAGAAGGCCGAAGTCCGGGGCGAGCCCTCGACCACGCCGGGCCGCCGCCAGCGCCGCCGCGTCGCCATCGTCGAGGCCGTCGACAAGATCACCGCCGAACGCATGCGCTTCGAGGTCGAGGTGGGCGGTCGTCCCGTCCGCTTCCAGCGCACCCTGATCTTCACCGCCCGCGCCTGCGAGGTCTCGGCCTCGGACGAACAGGTCGGCGACTCCATCGCCTATCTGGAAGTCAGCCTCCAGCCGCGCGGCGTCGTCCAGACCGCCGCGCCGCGCCAGATCTTCCGGGGATGGATGTTCGCGTCCGCGCCGGCCGTGAACGGCCTGCAGCACCCGATCTACGACGCCTGGGTCGTCGGCTGCAGGGCGTAGAAGACCGCTTCGGCGCCCGTCATCGGCTCGAACAGCGAACGGACCTGGGGCCGCGCGCGCAGCGCCGCCTTCAACTGCCGCAGATAGGCCGCCTGCGGCGTCTCGACCGCTCCGAACTGGCTGAGGTGCTCGGTCAAGAACTGGGCGTCCAGCAGCCGCCAGCCGCCGCGCTTCAGCCGCCCCACCAGATGCACCAGCGCGACCTTCGAGGCGTCGCGCTCGCGGCTGAACATGCTCTCGCCGAAGAAGGCCCCGCCCAGGGTCACGCCGTACAGCCCCCCGACCAGGCGCTCGTCGCGCCAGACCTCGACGGAATGGGCGTGGCCGCGGGCCTGAAGCGCGATGTAGAGCCGCCGGATCGGCGCGTTGATCCAGGTGTCCTCGCGGCCCGGCATGGAGGCGGCGCAGGCGTCCAGCACGGCGCTGAAAGCGGTGTCGACCCGCACCTCGACCGGCGTGGATCGCACGGTCTTCCTTAGCCGTGTGGGAATGTGGAAGCCGTCCAGCGGGATGACGCCGCGCTGGTCCGGTTCGACCAGGAAGACGCGCGGGTCATCGCGCGCCTCGCCCATGGGAAAGACGCCGGTGGCGTAGCAGTTCAGCAGTTCGTCCGGCCCGAAGCCGCCGAAGGGGGATGAGGCGCTGAAGCCGGGTTCCTCCACCGGGGGCTAGGCTTCGCCCTTCTGGCGCTTGGCCCAGTTCTCCAGCCAGTGGATGTCGTAGTCGCCGGACAGGATGTCCGGCTCCTGCAGCAGCTTCTGGAACAGGGGAATGGTGGTGTCGATGCCGCCGATGACCATCTCGCCCAGGGACCGTTTCAGGCGTGCGATGCACTCCTCGCGGTCACGTCCGTGGACGATCAGCTTGCCGATCAGGCTGTCGTAATAGGGCGGGATCGAATAGCCGGCGTAGATGGCGCTATCCAGCCGCACGCCCAGGCCGCCCGGGGCGTGGAAGTCCGTGATGGTGCCCGGCGACGGGGTGAAGGTCTCGGCGTTCTCGGCGTTGATCCGCACCTCGATGGCGTGGCCTTCGAAGTGGATGTCGTCCTGGGTGAACGACAGCGGCAGGCCGGCGGCGATACGGATCTGTTCGCGGACCAGATCCACGCCCGTGATCATTTCCGTAACCGGATGCTCGACTTGCAGGCGGGTGTTCATCTCGATGAAGAAGAACTCGCCGTCTTCCCACAGGAATTCGATGGTGCCGACGCCCAGGTAGCCGATGGCGGCGATGGCCTTGTTGACCGTCTCGCCGATGGCCTTGCGGCCCTCGGCCGAGAGGGCGGGCGAGGGGGCTTCTTCCAGCACCTTCTGGTGGCGGCGCTGCAGCGAGCAGTCGCGTTCGCCCAGGTGCACGACGTTGCCGTGGCTGTCGGCGATGACCTGAATCTCGATGTGGCGCGGCTTCTGGAGGTAGCGCTCCATGTAGACGGCGCCGTTGCCGAAGGCGGCCAGGGCCTCGGACTGGGCGGTCTGGACGGCCTCGACCAGGTCGTCGGCGGTCAGGGCCACCTTCATGCCGCGTCCGCCGCCGCCCGCCGCCGCCTTGACGATCAGGGGGAAGCCGATGGTCTTGGACGCCTCGATGGCGGCCTCGATGGTCTCGACCTCGCCGGCCGAGCCGGGGACGCAGGGAATGCCGGCCGCCAGAACCGTCTGCTTGGCGCTGATCTTGTCGCCCATGACCCGGATATGCTCGGGCTTGGGACCGATGAAGGTCATGCCGTGGGCTTCGACGATCTCGGCGAAGCGGGCGTTCTCGGACAGGAAGCCGTAGCCGGGGTGGATCGCCTGGGCGCCGGTGATCTCGGCCGCCGCGATGATCGAGGGGATGTTCAGGTACGACTTGGCCGCCGGCGCCGGGCCGATGCAGACGCTCTCGTCGGCCAGGCGCACCCACATGGCGCCGCGGTCGGCCTCGGAGTGCACGGCGACGGTGGAGATGCCCATCTCCTTGCACGCGCGGTGGATCCGCAGGGCGATTTCACCGCGGTTCGCGATCAGGACCTTCGTGAACATGGCTTACGCCTCGAGCAGGACGAGGGGTTCGCCGAACTCGACGGGCTGGGCGTCGCCGACCAGCACTTCCCTCACGACGCCGTCGCGGGGAGCCTGGATCGGGTTCATCGTCTTCATGGCCTCGACGATCAGCAGGGTCTGGCCCTTTTTCACCTTGTCGCCCGGCTGGACGAACGGCGGGGCTTCCGGCGAGGCCTGCAGATAGGCGGTGCCGACCATGGGCGACTTCACCTCTTCGCCCGACTTGGCGACGATGGTGGCCGGGTCCGACGGCATGGAGGCCGGGGCGGCGGCGGGCGCGGCGGCGGCGACCGGGGCGGCCTGGGCCGGCGCGGCGGCGTACTGCATCACCGGGGCGGCTTCACGCGCCACGCGGATGCGCAGTTCGCCCCGCTCGACCTCGATCTCGGTCAGCGAGGTGTCATTCAGGATGTCCGCCAGTTGCCGCACCAGGATGGTGTCGATCTCGGCTTCGTTCTTGAGCTTGGGGGCAGTCGTCTTCGGATCGGCCATGGGAGCCTCTTGTTGTCCTTTAAACCGAACGGTCGGCGGACCGGCGGCGTTCCTGCGCCAGTCCGAGGGCGGCCTTGACCGCCAGTTCGTAACTCATCGGGCCGAAACCCGAAACCACGCCGGCGGCGATCGCCGACACATAGGTGCGATGCCGGAAGCGCTCGCGCGCCGCCGGATTCGACAGATGACATTCGACGATCGGAACCGTCAGCGTTTTCAGGGCGTCCAGCAGGGCCACCGAGGTGTGCCCGTAGCCGGCGGGGTTGATCACAAGGGCGTCAGCCTTCTCGCGGGCCTCCTGGACCCAGTCGATCAGCTCGCCCTCGTGATTGGTCTGGCGGAACACCACGGTCGCGCCTTGGGCGGTCCGTTCGCACAGCGCCTGGACGTCCGCGAGCGTCTCGCGCCCGTAGATTTCAGGCTCTCGGACCCCAAGCAGGTTGAGGTTCGGGCCGTTCAGGACGTAGAGGACAGGACTGTCGGGCATTCGCTCGCGAAGGTGACGTTCCGACCGGAATCGGACCGGCCTTTTAGCTCAGGCGTGGCCGCAAGCAAGCCGCGCGCCGCAAGAGAGTGACGCAAGGTCATGCAAATCCAGGTCAACGGCGAGCTTCGCGAGGTCCATGCGGACACCATCCTGGCCCTCGTGGAGGAGCTGGGGCTGGATATCCGCAAGGTGGCCGTGGAGCGCAATCTGGAGATCGTGCCCCGCTCGCGTCACGGCGTCACGGCCCTGGCCGCCGGCGACCGGATCGAGGTCGTCCAGTTCGTCGGCGGCGGCTGAGTCGGCCTATTTCGGCGCGCAGACCCCGGCGTCGTAGGGGCCGACGGTGCGGATGACCTCGTTTTCCGTCGGTTCGATGCGGCGGCCCGAGATCTGGCTGTCCAGCACCCGGCGCAGCAGGCTGTCCAGGCGGCTGACGACGTAGCATTTGACCTCGGGCGTCGCGTGCGGATTGCCCACGCCGCTGTCGTCGGTGAGGAACAGATAGCGGCTCTGGGTCGCGGCGGCGGCGGCGCGCAGGACGAACTCGGCCCGGTGGCCTACGCCGCTGGCGGCGACGGGCGTGATCTGGATGCGGCGGGCGCGGGCCTCCTGCACCTGCTCCCAGGTGGCGGAGATGCGGTCGTCATGCGGCGGGGCGTCGGCGACCAGCACGACCGAGCGCACGGCGTCGTCGCGCCACGGATAGTCCAGCGCCCGCGTCAGGGCCTGGTCCATGGCCTCCGGATAGTCGCCGCCGCCGTCGGCCCGCTGGGCCTCCAGCTGGCGCACCAGTCCATCGACATTGCCGGTGAAGGGGAAGTCGCGGACCACATACTGGTCGCCGTTGTCGCGATAGACGATCAGGCCGATGCGGGTGTCGACGCGCGGGTGGCGCTCGGCCAGCGAGGCCATGATCGAGGCCAGCTCGCGCTTCAGATACTCCATCTCGTCGCCCATGCTGCCGGTGGCGTCGATGACCAGTAGCAGGTCGAAGGCGCGCACCTGGGCGGCGCGGGCGGCGGTGCGGATCTCCAGCCGGCGATCCGGTCCGACCGTCAGCCGGCGGGTCGCGCCGTCGACGGTGACGTTCGCCGTGCGGCCCAGCCGGTCCAGACCGGGGAACAGGACCACGGTCCCGTCCGCCAGGGTGCGCAGCCGCAGCGGCTCGCCCTGCGGCCGAGACACCGAGACCTCGACGAAGGGCGCGGGACGGCCCTCGGCGTCGCTGACCGCGATGGTGATGGCCTGGCGGGTGTCCACCCAGGGCAGGCTCACGCCGCCCTGATCCTGCAGATAGCGGCCGACATAGTCGGCGTACCAGGTGGGGTTCAGCAGGTCGTCATAGTCGCCGGCGGTCAGCAGGCCGGCCTGCGGGGGGCGCGGCTGGGCCGGGCGGGTGCCGCGGTCGGGCAGGGCGACGGGCGTGGGCGCGGCGATCCGGGCGTCGTCCCCGGCGCCGGCCTCGCCCTCGCGGCGGATCCGGCTGCCGGTCACCACGACGTCGTCGACCGAGGTCGCCTCCTCGCCGACCACGGCGGGGCGTGACGGCGCGGGCGGAGGAGGGGGCGGCGGAGGCGGCGGCGCCACGGCGGGGGGCGGGGCCATGGCCGGCCCGCCGGCGGTGCTGCAGCCGATGACGGTGATCGCCGTGGACGCCAGCAGGATCGCGACGGCGCTCCTGGCGACGATGGACCTGATGCGCATGACGACACTCCTTCACAGAACAACACGTGAGCCCAGTCACACATGCCGGCGGCGCGATGAAAACTGACGAAAGGCGCCGGGACCTGATGCGTGCGACGGAATGTGATCGGCGTCCATCCGGCGCGCACGGTTTTGTCCGGAACCGTACGACGGGCGAGGTGTTGCGCTCCCGAATCCCTTGCCACGCTGGAGTGTTTTCATGTCCGTCGAGCGCAAACCGGGAGGCCTCGCCGGGGGCCTGATCATGGCCCTCGGGGTCATTTTCGCCCTCATCGGCCTGACCCTGACCATCGGCGGCGGCTGGCTGATCGGACTGGGCGGCTCCTGGTACTATCTGCTCGCGGGACTGGGACTGCTGGCCAGCGGGGTCCTGCTGATCCGGCGGAGCAGGCTGGGCGCCTTCATCTATATCGGCGTCTTCGTGCTGACGGTGCTCTGGGCGCTGTGGGAGGTCGGGATCGACGGCTGGGGCCTGGTGCCGCGGGTGATCGCCCCCGCCGTGCTGCTGGCCCTCGTGCTGGCGGCGCTTCCGGCCCTGTGGCCCGGACGGGGCAAGGTCTGGGCCGCCGGCGGCGCGGTCGGCCTGGTGGCCCTGCTGATGATCGGCGGCGTCGCCTCGGCCAATGCGGCCAGGATCAATGTGCAGTCCGAGCTTCCCGCCGCGCGGGCCGTCGCCTCCAGCGATCCGGACGCCATCCCGGTGGGCGCCGACTGGCCGGCCTTCGGCGGCAGCTACCACGCCCAGCGCTATTCGCCCCTCACCCAGATCACGCCCGAGAACGTCGGGCGGCTGGAGCGGGTGTGGAGCCTGCACACCGGCGACCTGCCCGGCGACCGGCCCGGCGCGCAGAACAAATACGCCTCCGAGAACACGCCGCTGAAGGTCGGGAACACCCTCTACATCTGCACCGGCAAGAACATGGTGCTGGCCGTGGACGCCGCGACCGGACGCAACATCTGGAAGCACGACCCGCAGGTCAGCGACGACAACATCCCCTATACGGCGGCCTGCCGGGGCGTGAGCTACTACGTCGTGCCGAACGCGGCCCCGGCCGATCCCTGCGCGACGCGGATCATCTGGGGCACGCTGGACGCCCGCCTGATCGCCGTGGACGCCCGCACCGGCCAACGCTGCGCCGGCTTCGGCCGGAACGGCCAGGTCGATACGTCCGAGCATATGGGCAAGCTGATCCCGGGCATGGTCTCGATCACCTCGGCCCCGACCATCGTGCGCGGCGTCGTCGTGACCGGGCACCAGATCCTGGACGGCCAGTACCGCCAGGCGCCGTCTGGCGTGATCAAGGGCTTCGACGCCGTCACCGGCCAGCTGCGCTGGGCCTGGGACATGATGCGACCGGACATCGCCACCACCCCGCCGGAAGGCCAGATTTACACCCTGGGCACGCCCAACATGTGGACCACGGCCTCGGGCGACGAGCGGCTGGGGCTGGTCTATCTGCCGCTGGGCTCGACCGCCGCCGACTATGTCAGCGCCGACCGCACCGGACCGCAGCTGGACTACGCCACCTCGCTGGTCGCGCTGGACGTGACGACCGGCAAGCCGCGCTGGAATTTCCAGACCGTGCACCACGACGTCTGGGACTACGACCTGGGCTCGCAGGCGACGCTGGTGGACTTCCCGACGGCGGCGGGCGCGGTCCCGGCGGTCGTGCTGCCGTCCAAGCAGGGCGACATCTATGTGCTGAACCGGGCCACCGGCCAGCCGCTCACACCGGTGAACAACATCACCGTGCCCCGTGGCGGCGTGGAGCCGCAGATGCGCACCCCGACCCAGCGGACCAGCGGCTATCACACCCTGCGCCGCGAGCACGACCTGAACGAGCGCCAGATGTGGGGCATGTCGCCGATCGACCAGATGATCTGCCGCATCCAGTTCCGCAGCGCCGCCTATGAGGGCTTCTACACCCCGCCGACGGCCGACCGGCGCTACATCCAGTATCCCGGCTACAACGGCGGCTCGGACTGGGGCGGCGTCGCCATCGATCCGGCGCGCGGCGTCATCGTGGCCAACTACAACGACATGCCCAACTACAACCGGCTGGTGCCCCGTGCCGAGGCGGACCGTCGCGGCTGGGTCCCGCGCGGCGAACCCAACGCCCGCAAGGGTGGGGCCGAGGGCGCGGGCGACCCCCAGGCGGGCGCCCCCTATGCGATCAGCGTCAACGCCGGCTGGCGGATGCCCTTCACCGGCCTGCTGTGCAAGGAGCCCCCGTATGGCGGCATCCGCGCCATCGACCTGCGCACGGGCCGGACCATCTGGGACCGTCCGCTCGGCCAGGCGACCAAGAACGGGCCGTTCGGCATCCCGTCCATGCTGCCCATAGAGATCGGCACCCCCAACAACGGCGGCGCGGTCGTGACGGCGGGCGGCGTCATCTTCGTGGCGGCGGCGACGGACGACCTGATCCGCGCCATCGACCTGAAGACGGGCAAGACCCTGTGGACCGACAAGCTGCCGGGCGGCGGCCAGGCGGGGCCGATGGTCTATGAGGTCGGCGGCCGCCAGTTCCTGGTCATCGCGCCGGGCGGGCACCACTTCATGGAGACGCCGGTGTCAGACGAAGTGATCGCCTACGCGCTGCCGCGAGGCGCGTAAGGGTTCAAACGGTGTCTTTGAAGGCGTAGGGACGGGGACATGAACGCTCATGTCCCCGTTTCCGCATCCGCCGCGACCGACAGCTGGACCGTCGCCGGCCGGACCTTCAACAGCCGCCTGATCGTCGGCACCGGCAAGTACAAGACCTATCAGGAGAACGCCGACGCGGCCGAAGCCGCCGGCGCCGAGATCGTCACCGTGGCGGTGCGCCGGGTGAACCTGACCGATCCGAACCAGCCTATGCTGGTCGACTATGTGAAGCCCGACCGCTTCACCTTCCTGCCCAACACCGCCGGCTGCTTCACCGGCGAGGACGCGGTGCGGACCCTGCGCCTGGCGCGCGAGGCGGGTGGCTGGGATCTGGTCAAGCTGGAGGTGCTGAGCGACACCGCCCACCTGTATCCGGACATGATCGAGACCCTGCGGGCGCTGGACCTGCTGGTGAAGGACGGCTTCCAGGTCATGGTCTACTGCACCGACGACGTGGTCATGGCCCGGCGGCTGGAGGAGGCGGGGGCCGCCGCCATCATGCCCGCCGCCGCCCCGATCGGCTCGGGCCTCGGCATCCAGAACCGGGTCAACGTCCGCCTGATCGTCGAGCAGGCCAAGGTGCCGGTGCTGGTCGACGCGGGCGTGGGCACGCCGTCAGACGCCGTCCTGGCCATGGAGCTGGGCTGCGACGCCGTGCTGATGAACACCGCCATCGCCGGCGCCGGCGATCCGATCCTGATGGCGTCGGCCATGAAGCACGCCGTCATCGCCGGCCGTCAGGGCTATCTCGCTGGGCGCATGCCCCGGCGCATGTACGCCAGCGCCAGCTCGCCGCTGTCGGGGCTGATCTAGGATCGGTCTTCCTTCTTCCGGTGGGAGAAGGTGGCGGGGCGGAGCCCCGTCGGATGAGGGTCGACTGGTGCAGTCCGGCCCAAGCCGGCCGCCCGGAACAGCGGTGCGGCTCATCGCCGGATGCTGGCGGTCGGCCCTCACCCTTTCGCGCAAGAACGACGCTGCGCGCCGTGCGCTCAAGCCCTCTCCCATCGCGAGAGGGAAGCGACTGCCGCGTCCCCACGTCCAATCCTGACGCATGGTCGTGTCATCCTTTCGGACATGGCCCGCGAAGTTCTGATCCCGAAAGACGGCCCTCCCGACATCCGGGCGATCCATCGCTTCGCCATGAGCAGGACCGCCACGGCTCGCCGTCAGGGCGACGCCCGCACGATCCGTCTGTGGCGCCGCCTCGCCGTCAAAGCCCTGCGCGCCCTGCGCTTCGCCGCCCGCATCGAGGCCGGACGGGTGCACGACGATCCGCCCTCTTCGCACCCGCTTTTTTCCGATGCGCCGGAAAAAGTTCGGGCGACGCTCACTCCGGCCTTCGCGCCCCATCCTGACCGCCGTCGGACCTTCCGCGAGGGGCGAAGACGACGATGAAGCGGCGTTTGAACCCTCATAGTGATCGCCATCGTCATTCCGGCCCCGCGCATCAGTCGATGCGCGGCTTCCGCGCGCCCGGGATGACGATGGCGCCAGGGAGTTGGCGGAATCCCCGCCGCCCGCTAGAGCATCGCTCTTCCTCCCAAGAGTTCAGAGCCATGCACGACATCCGCGCCATCCGTGACAATCCCGCCGCCTTCGTGAGCGGCTGGTCGTCGCGCGGGGTCGAGGAGGCCGACGGGCTGGTGGCCGACCTGCTGCGCCTCGACGGCGAGCTGCGCGCCGCCCAGACGACGGCGCAGGAGGGGCTGACCAAGCGCAACGCCGCCTCCAAGCTGATCGGCGCCGCGATGGCCAAGAAGGACATGGCCGAGGCCGACCGGCTGAAGGCCGAGGTCGAGGCCCTGAAGGCCGACATCGCCGCCGCCGAGGCTGTCGAGGCGAGCGTCGGCAAGGAGCTGCGCGACCTGCTGGCGGGCCTGAAGAACCTGGCCGCCGACGAGGTCCCGGACGGCGAGGACGAGGCGGGCAATGTCGAGGTCAGCCGCTGGGGTACGCCCCGCGCCGGCGGCCCGGCCAAGGATCACGCCGATCTCGGCGAGGCCCTGGGCCTGCTGGACTTCGAGGCCGCCGCCAGAATGAGCGGTTCGCGCTTCGCCGTGCTGAAGGGTCAATTGGCGCGGCTGGAACGGGCCGTAGGCCAGTTCATGCTCGACTTCCAGACGGACCGGAACGGCTATCTGGAAGTGAACCCGCCGTATCTGGTTCGCGACGAGGCGATGTTCGGGACGGGGCAGCTTCCGAAATTTAAGGAAGATCTTTTTGCTGCTGTGCAGTTGGCCTCGCCGACGGATCAACAAGATGAAGTCGCTCTGAACTCGCCGGATTGGTGGCGGGGCTGGCTTGGCGTCGACCTTTCGAAAGAAACTCTGGACCACTTCACGGCGACGATCCTGAGCGCCATGGAACAACACGAACTTTCCCCGGGTGTGCTGGCTTCGATGGTCAGTTCGGCACCGGGAAGCGAGCAGATTGCTAATCAGCGCTGGCTCATCCCCACTGCTGAAGTCTCCCTGACCAACCTCGTCCGCGAGCAGATCCTGCCCGAGGCCGAGTTGGCGACCCCAATCCGCATGACCGCCCTGACGCCCTGCTTCCGCGCCGAGGCGGGCTCCGCCGGGCGCGACACGCGCGGCCTGATCCGCCAGCACCAGTTCCACAAGGTCGAGCTGGTCTCCATCACCCGGCCCGAGGACTCCGACGCCGAGCACGAGCGGATGGTCGGTTGCGCCGAGGCCATCCTGCAGGCGCTGGAGCTGCCCTACCGCAAGATGCTGCTGTGCAAGGGCGACATGGGCTTCTCGGCCCGCAAGACCTACGACCTCGAGGTCTGGCTGCCGTCGCAGGACACCTATCGCGAGATCAGCTCCTGCTCGAACTGCGGCGACTTCCAGGCCCGGCGCATGGACGCCCGCTTCAAGCGCGACGGCGAGAAGAAGACCGAGTTCGTCCACACCCTGAACGGCTCCGGCCTGGCGGTCGGCCGCACCCTGGTGGCGATCATGGAGAACTACCAGCAGGCCGACGGCTCGATCCGGGTCCCCGACGTTCTGGTCCCCTACATGGGCGGGCTGACGCAGGTCGGCGGGGCCTGAACACCCGGACGCTCCGGTAAGGCGGGGAGCCCCCGGCGGCGTCAGGCATTGCGCAGGGAGCGGAGCGGCGGCGTCATCAGGACGTCGCGCGGCTCCGGTCCATTGTCCGGTCTCCGCCCCCCGGAGACGCGCCACAGGAACGAAACGATGCGAACCCTCTCCCTCCTGGCCCCCGCCGCCCTGATTCTGGTCCTGGGCGCCTGCGCCTCGACGCCTGGCGGCGTCACCCCGCCGCCCGCCGGCTTCGACGCCTCGGCCACCCAGTTCGAGGGCTGGGCCCGCGTCGACGACGGCGAGATCCGGCTCTACGCCCGGGAGCGCGACCTGACCCAGGGCTTCCCGACCGACTGCGTCAGCGCCGTCCTGCCGCGCAACGCCCAGCGCGCGGCCGCCGACCTGAACGGGGCCAAGGTCCGGCTGTTCGGTCGCACCGCCGCCTGGGCCGGCCGCGACGGCGCCCAGACGATGCAGTGGCAGGGTTCGCGCCTCGTCAACAACTGCCGCCGCGACACGGTCATCCTGGCCGACCGCGTGGAAGTCATCCAGTAGCGGGACCCCGCCGGATTTTTCGAGTGCGCCGGTCGGGTCTTCGCATTAGGTCAGACCGATCATGAGAATCCTGCTGACCAACGACGACGGAATCGAGGCCGAGGGCCTCGAATGCCTGGAACGGATCGCGCGGACCCTGTCCGATGACATCTGGGTGTGCGCGCCCGCCGTCGAGCAGTCGGGCAAGGGGCGGGGCATCACCCTGACCGAGCCGCTGCGGGTCAACCGGCTGGGCCCGCAGCGCTTCGCCGTGACGGGGACGCCGACCGACTGCGTCGTGCTGGCGGTCAACGACCTGATGCCGGAGAAGCCGGACCTGGTACTGTCGGGCGTCAACCGCGGCCACAACGTCGGCGAGGACTGCTCCTATTCGGGCACGGTCGCCGGGGCGCTGCAGGGCATGGCCTTCGGCATCCGCTCCATCGCCCTGTCCCAGTCGCTGGAGCGCTTCCACGACGAGGTCACCGCCCACTGGGAGACGGCCGAGGCCTACGCCCCCGCCATCATCAGCCGCCTGCTGGCCCAGCCGTGGCAGGCGGGGGTGGTGATGAACCTCAACTTCCCGGCCCGCGCGCCCGAGGCCGTGGCCGAAATCGAGGTCACCCGCCAGGGCTTCCGCGACATCGGCGAGATGCATGCGGTGCGCCGCACCGACCTGCGCGGCCGCGACTACTACTGGATGAGCTTCCGGGGCACGAAGCACGACCATCCGGACGGCACCGACCTGAAGGCGATGGACGACGGCAAGATCTCGGTCACGCCTCTGCACATCGACCTGACCCACATGGCCAGCCTGCACGACCTGAGGGGCGTACTGGGCGGGGTTCCGCCCAAGACGGTCGTGGCGGCCGAATGAACCTGAAGGACGACCGCGCCGGACGCCTGATCCTCGGTCTGCGGCAGCAGGGGGTGACGGAGCCGCGCGTGCTGCAGGCGATGGAGTCCATCGACCGGGCCGTCTTCGTGCACGAGAAGTTCCTCGACCAGGCCTGGGAGGACCAGGCCCTGCCGATCGACTGCGCCCAGACCATCAGCCAGCCCTTCATCGTCGGTCTGATGACCCAGGCGCTGGACGTGCAGCTGCGGCACCGGGTGCTGGAGATCGGCACCGGCAGCGGCTATCAGGCCGCGGTGCTGAGCCGGCTGGCGCGCTACGTCTATTCGGTCGAGCGTTATCGCAGCCTGCTGACCGAGGCCGAGGCGCGGCTGCGGACGCTGGACATCGACAACGTCATCACCCGCCACGGCGACGGCGGCCTGGGCTGGCCCGAACAGGCGCCCTTCGACCGGATCATGGTCACGGCCGCGGCCCCCGGCGAGCCGACCGAACTGCTGAAGCAGCTGAAGCCCGGCGGCATCCTGGTCTGCCCCGTGGGCCGCAGTTCGGTGCAGATGCTGCACCGCTACGTCGGCCAGCCCGACGGCAGCTTCCGTCGCGAAAGCCTGACCGAAGTGCGGTTCGTGCCGCTGGTCGAGGGGACGGCCAAGGAGGGGTGATTACGGCTCCGGCAAGCTTTGGTTAACCTTCCCGCCCAACTTTGGCGCGGTTTTCCGGGTCTGTTCGGATGACAGGCTGGGCGCAGAAGCGGAGCGGGCGAATGAATCGAATGGGCGGCGGATTCCGCATCCTGATGGCGCTGGGGGCGATGAGCCTGCTGGCGGCCTGTTCCAGCTATCCCGCCGAACCGCGCTATTCGATCTACGCCGACCAGCCGAACGGCCCGCCCGCGCCGCCGCCGTCGGGCCCTGTCTATCCGACCCGGCCGCAGCCGACCGGGGAGGGCGTGCGCGGCCCGACCGATCCGGCCCGCGAGGCGCCGCCGCCGCGCGGCGCGCCCGTCGAGGCCATCGAGGGCGGCGCCCTGGATGCGCCGACGGCGACCGGCCCCCGGCCCTATGACGCGCCGACCCGGCCCTATACCGGGGTCCCGGAGGCGACCCCCAACGGCTCGCGCCCCGCGGCCGGCCCAGCTTCGGAAGGCTTCGCCAGCCCGCCGCCGCCCGCCCGGGGCGCGCCCACGGCCGGCGCCGCCTACGAGATCCAGCCCGGCGACACCATCTCCGGCATCGGCCGCCGCTTCCAGACCCCGGTGCAGTCGCTGATCGACCTGAACGGCCTGGGGCCGCGCGCCGCCATTACGCCGGGCCAGCGCATCATCCTGCCCGCCGGGGCCGTGGACATCGGCGGCGACCCCTATGCGACCGGTCCGTCGCCCTTCGGCGTCACCGTTCCGGAGGAGACCGCGCCTCCGCCGCCCCCGCCGCCTCCGCCGTCCTCGACCCTGCCGCCGCCGCGCCAGCCCGCGGCGACCGCGCCCCCGGCCGCCGCGGCGCCCGCCGGGAACGCGGGCCTCGACTGGCCGGTGCGCGGCGACGTGCTGCGCCGCTTCGGACCGGTGGGCATGGGCGAGCGCAACAACGGAGTGAACATCGGCGCCGCGGCGGGAACCGAGGTCCGCGCCTCGGCCGCCGGACGGGTCGGCTATGTCGGCGACGACCTGGTCGGGCAGGGGCTGACGGTTCTGATCGTCCACCGCGACGGCTGGCGCACGGTCTACGGCCACCTGGGCTCGGCCGTGGTCCGCGACGGCGACGAGGTCACCGCCGGACAGCAGATCGGCACGGTCGGCACGACCGCCGGCGACGGCCGTCCCTCGATCCATTTCGAGACCTGGCGGGTTCGCGGCGACCAGCCCACGGCCGTCGACCCGCTTACCGTGTTGCCGCGATAACCCAACCTATGCGGCGCGCGCTCGCGCCGCGTTGCAAAGTGTGACGACGCGCCCTAGGTTCCGCGCCTCATTTTCAGGGGCTGCGCCAAGGGCGCGCCCGGCGCTTCTCGGAGAACAAAGTGCAGGAAATCCTGGCCGGCCCCGCCGGAACGTTCGTCTTCATCGTTCCGATGATCGTGCTGTTCTACTTCCTGATGATCCGCCCGCAGCAGCAACAGATGAAGCGGCACAAGACGATGATCGAGGCGGTCAAGCGCGGCGACACCGTCACCCTGTCGAACGGAATGATCGGCAAGGTCACGCGCGTCGAGAACGATGAAGCCATGGTCGAGATCGCCCAGGGCGTGAACGTCCGCGTGATCAAGTCCATGATCGCCGACGTGCGCAACCGCACCGCGGTCGCCGCCAACGACGCCAAGGCCTGATCGGTCTCCTGAAAGGTTCGGGACAGCCCGCATGATCCATCTGTCGCGCTGGAAGGTCATCCTTCTCGCCCTGTCCGTCGTCTTCGGCCTGCTGTTCGCGGCGCCCAACATGCTGAGCCCGGCCCAGCGTGACGCGCTGCCGGGCTGGCTGCCGAAGAGCATCCTGAACCTGGGTCTCGACCTGCAGGGCGGTTCGTACCTGCTGCTGGAGGTCGATGTGCCGGCCATGCGCGCCGCGCGGCTGAACAACCTGGCCGAGGACGCCCGCACCGTGCTGGCCGAAGCCAGCATCGGCGTCAGCACCATCTCCCGCCAGAGCGACGGCGTCATCGTCACCCTGGCGGATCCGTCGCAGATGGAACAGGCGCAGGCGGCCATGCGCGCCCTGGTCGTCAACAGCCCGACCGGCACGGACCGCCTGGTCCAGCGTCAAGGCTCCGACCGTCTTCGCTACGCCTTCACCGAAGCGACGATGAACTCCATGGCGTCCGACGCCGTGACCCAGTCGATCGAAGTCGTGCGCCGCCGTCTGGACAGCACCGGCACCAAGGAAATCTCCATCACCCGCCAGGGCGCGGACCGCATCGTGGTCCAGGCTCCGGGCCAGAGCGACCCGGCCGAGCTGGAACGCCTGATCGGCCAGACCGCCCAACTGACCTTCCAGATGGTCGACGTCGAGAACTCGATCCAGGAGGCGCTGAACGGTTCGGTGCCGCCGGATTCCGAAGTTCTCCCTGGCGCTGACCCGCGCGGGCCCGCCTTCTACCTTGTGAAGCGCCGCATCCTGGTCTCGGGCGAGAACCTGACCAAGGCCGAGGTCACGCAGGACCAGAACCAGCGCACCGCCATCGGCTTCCGCTTCGACGGCGCCGGCGCCCGTCGCTTCGGCGAGGCGACCGCGGCCAACATCGGCAAGCCCTTTGCCATCATCCTGGACGGCAAGGTCATTTCGGCGCCGTCGATCCGCAGCGCCATCACCGGCGGCTCCGGCGTCATCGAAGGCAACTATTCGATCCAGGAAGCCTCCGAGATGGTCAACCTGCTGAACGGCGGCGCCCTGCCGGCTCCGCTGAAGGTCGAGGAGCGCCGGACCGTGTCGGCCGAACTGGGCGAGGACGCCGTGTCGGCGGGCGCCCTGTCGACGGCCATCGGCTTCGGCATCATCGTGCTGTTCATGATCCTGGCCTACGGAATGCTGTTCGGCGGCATCTCGGTCATCGGCCTGGTGCTGAACGGCCTGCTGATCGTGGCGTGTATGAGTCTTGTCGGCGCCGCCCTGACCCTGCCGGGCATCGCGGGCCTGATCCTGACCTTCGCCGTGGCCGTCGACGCCAACGTGCTGATCTATGAGCGGATGCGCGACGAGGCCCGGGCGGGCCGCAGCGTCATCGCCTCGATGGACGCCGGCTTCTCCAAGGCCATGGCCACCATCATCGACGCCAACGTCACCACCCTGGTGGCCGCGGCGATCATGTTCGTCTTCGGCGCCGGCCCCGTTCGCGGCTTCGCCTGGACGCTGGGCATCGGGGTGTTCACCTCGGTCCTGTCGTCCGTGCTGGTGGCCCAGGTGCTGCTGGCGTTCTGGCTGAAGACGGCCAAGCCCAAAAAACTGCCGATCGCGGAGTGATGGCGATGCGTGGATGGCCTCTCATCAAACTGCTGCCGCAGAAGACGAATTTCCACTTCGTGAAGTACGCCCGCTATGCGGCCTTCCTGTCGGTGATCCTGTGCGTCGCCTCGATCGTCGCCTGCTTCGTTCCCGGCCTGAACATGGGCATCGACTTCCGGGGCGGCGCCTCGCTGGAAGTGTCCAAGCCGGCCGGCCAGGTCGTCAACCTGGAAGAGGTTCGCGGCGCGGTCAGCGGCCTGGACCTCGGTGACGTCGGCGTGCAGGGCATCGCCCGGCGCGACAACAACATCGACGACGGCTCCACCGCCATCGTGCGCTTCCAGGTGCCGGACGGCCGCGACCAGACCGTCGTGGTGAACCAGGTCGAGGCCGCCATCACCCAGGCGACCGGCGAGGTCACCTATTCGGGCGTCAGCGTCGTCGGCTCCAAGGTGTCGGGCGAACTGTTCCAGTCCGGCCTGCTGGCGCTGGGTTCCGCCATCGTCCTGATGTTCCTCTACATCTGGTTCCGCTTCGAGCCGCAGTTCGGCTTCGGCGCGGTCGCCGGCCTGCTGCACGACGTGGTCCTGACCTTCGGCCTGATCGTGGTGTTCAAGCTGGAATTCAGCCTGACCATGGTGGCCGCGATCCTGACCGTCATCGGCTATTCGATGAACGACACCGTCGTCGTGTTCGACCGTCTTCGCGAGAACCTGCGCAAGTACAAGACCATGCCGCTGCGCGACGTGATCGACCTGTCGCTGAACGAGACCCTGTCGCGGACGATCATCACCGGCGTGACCGCGGTCATGGTGCTCGCGGCCCTGGCGGTCTTTGGCGGCGAAGCCCTGTTCGGCTTCTCCATCGCCCTGATGTTCGGGATCATCATCGGCACCTATTCGTCGATCTATGTCGGCGCGCCGATCATCCTGCTGTGGGGCGTGAAGCGCGGCGGCGCCGCCGACGACGCCAAGCCGATCAAGCTGGGCATGGCCTCGCGCCCGTAATCCGGAAGGTTCTCCCTCCCCTCGTGGGGAGGGTGGACCGCGTAGCGGGACGGGTGGGGGAACCGAGCGCTCGGATGCGGACCCCACCCTGTCGTCGCTGACGCGCCGACATCCCTCCCCATGAAGGGGAGGGAGGGGTACGGTGCCGCTTCAACGATTCTCGCCCGGGGAGGGGCGACGACATGGGCAAGCTGCTTTCCAACTTCCGCACCACCATCCTGCTGAGCCTCGCGCTGGCGGCGGTCATGATCTTCGCCTTCGGCCGCACCGCGCCGGGCGGCTTCGATCTCGGCTTCTGGCAGGCCACGTTCCGCTGGGCGCACCTGGCGTCGGGCATCCTGTGGATCGGCCTGCTGTACTATTTCAACTTCGTCCAGATCCGGGTCATGCCGGCGATCCCGGCGGAGCTGAAGCCGGCCATCGGCAAGCATATCGCGCCCGAGGCCCTGTTCTGGTTCCGCTGGGCGGCGCTGGCGACGGTCGTCTTCGGCCTGGCGGTGATGTTCACCCGCGGCCACGCCTACGCCATGGAAGTGCTGAGCTTCGGCTTCGCCGGCGGCCTGACGGAAGACCAGAAGGGCTTCACCCTGATGGGCGTCGGCGTGTGGCTGGCCATCGTCATGTTCCTGAACGTCTGGGGCGTGATCTGGCCGAACCAGAAGCGCGCCCTGGGCATCGTCGTGGTCGATGACGCCGCCAAGGCCAAGGCCGCCCGCATCGCCATGCTGGGCAGCCGCACCAACCTGCTTCTGTCGCTGCCGATGCTGACGGCGATGGCCATGTACCAGACCCTGTTCGGCTGATCCGCCGAACCGATCGCAATGCGGGGCCGGGGAGGGCGACCTTCCCGGCCTTCCGCGTTATGGGGAGCCGATGACTGTCCTCGAAGCCCAGGTCCGCGACGCCGACACCGACCGCTGGCTGTCCAGCCGGTTCGTGGCCGATGCGCAGGCCCGCGCCGACCTGATCGTGCTGTACGCTTTCGAGGCCGAGCTGATGGCCATCCCCACCCGGGTCACCCAGCCGCTGCTGGCCGAGATGCGCTACGCCTGGTGGCGCGAGCAGATGGACGGGGTCTTCGCCGGAACCGCCCGCAAGGGCCATCCGGTGCTGGAGGCCCTGACCGACATGGTCGCCCGTCACGACCTGCCGCGCGCCCCGTTCGACGGCCTGATCGAGGCGCATATCGGCCGGGTGCACGGCGAGCCCCACGATCTGGACGCCTTCTACGTCGGCCCGATGCAGCTGGCGGCGCGGATGCTGGCGGGACCGGGTCTGGACGAGGCGGTGGCGGACGCCGGCCGCGTGCGCGGCCTGAGCCAGACAGGGCGCCGCGATGAGGCCGGAGCGCTGAAGACCGCCGCCAACCGGGCCCTGAAAGGCCTGCCCGTGGCCGCCTTCCCGGCGGTCGCGCCCGCCGCCCTGGCCGACCCTGAGGCGCCCGAGGCGGCGAAGCGGTTGAGGCTGGTCTGGGCCGCGCTGAGAGGCCGGATCTAGGCCGCGCAGGCGACAGGGAGCTGGCCCGGGATCAGAACCAGGGCGCGCCCGCCGGATGATGCAGGGTGGCGTTCAGGCGGTTGAAGAAGTTGGTCGTGGCGATCCACAGGACGATGCCCGCCAGCGCCGGCTCGTCGAAATGGGCCTTGGCCGCGTCCCAGACGTCGTCCGGCACGCCGACGGAATTGTCGGCCAGGCGGGTGGCGGCTTCGGCAAGGGCCAGGGCCGCGCGCTCGGCGTCGGTGAAGTAGGGAGTCTCGCGCCAGGCCGAGACGGTGTCGAGCCGCTCGTCGGTCTCGCCGGCCTTGCGCATCTCCTTCGCGCCGGAGGCGACGCAGGCCGAGCAACCATTGATCTGGCTGGCGCGCAGATGGACCAGGTGCAGAACGGTGACCGGGGCGCCCGACTGATGGGCCGAGGCGTAGAGGGTCTGCACGGCCTTCTGGGCGTCGGGCAGCATGGCGAGCAGGGTACGGGAAAGGCGCATGTCGGGGCTCCATAAGGACGACCGCCCTGCGCCCTCATGGCGTCAGATCCGTCCGTCATCAGGGAGACGAGACGGGCCCGCCGGATGTGACATGCCCCGCTACAAATCGAGATGCAGGAACTGGTTGAAGTCGGTGGCGGCATAGCCGCCGAAGGCCGGACCGTCCGCGAACCCGCGCCGCCGGTAGAGGACGAGGGCCGGGTCGAAGGCCGGGCCGGAGCCGGTCTCCAGGCTGAGGCGGGACAGGCCGCGCGCCTTCGCCTCGGCGATGATGTGATCCAGCAGGGCCGCCGCCACGCCCTGACGCAGGTGATCCGGATGGGTGCGCATCGACTTCAGCTCGCCCTGTCCGCCGGGATGTGTCTTCAGGGCCCCGATGCCCGCGATGGCGTTGTCGCGCCACACGCTCCAGACCGTGATGTCAGGTCCGCTCAGCCCCGATAGGTCCAGAGCGTGAACCGACTCCGGCGGCGAATAGGCCTGCATGCCCTTCAGATGCAGCGCCAGCAGGTCGCGGGTCGGCGCCCCCGTCAGATCGTCGATGCGGATACTAAACGCGGCGGTCATGGGTAGCTCAGCACCTCCGGCGGATGGACCGTCGTATTGGGCGAACCGCGGAAGGCCCAGCGGATGAAGCGGGCGGTGGACAGGGCGCTCGCGCGGGTCAGGAGCCGGGGCGGGCCGAAGGGGCGCTCGTGCATGGCCTGGGCCCAGTCCGGCAGAAGGTCGAGACCCGCCTGCATGATCACGCCCGCAGCGGCGTCGACGGCGGGGGAGCCGACCCGCTGACGCATCACCATCCGCGCCACCTCGCGCGTGCGGGCGTCGGCGCGCAGCTGGGGGCGATAGCTGCGGATCAGGGCTTCGGCCTCGGCGCGGCTGCGGGGGATGGGGTCTGCGTGCAGGGCTTCGGCGATCCTCGCGGTCTCGGCGAAATAGGCGTCCTGATCCGACATCGGCATGTCCGGCTCGGCGTAGCGGATCCAGGCGTCGAGGAAGCTGATGGTCTCGGTGACATGGACCCAGGCCAGCAGGGCCGGGTCGGAGACGCGATAGGGCGTGCCGTCGGGCAGAACGCCCGCCAGCTTGGCGTGGATGCGGTTGACCTTGTCGATGGCGGCCTGGCCCCGCTCGGCATGGTCATAGGTGGTGGTGGCGATGAATTTGGCCGTCCGCCTCAGGCGGCCGTGCATGTCGGCGCGGAAGTCGGAATGGTCCCAAACCCCGGCCAGCACCGCCGGGTGCAGCATCTGCAGCAGCAGGCCCGAGACGCCGCCGATCATCATGGTCACCACGTCGCCGTTGACTCGGGCCGCCACGCAGTCCGGCGGGAACAGGGCGTCGGCCCGGCGCAGCACGGGCCGCTCACCCTTGTCGGCGTCATTGAAGACATCGGTGATCTTCTGGCGGATGGCGCGGCGAACCGAGTCGAAAGATGAGCGAGCCTGGGGAGTCATGCCTGTCCGGGGGTGTCGAGTTGATGCAGGGTAGACGTGATGTCATCGCTTCGCGACGGTCCAAGGGGGAGGAAATGAAAGCATCTGCAAGACTGGCGGCGTTGACGGCCGCCGCCCTGGCCGCCTCCGCCCCGGCTCAGGCGCAGGACGCCGATGGCTGGGACATTTTCGTCGACGCCGCGAATGACACCGTCAGCGCCAGCGTCGAATACGCTTCTGGCGCGGCCATTCTCGTGCAGTGCCAGGCGGGCGTCCTGATCACCGGGATCGCGGGCACGCCGCTGTCAAACGCCGCGTCGCGTCGCGCCATTCTCACGAGGGGGGACGTATTTTCCCCCAACACCGAATGGGACCTCTCGGCCGAGAGCGGCTCCGCCGTCAGTCAGGACCCCCGCATCCCACGCTTCCTCCGGATGGGTGGTCCGGTGACCCTGGAATCGATGGAGGGCGATCCCGCGCCGTTCAGGATGGCTTTCGCCCTTCCCGCATCGGGCGCCGCGGTGGATCAGGTGCTGAACGCGTGCAACGCGCCCCTGACCCGCGACCGGGACCGGCTGCTGGACGCCGCAGGTCTCGTGCTTGCGCCTCCTGAGGTCGAGATGCCGGAGGCTGCCATGCGGGAGGATGGGGGCGCGCAGACGGTGTACGTGAGCTGTCTGATCAGAAACGGTCGGCTGACCGGGTGTCTTTCGGAGCGCCAGCGACCGCTGAATCGGAGGGCCGGAACCTCTACGGCCCGCAGCGCCGACGGAACCCGGGTGCAGGTCAGCGATCGGGCGGCCGCGGAGGGCAGACGGTTCGACTTCGTCCTTACGGGCGCCCGGATCGGACGCTGACCCGGGACGCGCCGGTCAGGCCTGACCGGCGGCCGGCCCCAGCAGGGCGATCTTCTTGTCCAGGCGGGCGACCTCGTCCTCCAGCCGGGCCTGTTCGGACGCCATGTCGACGGGCGAGCCGTCTTCGTATTTCAGCTGCGCGCCCTGGGCGATCAGGTCGAGGCGGTAGATCAGGGTGACGCGGCGGTCGGTCAGGCGTTCAAGCTCGGTCGGGTCCGCCATCAGCCCGCGTCCCGCCAGGCCTTGAGGGCCTCCAGGCCGCGGATGCTCATCAGCCGCTTCTTGGCGCGCCCGCGCTCCTTGGGATGGATGCGCTTGCCGTCTTCATCGACCTTGGGCGCCTCCAGCGGGGGCAGCAGTCCATAGTTGATGTTCATCGGCTGGAACTTCGAACCCTCGAGGTGGCCGCCGGTGATGTGCTCGACCAGGGCGCCCATCGCCGTTTCCGGCGGCGGGGCCGACAGGTCGCGACCGAGCGCCTGGGCGGCGGCGAGGCGGCCGGTGAGCAGACCCATGGCGGCGCTCTCGACATAGCCCTCGACACCCGTCACCTGGCCGGCGAAGCGCAGTCGCGGCATGGATTTCAGGCGCAGCTGCTTGTCCAGAAGCTGCGGGCTGTTGAGGTAGGTGTTGCGGTGCAGGCCGCCCAGACGCGCGAACTGGGCGTTCTGCAGGCCCGGGATCATGCGGAAGGTCTCGGCCTGGGCGCCGTGCTTCAGCTTGGTCTGGAAGCCGACCATGTTGAACAGGGTGCCCAGCGCGTTGTCCTGGCGCAGCTGGACGATGGCGTGGGCCTTGACGGTCGGGTTGCGCGGATTGGTCAGGCCGACGGGCTTCATCGGGCCGTGGCGAAGGGTCTCGCGGCCGCGCTCGGCCATGACCTCGATGGGCAGGCAGCCGTCGAAATAGGGGACGTTCTCCCATTCCTTGAACTCGGCCTTGGGTCCGTCCAGCAGGGCGTCGATGAAGGCGTCGTACTGGGCCTTGTCCATCGGGCAGTTGACGTAGGCGGCGGCGTCGCCGCCCGGGCCTTCCTTGTCATAGCGCGACTGACGCCAGGCGATGTCGAAGTCGATCGAGTCGGCGTGGATGATGGGCGCGATGGCGTCGAAGAAGCTGAGGCTCTCCTCGCCGGTGGCCTTCAGGATGGCGTCAGCCAGGGCGGGCGAGGTCAGGGGGCCGGTGGCGACGATGACATTGTCCCACGCCTCCGGCGGCAGGCCGGCGATCTCCTCGCGCACGACGGTGACCAGCGGATGGGCCTGCAGCTTCGCGGTCACGGCCTGGGAGAAGCCGTCGCGATCGACCGCCAGGGCGCCGCCGGCGGGCACCTGATGGGCGTCGCCGCAGCTCATGATGATCGAATCCAGCGCCCGCATCTCGGCGTGCAGCAGGCCGACGGCGTTGAACTCCCAATCGTCCGAACGGAAGGAGTTGGAGCAGACCAGCTCGGCCAGGCCGTCCGTGTGGTGGGCGTCGGTCTTCACGCCGGGGACGCCGCGCATCTCGTGCAGGATGACGGGCACGCCCGCGTTGGCGATCTGCCAGGCGGCTTCCGAACCGGCGAGGCCGCCGCCGATGACGTGGACGGGAGAGGGGGAGGTGGAGCTCATGAGCGGGGTTCTAGCCCGCCCCGCCGGGTACGCCAGTGCTTTATGGCCGCGGCGGGGATTTCGCCGGGAGCCTTGCGCCGGAGGGGCGGCTGGACGCATGAAGCGGGCATGAGCACCGAGCGGAGTCGCCCCATGACCGTTTCAGCCACCGAGGCGACCTTCGAAGGCTTCCGCGTGACGCGTCACAATCCGGGTGTGATCCTGATCTGGGCTGCGGTCTGGCTGGTCGGTCTGATCGCCGCGGCGGTCGCGACCTTCCCGATGCTGTCTCCCTGGACGCCGGAGATGACGACAGCGAACGGCGACATATCCAAACTGTCCGCGCCCGCCTTGGCGGCGATCAGCAACGCCGGCTACGCCGTCCTGCCGGTCGTGCTGCTGATCCAGACCGTGCTGATGCCGGCGTTGTACCGGGCGGTGCTGCGTCCGGAGCCCAAAGGCTTCGGCTACCTCCGGTTCGGGTCCGACGAACTGCGCATGTTCCTGGTCGCCCTCGGCCTCGGGGCCGTGTCCGTGCTGCTCAATCTGATCAGTTCCGGGCTTGAGACCGCCGCCGCCCAGACGATGGGCGCGGTCGGCGCCCTGGTCGTGTCGATGGCCGTGTTCGCCACCTCGATCGCGATCACCGTGCGGCTGTCGCTGGTGGCGCCGATCACCCTGCTGCGCGGCAAGATCTCGTTCGTCGAGGGCTGGCACGTGTCCGCCCGCTGGTTCTGGCCGCTTCTGGGCATCACCGTGCTGTCGATGACGATGGCGGCCATCGTGGTCATCCTGCTGCTGATGATCGGCCTGCCGTTGCAACAGGCCGTCACCGGCGGGGCGAGCGCGGTCACCCCGCTGTCCACGATCAGCTTCCTGCTCCTGCTGCTGCTGATCCCGCTGGGCGCCACATTGGTGACCACGATCCTGTGGGCGCCTTATGCGGCCATGTGCCGGAACCTGCCGCCACGGGACTGACCGGGGATCAGGCCCGCGCCTTCGCCCGGGCCGGCTTCTTCTCCGCCGTCGAGACAAGGCCCGCCACGCGCGCCTTGCGGCGCTGTTCGTGCCGGTCCAGCACCTCCTTGAGGTATTTGCCGGTCCAGCTGGCGGGATTGGCCGCGACCTGTTCGGGGGTGCCGACCGCGACGATCTCGCCACCGCCGTCGCCCCCCTCGGGCCCGAAGTCCAGCAGCCAGTCGGCGACCTTGATGACATCCAGGTTGTGCTCGATCACGACGATGGTGTTGCCGTTCTCGACCAGTTCCTGAAGCACCTCCAGCAGCTTGCGGGTGTCCTCGAAATGCAGGCCCGTGGTGGGCTCGTCGAGGATGTAGAGCGTCTTGCCGGTGGCCCGCTTGCTGAGCTCCTTGGACAGCTTGACCCGCTGGGCCTCGCCGCCGGACAGGGTGGTCGCCGACTGGCCGACCTTGACGTAGCCTAGGCCGACCCGCTCCAGCGTCAGCATCTTGTCGCGGATAGAGGGCACGGCGGTGAAGAAGCGGGCGGCTTCCTCGACCGTCATGTCCAGCACATCCGAGATGGACTTGCCCTTGAACACGATCTCCAGCGTCTCGCGGTTGTAGCGCTTGCCGTGACACACATCGCAGGTGACGTAGACGTCCGGCAGGAAGTGCATCTCGATCTTGATCAGGCCGTCGCCCTGACAGGCTTCGCAGCGGCCGCCCTTCACATTGAAGGAGAACCGGCCGGGACCGTAGCCGCGGGCCTTGGACTCCGGCAGACCGGCGTACCAGTCGCGGATGGGGCCGAAGGCGCCGGTGTAGGTGGCCGGGTTCGAGCGCGGGGTGCGGCCGATGGGCGACTGGTCGATGTCGATGACCTTGTCGAACAGCTCCAGTCCCTCGATCCGGTCGAAGGGAGCCGGGGCGTCGGACGCATTGTGCAGGCGGCGCGCGGCGGCCTTGTACAGGGTCTCGATCGTGAAGGTCGACTTGCCGCCGCCGGACACGCCGGTGACGCAGGTGAACAGGCCGCCGGGGATCTCGCCGGTGACGTTCTTCAGATTGTTGCCGGTGGCGCCGCTGATCTTCAGCATCTTCTTGCGGTCGACCGGACGGCGGCCGTCGACCGGCAGTTCGATCTCGCGCTCGCCGGTCAGGTATTTGCCGGTCAGGGAGTTCGGATTGGCCATGACGTCGGCGGGCGTGCCCTCGGCGCAGACCTGGCCGCCGTGGACGCCGGCCGCGGGGCCCATGTCGATGACGTAGTCGGCGGTCAGGATCGCCTCTTCGTCATGCTCGACCACCAGGACCGAATTGCCCAGGTCGCGAAGCCCCCTGAGGCTTTCCAGCAGGCGAGTGTTGTCGCGCTGGTGCAGGCCGATGGAGGGTTCGTCCAGCACGTAGAGGACGCCGGTCAGGCCCGAACCGATCTGCGAGGCCAGGCGGATGCGCTGGCTCTCGCCGCCGGACAGGGTGCCCGAGGCCCGCGAGAGGCTGAGGTAGTCCAGGCCGACGTTGTTCAGGAACCGCAGGCGATCCGAGATTTCCTTCAGGATGCGGCGGCCGATCTCCAGCTGCTTTTCGGTCAGCTGGTCGGGCAGGGCGCTGACCCACTCGTAGGCCTTCTTGATCGACAGCCAGGACACCTCGGCGATGTCCTCGCCGGCGACCTTGACCGCCAGGGCCTCGGGCTTCAGGCGCTTGCCGCCGCAGGCCTCGCACGGGGTCTCGGACTGGAACCGGCCCAGCTCCTCGCGCACCCAGGCCGAGTCCGTCTCGCGCCAGCGCCGCTCCAGGTTCGGCAGAACGCCTTCGAAGGCCTTGGAGGTCTCGTACTTCCGGGCGTTGTCGTCGTAGGTGAATTTGATCTTCTCGCCGCCCGAGCCGTGCAGGATCACGGTCTGGGCCTTGCCCGGCAGCTCGCGCCACGGTTTGTCCATCGAGAAGCCGTAGTGGGTCGACAGCGACTGCAGCGTCTGGGTGTAGAGGGGCGAGGGACCGCGCGACCAGGGGGCGACGGCCCCGCCGTGCAGGGTCTTGTCCTTGTCCGGCACCACCATGTCGGCGTCGAAGGCCAGCTTGACGCCCAGGCCGTCGCAGACCGGGCAAGCGCCGAAGGGATTATTGAACGAGAACAGCCGCGGCTCGATCTCGCTGATGGTGAAGCCCGAGACCGGGCAGGCGAACTTCTCGGAGAAGGTGATGCGCCGCGGGCCGGTCTCGCCTTCCATGGTGTTGGCCCATTCGGCCACGGCGATGCCTTCGGCCAGGCCCAGCGCGGTCTGCAGGCTGTCGGCGTAGCGGCTCTCAAGCCCCTGTTTGGTGACGATGCGGTCCACGACGATGTCGATGTCGTGCTTGAACTTCTTGTCCAGCGCCGGGGCGTCCTCAATGGCGTAGAACTCGCCGTCGATCTTCACGCGCTGGAAGCCCGAGCGCTGCCACTCGGCCATCTCCTTCTTGTACTCGCCCTTGCGGCCACGAACGACCGGAGCCAGCAGCAGGATGCGCTCGCCATCGGCCAGCGCCGTCAGCTTGTCGACCATCATGGAGATGGTCTGGCTCTCGATCGGCAGGCCGGTGGCGGGCGAATAGGGCACGCCGACCCGCGCCCACAGCAGGCGCATGTAGTCGTGGATCTCGGTCACCGTGCCGACCGTCGAGCGCGGGTTCTTGGAGGTCGTCTTCTGCTCGATGGAGATGGCCGGCGACAGGCCCTCGATCAGGTCCACGTCGGGCTTGCCCATCAGCTCCAGGAACTGGCGGGCGTAGGCGCTGAGCGACTCGACGTAGCGGCGCTGACCCTCGGCGTAGATGGTGTCGAAGGCGAGCGAGCTTTTGCCCGAGCCGGACAGGCCGGTCATGACCACCAGCTTCTCGCGCGGAATGTCGAGATCGACGCCCTTGAGATTGTGTTCGCGCGCGCCGCGCACGCGGATGAAGTTGTGCTTTTCGGTCATGGAATCCGGGAACGCGGAGAGGGCCGGGCAGGGTCCGGCGCGACAACGCTATATGGGGGATGTTTCGCTGAGATCAGCAAGAACATTATAGGAACTGGCGGCCGCCGGCGCCAGACTGCTGACAGCAGGTGGCAGCAGTCCTCAATCCCGGGGCGTCCACGGCCGTCGGTAGCGCTCGCCGGACCCCAGCAGGACGCTGTTCGCATTGGCCACGCCCAGCTCCAGGCTTTCGGCGATCCGGCGCGCCCGTTCCATGAAGTGGGCGGCTGCGACGGGCGGGCAGACCTCCCGCGTCGTCTCCTCGAACAGGGCCAGCCAGCGGTCAAAATGCGTCGCATCGATGGGCAGGGGCAGGTGCTTCGGCATCGGGCGGCCCTGATAGACGCCGGTCGACAGCGCCACCGACGACCAGAACAGCTTCATCTGCGCCAGGTGCGGGCCCCAGTCCTCGACCCGCGCGGCGAAGACTGGGCCGATCAGGGCGTCGTCGCGGACCTTGCCGTAGAAGGTCTCCACCAGCCGGTCGATCATGGCCTCGTCGATGCCGGTCTCGGCGCGAATGCGGTCCGTCGCGGCCTTGCGGCGGGCGGCGAAGGCTTCAGCGGTGTCGGCGTGGGTCATGGCGATCCTCTAGGCCGCCCGAGCCGGCCCGGCCAGACCGTGCGACCCCGCGTCAGTCGGCGATCAGGAAGTCGCCGGCGTTGAACGTCAGGACGCAGCGGGGATCGCCGCCGGACGCATCGACCGAGCAATAGTCGACCCCGACCAGGTTTTTCTGGACCCGGGCGGTCGAGCGGGCGCTGCGACCGTCCTGGGCGAAGCCGGTTCCCATCGCCGCGCTGTGCGGACCCAGGGCGTCATAGAAGCTCCGGGCGAGGGGGCCGGTGCAGGTGAACAGCAGCAGTTCCTCGCCGCCGTCGATCACCTGCCGGTAGGCGCCTGAGCCCGCCGCCTGGCGAATGCACTCGGCGTAGAGGCGGGCGTGGGGTCCGGTGGGCTGTTCCGCGAGCGGGGCGTAGTCGGGCGAGACCGGAGGAACGGCGTCCGGCGTCGAATGAGCACAGGCGGCGGCCGAGAGCAGGGTCGCGGCGACGGCGAGGCGGGCGAAAAGACGCATGGAAGGTCCTCCAGGCCCCCAGCCTTTCACGGTCTCGTCAGCGCCGCCAGAGCGGAAAGGGGTTGCGTGCGGGGCTCCGGGCGCCCATCCTCTTGGCTTCGAGTGAGTTCACTGGAGGCCCGACGATCATGATCAGCACGCTGGAAATCGGTTTCGCCCTTTCCGCTCCTCTGCTGCTCGTGCTCGCCTATGTCCTCGCTCCCAGGCCGAAACCCGTCCGCATCCGCACTCGTGACGCTCGATCGCGTCGCGGCCCGAACGCCTGACGGAACCACCCTATTTTCTGATCTGAGCCTCGTCTTCGGGCGGGAGCGCACCGGACTTGTCGGCCGCAACGGCTCGGGCAAGACCACGCTGCTGCGCCTGATCGCCGGCCTGTCCGCCCCCGCCGAGGGCGCGGTCAGCCGCGTCGGAACCGTCGCCTGGCTGGAGCAGCGCGGCGAGCCCGCGCCCGGCGAGACGGCGGCGGAGACGCTCGGCGCGGCCGCCGCGCTGGCCGTGCTGGCGCGCATTCTGGCGGGCGAGGGGACGGCGGACGATCTCGACGCCGCCGACTGGACGCTGGAGAGCCGCATCGGCGAGGTCCTGGCGGAGGTCGGGCTGCAGGCGCTGGATTTGTCGCCCGAGACGGCCTCGCTGAGTGGCGGCGAGCAGACCCGGCTGCGGCTGGCCGCCCTGCTGCTGGATCCGCCGGACCTGCTGCTGCTGGACGAGCCGACCAATCACCTGGACCGTGACGGACGCGAGCGCATCGCCGAGGTTCTGGGCCGCTGGCCCGGCGGCGTTCTGGTGGTGAGCCATGACCGGGCCCTGCTGCGCCGGATGGACCGCATCGTCGAGCTGTCGAGCGTCGGGGCCGCGGTCTACGGCGGCGGCTACGACCTCTACGCCGAACGCAAGGCCGCCGAGCGGGCCGCCGCCGAGCGGGATCTGGACGCGGCCGGGCGCGAGGCGGCCCGCATCGCCCGCGAAGGTCAGAAGGCCGTCGAGAAGAAGGCCCGCCGCGATCGGGCCGGCCGCGCCTTCGCGATGAAGAAGTCCGAGCCGAAGATCCTGCTGGGGGCCTTGGCCGAGCGCGCGGAGAATTCCGGCGCGCGCGAAAACCGGCTGGCCGAACGCCGGGCCGAGGCGGCGGAGGCGGACCTGGCCGCCGCGCGTGAGAAGGTGGAGCGGGTACGGGCGCTGGATATTCCGATGCCGCCGACGAGGCTGGCGGCGGGACGGACGGTGCTGGAGCTGGACGCCGTCGCCTGGGACGCGCCGGGTGGACGGCGGATCGTGGGGCCGGTTTCGTTGAAGCTGACGGGGCCTGAGCGGGTGGCGGTGACCGGCGCGAACGGCGCGGGCAAGTCGACCCTGCTGAAGCTGATCGCGGGAACGCTGGAACCGACCTCGGGACGGATCGCGCGACCGGTGACCGCGGCCCTGCTGGATCAGGAGGCGGCCCTCCTGCACCCGGACGAGACGCTGGTGGAGGCCTATCGCCGGATCAATCCGGAGGCGACGGCCAACGACGCCCATGCGGCGCTGGCGCGGTTCCTGTTCCGTAACACGGCGGCGCAACGGACGGCGGGAACGCTGTCAGGCGGCGAGCGGCTGAGGGCGGCGCTGGCCTGCGTCACCGGCGGCGTCCGTCCCGCGCAGCTGTTGATCCTCGACGAGCCGACCAACCACCTCGATCTGGACTCGGTCGCGGCGGTGGAGGCGGCCCTGCGCGGCTATGGCGGCGCCCTGGTCGTGGTCAGCCACGATCCGGACTTCCTGGACGCCGTCGGGATCGAGCGGACGCTGGCGCTTTAGCCCCAGCCGGCGACCTCGCCCTTGCGGCGGGCGGGCGTCACGGGCGCGGCGGCGACCGGAGTCTCGGTCGGACGGCCGAACAGCCAGCCCTGGCCGAAGTCGACGCCGAGCGACTTTATCGCCGCCGCCTGCCCCTCGGTCTCGACCATCTCTGCCACGGTGGCGATCTTCAGGTCGCGGCATAGGCCGACCAGATGGGTGGCCAGGGTACGGACCTTGGCGTCGGTCTCGATCTCGCGCACGAAGCCGCCGTCCAGCTTCAGGATGTCGATCGAGAGCTTGTGCAGATAGGTCAGGGAGGCCGCGCCGACGCCGTAGTCGTCCAGGCAGACCTTGATGCCCGCCTCGCGCAGGCCGGCCAGGCGCTGGTTGGCGCCGTCCAGATCGACCACGTCGGCCGTCTCCGTGATCTCGACCATCAGCCGCTTGCGGATGTCCGGGGACGCGGCGGTCATGCGCAGCAGGCCCTCGACATAGCGGCCGTCAGCCAGCGAGGCGCCCGAGACATTGATCGCCGCCTTGACCAGGCCGAAGCCGGGGCGGCGCAGCTGGGTCAGGGCCTTCTCCGCCACCGCCAGATCGAAATCGTCGATCAGGCCCAGTTCCTCGGCCATGGCGATCGGACCGGTCGGGGCGGAGGCCGCGCCGCCGAAGCGGCTCAGGGCCTCGAAATGGTGCACCGCCCGGCTGTCCAGAGCGACGATGGGCTGCCAGACGAGGCTGAAGTCGCGGCTGCGCACGATGGCGCGGAAGCGGTCGGCGTCCTGCACCGTGCGCTGCAGGCGGGCGCTGAACCGGTCGCCGGCGGCCGCGCCGTCCTTCAGGCAGTCCTCCAGCGCGAAACGCAGGGTGCGCACGGCGACGGCGGCCTCGGCCCGACCGATCTCGGCGCGAGTGGCGACCGGCGACAGGTTCACCCCCTCGGCCAGTCCCATGGCGCGGATTTCCTCGGCCAGATCGACGATGTCGGCGGAGTCGCGCATCAGGGCGAAGCGGTCGGGGGCCAGGCGGGCCGCGCTGACGCCGCCGACCGAGGCCAGCTGCAGCCGCGCCTCGATCCGCGCGCCGGCCTTGCGGTGCGGCTCGTCCAGCGCGCCCAGTCCAGGGATCTCAAGGAAGTCGATGGACAGTTCCGGACCGGTGCCGCCGACGGCCAGCAGGGCGCCGAGCCGCTTCAGCAGCCCCCGCGCGTCCAGCAGCGGCTCGGTCTTCGGCGCGACGGCTTGGTAGGCCGCCCCTTGCCAGGCCATGGCGCAGGAGACGAAGGGAGCGAGGTCGGGTAGCAGGAAGGCGCGCAGGACGGCGCGGCGGACCCGATCCTCGCCGGCCAGGACCTCGACCTCGATCGGCGCGGAGCGCACGCCTGGCTTCAGGGCGGCCAGGGCGGCCTTCACGTGCTCAAGGCAGGACTTGCCGAGCAGGGCGCTCAGCCCCTGGCCGGTCCATGCGGCGGCCGGATCGACGCCCGCGACCGGACCCACGCCGATGGCGAAGGTGATCTTGTCCCGATCAAGCTCAAAGAGCACGTCGGAGGAGGCGAAGGCCATGCCGAGAAGGCGCGATTTGATCGTCATTCCGGAGATCTAACGCGCACGACGTTAAAGCCGCCTTTGCACGAACGCCGTTTTCAGGCCGTCCGGTTCAGCGCCACGGCGCGGCCGTCGCCCGCGTTCGCGTGACCCGACGCGCTATAGGCGGAAGGGGAGCCGCGCTGGCTGGCGACCTCGGCGGCGATCGTCTTGACCAGGCCTTCGGAGATGACACGGGCGGCCTCGACGGCGTGGGCGTGGCGCGACAGCACGGCCTCGAACAGCCGGGTCGCCTTGATCAGGGCGTCACGGAGCGGGGCGGGCGCGGCGGCGATGGCGGTCGGATTGGCCTTCAGCTGGGCCGACTCGCGGCGGTAGGCGTTGGCCAGTTCCTGGGTCGCGGCGACCGTGGCGGCGGCGTCCTGCGGCCGGCGCGCCTCGAAGGCCTTCGATTCCTCGATGAGGCAGGCGGTTAGCCGCTCGGTCAGGTCGGTCATCTGCCGAACCCGGGCGGTGGCGTTCACGACTTGAGATTCGGTCATTGTCCCTGTTCCTGCATCTTCAGCATCTGCGCGACGACCTGATCGGCCAGGCCAATCCCGCCCGCCTTGACGGTCTGTTGGGCCATGGCGTCGATCATGAAGCTGCGCCACTGGCCCTCGGCCTCGCCGCCACCGCCGATCCCGTCGGTCTTCAGGCCCTCGAACATCGGCTTGAGCATCTGCGACAGGAAGGACGCCTCGAACTGTTTGGCGGTCTCGCGCATCCGGGCGGTGACCTGCGGCGCGGCCGCGGCGGTCGTGGGCAGGGCGGAGGAGACGGTCAGATCGGTCATGCTCACATCACCTCGATGTCTGCTTGCAGCGCCCCGGCGGCCTTGATGGCCTGCAGGATGCTGATCATGTCGCGCGGGCTGACCCCCAGGGCGTTCAGGCCGTTGACCAGGCTGGAGAGCGAGGTTCCGCCGCCCAGCATGCGCATCTGCACGCCGCGCTCTTCCTCGACGGAGACGTCCGACTGGGGCACGACCACGGTCTGGCCGCCGCGGCTGAAGGGCTCGGGCTGGCTGACTTGCGGGTTCTCCTGCACGGAGACGGTCAGATTGCCCTGGGCGATGGCCACGGTGGAGACCCGCACGGCCTCGCCCATGACGATGACGCCGTTGACCTCGTCGATGATGACCTTGGCCGGGGCGTCGACCTGGACCGGCAGGTTCTCGACCCGGCTGATGAAGCCGGCCATGCCGAAGCCGGTCGGGGCGCGCAGAGCGACCACGGAGCCGTTCTCGGCCAGGGCCGTGTTCGGATAGGACTGGTTGATCGCGGCGGCGACCCGCTGGGCCGTGGTGAAGTCGGGATTGCGCAGCGTCAGCCGCACCTCGTTCATATTGGCCAGTTCGAAGCCGGTCTCGCGCTCGACCGTGGCGCCCGAGGCGATGCGTCCGGCGGTCGGCACGCCGCGCGTGACCGACGAGCCCGAAGCGCCCGAGGCCGAGACCGAGCCGGTCTGGATCGAGCCCTGGGCCACCGCATAGACCTGACCGTCCGCGCCCTGCAGGCCGGTGACGATCAGCGCTCCGCCCAGCAGGCTCTTGGCGTCGCACATGGAGGAGACGTTCACATCGATGCGCGCCCCCGGGGTGGAGAAGGCGGGCAGGTCGGCGGTGACCATGACCGCGGCCATGTTCTTGGTGTTCGCCGTCGAGCCGCGGATGTTGTTGCCCAGCCGCTCGCTCATTCCTTCCAGCGACTGCCGGGTGAAGGGGCAGTTGCGCAGCGAGTCGCCGGTGCCGGCCAGGCCGACCACCAGTCCGTAGCCGACCAGCTGGTTGGACCGAACGCCCTCGATGGCGGCGATGTCCTTGATCCGCGACTGGGCCGTCGCCGGCGCGGCGAATCCGGCCAAAGCGGCGGCGGTCAGGAGGGAGGCGAGCAGTTTCTGCATCGGTCGGAGGTCCGCGAACAGTTGTGCGCCTCGTGATGCCAGCGGCGTGCCAGATGAAAACGTCAGTGAAATCAAAGACAGCGTGGGTCTGTAGCCCGGCGCCGGCGGCAGTTTCTGCCGGGCCGTTAACCAAACGGTGACCTGCGCCGCCTGATGGTCCGGCATGTTCTGGAGTCGCACCGCATGAAGGTCACCGGCGCCACCGGCCCCTCGGCCTCCCAGGGTTCGCGTCCCGCCAGGGCTGCGGGCGGCTTTTCCGTGTCCGGCGGTTCGTCCGCCGCCCCGGCCAGCGCGCCGGCGACCGCGGCTTCGGTCTCGGGCGTCGCCGGCATGAACGCCCTCATGGCCCTGCAGGGGGTCGAGGACGCCACCGAGCGCCGCCGCCGGGCCGTTCGGCGGGGAAGCGGGCTTCTGGACCGGCTGGACGAGCTGAAGCTGGCCCTGCTGTCGGGCGAAGCCGGGGAGGGCGCGCTGGAGCGCCTGAGCCGCACCCTGCGCGAAGACCGCCCGGAAGACGCCGACCCGGCTCTGACCAGCCTGCTGGATCAGATCGATCTGCGCGCCGCGGTTGAACTGGCCAAGGCCGATCTTCGCCGCAACGCAGCGTAAAACGGCATAATCGTCCCCAAAATCACCCGCCACGCGTGTCAGGTGAGGAAGAAATGTCACGGTCACAGTGATCGTTGAACCTTCACAGGTCGCGCGCTCCCGCAAGCCTGTTGCCGCGACTCTTCGTCATCCCTATACGCAGCGGTGCGCCACAGGGGGGCGCTGCTTAGAGCGTGAGTGCGATGAACGCATTGGCGTCTGTGATCGAGCCGGCCGCCTACAGGCCGTCTGACGATGAGCCGTTCATGAACGAACGGCAGCTGGCCTATTTCAAGGGCAAGCTCATGGACTGGAAGGACGATATCCTTCGCGAGTCGAAGGGTACCGTGACCAATCTGAAGGCCGAGACGGAGAACCATCCGGATCTCGTCGACCGGGCGTCTTCCGAATCTGATCGTGCGCTGGAACTGCGTACGCGGGATCGTCAGCGCAAGCTGATCTCCAAGATCGACGAGGCCCTGCGCCGGATCGAGGACGGATCGTACGGCTACTGCGAGGAAACCGGCGAGCCCATCAGCCTGGGCCGTCTTGAGGCCCGCCCGACGGCGACGCTGTCGGTGGAAGCCCAGGAACGGCACGAGCGCCGCGAACGGGTTCACCGCGACGACTGATTCCGGCGGCCCGACGGGCCGTCGGCCTTGACTTGAGGGGCTGCGGGCGCGACCTACCGCGCCTCGCGTTTCAAGGTCGTCTCAATGTCCGTCAAGGTCCGTTTCGCCCCGTCTCCGACGGGTAAGCTGCACGTCGGGAACGTGCGCACCGCCCTGGTGAACTGGATGTTCGCCAAAGGGCAGGGCGGCAGCTTCGTGCTGCGCATCGACGACACCGACCTGGCCCGCTCCACGCCGGAGTTCGAACAGGGCATTGAGGACGACCTGACCTGGCTGGGCATGCTCTGGGATGAGCGCCACAACCAGTCCAAGCGGTTCGACCGCTACGAGGAGGCCGCCGACCGCCTGAAGGCCTCGGGCCGCCTCTACGCCTGCTACGAAACCTCCGAAGAGCTGGATCGCCGCCGCAAGGTGCAGCTGTCGCGCGGCCTGCCGCCGATCTACGACCGCGCCGCTCTGGACCTGACCGACGCCGAAAAGGCCGCCTATGAGGCCGAGGGCCGCCGTCCGCACTGGCGATTCAAGCTGGAAGGCAAGCGCGTCGCCTGGGAAGACCTGGCGCGCGGCCATGCCGAGGTCGACACCGCGTCGATGTCGGACCCGGTGCTGATCCGCGAGGACGGCCTGTTCCTCTACACCCTGCCCTCGGTCGTCGACGACATCGACATGGCCATCACCCACGTCATCCGCGGTGAAGACCACGTCACCAACACCGGCGCCCAGATCGAGATCTTCGAGGCGCTGGGCGGCCCGGTCCCCGCGTTCGCCCACATGCCGCTGCTGGTCGGCGCCGACGGCGCGGCCCTGTCCAAGCGCCTGGGCTCGCTCTCGATCTCGGAGATGCGCGACCTGGGCTACGAGCCGATCGCCATCACCAGCCACCTGGGCCGCATCGGCACCTCGGACCCGCTGGAGGTCGGAACCTCGGTGCAGGCGCTGGGCGACAGCTTCGCCTTCTCCAAGATGGGGCGTTCGCCGGCGCGCTACGACACCGCCGATCTGGACCGCCTCAACGCCCAGGCCCTGCACGCCATGGACTACGCCGTGGCGCAGCCGCGCCTGGCCGGACTGGACGCCGATCTGGGCGAGGGCTTCTGGAACGCAGTGCGACCGAACCTTCAGAAATTCGCCGATGTCGTTGAAATGGCGGCCATCGTGCGTGGTCCGGTCACGCCGGTGATCGAGGACCCGGCCTTCGCCGCCGCCGCCCTGGCGGTGCTGCCGGAGACGGTCGACGACACTCTGTGGCCGACCTGGACCAATGCGGTGAAGGAGGCGACGGGCGCCAAGGGCAAGACCCTGTTCATGCCGCTGCGCCTGATCCTGACCGGCCAGCCGCACGGCCCGGACATGGCGGCCATCGCCCCCATGATCGGCCGCGAGCGCATCGTGAAGCGGCTCCAGGGCGAGACGGCCTGAACCGTCTTCCCTGACGCCGGACAGCAAAAAGGCCGCCCTGCGAGGGCGGCCTTCTTCTTTTCAGCCGTGCGCGCCGATCAGGCGTTGCAGGCGGCGATTTCTTCGTTCGACAGGGTCACGCCCTTGTAGGTGAAAGCCGAGACGGCGCCGAAGCGGGCGGCGACGCGGCGGCAGGCGCGGGCGGCCGGCTGGTTGGCGCCGCCGCTGGCGGTGCAGGTCGCGCCTTCACAACGCCAGTTGGCGCCGTCGATGATGGTGCGGCCGGCCGGGGCGCGGGCGGCGTCGGCCAGGACGGCGCTGGTGGCGGGGGCTTGGGCGAAGGCGGGGGCGGCGGCGAACAGGGCCGCGGCGACGATGAAGGCGCGCATGGGGAGATCTCCGAATGGGGCCGGGTCTCGCAGTCGAGCCCGCCGCTTCAGTGTGCGTTGTTATTAAAAACTGTCAAGGGCGCGTTGCCAAACGAAACGCAGCGACGCGCGAACTGATCGACGATTACTTAACGCCGATCATGTTGCAAGTGAGGCATATCGTCCGCCGCCTGCATCAGGGCGACAGCCTCCTCGACCGTGTTGACCACGCTATAGCCCTGGCGGAAGGTTTCGGGCGTCATCTTCTCGGTGATGCCGTGCTCGATCGCCGCCAGCAGGGTGTCCCAGAAACCGTTCAGATTCAGGAAGATCACCGGCTTATGGTGCAGGTCCAGCCGCTTCCACGACAGCACCTCGATAACCTCTTCCAGCGTGCCGACGCCGCCCGGAGCGACCACGAAGGCGTCCGACTGGTCGTACATGATGGTCTTGCGTTCGTGCATCGAGGTGACGACCAGGGTCTCGACCTCGTCGAACAGGCGCTCGCGGCTGCGCAGGAAGCCCGGCATGACGCCCAGCACCCGACCGCCGGCCTCGTGCGCGGCCCGGGCCGAGGCGCCCATCAGGCCTACGCCGCCGCCGCCGTAGACCAGCCGCCAGCCCGCCTGCGCCGTCTGCGCGCCGAACTGGCGCGCCGCGACGGTGTAGGCCGGATCGGACAGGTCGGACGAGCCGCAGAACAGGCAGACGGACTTGCCGTCGAACGGCTGGATGGTGATGGTCATGGAGCCTCGATGATAGGGAGACAGCGGCGGCCTCGCCGCGCTATCCGATGGGCCTACTTAACCGCCGGAGAGACGGGATGAAACGGGCCATCGGTGTCGCCGCCGCCGCCGCGGCCTTCGCCGCCCTCGCGGGCTGCATGCCCGCCCCCCAGCAGCCGGAGCGCGACGCCGCCGGAAACGCCACGGGCTGGACCCAGCCGCCCCAGATCCTGGCCGTGCGCCGGGCCCAGGCCAGCCTGATCTTCTCCGGCCAGGCCGAACCGGGCGCGCGGGTGGTGCTGCGCAACGACGAGGGCGCGGCCTATGCGGCGGCCGCCGATCCCGACGGGCGATTCGAGATTCGCATGGCCGCGCCTTCGGACCTGCTGCTGCTGCGGCCGGAAACCCAGGTCGGCCAGGATGCGGCGGCGTCGCCCGACCGGCTGCTGATCATCGCCGGCGGGCGCGGGCCCATCGCCATCCTGCGGTCGGGCGGCCCGACCCGACGGCTGGATCCCGCCCCCGCGCTGGGCGCGATCGACAGCGACGCCCAGTCCCTGCTGGCCTCGGGCCGCACGGGAACGGCGGGCCAGGCCGTGGACGTTTCCGCCGGCAGGAACGCCCTGGAGGTCGAATCCGGCCAGGCCGGGCTCTGGAGCGTGCTGCTGGACACCGTCGCCCCGGACAGCGTGGTCACGGTCGGCGGCCAGACCTTCGTCTGGCCCGGCCCCGGCGCCGACACCCCGGACCTGAAGGTCGAACGGGCCGGCGCCGGATGGCGGGTCGGCTGGACCGGCCCGCGCGGCGCGCGCCAGTGGACCTGGCTGCCGGACGCCATCCCGGCGGCATGATTTACTTGCGGTTAACCAATTCAGTCCCACGGAGGGACTGTCTTCTCTTCTTCGAGGACACCCACCATCACCGAACTTCTCAGCCCGGCGCTCGCGTCGGGCTTTTTTCTTACGCCGCCCGGGCGCGCCGCTGAAGCCTGACGGCCTGCCGGACGCGCAGCAGTTCGGCGGCGCGTCCCTCGGGACTGTGCGCCTCCATCACATACCGCTGGGCCGCCTGCGCCATCGCGATTCGCTCCTGCGGATGCTCGATCAGCCGGTTGATCGCGTCAGCGAGGGTCTGCGGCGTGATGTGATCCAGGTAGACGGCGTAGGGGCCGCTGGCCTCTCGCAGGCCGCCGCGGCCCGAGGAGATGAGCGCCGCCCCCGCCGCATGCGCCTCGACGGCGGTCAGGCCGAACGGCTCGGCCCAGAGCGAGGGCGTCAGGGCGATGGCCGCGGACTTCATCTGCTTGCGCACCTCGGGCAGGGGCGCGGACCGAAGCACGGTCACCCGCGCGCCGTATCGCTCCAGGGGCGCCACATGCGGCCGGGCCCAGCGCCCGTGTTCGTCCCAGTCGTTGAGCATCAGCACGGCGCGCCACGCCGGTTGCCGGTCCAGCACGACGGGCAGGGCGGCGCAGACCTCGGCCAGGCCCTTCTCGGCCATCGCCCGCGCCGCGAAGGCGATGACGGGCTCGCGATGCTCCGGGGGGGCCAGCCACGGGGTCGTGTCGATCGGATTGGGAACCGCCCAGGCCTTCTGCGCCAGATCGGGATAGTCGCGGGCGAAGAGATCGCGTTCCGCCGCGCTGACGAAGACCAGTCCGTCCATCCGCCCGTAGCGGGCGTTATAACGCCAGGTGTCGATCCAGTGCCGCCCGGTCTTCAGGGCGTTGTGGCGATAGAGCAGGTGGGCCGCCTCGGGCATGGCCCGCGACACCTGGGTGGCCTGCTTGACCTGCTGATGGTGCTCGATGACGTCCGGCTTGAAGGCGCGAAGCCGGTCCAGCAGGACGCGCAGACGGCTGGGCCCGGACGACGGCAGCGTCTCGACCCCGGGAGACTCATGGTCATGCGCGCCGGCGCAGCAGAAGATTCGCACGTCCTGGTCGCTCAGCGGCCCGGCCAGGGTCCGGACCACGGTTTCCATGGAGTTCGGCGCCCCAGCGGAGAATCGGCTGCCGGAAGGCAGCAGGATCGCGGTGCGGACGCGGGGACGCAGTTCGATGACGGCGGGCGCCTGCCTCGGCCGCAGGATTTGCGGGCGGGCTGCCAGGCTGGACGAAATCATGGACGGGATCCGGGACGGCGCCGCTCGGCGGCTCTCGGATCGTGGACGCCGTGGGCGGCTGTTTGCCTTGCGCTGCGTCGAAGAAACGGCGGATGACGCTGAGGGCGAGGGGGTCCCGTTCACGCCCCGGGCGGGGGCAAACGTAGGGCGATGGCTCCGCGGGTAGGATTCGAACCTACGACCAGCCGATTAACAGTCGGCTGCTCTACCACTGAGCTACCGCGGAAGAGGTATCGCTCGGGAAGGCGGGCGCTATAGCAGCGGGAATCTCATCAACGCAACGGGAAAAGTCGGAACTTGGAAATCATCCGCATCGATAACCCTGAAGACCCCCGCATCGCGGGCTTCCGCGACATCCGGGAACGGGACCTGACCGGGCGTCAGGGCCTGTTCGTTGCGGAGGGGGAGGTGGTGCTGCGCGTCCTGACCTCGGCCCATGCCCTGTGCCGCCCCCACGCGGTGCTGCTGGCCGAGACCCGGGTCGAGGGACTGGCCGACGCCCTGGCCGGCCTGGCGGACGGCGTGCCGGTCTATTCGGCCGGGCAGGGGGTGCTGGACGCCATCGCGGGCTTCCCCCTGCACCGGGGCATCCTGGCCCTGGGCGAGAAGCCGCCCACCGCCGCGCTGGACAGTCTGCTGGAGGCCATGGGGCCGGACGCGCTGGTCGTGCTGGCCTCCGGGATCGGCAACCACGACAACATGGGCGGGATCTTCCGCAACGCAGCGGCCTTCGGCGCCGATGCGGTGCTGCTGGACGCCCGCTGCTGCGATCCCTTCTACCGCAAGGCCATCCGGGTCTCGGTCGGGGCGGTCCTGCGCACGCCCATGGCCACGGGGCTCGATCCCGTCACGGCGGTCGAGGCGCTGAAAGCCGCCGGCTTCCGCGTGCTGGCCATGACCCCCGCCGCGACGACGACGCTGGACGCCGCCCCTGTCGGGGGACGGGTCGCGATCGTTCTGGGGCCGGAGGGGCCTGGACTGGACGAGACGGTGATCGCGCGCTGCGAACCGGTGGGGATTCGCATGTCGGGCGGCTTCGATTCCCTGAATGTCGCCGTCGCGGGGGGCATAGCCCTGCATCATTTCGCGCGACACACGTAAAATGATCACCAAATCGCGATTAACGCTTTGTACACCTTGATGAACCGTCCGAGCTGTGTCGCTGTGGCCGGGTCCGGGGGAGTGGAACAATGTTGGGCGGAATCTTCGTCTTCGTGCATCGCAACGCGCGGGTCGGCATCGTGGTCGCCATCGCGGCGGCGGCGGTGGGCGCGGCCACGGCTATCGGCTGGATGACTGCGCCCGTCTAGGGCTCGCGTAACGCAGGTATTCCCCCGCGGCGCCCCATGCTACGCATCGCACTCGTCAAGATGGAGGGGTGAGATGCGTTCAACCGCAATCGCGGGCCTCGCGGGGCTCATGCTGCTTTCGGGCTGCGGCTCATTGGCTGACGGCGTGGATCATGACGCGAGCCGGAAGGCGTCGCTGGCTCCGCCGGAGATCCACGTCACGCCGTGCTCGACCGTCGAACTGGTCAACTTCCCGTCCTATGCGGCCGGGGCCGCCAGGGCCGCGCTGGACGCCGCCTGCGCCGTCCGCCGATCGCAGGCCTTCGCCGCCGGAGCGGCCGCGCGGGACTGGCTGCCGGGTTGCTCGATCCTTCCGTTGCCGAACCGGCGCTGGGTGAGCGGAGCCTCGGTCAGGGACGCGATGGCGGACGCGGGCGCGCGCTTTCAGCTGGTCTATGAAAATCCGGGAGCCGTGGCGTCCACCAGCGTGGGGGCCCAGCGCATGCGGATCCGTCCGGAACGATTCGAAGGCTGGCTCAGCGGCGATCCGGAGCGGCGGGCGGCGCTGGTGAACACCCTGGTGCACGAGACCACCCACCTGATTTCCGAACCCGGACGGCCCGGCCGGTTCCGCTATACGGATCGCGGACACGGTTCGTGGTGGTGTCCGGACAGGGATCTGGTGAGCTACGGCCTCGGCGACCTGGCCGCGCGAACGTGGCGGGCGATGGCGTCGGAAGGCTGAAAAACTCGCGATGGAGGCCTGAGCCGGAATCGAACCGGCGTACACGGATTTGCAGTCCGCTGCGTAACCACTCCGCCATCAGGCCGTAGAGCCTTGGTGACCAAGCCATCCATCGCGAGGCGGGTTCGCTATCAGATCGGATTGTCCGCCGCAACGCACAGACCTATAAGCGCGCCAGATTTCAGCAGGATTCCCCCAAGATGGATTTCGCCGCCGCACGCAAGGTCATGGTCGACAGCCAGGTCCGGGTGAACGATGTCACCGACCGCGCCCTGCAGGCGGCGCTTCTGGCGGTCCCGCGCGAGCGCTTCGTGCCCGCCGACCGCGCCTTCTCCGCCTATGCGGAGATCGAGCCGGAAATCGCGGGCGGCCGCCGCCTGATGCTGGCGCGGGACCTGTCCAAGCTGCTGATGGCCCTGGGCGGGAAGGAGGGCGAGCGCGCCCTCAGCATCGCGGGCCCCTACGCCGCCGCCGTGCTGGCTCGGATGGGCCTGAACGCCACGGCCCAGGAATCGGACGCCGCCGTATTCGACGTGGTCGGCTCGGCCCTGGCTGACGAGGGCGTCGCCGCCGTCGTCGCGCCCCTGTCGGCCCCGGCGGGCGAGGGTTACGACGTGATCGTGTCCGAGACCGCCGTGCCCGGTCGCCCCGAGGCCTGGCTGAAAGCCCTGTCCGTCGGCGGGCGTCTGGCCGTGGTCGAGCGCACGGGGCCGGGCGGCAAGGCCGTGCTCTACATGCGTGGGGAACAGGGCATATCGCGCCGGGAATTGTTCGATGCGGCGCCGCCGGTGCTTGCGGAATTGACGCCCGAACCCACTTTCGCGCTCTGATCCTTCCCCTCCGACGGAGGGGCTGGGCTTTGCGCGTGAAAAAAACTTAACTGGCGCGGGACTAAACCGTCCCGCATCAGGCCTTGGGATACGAAGGGCGCGCATCCCCCGCGCCAGGCAGGAACCATCATGCTGAAACGTTCGCGTGCGCTCGCCTCGGTCGCCGTCATCGCTGTGATCACCGGCATGGGCGCTCCCGCCTGGGCCGAGACCCTGCAGGAAGCGATTGCGCTGGCCTATCGCACCAATCCGCAACTGCTGGCCCAGCGGGCCAATCAGCGGGCGCTCGACGAATCGATCGTCCAGGCCCGGGCCGGCCTGCGCCCGACCCTGGATGTGACCATCGGCGCCAACTACACGCGCGACTACGGCGACGGCCCCCTCGTCAATCCGGACAGCGACAGCGCCTCGGCCAGCATCGGCGTCGGCCAGACCCTGTGGAGCGCCGGCCGCATCGGCCACGGCATCACCGCCGCCGAAGCCAACATCCTGGCCGGCCGCGAAAACCTGCGCGACATCGAACAGAATGTCCTGGCGCTGGTCATCCAGTCCTACGCCGACGTGATCCGCGACACCGAGATCCTCGCCATCCGCGAAGCCAACCTGAACGTCCTCCAGCGCCAGCTGGAAGAAGCCAGCGCCCGCTTCGAGGTCGGTGAGATCACCCGCACCGACGTCGCCCAGTCCGAAGCCCGCCTGGCCCAGTCGGAGGCCGATCTGGCCAACGCCCGCGCCCAGCTGTCGGTGTCGCGCGCCGCCTACGCCGCCGTCGTCGGCCAGTCGCCGGGCGATCTGGCCCCCATGCCGGTCCTGCCGGGCGTGCCGACCGACTTCGACAACGCCCTGGACGTGGCCCTGGTCGACAATCCGGGCATCCGCGCGGCCACCTATTCGCTGCGCGCCGCCGAAGCCAACGTCGCCGCCGCCAAGGCCGAGTACCTGCCGTCGCTGCGCGCCACCGCCAGCTATGGCGGGTCGAACAACGACTTCGACCGCTTCGGCGACATCGCCGACAACACCCGTCTGACCGCCGGCGCGACCCTGTCGGTGCCGCTGTTCACCGGCGGCCTGAACTCGTCGCGCGTCGCCCAGGCGCTGGAACGCGCCAACGCCGCCCAGATCGCCGTCGAGGGCGAGGGCCGCAGCACCCTGCAATCGGTCAGCTCGGCCTACGCCCAGTCGATCTCGGCCCGCGCCACCCTGCAGGCCGGTCAGGAAGCCGTCCGCGCCGCCACGGTGGCCGCCGAGGGCGTGCGCCAGGAGGCCCAGGTCGGCCTGCGCACCACCCTGGACGTGCTGAACCAGGAGCTGGAGCTGCGTAACGCCGAGGTGACTCTGGCCAGCTCGCGCCGCAACGAATACGTGGCCCAGGCCAATCTGCTGGCCGCCATGGGCCGCCTGGAGGGCCAGGACCTGGATCCGACCATCACGGTCTACGACCCGGCCGCCAACTATCAGCGCGTGCGCAACCGCGGCGCCCTGCCGTGGGATGCGGCGATCGAAAGCTTCGACCGCCTGGCCGCCCCGGCGATCGTTCCGGCCACGGACGCCGAGGACGCGCCGATCGACACCCAGCTGAAGTCCGAGGTCGTTCGGACCGCGCCGCGCAACTGATCCTCAGACCATTTTTGTTTCAGGTCGTCCCGACCCGAAGCCAAAAAATGGTCCCGCATCGACTGGAGCGAAATCTGAGCTCAGCCGTACGGCGTCCAGCTCGGCCGATTTCGCTCCGGGGCTCGCGCCTCAGGGGAAAAACGCCCGTTGATTCCGACGGGCGTAGATGCGACGACAGCCCTGCGGAGGGGGAAACCGCTCCGCAGGCCCAGCCATTTCGATCAGTCCGCCCGCCTGAGTGGGCGTCCGGGATTTCGCCATGACCGACCAGACCGCCCAGGAACCGACGATGGAGGAAATCCTGGCGTCGATCCGCCGGATCATCTCCGAGGACGACGCGCCGGCTGAAACCGCGCCGGTCGCCGCCGCGCCGGAGCCTGAACTGGCTCCCGAGCCCGAACCGGAACCCGCGCCGTCGCCCGCCCTGATGGATGAGACCCCGTCGGTGCAGGAGCCCGAGGCGTCGGAAGAAGACGTGCTGGAGCTGACCGACACCTACGAAGCCCCGGCCGCCGAGAGCATCGGCGACCTGGACCTGTCGCCCGCCGAGCCCGAACCCTTCCCGGCCGAGCCGGTCAGCGAGTCGGTCTTCGCCCCGCCCGCCGAAGTTCACACGCCGGAGCAACCTTCCGTGCCGACCAACAACTACGACTCCCTCGTCGGCGACAGCGCCGCCGCCAGCGCCGCCTCGGCCTTCGCCGGTCTGGCCGCCAGCTTCCAGAAGCCGGCCGCCGCTCCGGCCGCCTCGGGCCCGGACCTGACCTTCGCCAGCGGCTCGACCGTCGAGGCCATGGTCGCCGAGATGCTGCGCCCGCTGCTCAAGGACTGGCTCGACGCCAACCTGCCGGGCATCGTGGAGGAACAGGTACGCAAGGAAGTCGAACGCATCGCCCGCTCGGCCGGCTAGCTTCACCTGCGCACCGATCTTCACTAGATCACGACAGGGCGGCTCCCGGCGGAGCCGCCCTTTTCCGTTTCCGCTCCGCCCTTGAATAGCGACACGCCGCGCGTGTCGCGGTAGGGCAAAAGAATGACCTCCCCCATGCTCGACAAGACCTTCGACCCGAAATCCGCCGAACCCCGCCTGTATGCGATGTGGGAGGACAGCGGCCTGTTCGCGCCCCGCGCCGCCACCGCCACCGACGGCGCGGCCGACGCCTATTCGATCGTCATTCCGCCGCCGAACGTGACGGGGTCGCTGCACATCGGCCACGCGCTGAACAACACCCTGCAGGACATCCTGGCCCGCTATCACCGGATGCAGGGCAAGGCCGTCCTGTGGCTGCCCGGCACCGACCACGCGGGCATCGCCACCCAGATGGTGGTCGAGCGCCAGCTGGCCGCAGCCGGCAACGTCGGGCGCCGCGAGATGGGCCGCGAGGCCTTCGTCGACAAGGTCTGGGAATGGAAGGCCGAGTCGGGCGGGACCATCGTCGGCCAGCTGCGCCGTCTAGGCGCCAGCTGCGACTGGTCGCGCGAGCGCTTCACCCTGGATGAGGGCCTGAACGCCGCCGTCCGCAAGGTCTTCGTCCAGCTGCACAAGGACGGCCTGATCTATCGCGACAAGCGGCTGGTGAACTGGGATCCGCATTTCCAGACCGCCATCTCCGACCTCGAGGTCGAGCAGAAGGAGGTCGACGGCGCCTACTGGCATTTCGCCTATCCGCTGGCGGACGGTGTCACCTACGAGCATCCGATCGCCTTCGACGAGGACGGCAAGGCGACGGAGTACGAGACCCGCGACTACATCGTCGTCGCCACGACCCGGCCGGAGACCATGCTGGGCGACACCGGCGTCGCCGTGCACCCAAAGGACGAGCGCTACGCCGGTCTGGTCGGCAAGGTCGTGACCCTGCCCATCGTCGGCCGCCGCATTCCCATCGTCGCTGATGAGTACGCCGACCCGACCAAGGGCTCGGGCGCGGTGAAGATCACCCCGGCGCACGACTTCAACGACTTCCAGGTCGGCAAGCGGGCGGGCCTGCCGTCGCTGAACATCCTGGACGCCTACGCCCGCGTCACCGCCGCCGACACACCGGACGTCCCCGCCGAATACGATGGCATGGACCGCTTCGCCGCGCGCAAGGCCATCGTCGCCCGAGCCGAGGAAGAGGGCTGGCTGAAAGAGATCGAGAAGACCAGGCACATGGTCCCGCACGGCGACCGGTCGGGCGTCGTCATCGAACCGTGGCTGACGGACCAGTGGTACGTCGACGCCCACACCCTGGCCCAGCCGGCCATCAAGGCCGTCGAGACCGGTGCGACGGTGTTCGAGCCAAAGAGCTACGAGAAAATCTACTTCGAATGGCTGCGCAACATCGAGCCGTGGTGCATCTCGCGCCAGCTCTGGTGGGGCCACCGCATCCCGGCCTGGTACGACGCCGACGGCAATATCTACGTCGCCGAGACCGAGGAGGACGCCATCGCCCAGGCCGGCGGCAAGCCTCTGACCCAGGACGAGGACGTTCTGGACACCTGGTTCTCCTCGGCCCTGTGGCCCTTCTCGACCATGGGCTGGCCCGAGAAGACCGAGGACCTCGAGCGCTTCTATCCGACCAGCGACCTCGTCACCGCCGCGGACATCATTTTCTTCTGGGTCGCCCGGATGATGATGATGGGGCTTCACTTCATGGATGAAGTTCCGTTCAAGCGGGTCATCATCAATGGCCTGGTCCGCGACGAGAAGGGCCAGAAGATGAGCAAGTCGAAGGGGAACGTCATCGACCCTCTCGGCATCATCGACGAGCTGGGCGCCGACCCGCTGCGCTTCACCATGGCCATTCTGTCGGGCACACGCGACATCAAGTTGTCGAAGCAACGCATTGAGGGCTATCGGAACTTTGGCACCAAATTGTGGAACGCCGCCCGCTTCGCCCAGATGAACGAGGCGCGTCGCGTCGCGGGCTTCGACCCGGCGAACGTCGAGCAGACCATAAACCTCTGGGTCCGGGACGAGCTGACCAAGGCCGAGCGCCAAATCTCCAGCGCCATCGAGGCGGGCCGTTTCGACGACGCCGCCTCGGCTTTGTACCGCTTCGTCTGGAACGTCTTCTGCGACTGGTATCTGGAGCTGGCCAAGCCGGTCTTCCAGGGCTCCGACGACGCGGCCAAGGCCGAGACCCGCGCCATGACGGCCTGGACCCTGGACCAGACCCTCAAGCTCATGCACCCGGTCACGCCCTTCATCACCGAAGAACTGTGGGACAAGCTGGCTGAGGAAGGCGTGCCCCGCAGCGAACCGACCCTGATCGGCGCCGCCTGGCCGGCGTTGCCCGACAGCTATCTCGACATGGAGGCCAGCGCCGACATCAGCTGGCTGATTCGCACGGTCTCGGAGATCCGCTCCAGCCGCGCCGAGATCGGCGTGCCGCCGGGGGCCAGGCTGACGCTGGCGCTTTACAACCCGACCGCCGACATCAAGGCGCTGTTCGACAAGCACGGCGAACTGATCCAGTCGCTGGCCCGCCTGGAGGCCATCGAGCAGGTCGGCGAACAGCCGCCGGGCTCCATCACTCTGCTGGTCGGCGGCGCCTCCGCCTTCATGCCCCTCAAGGGGCTGGTGGACCTGGACGCCGAGCGCGCGCGCCTGACCAAGGAGATCGCCGCCTTCGAGAGCGACATCGGGCATGTGAACAAGAAGCTGGGCAACCCCAACTTCATCGCCCGCGCCGCGCCGGAAGTCGTCGAGGAACAGCGCGAGAAGCTGGCCGAGGCCGAGGCGGGTCGGGCCAAGCAGGCCGCCGCCCTGGCGCGTCTGGACGGGGTGGGGTGAGCAAGGTCAGGCTCGACCAGCTCCTCGTCGCCCGCGGTCTGGCCGAAAGCCGGGCGCGGGCGAAGGCGGCCATCGAAGCCGGCGGCGTCACGATCGACGGTCGGCCCGCCCGGGCCGCCTCGCAGAGGGTGTCGGACGACGCCGAGCTCACCTTTATGGAGGCCCACCGTTTCGTCGGCCGGGCCGCGCTGAAGCTGGATCACGCCCTGACCCTGTGGCCGGTGACCGTCGAAGGACGGACGGTGCTGGACGTGGGCGCCTCGACCGGCGGCTTCACCGAGGTCTGCCTCGAACGCGGCGCGACGCGGGTCTACGCCGTCGATGTGGGGCAGGGGCAGTTGCACCCACGCCTCGCCGCCGACCCGCGCGTGATCGATCTGGAGAAGACCGACGCGCGCGACCTGACGCCGGATCTGATCCCCCATGCGCCCGGCCTGATCGTCTGCGACGCCAGCTTCATCGGCCTGGCCAAGGTTCTGCCCGTCGCCCTGGCTCTGGCCGCGCCGGGCGCCGACCTGGTCACCCTGGTGAAGCCCCAGTTCGAAATGGACAGCCGCGCCGACATCGGCCGGGGCGGCGTCGTCAAGGACGCGGAGGCCCGTCAGGCCGCTCTGGAACGCGTCTCCGGTTGGGTGGAAACCCGCGGCTGGACGGTTCAAGCCACCGCCGAAAGCCCCATCACCGGCGGCGACGGCAACGTGGAATATCTTCTTTGGGCGAAACGCATCTAGCGAAGCGTTTCGAGCGCTATCGCTCGCTGCTTGAGCGCCAGTCTGCGCGAAGCCAGGCCGCGTCGGGTCGGGAGGTCCCGCAGGGCCGACGGTCCGCGGCCCTCCAGAAATGGAAAAGCCCCCGGTGGATTTCTCCACCGGGGGCCTCCGTCACATCGCCGATCGACAGGGGGGCTGATAAGTAACCGGCGACGCGATCTCGTCAGTAGCCGTTACAGACCTCTTCGTACCGGGTCACCAGGCGACCATTCCAGTCGCGGCTCTGGGTCGACACGGTGCGGCAGCCGTAACGGTCGCTGCGGTAGTCCGACCGGTCGTCATAGCGGTAGCGGTCGTCGTACCGGTCATCATAGCGGCGGTCGTCGTACCGGTCCTGATAGCGATTGTCGTACCGGCTGTCGTAACGGCCGTAGCCGTCGTCGCCGTACGAGTATCCGCGGCTGTCCTGGTATCGGTCGCAGTCACGCGCGGAGTCGTTGCCGATCGCGCCGCCGACGACCGCCCCAAGCACGCCGCCCAGGATGCTGCCCTCGGTGCGGCGGCCCCGCGCGGCCAGTTGCGAACCGGCCACCGCGCCGACGCCCGCGCCGATGGTGGCGCCCGCGCCGCGGCGCTGGTTGCGGTCGCTGCGGCAGTATTCGGCGCTGTCGTAGCGCGACGAATAGCGGTCCGGCTGCCCGTAATAGCTGTCGTTGTAACGGTCGTACTGCTGGCCGTAGCCGCCGTACGAGCCGTAACGGTCGGCGCCCTGATAGCTGTAGGCCTGGGCCGACGCCGTGGCGGGGGCCAGCAGCAGACCGGCGGTCGCGGCGATAACGGCGGCGCTGGCGGCCTTGCTGGTGAAAGATGCGAACATCGGCTTCATCCTGAATGACGGTTCAAACCTGAATGCCGAACGGATCGGCCCCCTGTCTGTTGCATCGGTTATGAAGCTTCGAAGCTGAACGGCCTTTGATCGCGGCGTTCATCTTCGTTCATGTTTCGCTCGGGGGGCGTTCCCTCTAGAAGCGTCCGATGACGGAAACACTGACTATCGCGCGCGTGGGCGGGCAGGGGGACGGGATCGCCGAGACGGCGGCCGGGCCCGTTTTCGCCCCTCTGACCCTCCCGGGCGAGACCGTGCGCGGCGTGGTCCGCGAGGGGCGGCTGGAAGAGGTCGAGATCGTCGCCCCGAGCCCCGACCGGATCGCCCCGGTCTCGCCGCAGTACGGCGACTGCGGCGGCTGTTCGCTGCAGCACTGGGCGGCGGAACCCTATCTGGACTGGAAACGCGAGCAGGTCCGGCTGGCCCTGGCCCGCGAGCGGATCGAGATCGCGGTTGAGCCGACGGTGGCCATCGCCCCCGGCACGCGCCGCAGACTGGCCCTGCACGCCCGGCGCGGGCCGGACGGACAGGCCATACTCGGTTTCAAGGCGCGCAAGAGCTGGCGGCTGGTCGAGATCGCCGCCTGCCCGGTGGCCGATCCCCGCCTGGTCGCGGCCCTGCCGGCGCTGGCGCGGGTCGCCGACGCCTTCCTGGAACATCCCAAGTCCGCGCCGACCCTGCACGTCACCCTGACGTTGGACGGGCTGGACGTAGACGTGACGGGGGTCGAGCGCCGTTCGGGCGGACTGTCACGCGACGCCCAGATGCGAGCCATCGCGGCGTCGAACGCCGCCGACCTGGCCCGTCTCAGCCTCGCGGGCGAAACCCTGGTCATGGCGCGCCAGCCCCATGTCCAGTTCGGCCCGGCCACCGTGCCCGTGCCGGCGGGCGGCTTCCTGCAGGCCGCACCGCCCGCCGAGGTCGCCATGGTCGAGCGCGCCGTCGCCGCCGTAAAGGGCGCCAAGAAGATCGCCGACCTTTTCTGCGGGGCCGGGACCTTCACCTTCCCCCTGGCCAAGGTCGCCCCGGTGCTGGCCGCCGACGGCTCCGCGCCCGGCATCGCCGCGCTCAAGGCCGGTTTCAAGACCGCCAAGGGCATCAAGCCGATCGAGGCGCAGGCCCGCGACCTGTTCCGCCGCCCCATGGCCCCCTATGATCTGCGCGGCTGCGACGCCATCGTGCTGGATCCGCCGCGCGCCGGGGCGCTGGAGCAGACCAAGCAGATCGCCCAGACCAAGGCGGCGACCGTCGTCTACGTCTCATGCAATCCGGTCACCTTCGCCCGCGACGCCCGCGTCCTGATCGACGCCGGGTTCCGGCTGGAGACGGTCACCCCGGTGGACCAGTTCCTGTGGTCGGCGCATGTGGAGCTGGTGGCGGTGTTCCGGCGCTAACGCGCATCGCCGCCGCCAGGATCAGGATTTCGCAGACCACCAGATTGGGCGCCCACGAACTCCAGGCCGTGACGACATAGGCGACGTCGAACGGGATGTCGGCCAGGCCGGTCAGGACCAGCAATTGAAGGCGCAGGCTGACGCCCGCCAGGGTCAGGGCGAAGCTGCGCATCATCCAGGTCCGGTGCTCGGCCCTGTTCCCGCTGATCGCGGCCAGCCCCCCCATCGTCGTGCACGACAGCCAGAACAGGGTCAGCAGCAGGAACCCGGCGATGCCGACGGGTCCGCCCCGGGCGAAGGGCAGGATCAGGGCGGCGCCGGTCGCGGACAGGACCACGGCGACGACATAGACGCCGCCCAGCAGCCGGTGGAACAGGGGGCGGATGCGGCCGACCAGGCTGAACTGCAGCGCGCCGGCCAGCAGGGCGACCGCCGCCGCGCCGGCGTGCAGCAGGGTCGCCGTCAGCCGGCGCCGTTCCGGATCCCGCTCGCCGAAGAAGCCGTCATACGCGTCCGGGCCAAGGAAGTAGACCACGGAGGCGCTCGCCGTCAGCAGAAGCAGGCCGCCCGCCAGAGCGCGGACGCTCCACTTCAACGCACCTCGAACGATCCCGGTCATCAGAAGCTGTAGCCGAAGCCGATCAGCGTCTGGACCTCGAAGTCGTCACGCAGGCCGGGGTTCTCGCGCGCGGACTCGCCCAGATAGGCGCCGCTGACCTGGGCGATGACGACGATGCGGTCCGTCACCGGCCACAGCATCGTCAGGTCGGCGCCGACGTTCAGGCCGCCCTCCCGAACCTCGAACACCGGAAGCGGCGTCGTGACGCCGTCCTCGATCATCTCGCGGCGCTGCTCGGCGCTGACGCCGTACATGTGGTTGGCGGTGGCCCGGTCCTGCCAGGCGAGCTGAACCCCCGGCGTCAGCGTCACCCCGCCGACAGGAACGGTGACCTCGTAGCGCGCCGTCGCCTCGCCGCCCTCGAACTCGCCGGTGATGTCCCGGCGGTAGTCGATGGAGACGGTTCCGGCGGCGCCGGCGAACGAGGCGCGGACGCCGACGTCGGCGGTGACCTGCTCGCGATTCTCGCCCGGTAGGGCGCGCGCGGCGACGAAGGCGTCGACCGAGAACCCGTGATCGCCGTCAGACCCAGGCCTCCAGGTCGCGCCCGCCTCCAGCCCATCGACATAGAGGGCGCCGCGCCGGGCCACGAGGATCGGGATCGGGAAGACCGAGACGCCTTCCCCCTCGAATGGGGAGCGGTAGGCCAGGGCGCCGGCGCCGAGCACCAGCCGATCTTCGTCAGAGGCGTGGGCGAGGGCGGGGGACAGGCTGAACGCCGCGACCAGGGCGGCGGCGGCAAGGCGGTGTACGGAAGGCATGGCGATCTCCAGGAGCCCGCCCCGACCATCGCGCCGGGCGTCTCGGCTCCGGGTCCGGCCTTTGGGTCCAGGCCTCGCCACGGGACAACAGCGGTTTCGTGAAGACGGCCCGCCGTGTCGTGAAACCGCCGCCGACGCATTCGCGCTTCGTGAAACCGCCGCCCCTTCGCCTTGTCCGTCGCCCGGACCGGCGCTAACCCGGAGCGGCGGGCTGCGGAGGGGAGGGAGGATTGCGGGGACGGGATCTTGATATCGTGACCTTCTGGGCGGCCGACGACCGGCGGACGCTGGTGCGGAGTCTCGCCTTCCTGGCCGCCCCCGTCCTCATCCTGACGCTGCTGGAGCCGTTCGACAGCGGCGGCCTGCCGTTCGCCCTGCGGCTGGCCTACTGGACCGTCCTGCTCGGCGCGCTCGGCTTGGCCTTTCCCCTGGCGGTCCGGTTGGTCCGGCGGCTGGCGCGGGCCCACGCGGTTTCGGCGCTCGTCATCCTCGGCGCCGCCTGCGCCGTGGCGGCCCTTCCGCTATGGGCGCTGGTCGAAGGACTGGACTGGGTCCTGGCCGCCGTCATCGCCCCGCTGTTCGGACGCTCCGACGTGGCCGAGGCGCCCTTCGTCGGCGGGTTTCTCACCCTGACGGCGACCTATGTCTCCGTCTGCCTGGTGACGGCCCTGATCGTCGGCGGGATCAGCCTGCTGCAGCTGGCCGCCAGCCGCCGGGCGGAACCGGTGAAGGCCGTGGCCGAACCGGGCGTGCGCTTCCTCTCGCGCCTGCCGGCCGGCGTCGCGGGCGAGTTGGTCTGCATCCGCATGGAGGACCACTATCTGCGCGTCACCACGCGCAACGGCGAGGCCCTGATCCTGATGCGGATGCGCGACGCGCTCGGCGAACTGAAGGACTATCCGGGCCTCCAGGTTCACCGCTCCTGGTGGGTCGCCGCCGATGCGGTCGTCCGCCTGGCGCGCAGCGGGCGACGGCTGGAGGTGGTTCTGAAGAACGGAACGCGGGCGCCGGTCTCGTCCACCCATCGCGGGCAGGTGAAAGGGTTCGTGTTCGGCTGAGGCGGGCCATCGCTCTGTGAGCGTGCTGGATCAGGCCGCGTCGAACAGGTCGCCCTGCTTGCGGGCGCTGGCGGGAACGCGGAAACGGCTTTCGTCCAGCAGCGGACGCGGGCCGTCCAGGCCGTAGCGTTTGACAGCCGCGCGGAAGCGGGTCCCGATCAGTTCGGCCACCGGGCCCGAGCCCTTCATGCGCTGCGACCAGTCGGGATCATAGTCCCTGCCGCCCCGGGTCTGGCGGACCAGAGACATGACCCGCGCCGCCCGGTCCGGCCGGGCGTCCGCCAGCCATTCGCGGAACAGATCCTTGATCTCCAGCGGCAGGCGCAGGGTCACATACATGGCGCTGGTCGCCCCGGCCTTTGCCGCCGCTTCCAGGATGGATTCAAGCTCGTGGTCGTTGAGCCCCGGGATCACCGGGGCGAAGCCGACGCCCACCGGCACGCCCGCCTCGGCGAGCCGCGAGACGGCCTCCAGCCGTTTGGCAGGGGTTGAGGCGCGCGGCTCCATCGCGCGCGCCAGCTTGCGGTCAAGCGTGGTGATGGAGACGAAGGCCGAAGCCAGCCCGTCGCGCCCCATCGGCCCCAGGATGTCCACGTCGCGCGTGATCAGCACCGACTTGGTGATGATGCTGAACGGATGCCTGAACCTCTGCAGGACCTCGAGAATCGACCGCGTCGACTTCAGCTCGCGCTCGACCGGCTGATAGGGGTCGGTGTTGCCGCCTATGTGGATGCGCCTGCAGACGTATCGCGGCTTGCAGAGCTCCTGTTCCAGCAGGTCCGCTGCGCCGGGCTTGAAGAAGAGCCGGCTCTCGAAATCCAGGCCCGGGGATAGGCCCATCCAGGCATGGGACGGACGGGCGTAGCAGTAGATACAGCCATGTTCGCAGCCCTTGTAGGGGTTGATGGACCGGTCGAAACCGACGTCCGGACTGGTGTTGCGCGCGATGATCGTCCGGGCCGTCTCAGGCGTCAGGGTGGTGCGCAGCGGCGCCGCCTCCGCGTCCTGATCGGTCCATCCGTCATCGAAGGCCTCGACCGTTTCCGGTTCGTAGCGCCCGGTCGCGTTCGACCTCGCACCTCGCCCCTTCGCAATCTCGACCATGGACGGACGGTACCGCAGAATAAGAACAAATCAAGAACAATATGAAATCAGCTGACTGGCCTAACAATGTTGTGCGTGTCGCAACCTTGGGTGATGATGCCGGTCGCCGGTAGGCGGGCCCGCATCGAGCGCGACCGGATCACGGTCGGCGACGCCGGCAGGAGAGACGCGGCTATGGAAGACAGCGTGCGCACAGCCTTGCGGTTCGGGACGTCGGCGGGGAGCGTGGAAGAGCGTTTCCAGAAGGCGGGAATGACAATCTATCCGAAGTCGCTCCGGGCCCTGATGGACGTCCTCAGTCCGGAGACCCTGACCTTCCGCAGCGACATGGACCTGAACGACGTCGAGATCTCCTCGACCCTGACGGTTCACAGCAATGGAGAATACGTCTGGGACGGCCGGGCCGACGACAGCGGGACCCTCCTGGGCGACGTCTACAGCCTGTCGGTCAGCCTCACCCAGGCCAGCCCCGACAACCTGACCTTCGCGCTCGTCCAGAACGGCGAACTGGACGCCGGCAAGCATGAGAACTGGCATCAGTTCGGCAACAGCCGATGGCTCTCGGACCATTGGGATCTGGTGGTGGTGTCCAAGGCGCGCTGGCGGCTCTCGCAGCGGACGGAGATCGGAACCCTGATCAACCTGATCTTCGGCAACGGCAGCGTCCAGCCCGCGCCCACGGGCGAGAGCACCTGGCCGAGCTGGGACTGAGCCGGCCTCAAGCAGCGCGCGGCCGCGCCGCAAGCGATAGGCCAGGAGTATCGACCTCAAGCAGCGAGGGCCGCGTCCCGAGCGTTAGGCCGACAAGGATGGTGCGGATGAGAGGACTCGAACCTCCACGCCTCTCGGCGCCAGAACCTAAATCTGGTGCGTCTACCAGTTCCGCCACATCCGCATAGGTAGGCTGAAGCCTCTAGGCGAGACCGCCGCAAAGGAAAAGGCCCGGGATCGCTCCCGGGCCTTCGTCTTGTGGTCTTCCGCCGGCGATCAGGTCGTGCCCGGAGGCGGCGGGATGTCGGCGTCCTGCTCGTGGACCTCGGTATGGCCCTTGCGCATGTGGCTCTTGCGGATGCCGTACAGGAAATAGATCACCAGACCGATGCCGCCCCAGATCGGCAGCACCATCTTGGCGTCGTGCGGCAGGTTCCAGAACAGGAAGGCGCAGCCGGCGGCCGAGATCGGCGCGATGATCCACACCAGCGGCGTCTTGAACGGACGGTGACGGTTCGGCTCCTTCACGCGCAGGATCAGCACCGCCAGCGACACCATGAAGAAGGCGAACAGGGTGCCCGAGTTCGAGATGTCCGCCAGCTGGCCGACCGGGAACAGGGCGCCGGCGATGGCGACCGCGATACCGGTGAACAGGGTGACGATGTAGGGCGTCTTCCACTTCGGGTGAACCTTGGCGAAGCTCTCCGGCAGCAGGCCGTCGCGCGCCATCACGAAGAAGATGCGGGTCTGGCCGTAGATCATCATCAGGATGACCGAGGGCAGGGCCAGCATGGCGGCGATGCCCAGGGCGTTTCCGACGGCCGGGAAGTTGATCTCGCGCAGGACGTGGGCCAGGGCCTCGTTCGAGCAGACCAGCTGGCTGGAGTTCTGGGCCAGGGCGCAGGCGGCGGTGAAGGCGGGCGAGCCCGGCTGGACGGCGTGACCGTCGGCGCCGAGCACCGGTTGGGCGCCGATGGCGCCGACCGCGCCGGCCGCGACCAGCAGATAGAAGATGGTGCAGATGGCCAGCGAGCCGATCAGGCCGATGGGCACGTTGCGCTGCGGGTTCTTGGTCTCTTCGGCGGCGGTCGAGACCGCGTCGAAGCCGACGTAGGCGAAGAAGATCGACGCCGCGGCGCCGACGATGCCCATGCCCGTGGTGCCTGCCGGTCCGAACCAGCCGTTCGGCGCGAAGGGCTGGAAGTTGCCGGACTTGATGACCGGCAGGGTCAGCACGATGAAGGCGGTCAGGGCGGCAACCTTGATGGCCACCAGGATGGCGTTGACGCGGGCGCTTTCCGTGGTGCCGATCATCAGCAGCAGGGTCACGGCCAGGGCGACGACGATCGCCGGCACGTTGATGAGCCCCGCCGAGAAGTCCGGCGTCGGAATGAAGCCGTTCATCGTCCAGACCGGTCCGGCCTGAAGTTTGTCAGGCCAGTCGAAGTGGAGCGCGTTCTCGATCAACCCCAGCACATAGCCGGACCACCCAACCGACACGGCGGATGCGGCCACCGCATACTCCAGGATCAGCGCCCAGCCGACCGTCCAGGCCAGCAGTTCGCCCATCACGGCGTAGGTATAGGTGTAGGCCGAGCCCGAAACCGGGGCCATGGCGGCCAGTTCCGAGTAACAGAGCGCGGCGACGGCGCAGACGGCGCCGGCGATGATGAAGCTGTACATCATGCCCGGGCCGGCCTTCTGCGAGGCGGCCGCGGTGAGTACGAAGATCCCGGTGCCGATGATCGCGCCGACCCCCAACAGGGTCAGTTGAACCGGGCCGAGCGACCGATGAAGCGACTTCTTCTCGGCCGTGGCCAGAATCGCGTCGAGCGATTTAACGCGCCACATAAGATTACCCCTCCGACTTATTTAGCAGCCCTCTCGCTGCTTTGGCGCGGACGCTAGCGGGGTGAAGGGCCAGTGGCAACGCGGTTTCCGAAGCGTGAACCTGTCGCGACGCTTTGATGACCTGCCTCGTTGCCGCTAGACCGCAGCTTTCTTGGCGCGCTCCTCGCGCATTGCGCTACTGAGCCGCATGACGACGCTTCCCATCCACGCCGTTCTTGAACCGCTGAAGGCCGCGCTGGCGCAGAGCAACGCCGCCGTGCTGGCCGCCCCGCCGGGCGCGGGCAAGACCACGGTCGTGCCTCTGACCCTGCTGGATCAGCCGTGGCTGGGCGAGGGGCGGGTGCTGGTCTTGGAACCGCGACGCCTCGCCGCACGCGCCGCCGCCGACCGCATGGCCGCCTCGTTGGGCGAACAGGCGGGCGGAATCGTCGGCTACCGCACCCGTCTGCAGAGTCGCATCGGGCCGAAGACCCGCATCGAGGTCATCACCGAGGGCGTCTTCACCCGCATGATTCTGGACGACCCGGCGCTGGACGGGGTCGGCGCGGTGCTGTTCGACGAATTCCACGAACGCAGCCTGGACGCCGACCTCGGCCTGGCGCTGGCGCGGGAGGCGCAGGGCCTGCTGCGCGAGGACCTGCGGTTGCTGGTCATGTCGGCGACGCTGGACATCGCCGGAGTGTCGAAGCTTCTGGCCAATTCTTTGGGGGAATGGGCGCCGGTGATCGAGGCCGAGGGCCGGATGTTCCCGGTCGAGACTCGCTATCTGGGCCGCGGCGCCGCTGAACGGTTCGAGGACGCCGTCGCCCGCGCCGTGCGCCAGGCGCTGGCAGAGGAGACCGGCTCCATCCTCGTCTTCCTGCCGGGACAGGGTGAGATCCATCGGGTCGCCCGAGCGCTGGGCGAGCGCTTGCCCGCCAACGCCGGCGTCATCCCCCTGTACGGCGCGCTGGACAAGGGCGAGCAGGACCGCGCCATCGAACCAGCCGTCGCCGGACGCCGCAAGATCGTGCTGGCCACCTCGGTCGCCGAGACCAGCCTGACTATCGAGGGCGTGCGCGTGGTCATCGACGGCGGCCTGTCCCGCGTGCCCCGCTTCGAACCCTCCAGCGGCCTGACCCGGCTGGCGACCGTCAAGGTCAGCCGGTCTTCCGCCGAACAGCGCAGGGGCCGCGCGGGCCGGGTCGAGCCGGGCGTCTGCTACCGCCTTTGGGACGAGGAACAGACGCGGGGACTGGTGGCGCACCAGCGGCCGGAAATCCTCGAGGCTGACCTGACCGCGTTCGCGCTGGATCTGGCCCGCTGGGGCGCGCGCTCGCCGGAGGGGCTGGCCTTGCTGGACCCGCCCCCCGCCGGCGCCTTCGCCGAGGCGCGCAAGGTGCTGCAGCGGCTGGACGCGCTGGACCCCGACGGCGGCCTGACCGAGCACGGGCGGCGCCTGACCCGCATCCCCCTGTCGCCCCGGCTGGCGCACATGGTCGCCGTAGCCAGCGATCAGGAAGACGCCGACCTGGGCGCCCGCATCGCCGCCGTGCTCAGCGAACCGGGTCTGGGCGGAAATGGCGTCGACCTGTCCGAGCGGCTGAAGGGGCTGGAACGCGATCGCTCGCCGCGCGCCCGCGACGCCATGAAGCTGGTCGAGCGCTGGGCGAAGGCGGCGGGAGGCGGGAAGGGCGGCGACGCCGATCCCGGGGCCCTGCTGGCCGAGGCCTTCCCCGAGCGGGTGGCCAAGGCGCGGGGCAAGCCCGGCGAATTCCTGTTGGCCTCGGGCCGCGGCGCGTTCCTGGACCCCACCGACGTCATGGCCCGCGAAGCCTGGCTGGCGGTGGCCGAACTCGGGGGAGGGGACGCCCGCGACCGCATCCGCCTGGCCGCCCCGGTCGATCCCGCCGCGCTGGATCATCGCCTCGAGGTCGAGGACCGGCTGACCCGCGAACCCTCCGGCCGGATGGTGCTGAAGCGCATCCGCCGGATCGGGGCCATCGTGGTCGATGAGAAGCTGATGGGCGCGCCCGACCGCAAGGCCGTCACCGCCGCCCTGAAGACCGAGGCCGAGACCGACGGGCTCAAGGCGATCCGCTGGGGCGAGCGCGCCTTGGCCCTGCGCGCGCGCCTCGCCTTCCTGCGCACCTTCGACGACGGCTGGCCGGACGTGTCGGACGACGGCCTGCATGCGCAGCGCGAGACCTGGCTCTGGCCCCTGCTGGACAGTGTCCAGTCGCTGACGGCCATCCCGGACGGCGCCCTGGCCGACGGCCTGCGCACCCTTATCCCGTGGGACCGCCAGCGCGCCCTGAACGATCTCGCGCCCGAACGGCTGGAGACGCCGCTGGGCTCGGCGTCCATCGACTACGCCGCCGAAGGCGGTCCGCGCGTCGATATCCGGGTGCAGGAGCTGTTCGGGGTCAAGGTCCACCCGACCGTGGGGCGCGGCACGCCGCTGACCCTGGCTCTGCTGTCGCCCGCGCGACGGCCGATCCAGATGACCAAGGACCTGCCGGGCTTCTGGGCCGGCTCATGGAAGGACGTGCGCGCCGACATGCGCGGCCGCTATCCGCGCCACCCCTGGCCAGAAGACCCGTCCGTCGCCGCGCCGACAAACCGGGTCAAGCCGCGCGGGACGTGACGGCGGCCCGGAAGTGCTGCAGGGTGGCCGAAAGGGGCCCCTTATGAAACCGAGTCTTGCGACAGCCGCCTGCCTGCTCCTCGCGGCCTGTGGGCAGCCGACCGATGCGCCCGATGCTCCGCGCGCGCCGGTTCCGCCGACCACCCCCCAGGCTCCCGCCTCGCCGACGCCGCCGCAAGTCTTGGCGGGCGCGGTCGTGCCCGTCGGTGACGACACCCCCCTCGGCGTCCCGCCCGCCGTCTATCCGCCCCTGCCGTCCCGCTTCAGCGATCCGGCGGCCCTGGCGCCGGAGGGCTGGCGGATCGAACATCGCGTCGCGGGCGACCTGAACGGCGACGGCGCCGCGGACGTGGTCCTTGTCCTGAAACAGCACGACCCGGCCAACCGAGTCCGGAATGACGGTTTCGGAGCGGACACGCTGGATACCAACCCCCGCCTCCTGATCGTGGCCCTGGCCCGGGACGGCGGCTATGACCTCGTGGTGCGGAACCACACCTTCATCCCGCGCCCCCTCGAACCGGCGCTGGAGGACGTGCTGGAAAGCGCTCCGGAGATCCGCAACGGGACGCTGTCGATCCCGCTGCACTACTTCGCGTCGGCCGGCGGCTGGACCATGTGGAATTCGGTCTCGCGCTTCCGCTGGCGAGACGGCGCCCTGCGCCTGATCGGACACGACTACGCCGAGGTCAGCCGCAACACCGGCGCCACCCTGGACCGCAGCGTCAACTTCCTGACGCGGCGTGTCAGCACGGTGCGGTCGACCATCGACGTGGACAAGGATCCGCCGGCGGTCTGGTCCACCCTGCCGGCCGGCCCGCTCCTGACCATCGAACAGGTCGGAAACGGCCTCGAGTACTATCCCGTCGAGGATGACGGCTAGGCGAAGGAACCGGCCTGGGCGGCCTTTCATCAGCCGTCCATGCGGCGAAACGCCGTTTTTCCGGATCGCGGTTCGGGCGTATCGTCATCGATGGTGCGGTGGATACGGAGCCATGGACAGACGCGCGTTCGGTCTCAGCCTGTTCGGCGGCGCGCTTGTCGTCTGCGCCTGCGGCAGTCGCTCGGCCGAGACCCGGGCCGAAGAACCGCCGTCCGGGAATGCCCAGGTCCGCCCCAACCTCTACGCCTGCGAAGGCTGCGAGGCGGTGTCGGAGCGCGAGCCTTCCGGCCTGCCGCCAAGCCTCCGCCTGGCCGGCCCTAACGAGCCGGGCGAACGGATGCGGCTGACCGGCCGGGTCCTGTCCGCCGACGGCGCTGCGCCCGTCGAAGGCGTGGTCATCTACGCCCACCACACCAACGCCGCCGGCCTCTATGCGAACGGGACGACGGAAACGACCTGGAGCCGGCGTCACGGCCGCCTGCGCGGCTGGGTGCGCTCCGACGCCCAGGGACGGTACGCCTTCGACACCATCAAGCCCGCGCCCTATCCGGACATGACCATGCCTGCCCATGTGCACCTGTTCCTGCGGGAACCGGGGCGGCGGCCCTATTACATCGATGACGTGGTCTTCGACGGCGAGTTCGGCGTCGACGCCGCCTATCGCGCCCGGCAGGAGGGGCGGGGCGGATCGGGGATCGTGCGGCTGGACCGGACGCCGGACGGAACCTGGACCGCGGTCCGGGACATCCGGCTGGAGCGCCATCCGGACTAGCGCGCGGCTTCTCTCCCGCGAATTGCCGTCAGTATCCGGGTGCAGGCGACCGAGGGTTCGGCGTCGGCCGAGCAGCCGGTCTGGACGACCTTGAAGGCGAAACGCTCCCCCACGGCCGTCATCGTCGGCTCCATGCGCGCGATCAGGGCGTCAAGCCGCGCCCCGTCCACATTGGACGGATCCTGCAACTGCTCCAGCGGCCATTCGTCCGCCACGGCGTTGGCGGCGAAATCCTGGGCTTCGCGGACCATGGCGGGGAAACCCTCGTCGAACGCCTTGTTCAGGGCCGCCCGCTCGCTCGGTTTGATTCCGGGCAGCGCCGCCAGCTGGGCCCGCTGGTTCGGAGCACTGTCATTGAGGAAGCTCGCAAGCGAGGCGTCGATCAGCGCATGGGCGGCGGCGCGGCGCGCCTCCAGGTCGCTCTGCGCGACGGCCGGCGACGCGAACAGCAGGACGGCGGCGACCGCCGCGATGATCGGATTTCGCATTCTACAGGCCCCTCGGAAAGCGAACGGGCAGGATGATCGAACCTGCGGACGCCGTCCATGCTTGCTATTTCGGCCCATCCCGCCTATTTGGCCCGCGCACTTCGCACGTGGGCGTGGCGCAGCCGGGGGAGACATCCCCGACCGCTCCATTCCGAGGGTCCGTCCGGATCTTTAAAACGCCCACGCAACGTCTATCGGAAAAAGGAACACCCGATCATGGCTCTGCCTGAATTCTCCATGCGTTCGCTGCTCGAAGCCGGCGCTCACTTCGGTCACCAGACGCACCGCTGGAACCCGAAGATGGACCGCTACATCTTCGGCGCCCGCTCGAACATCCACATCATCGACCTGTCGCAGACCATGCCGCTGCTGCACCAGGCGCTGGTCGAGATCCGCAACGTCGCCGCCAAGGGCGGTCGCGTCCTGTTCGTCGGCACCAAGCGCCAGGCGTCGGACCCGGTGGCCGAAGCCGCCAAGCGTTGCGCCCAGTACTACATGAACAACCGTTGGCTCGGCGGCACGCTGACCAACTGGAAGACCGTCTCGGGTTCGATCGCCCGCCTGCGCGAACTGGACAGCCTGCTGGAATCCGGCGGCGAAGGCCGCGTCAAGCGCGAGCTGCTGAGCCTGCAGCGCGAGCGTGACAAGCTGGACGCCTCGCTGGGCGGCATCAAGGACATGGGCGGCATCCCCGACATCATGTTCGTGATCGACACCAACAAGGAAGCGATCGCGATCCAGGAAGCCCGCAAGCTGAACATCCCGATCGTCGCCATCCTGGACACCAACTCGGATCCGGACGGCATCACCTATCCGGTCCCGGGCAACGACGACGCCGCCCGCGCCATCCAGACCTACTGCGACCTGGTCGCCGACGCCGTCCTGGACGGCCTGGCCGCCGGCCAGTCGGCCTCGGGCGTGGACCTGGGCGCCGCCGTGAACCCGGAAGAGCCGATGCTGCGCGAGGCCTCGGCCCCGGTCGCCGCTGACGCCGCTCCGGCCGGCACGGAAGCCGTCGCCGCCGAGCTGGAAGCCGCCGCTGCCGAACCGGCCGTCGCTGACGAAGCCGCCCAGGAAGCGACGACCGAAGCGCTCGACGCCGTCGAAACCGACAAGGCCGCGGTCTGAGGATCGCACCGGCCTTCGTATGAAGGCCGTACGTCTAACTGACATACGGCCGGGGTAACTCCCGGCCGTTACCGCATTCGAATACCCCAAGGAGCTATACAATGGCCGAGATCACCGCCGCCCTCGTCATGGAACTGCGCGCCAAGTCCGGCGTCGGCATGATGGACTGCAAGAAGGCGCTGCAAGAGACCGACGGCGACATCAACGCCGCGATCGACTGGCTGCGCGCCAAGGGCCTGTCCAAGGCCGCCAAGAAGGCCGACCGCGTCGCCGCCGAGGGCCTGGTGGCCGTCGCGTCGAAGGAAGACGGCAAGGGCGAAATCGGCGCCGCGATCGAGTTCAACTCGGAAACGGACTTCGTCGCCCGCAACGAGCTGTTCCAGAACGCCGCCAAGGCCTTCGCCCTGAAGGGCCTGGAGCACCACAGCGTCGAAGCCCTGCACGGCGCCGAGCTGGAAAACGGCAACACCGTTGAGGCCGAGGTCACCAACATGATCGCGACCATCGGCGAGAACATGCAGCTGCGTCGCGCCGCTCGCCTGTCGGTCGATGAAGGCGTCGTCGCCTCCTACGTCCACAACGCCGTGGCTCCGAACCTGGGCCGCATCGGCGTGCTGGTCGCCCTGCACGGCGGCGGCGACAAGGCCGCCCTGCGCGAACTGGGCCGCAAGATCGCCATGCACGTCGCCGCGACCGCCCCGCTGTCGCTGAACACCGACGATCTGGACCCGGCCGCGATCGAGAAGGAACGTCAGGTCCTGACCGAGAAGGCCAAGGAAGAAGGCCGTCCGGAAGCCATGATCGCCAAGATCGTGGAAGGCCAGATCAACAAGTTCCAGAAGGACGTGGTGCTGACCAAGCAACCGTTCGTCATGAACCCCGACGTGACCATCGAGCAGCTGGTCGCCGACGCGGGCAAGGAACTGGGCGCCCCCGGCCTGCACCTGGCCGGCTTCGTCCGCCTGGCTCTGGGTGAAGGCGTCGAGAAGGTCGAAGGCCCGGACTTCGCCGCCGAAGTCGCCTCCATGATGGGCGGTAACTAAGCCCGTCCGTTCCGTCTTCGGACGGAGCTGATAAAATGACGAAGGCCGACGGTTTCGACCGTCGGCCTTTTTCGTACGCGAGCAGCGGGAGCGAACGATGAGCGACGACCAGATCGACTTCGGCGAGGATGGCGGCGGCTACGACGCCGACGACTGGACCCGCCTGATCCCCTTCACGGGCCGGGTCGCGACCCTGGACGACGTGCAGGCCAAGAAGGCCGTCTTCGCCCTGGGCGACACCGAGGACCCTCGCGTCATCGACATGGACCTGCCCCAGCCGCTGATCTGGTGGGAGGCCGACGGCGAGCAGGCGGCGGTCGCCGTCCAGGCTGAAAGCCATATCGGACCCGACGGCGACGAGATGGACGTGCTGGGCCTGATCCTGCCTGACGGCGGCGCGGCGGTGGCCCTGCTGGAGGACTGCGATCTGGTCGATGCTGCCGATCCGGTCTGGCGCCGGCTGGTGGCCGAGGCGATCGACGTGGACGACGCGACGGACTGACACGTCAGCGACGTTCTTCCTTTGCACAACGGTCAGGCTTGGGGTCCTATCGCCGCCGTTCAGTGATTCAGGGGAGTTTCCATGCGTCTTGCCGCCTTGTTGTCCGCCACCGCCCTGGCGTTGACGGCCGTTCCGTTCGCCACGTCCGCCGCCGCCCAGTCGCCGGATCTCGTCGCCGTCAACGGCATCATCGACCAGGGACTGAACCACAGCCAGGTCATGCAGACCGCCGCCTGGCTGACCGACCGGATCGGCGGGCGGATGACCAACTCGCCGCAGATGCGCCAGGCCGAGACCTGGACCCAGCAGCAGTTCCGCGACTGGGGCCTGTCCAACGTCCGCGCCGATCCGTTCGACTTCGGCCGCGGCTGGTCGGTCGTCCGCTCCAGCGCGCGCATGACCGCGCCGCGCCCGCTCGACCTGCGCGCCATCCCGATCGCCTGGACGCCCGGCACCAACGGCGTGATCAGCGGCGACGTGGTCGTCGCCCCGATGACCTCCGCCGGCGACTTCGCGAAGTGGCGCGGCAAGCTTGCGGGCAAGATCGTGCTGGTCTCGCGCCCCACCGCCGGGTCCGAGCCGACCGATCCGGCCTTCCGTCGGCTGACCGAAGACGACCTGCGCAACGCCAACACCTATAACCTGCCCAACCATTCGGCGCCGTCGACCGGCGCGCTGCGCGAGCTGGAGTTCGCCCGGCAGATGGACGCCTTCCTGCAGGAAGAGGGCGCCCTGGCCTGGGTCCGTATGTCCGCCCGCGACGGCGGCCTGCTGCACGGCAACGGCTCGGGCTACCGCATGGACGACCAGCGCAAGACGCCGGGCATGGAGCTGGCGGCCGAGGACTATCGCCGTCTGGCCCGCCTGGCCCTGACCGAGGACGCCAAGCCGCGCCTCGAACTGATGAGCGAGGTCCGCTTCCACGAGGAAGACACCAACGCCTACAACATCCTGGCCGACATTCCGGGCACGGGCCGTTCGGGCGAATACGTCATGGCCGGCGCCCACCTGGACAGCTGGGCCGCCTCGGACGGGGCCGTCGATAACGCCGCCGGCAGCGCTGTCGTCATGGAGGCCGCGCGCATCCTGCGGGCCATGAACGTGCGGCCCAAGCGCACCATCCGCTTCGCCCTGTGGAGCGGGGAAGAGCAGGGCATTCTCGGGTCGCTGGCCTATGTCGACAAATACGTCGCCACCCGCGCCCCGCTGGGCGACGCCCAGCTGGACGCCCTGCCGAACAACCGCACCTGGCGCCAGCGCTGGCCGATCCAGCCGCGCGCCGGCCACGGCGATCTGGTCGCCTACTTCAACCTGGACAACGGCTCGGGCAAGATCCGCGGCATCAACGCCGAGGGCAATGTCGCCGCCGCGCCGATCTTCCAGGAGTGGCTGAGGCCCTTCAACGCCATGGGCGCCACCACGGTGTCGATGCGCACCTCGGGCAGCACTGACCACGTCTACATGCAAACCGTCGGCGTGCCGGGCTTCCAGTTCATCCAGGACCCGCTCGACTACGGCGCGCGCCTGCACCACACCTCGATCGACAGCTATGACCACATGCGGGCCGACGACCTGCGCCAGGCCGCCGTCATCCTGGCGACCTTCCTGCTGAACGCCGCCAACAGCGACGAGCCCCTGCCGCGCATGCCGGTCCCGACCCGGCCCACGCCGACGGACCCGTTCCCGCTGCAGCAGTAGGGACGGTCGGAGAGTGAAAAGGAGGGCGTCGCGGCGACGGCTGCGACGCCCTTTCTCTTTGAGCGGGCGAGGACACCCGCTAAAGCAGCCGGATGATCGGTAGACTGAACCACGTCGGCGTCGCCACGCCCTCCATCGAGGCCAGCGTCGCCCTGTATCGCGACCTGCTCGGTGCCTCGAAGGCCCATGAGCCGTTCGACCTGCCGGCGCAGGGCGTCCGCGTCTGTTTCGTCGACCTGCCCAACAGCCAGATCGAGCTGATCGAGCCGCTCGGCGAGGACAGCCCGATCCACGGGTTCCTGGCCAAGAACCCCAAGGGCGGCCAGCACCACGTCTGTTTCGAGGTCGAGGACATCCTCGCCGCCCGCGACGCCCTCAGGGCCAAGGGCGCGACTATCCTCGGGACGGGCGAACCGCGCATCGGCGCCCACGGAACCCCGATCATCTTCGTCCACCCGAAAGACATGGGCGGCGTGCTGGTCGAACTGATGGAAACCCCCAAGGACGGAGCCCACTGATGTCCTTCCCGATCGGCATACCGACCATCATCGGCATCTATCTCGTCTGCTGGTGGACTGTGCTGTTCGCCGTTCTGCCGATCGGCATGAACCAGCAGGCCCAGGAAAAGCCGACCGACGGCAGCCAGTGGGGAGCGCCGGTCAATCCGCAACTGAAGCGCAAATTCATCACCACCACCTGGGTGTCGGCGCTGGTTTGGCTGTTGATCATGGTGCTGGTCGGCACCGGCTGGATGCCCCTGCCTGACCTCACGCCGCCGGTCTAGGAACGCGCCGTGACTGATCGCCTTTATCTCCTGAACCCCGGCTGGCATGACGACGCCGGCGGCCCCTGGTACTGCCCGGCGGGCGCGATCGTCGAGGGCGTGCTGTCCTTCTATCCGGCCCTGCGCGAGCAGCTGGAAATCAGATACCTGGACCACCCGCGCCCGCGTCCGGCCGTGATCGCCGAGGTCGGGGAGGACCACCAGTCCTGTCCGCTGCTGGTGCTAGACCAGACCTTCGACTGGCCCGAGGCGAACACCAGCGCGGCCACCGGCCGCCGCTTCCTGCAGGACGAGGCCATCATCCCCTATCTGGCGGCGCGTTACGGCATCGGCCTGCCGCACCCCTAGATTGCCCTGCACCGCGCTTTAACCCTTGCCGGTTACATCCCTCGCCGATGGGGGCGGATGAGATCACGCGGGCGGAGGCGCCCAAGAGCCATTTCATGGCCCTGGACGGCCTGCGCGGCGTCGCCGCCTTCGCCGTCCTGGCCCTGCACCTGCCGCCGCTCGACCGGCTGGTCCCTCACGCCTACCTGGCGGTCGATCTGTTCTTCATCATGTCCGGCTTCGTCGTGGCCCACGCCTATGAGCGTCGGCTGCTGGACGGCTGGAGCGTCGGCGCCTTCATCCGCACGCGGATCGTCCGGCTCTGGCCGCTGTACCTGCTGGGCACGGCGATCGGCGCGGCGGTGTTCGCCAGCGTCGCCACTGGCCTCGACGGTTTCGCCGCCCTGGCCGTGCTTATCGCCGCCGCGGTCCTGATGATCCCGCTGCCGCTGGGCGCCGACGTGCAGATCTTCAACCTGAACCGGCCCGCCTGGTCGCTGTTCTTCGAGATGGCCGCCAACATCCTCTATGCGATCTTCGCCCGGCGGCTCAGCGACCGCATCCTGACCATGCTGGTCGCCCTGGGCGCCATCGCCGTGACCACGACCTTCCTGTCCGCCGACAGCGGCTCGCTGGGTCATCATGGCGCGTCCATGGCCGGAGGCGCGGCGCGCATCCTGTTCGCCTTCCCGCTGGGGGTCCTGCTGCACCGGATGTGGGCGGCCGGGCGGCTGACGCTGCACTGGCCCGCCGCCGTGGCGTTCGGCCTGTTCGTGGCCGTGATGCTGCTGCCGGACGTGGCCGGCTGGAACGGCCTGATCGACGCCGCCGCCGTCCTGCTGGTCCTGCCTCTGATCACCGTCTCGGCGATCACCGCCCGTCTGTCGCCGCGCGCGAGCCGGGCCGCCGCCGTCCTCGCCCTGATGTCCTATCCGCTCTACATCCTGCACGGGCCGATCGTGATGGGCTTCGGCCAGATGCTGGGCGAGAGGCCGCTGGCCTCGGCGCTCGGGGGAACCGTCAGCCTGGTCGCCGCATTTGTCGCGGCGCGCTGGTTCGACGGACCGGCGCGCCGGTTGTTGGCGCGGGTGTTGACGCAAAGACAGGCCGCGACCACGACCGCCTAGCTTTCGCCCCTCTGACCCGGCTAAAGCTCCTGTCCCACGCCCGTCTTGCCGGATTCTCCCCATGCGCCTGTCGCGCTACTTCCTGCCCACGCTGAAAGAGGCGCCTTCGGACGCCCAGATCGTCTCCCACCAGCTGATGCTGCGCGCCGGCCTGATCAAACAGGAAGCGGCGGGCATCTACGCCTGGCTGCCGCTGGGCCTGCGGGTGCTGCGCAAGATCGAGCAGATCGTCCGCGAGGAGCAGGAGCGGGCAGGGGCCGTCGAACTGCTGATGCCGACGCTGCAACTGGCTGACCTGTGGCGCGAATCGGGGCGGTACGACGCCTACGGTCCGGAGATGCTGCGCATCACCGACCGTCATGAGCGCGAGCTGCTGTACGGACCGACCAACGAGGAGATGGTCACCGACATCTTCCGCAGCTTCGTGAAGAGCTACAAGGCGCTGCCGCTGAACCTCTTCCACATCCAGTGGAAGTTCCGCGACGAGCGCCGTCCGCGCTTCGGCGTGATGCGCGGCCGCGAGTTCCTGATGAAGGACGCCTATTCCTTCGACCTGGACGAGGCCTCGGCCCGCATCGCCTACAAGCGGATGTTCGCCGCCTATCTGAACACCTTCTCGCGTCTGGGCCTGAAGGCGGTGCCGATGCGCGCCGACACCGGCCCCATCGGCGGCGACCTGAGCCATGAGTTCATCGTCCTGGCCGACACCGGCGAGAGCGAGGTCTTCTGCGACCGCAAGCTGGTCGAGATGGATGCGCCGGGCCACAACCTCAGCGTCGAGCAGCTGGAAGGCGTCTTCGACGCCCGCACGGCCCTGTACGCCGCGACCGAGGAAATGCACGACGCCGCCGCGTTCGAGGCCCAGACCGCCGAGGGCGACCGCCTGTCGGCGCGGGGCATCGAGGTCGGCCACATCTTCTACTTCGGCACCAAATACTCGGCCCCGATGAAGGCCAAGGTCGCCGGCCCGGACGGCCAGGACACCGAGGTCCACATGGGCAGCTACGGCGTCGGCGTGTCGCGTCTGCTGGGCGCCATCATCGAGGCCAGCCACGACGCCGGCGGCATCATCTGGCCGGACTCGGTCGCGCCGTTCGACGTGATGGTGATCAACCTGCGCGCCGGCGACGAGGCCGTCTCGGCCGCCTGCGAAGAGGCCGTGGCCAGGCTGGAAGGCCTGGGCAAGGACGTCCTCTACGACGACACCGACGAGCGCCCGGGCGGCAAGTTCGCCACCGCGGACCTGATCGGCGTGCCGTGGCAGCTGACCATCGGGCCCAAGGGCCTGGCCGACGGCGTGGTCGAGCTGAAGCGCCGCGCGACCGGCGAGAAGATCTCCGTGCCGCTGGACGAAGCGATCGCGAGGCTTGTCGGATGACGAACGCCGCGCCGGCAGTGAAGCCGACGAAGCCCGCCGGTCCCTTCTCCGCCTGGGAGCTGGGGCTGGCGGCGCGCTACCTGAGGGCCAAGCGCAAGGAGGGCGGCATCGCCCTGATCGCGATCATCTCCTACGTCGCCATCGCCCTGGCGGTCATGGCCCTGATCGTGGTGATGAGCATCATGGCCGGCTTCCGCGCCGAGTTGCTGGACCGGATGCTGTCCTTCAACGGCCATATGTACGTCACCGGCGACATCCTGCAGTCGCCCGACCGCGACGCCGCCGTGACGCGGCTGAAGACCGTGCCCGGCGTGACCTACGTCACCCCCATGACCAACGACCAGAGCATCGTCCGCGCCGGCGGGGCGACCACGGGCGCCATCGTCCGCGGCGTCTCCAAGGGCGATCTGGCGTCGATGGAGTACGTCAACTCCAGCCTTGACGACCGCGCGAAACAGACCTTCGGCGTCGGCGCCTACGGCGGCGACAACGTCCTGATCGGCAAGGCCCTGGCCGAGGGGCTGGGCCTGCGCGTCGGCGACCCCATCACCCTTTATTCCCCGACCGGCGCCTCGAGCGCCTTCGGCAGCCTGGGCGGACTGGAGAAGACCTATCGCGTCGGCGGCGTGTTCAGCTCGGGCACCGCCGATTTCGACCAGGCCTTCATCTTCATGCCGCTCGAACAGGCTCAGATCTTCTACGGCAAGGAAGGCCGCTGGGACGTGATCGAGCTCAAGATCGACAAGCCCGACCGGGTCGAGGCCATGCGCATCCCTGTGCAACGCGCCGCCGGCCCCCGCGCCATGGTCACCGACTGGCGCGACCGCCTGGCCGCTTTCTGGGGCGCGCTGAAGGTCGAACGGGTGGCGATGAGCATCATCCTGGGCCTCGTCGTCGCCATCGCCGCGCTGAACATCATTTCCGGCATCGTCATGCTGGTGAAGAACAAGACGCGCGACATCGCCATCCTGCGCACCGTCGGCGCCAGCCAGTCGTCCATGCTGCGGATCTTCTTCGTCGCCGGCGCCATGATCGGCGTGGCGGGCACCCTGACCGGCCTGCTGCTGGGCCTGCTGTTCTGCCTGAACATCGGCGCCATCCAGCATTTCCTGGAATGGGTGTTCCAGACCCAGCTGTTCAACGCCGACGTCTACATGCTGGACGCCGTGCCCGCCCTCGTCGACCCGGTCGATGTCTTCTGGGTCACCGTCTGGTCCTTCTTCATGAGCTGCGTGGCGGGCCTGATCCCGTCCTGGCAGGCCGCCAAGCTCGATCCGGTCGAGGCGCTTCGCTATGAGTAAGGTTGCGGCTCCCGTCCTTTCTGTCCGCGGCCTGACCCGCACCTATGACACCGCCACCGGCGGCCTGACCGTGCTGCGCGGCGTGGATCTGGACATCATGCCGGGCGAGATCGTCGGCCTGATCGGGCCCTCGGGCTCGGGCAAGTCGTCGCTGCTGCACGCCGCCGGCCTGCTGGAGCATCCGACCGAGGGCGAGGTCCGCATCGACGGGGAGGCCGTCGCCGACCTCAGCGACCACGACCGCACCCGCATCCGGCTGGACCGCATCGGCTTCGTCTACCAGTTCCACCACCTGCTGCCCGAGTTCGACGCCCGGGACAACGTGGCCCTGCCGCTGCGTATCGCCGGCCACAAGCTGGCCGTCGCCCGCGCCCGCGCCGAGGAGCTTCTGGTCGCCCTGGGCCTGTCCGAGCGCCTGACGCACCAGCCGTCCCAGCTGTCGGGCGGCGAGCGTCAGCGCGTCGCCGTGGCCCGCGCCCTGGCCAACCGTCCGCGCCTGCTGCTGGCTGACGAGCCGACCGGCAACCTGGACCCGGCCACCAGCCAGACGGTGTTCGAGGCTCTGCACGACGTGGTCAAGCAGACCGGCGTCGCCGCCCTGATCGCCACCCACAACATGGAGCTGGCCGGCCATATGGACCGCGTCTTCGCCATCAAGGACGGGCACCTGGAAGAGCGCCCGGCCGAGAGCCACGAGTACTGAGGGGCAAGGCGGTAGGCAGCCTTCGGGCGCTCTGCCCCTACTGCCTACTGCCTACTGCCTACTGCCTACTGCCTGCTCTCACTTCTTCCCCGGCGGCTGGGTGAACGGCGAGCTGCCCACCGAGATCGGCGGCTTCGGCTTCTCGGCCTTTGGTTTGCGGACTTCCTTGTTGCTGCGTGCTTGACCTTTGGCCATGGCGGCGTTCCCGGGACGCCTGCCGCCGAAAAGGCGGATGACTGGCGGCGTCCCAACCGAGTCTACAGCCGTTCGGCGCCGACCACCCGTACAATCGGGCCAGGCCTCAGTTCAGGCGCAGGTCTGGGAATTCGCTCTCCGAGCGCCATGCCAGCTCCCCTTGGCAGGAGGCGGTCGTTTCGGCCTGCCGAAAGGCGGACCAGCTGAGCAGGCCCCGCAAGCGCACCTGATCGGGGCTCGTGCGCGCCAGCTCCCGGTCGAGCCACTGGCCCTCCACGGGCATCAGCCGCACGCGCGAGGCGGTCGGGCCCGCGAACTCCCGGGCGACGATCGCGCGGCGTTCGATCACCCAATGCTCTCCGGGTCTGTGGCAGCAATCCAGCACCAGCAGCATGGCGTCGATGCAGGGCGTGGCCCCCTCGACCAGATGCAGGCCCCAGGTCTCGGACGCGGCGGTCGTCCCCGTCAGGCTGAACAGCCGCGTCGCTTCGATCTTGAGGTCCAGCAGGCGTTCGCCCTCGGCGTCCCGGCGGATTCGCCACCTGTACATCAGTCGTTCAAGGGCAGACATTGAGCGGGATTTCCGACGCCTTCCAGTCCGATTCCGAACGATCGGGCGATACAGACCGCCCCCACAGCGAGCAATTGCGTGAGACTACGAGGTTACGGCAGCGGACACGGCCCTCTAGTCTGGGCGGCGGTCGATGAGCAGCGACCCAAGCCTCCCTTTTCGGGCAGCCAGTAGAAGGTGCGACAGGATTCCCGATACTTTGTTCCCCGGCGGCAAACCTGATCGCGGCGAGCTCGTTCCCCCCGCCGCCAACCGGTCGCGCCAGACGGACGCGGCGGTCACCAGGGAAATCCTGGTCATCGATGACGACCCCGCGATCCTGCAGACCCTGCTGCTCCTGTTCCGGGAGTCGGGCTACGACCCGGTCGGCTTCTCCGATCCCCTGGACGCCCTGATGTGGGCGTCGGACGCCGACCCGACCTGTATCGTGGTCGACCTGAAGCTGCCGGGCGTCGAGGGCCTGGATCTGGTCGCCGCCTTCTGCGCGCTGGGCCGCCACGCCGTGGTGCTGATCAGCGCCTTCGTGGACGTGACGACCACGGTCGACGCCATGCGCCTGGGGGTCGACAACGTCATCCAGAAGCCGACCAATCCCGACGTCCTCATCGCGGCGGTGAAGCGCGGCCTGGAGGTGCTGAAGACGGCGCCCCGGCAGGAGCTGATGACGTTGACCCGGCGCGAGCGCCAGGTGGCGGAACTGATCGTCGCCGGCCGCACCACCAAACAGATCGCCCAGACCCTGTCCCTCAGCCCCCGGACGGTCGAGTTCTTCCGCGGCAGCCTGCTGCGCAAGACCCAGTCCACCAACTCCGCCGCCCTGGCCTCGACGCTGACCCTGCTCGGCTTCCACCCTCCGGGGTGAGAGGTTGGGCGACCGGGTTGACGTGAACGCAACGAGAACATAGAACATACCCGGAACATCAATCCGGAGGCTGTCATGGCGCGTTGGGTGAGGGAATCGTTGTCGCTGGCCTCGTGCGCCGGCTTCGTCTGGATCGTCTGGCAGGTCGCGCTGATGGTGCCGGCCGCCTGAGCCGGAGTGCAAACAGTGCGATTCTCCGCCTCAGCATTTTCAATGGCTTGAGCTCAGGTTTCGCACTCTTCGCACTGTGTTTTTTACGGTGCGAAACGCACGTCTCCGACGCCGGGCAGGACCTGTCCACAAATGCTCCCCGGCGAGGCTTCGGCGCCGGTCGCTTTCCGGTGTTTCCGGCGGGCCGGATGTGAGACTCGGTTCAGGATGACGGCCAGTCTGAAGAGCGGAGCGAAGACGCGGTGAGCGAAGCGTTGAACAGTCAGGGCTTCGTCCACCTGCGGGTCCGCTCGGCCTATTCGCTGCTGGAAGGCGCGATCAAGGCGGGCAAGGTTCCCAAGATGGCCGCCGACGCGGGCATGCCGGCCGTGGCCGTGGCCGACCGGGTCAATCTGTTCGGCGCGCTGGAGTTCAGCCAGGCGGCCAAGGACGCGGGCGTCCAGCCCATCGTGGCCTGCGCCCTGCCGGTCACCGGCATCGGCGGCCAGGTCGCCGAACGCTGGGCCAAGGTCCCGACCGTGGTCCTGATCGTCCAGAACGAGACCGGCTGGCTGAACCTGTGCCAGCTGTCATCCTCGGCCTTCCTCGACGCCGGGTCGATGGATGACCCGGGCGTGCCGTGGAACAAGGTGGTCGAGCATTCCGACGGCCTGCTCCTGCTGACCGGCGGCCCCGACGGCCCCGTCGATCCCCTGTTCGTGCAGGGCAAGGCAGGGGAGGGGAACGCCGCCCTCAACGAGATGTTCGCCACCTTCGGCGACCGCATGTATGTCGAGCTGCAGCGCCACGGCCTGGCCAGCGAAGCCCAGGGCGAGCGGGGCCTCGTCGCCTGGGCCTATGAGAACGACGTGCCGCTGGTCGCCACCAACGACGTCCACTACGCCAAGGCCTCCCAGGCCAAGAGCCATGACGCCCTGCTGTGCATCGCCGACGGCGCCTTCACCGGCCAGGAGGACCGCCGCCGCATCACCGGCGAGCACTGGTTCAAGACCGCCGCCGCCATGCGCGAGCTGTTCGCCGACCTGCCCGAGGCCTGCGACACCACGCTCGATATCGCCCGCCGCTGCGCCTTCCTGGTCACCACCCGGGCGCCGATCCTTCCCCGCTTCGACACCGGCGCGGGCCGCTCCGAGCCGGACGAGCTGCTGCATCAGGCCCGCGAGGGGCTGAAGCAGCGCCTGACCGAGGTCACGCCCGCCTTCCCCGAGGAGGAGTACTGGACCCGGCTGGAGTGGGAGGTCGGGATCATCACCCAGATGGGCTTCCCCGGCTACTTCCTGATCGTGGCGGACTTCATCAAATGGGCCAAGACCCACGGCATTCCCGTGGGGCCGGGCCGGGGTTCCGGCGCCGGCTCGCTGGTCGCCTGGGCCCTGACCATCACCGATCTGGACCCCCTGCGGTTCGGCCTGCTGTTCGAGCGCTTCCTCAATCCGGAACGCGTCTCCATGCCCGACTTCGACATCGACTTCTGTCAGGAGCGGCGCGAGGAGGTCATCACCTACGTCCAGGAGCACTACGGCAAGGACCGGGTCGCCCAGATCATCACCTTCGGCACCCTTCAGGCCCGCGCCGTGCTGCGCGACGTCGGCCGGGTGCTGCAGATGCCCCTGGGCCAGGTCGACCGCCTCGCCAAGATGGTGCCGGCCAACCCGGCCAACCCGGTCACCCTGGCCCAGGCCATCGAGCTGGAGCCGCGTCTGAAGGAGGCCCGCGACAGCGAGGCCTCGGTGCGCACCCTGCTGGATACGGCGCTGGAGCTGGAGGGGCTGTACCGCAACGCCTCGACCCACGCCGCCGGCATCGTCATCGGCGACCGGCCCCTGACCGAGCTGGTGCCCCTGTATCAGGACCCGCGCTCGGACATCCCGGCCACCCAGTTCAACATGAAGTGGGTCGAGCCGGCGGGTCTGGTGAAGTTCGACTTCCTGGGCCTGAAGACCCTGACGGTGCTGGATCGCGCCCACGGCTATCTGAAGCGCCGCGGCGCCGCGCCCGAATGGAACCAGCTGCCGCTGGACGACAAGCCGACCTATGAACTGATGGCCTCGGGCCAGACCGTCGGGGTGTTCCAGCTGGAATCCCAGGGCATGCGCGACACGCTGCGCAAGATGCGCTGCGGCTCCATCGAGGAGATCACCGCCCTGATCTCCCTCTATCGGCCGGGCCCGATGGAGATGATCGACACCTACATCGACCGGAAGTTCGGCCGCCAGGAAGTCGATTACCTGCACGCCTCGCTGCAGGAGACCCTGTCGGAGACCTACGGCGTCATCATCTACCAGGAACAGGTGATGAAGATCGCCCAGATCCTGGCCGGCTACTCCCTCGGCGAAGCCGACCTTCTGCGCCGCGCCATGGGCAAGAAGAAGAAGGAGGAGATGGACTTCCAGCGCGCCCGCTTCATCAAGGGCGCGTCCGAGAAGGGCGTCTCGGAGCAGCAGTCGGGCGGCATCTTCGATCTGGTGGCCAAGTTCGCGGGCTACGGCTTCAACAAGTCGCACGCCGCCGCCTATGCGCTGATCTCCTTCCAGACGGGCTGGCTGAAGGCCAACCACCCGGTCGAATTCATGGCCGCGTCCATGTCTCTCGATCTCAGCAACACCGATAAACTGGCTGTTTTCTATCAGGATTGCCGTCGCTTCGAGGTGCCGGTCAAGGCCCCGGACGTGAACCGTTCCTCGGCCGACTTCGATGTCGCCTGGGAGGAGGGGGCCGAGGGCGAGAAGACCGGCAGCGTCCTCTACGCCCTGGGCGCCATCCGCAACGTCGGGCTGGAGGCCATGAAGCACCTGGTCGAGGTGCGCGAGACCGGGGGCCGCTTCACCGACATCTTCGACTTCCTGGAGCGGGTCGATCCGAAATTCGTCAACAAGCGGGCGCTGGAGAACCTGGCCCGCGCCGGCGCCTTCGACGGCTTCCACACCAACCGCCGCCAGCTGGTCGAACAGGCCGACAAGCTGATCGCCTATTGCCAGAGCGTGGCCGCCGAGCGCGCCTCGTCGCAGGTCTCGCTGTTCGGCGGCGATCAGGTCGCCGCGGGCCGCCCGCGCCTCACGCCCGTCGAGCCCTGGGTCGGACCCGAAAAGCTGGACCAGGAACTGGCCGCCGTCGGCTTCTACCTGTCCGGCCACCCGCTGGAGGACATGGCGCCGGCCCTCAAGCGCAAGCGCGTCACCTTCGTCGCCGAAGCCACCGCCCTGGCCGAGAGCGGCCACGAGGCGTTCATGATGGCCGGCGTCGTGCGCCGCCGCCAGGAGCGGGCCAGCGCCCGGACGGGGGAGAAGTTCGCCTTCGTCACCTTCTCGGACCCGACCGGCGAGTTCGAATGCCTGTTCCCGCCGGAACAGCTGCGCAAATGCCGCGAGGTGCTGGAGACCGGCGCCTCGGTCATGGTCAAGGTGCGGGCCAAGAGCGCCGACGGCGAGGTGCGCTTCTTCGGCGACGACGCCAGCCGGCTGGACACGCTGATCGACGACGGGCGCATGGGCCTGCGGATCCACGTCTCGGCCCGCGCCACCGACGCCGCGGCCCTGCGCACCCGGCTGGAGCGCGCCGCCGCCGAGGGCGGCAAGGGTGGCGAGGTCTTCCTGGTCGCAGCCCTGGACGGCCGCCGCGAGGTCGAGATGAAACTGCCCGGCCGGTACCGCCTCGACGGCGCCCTGCGCGGCGCCCTGAAGTCGGCCCCGGGCGTCAGCTATCTGGAGGATGCGTGATGAGCGAACCGAAAACCCATCAGGGTTCCTGCCACTGCGGCGCCGTGGCCTATGAGGTCGACACCGACCTGCAGGGCCTGATCGAGTGCAACTGCTCGCACTGCTACCCCAAGGGGCTGGTCCTGACCTTCGTCAGCCCCGACGCCTTCCGCCTGAAGGCGGGCGAGGGGGCGATGAGCACCCACACCTTCAACACCCACAACATCCAGCACCGCTTCTGCGACACGTGCGGGGTCCAGCCGTTCGCCGAGGGCAAGACGCCCAAGGGCGATCCCATGGTGGCGATCAACATCCGCACCCTGACCGACCTCGAGCCCTTCAGCTGGACCGCCCAACGGGTGGACGGACGCAGCTTCTAGCGGCGGCGCGGCTCAAAGGCTTCGCGCGGTGTCCCGTCGACGGCGTAGAGCCGCTCGGCCGGGATCTTGATCGTCAGGCCGGAGTTCTCCAGCCGCAGGTCGTAGACGGCGCCCAGCAGGCCCGCCATCCGGCCGCCCTCGACCCGCGCGCCCAGGGCGTCGAAGCCGATGGCCAGGCCCTCGCCCATGCTGCCGGTCCAGCGCCCGACGCGGACCGTGACCGGGCCGTCGTGATGCTTGCCGGGGCGGGGCAGGACCTGCTCGATCCACTGGCGCGGCACGCCGGTCTCGCGTTCTTCCGAGGGCAGGTTGTGGATCTGGTAGGGGCGGGCCTCGGTCACGAACCAGCCCATCACCGCACGGGCCACGACCGTGTTGCCGCCGCTGGCGGTGTCGGTGAGGTCGATCAGGATCGGCTGCCCGGGCCGGGCGCCGGCCATGGCGGCGTCGAAGGCCGCGACGGTGTCGTTGTCGCCCAACGAGTCGTTGAACCGGATGACCCGCCGACCGCCTGTCTCGCTGACCGTCAGGGGCGACCGATCCGCGCCGCCGGTCGCATAGAGGTTCGGCAGGGTCAGTCGTCGTCCCGAGATCGTCAGGTCCCGTTCCCTGTCCCGTCGGCCCGCCGCCAGCACCCGGGCCGCGAAGCCGTCCCGGTCACCGCCGGGCTCCAGCCCCAGCTCGCCCCAGAAGGCGCGCACCGCGTCGCCGGTCGCCACGCCGCCCACGGCCTCCAGCGCCTGCCCCGGACGCACCCCCGCCGCCTCGGCTGGAGAGCCTTCGCGTACGGCCGTGATGCGCCAGGCCCGCCCCTGCTTCTCGATCCACAGATCGGCATAGCTGGGGACGAGCGCCCGGCTGTCGCTGAAGGAGCTGCCGGTGATGGCGTGGTGGTCCGCCAGCGCCGTGATCGCGTGCTCGGCGTAGAGCAGAAGCGACGACCGGTCATGCACCGCCGACGCCTCGGCCCGCAGGACGTCGCTCATCGGCATGACGCCGCCGGGGAAGCGGTCCAGATAGGCGTACTGACCGTTGATCAGCCCCTCGATCGACAGGGCGTCGGCGCGAAAGGCCGCGGGCGGCAGGTCAGGCGTCTGGGCGTGGACGGGTCCGGCGAAGGGAAGCAGGGCGGCGAGGATCAGCAGGATACGCATGGCGGTGAAGCTGTGACGCGGGCCTCCGTCCGGCAAGTTAAACTCCGGACAGGCGCGGGCCGTCAGGCCGCGTCGGTCACCGCATAGACCATCACGCCCGTGGCGATGGCCAGGTTCAGGCTGTCGGCACGGCCGCGCATCGGGATCTTGACGTTGACGTCACAGGCGGCGGCAAGCGTGTCAGTCAGCCCGGCCTGCTCATTGCCCATCAGGACCAGGGCCGGATGCTGGATGGCCGCGTCGCGATAGCCGTGGGTGGCGTCCAGTCGGGTGCCGATGACGCTGCCTGGCCACGACTGGCGCCAGGCGATGAACTCCGCCGAGGTGGCCCTTGCGATGGCTACGGCGAAGACCGAACCCATGGTCGCCCGCACGGCTTCGGTGGAATAGGGGTCGACGCAGTCGTCGATCAGGATCACCCCACCACAGCCCGCCGCATCGGCGGTGCGGATTATGGTGCCCAGGTTGCCCGGGTCGCGCACCTGCTCCAGCGCCACCCAGCAGGGGGCGCTGTTCGGCTGGATGGCCGACAGGGGCGTATAGACCTGCTCGAACACGCCCAGGACCGTCTGCGGATTGTCGCGGCGGCTGATCTTCTCGAGAATCGGATGGGTGACGATGACGACCTCGCCGCCGGCGGCGCGGGTCTCGGCCTTGGCGCGGTCCAGCAGCGGATGCTCGCGCGCCTCCATGCCGACCAGCAGCAGCTTGGGCGTGCGGCCCTGATCCAGCGCCTCGCCGATGAACTTCAGTCCCTCGGCCAGGAAGCGGCCCGTGCTCTCGCGCTCCTTGCGCATGTTGAGCGCGCGGACATTCTTGACCGTGTCGTTGGTCAGGGAGGTGATCAGGCGATCGGTCATTGCCCGCTCCACCTGGCGAAGAAGCTCAGGCCGATGGCTCGACCGTCCGGCCCATGCTCGGCCAGCGCCAGCTCGCCCCAGTCGATGACGCCGCCGCGGTCCGCCGTGGCTTCCGCCATCAGATGGGCCAGCGACAGGCCCGAGATGCGCGCGGCATAGGCGTTGAGCAGCAGGAAGGAGGCGTCGTCCGACAGCAGGGCGGCGCAGTCCTTCAGCAGGCCGGGCAGGTCCTCGAACAGCCGCCAGACCTCCCCCGTCGGCCCGCGCCCGTACTTCGGCGGATCCAGGATGATGCCGTCGTACTTCACGCCGCGCCGGACCTCTCGGGCGACATACTTGCGGCAGTCCTCGACGATCCAGCGGATCGGCCGGTCGGCCAGCCCCGACTGCTCGGCGTTCTCGCGGGCGTAGGCGACGGACTTCTTGGAGGCGTCGACGTGGGTCACCTCGGCGCCCGCGGCCGAACAGGCCAGGCTGGCCACGCCGGTGTAGCCGAACAGGTTGAGGACCTTGGGCGCGTTCTTCGCTGCGCCATCGCCCTTCGGGCGACTTGAGCGCGAGAGAGTGCGCACCCGCGCATCCAGCCATTCCCAGTTCGCAGCCTGCTCCGGGAAGAAGGCCAGGTGGCGGAAGGGGGTGAAGCGGCCGGTGAAGCGCACGTCGCGCCAGGCTAGCGGGAAGGTCTCGACCGGCCGGCCGGAGAAGCGCCAGCGGCCGTCGTCATCGTCATCCTGCGCCTGCGGATCGAACACGGCGTCGGCCTTGTCGAAGGCGGCGGGATCGCGCGGCGCCCAAAAGCACTGGGGCTCGGGCCGCACGACGGTGAAGCGCCCATAGCGCTCCAGCTTGCGGCCGTGACCGCTGTCCAGCAGGGCGTAGTCTTCCCAGCCTCGGGTGAAGAGCGTTTCAGGCGACGGGTTCAGGCGTGGCGGCATGGGTCGCTGATAGGCGGTGCGACCCCGCCTCGTCCAGCGCGGCGTCAGCGCGGACCGCCGGGATGTCGCGCCGATGCCGCGTCTTGTCCCAGGCGAAGGGCTCGAACACCAGGCGCCACAGGGCCTGGGTGAAGGCCAGGCTGAGCAGGCTCCAGTAGGCGGGCGCGGCGATCATGTCCCGCGGTCCGTAGGGAACGCCCGCACGCCGTGCGCCCAGCACGCACGAGAGCCAGGCCGACGCCGCGCCCAGGACCAGTACGCTCAAGGCCAGGCGCGGCGTCTCGGGCGACAGGCCCGACACCGTCGACACCAGCACCGAGGCCAGCACCCAGCACAGGGTCGGCCCATAGAGCGCCGCCGAGGCGAGACCGACCCCCAGCGTCATGATCAGGGCGAACAGTCCGCGCGGGCCCAAAGCGCCGGGATTGCGGGTGTGCACGCCCCAGGTCTGCAGATAGCCCTTCAGCCAACGGGTGCGCTGGGGCAGCCAGTCGTGCAGGGGGCCGGGCGGCGTCTCCCAGGTGGGCCGGGTGATCACCCCGATCCGCCAGCCGCCGCGCCACAGGCGAAAGCCCAGGTCCGCATCCTCGGTCACATTCCACGAGTCCCAGCCGCCGAGGCCGCGCAGCACATCGATCCGGAAGTGATTGCTGGTCCCGCCCAGCGGGAACGGCAGGCCCAGCCGGGTCAGGCCGGGCAGGACGACCTCAAACAGGTTGGCGTATTCCGCCGCGAACTGCCGATCGAGAAAGGACGAGCGCGACCCCGGCGCGGGGCGAATGCGCAGCGGCGCCTGCAGGCAGGCCAGCCGCCCGCCGGCGTCCGCCAGGAACCGGCCCGCCGCCTCCTTAAGCTGGCCGGGATCGGGCTGGTCCTCGGCGTCGTAGACAGTCAGCAGGTCGCCGGTGGCGTAGGGCAGGGCGCAGTTCAGGGCGCGTGGCTTGGTGCCTGGCCGCCCCGGCGGCGCGATGAAGATCTCCAGCCAGTCGGGACGAGGCGCCGCCAGGGCGGCGGCCAGGGTCGCCCCGTCATGCGCCTCCAGCACCAGAATGCCCTGCAGCCGATCCGGCGGATAGTCGATGGCCGCCAGACGGGTGATCAGCTGATCCACCACCTCGGCCTCGTCATGCAGGGCGGCCAGGACGGTGTAACGGGGCCACAGGTCCGGCGGCGGCGTCTCCACCGCGGGCGCAGGGCGAACCAGGATCAGCAGGCACCGCCAGACCGCCACGAACAGGAAGGCGGCGCCCGCCGACACCTCCAGCGCCAAGAGGGCTCCGGCCGGATCGCGCCCGATCAGCCAGACCGCGCCCGCGATCAGGACGAGGACCATGATCCACTGTCCCGGCGACAGGCCTCGGCGCGCCGCGCTCAGCGCAGGCGGCAACGCGGCGGACCGAACCAGGTCCGAATTCCCGTTTTCGCTGTCTGTATTCGCCCTCACACGTAATGGTTAACGTAGAAACATCACCCCTCGCAACCGCTTGGCGCTGCCGCCCGATTACCGCTATTCAAGGGACAGACGTATTCGGAGCCGCGTGTGACCGCTATCCCCGTCAGTTCCCGATCCGCGCGCAAGCCCAAGGGCGAGGGCCACGAGCGGCGCGCCGAAATCCTGGCCGCGGCGGAACGGATCTTCGTCGAGCACGGCTACGAGGGCGCCACGATCCGCAAGATCGCCGACGAGGTCGGGCTGTCCTCGACAGCCCTCTACATGCATTTTTCCGAGAAGGGCGAAATCCTGCAGGAGATCTGCCGGCAAGCCTTCGAAGCCCTGATGGAGGCCAACCAGGTCATCATCGCCGAGACCCGTTCGCCCGAACAGCGGATGCGCGAGATGATGCGCGCCTATGTCGAGTTCGGCTTCGCCAACCCCAACGCCTACCGGCTGGTCTACATGACCCGCCCGATCGAATTGCGGGAGGGCGCCCAGTCGGCGGCGCGCGAGATGGGAGTGGAGCTGTTCCGCACCTTCGAGGACGTGATCGATGAGCTGGAGGCCGCCGGGCGGCTGCGCTACGACGCCAAGACCACGGCCCAGGCCGTCTGGGCGGGCGGGCACGGCGCGGTCTCGCTGATGATCTCCAAACCCTATTTCGACTGGGTCGACCGCGACCAGTTGGTGACGACCCTGCTGGAGGGGCTGTTCACAGGCCTGCTCAAGTCTTGAGGCGGCTGGCGGCCGTCGCCGCCGGGGGGCTGCTGATCCTTGGGGCCGGGACCGCGCAGGCCCGACCGACGCGGATTCTGTCGCTGGACCAGTGCGCCGACCAGTATGTGCTGGCCCTGAGACCCGATGCGGAGCTGGCCTTGTCGCCGCGCGCCGACGATCCCGACGCCTGGCTGCGCGAGGCGGCCCGGGGCAGGGCGCGTGTTCGGCCCACGCTGGAGGCCGCGGTGACCTTCCGGCCCGATGTGGTCGTTCGCTACTGGGGCGGCGAGCCCCGGCTTCTGGCGCGACTGGACGCGCGGGGCACGCCGACGGCGATCATCAGCGACGCCACGGATTTCAATGGCATACGCGCCAATATTCGCAGCGTGGCGCAGGCGCTGGACGCGCATGACCGCGGCGAGGCCCTGATCGAGCGGATGGACGCGCGGCTGTTGCAGGCGGCGCCCAAGACCGCCGCGCGGCCCACGGCCCTGTATCTGACGCCGGGCGGCTTCACGGCGGGCAAGGAGACGCTGGTGGACGCCATCTTCAGCGCCGCCGGCTTCCGCAACGCCGCCGACAAGCCCTATTTCAACCCGGTCAGCGTCGAGCGCGTCGCCCTGTTTCCGCCCGTCCGCTTCGTGCTCGGCTTCTTCGACCAGGCGCGCGGCGACTGGCGCGGTCCGGGACGACATCCGGTCGTGCGCAAGGCGGCGCAGGGCAGGGTGGCCGCGCGGCTGCCCGCCGCCGCCCTGACCTGTCCGGCCTGGTTCGCCGCCGACGCCGCCGCGATGCTGGCGGAGGGCGGATCGTGAGCGGACGCCTGATCCTCATTCTGTCGCTGGCCATCGCCGCCGCGCTGGCCCTGGCCGTGCTGTTCGGCGAGAGCCCGTTGACCCTGGCCCAGTTCGGCGAGGCCTTGCGCGACCCGACCTCGGGTCCCGGCGAGGTGCTGTGGGCCGTGCGGGCGCCCCGCGCCATGACCGCCCTGATGGTCGGCGCCGCCCTCGGTCTGGCCGGAGCGGTCATGCAGGGACTGCTGCGCAATCCGCTGGCCGATCCCGGCGTGCTGGGCGTGTCCGCCGTGGCTGCGCTGGGCGCGGCGAGCGCCATCGTGCTGGGCGCGGCGAGCGTGCCTGGGGCGGTCGAGGTCTCGGCCCTGGCGGGCGCGGGCCTCGCCGGCGGCCTGCTGGTCCTGTTCTCGGCCCGGGTGCGGGCGCCGGAGGCCCTGATCCTGTTCGGGGTGGCGATCTCCAGCTTCGCCGGCGCCCTGACCGCCCTGATCTTCAACCTGTCGCCGTCGCCCATCGCCTCGGCCGAGGTGATGAGCTGGCTGCTGGGTTCGGTGCAGAACCGCAGCTGGATCGACGTGCTGTGGGTCACCCCCGCCGTCGCGCTGTCCGCCGGTCTGGCCGCCCTGGCCGCGCCCGGCCTGAAGATGCTGAGCCTGGGCGAAGAGACGGCGAGGACCTCGGGCCTTCCGATGGCCCGCCTGCGCCTGCTGGCCCTGCTGGCGGCCGCGCTGGCGACGGGCGCGGCGGTGGCCGTGTCCGGCGTCATCGGCTTCGTCGGTCTGGCGGCGCCGCATCTGGTGCGGGCGGCGGTGCGGGGCGATCCGGCCCGACTGCTGGCCCCGGCGGCGCTGGCGGGCGGGCTGATGCTGGTCGGCGCGGACCTGCTGGCGCGGATCACCCCGACGGATCAGGAGCTGAAGCTGGGGGTGTTCACCGCCCTGGTCGGCGCGCCCCTGTTCGCCATGATCGCCTGGCGGGCCGCGAAGGAGTGGCGGCTATGATCGCATCGCTGACCATGTGGGACGCCGACGCCCGGCTGGGCGGGCGTCAGGTGCTGGACGGCGCCGACCTGCAGGTTCACGCGGGCGAGCTGGTGGCCGTCGTCGGTCCGAACGGGGCCGGCAAGTCCAGCCTGATCCGGGCCTTCGCGGGCCTTCTGCCCCTGACCGGCGGGGTCGCCCGCCTGCAGGGGGACGACGTTCGGACCCTGTCCGCCCGGCAGCGCGCCGAGCGGGTCGCCTACCTGCCGCAGGAACGGCGCATCGCCTGGAACCTGCCCGCCATCGAGATCGCCGCCCTGGGCGCGCCCTTCCTGTCCGGCGGCGCGGCGCGAGAGGCCGCTCAAGCCGCGCTGGACGAGGTCGAGGCTGGGCATCTGGCGGACCGGGGCGTGGCCGAGATGTCGGGCGGAGAACGGGCGCGGGTGCTGCTGGCACGTGCGTTGGCGAGTCCGGCGAAGGCCCTGCTGGTCGATGAGCCGATCGCCGGCCTGGACCCCGACGCCCAGCTGTTGGTGCTGGAACGGCTGAAGGCGCGGGCGAGGGGCGGGCAGGCGGTGCTGGTCAGCCTGCACGACCTGACACTGGCAGCCCGGTACGCGGATCGGGTGGCCGTGCTGCACGAGGGATGGACCGTCGCCGACGGCGCGCCATTGGACGCCCTGACACCCGACATCATGGCGCGCGTCTTCGGCCTGTCCGCACGCTGGATCGAAACCCCGGACGGCCCGCTGCTGTCCGGCTTGCGCTACTCGCCCGGTTCGGGGTCCGGGGTGCGCAGCGGCTCCTCACCCGACACCGTCGCATAGGGCTGGGGTCCGCGCGGCACGCCGCGGCGGATGTCCTGCGACAGGCTCAGCGGCGCGGCCCCGCCATTCAGCCGGGCCTTGTAGATCGACATGTTCTCCATGACCCGCATCATGTAGTTGCGCGTCTCGGTGAAGGGCGCGCACTCGATGAAGTCGATCGGGTCCACGGTCCCCGCGCGCGGGTCGCCGCAGCGCGCCACCCACTGCGGCGGACGGGCCGGACCGGCGTTGTAGGCCACCGTGGTCAGCAGCATCGAGCCGCCGAAATTGTTCATCAGGTCGCCGAGGTGGAAGCTGCCCAGCGTCATGTTGAAGTCGGGATCGTAGAGACGCTCGTCCGAGAACGGCAGACCCAGCTGGCGCGCCACGCCGCGGCCGGTTGCGGGCAGGAATTGCATCATGCCCCGGGCGTTGGCGTGCGAGCGCGCGCGCGGGTCGAAGCTGGATTCCTGCCGCGTGATGGCCAGGGTGAACTCCAGCGGCGCGGCGCCCGGCACGCTCGGCGGCATGCGGATGGGGTACTGACGCTCGGGCAGCAGATAGCCGCGCTGGCTGGCGGCGCGGCCGATCATCATGGCGGTGAAGCCCTCGCCGTAGCCGCGCGACGTATCCATCATCAGGGCCAGTTGCTCGACCGTCGGGACATCGTCGTCCAGCTGATAGGCGAAGACGCGGAACAGGCTGGCCTCGCCGGTCTCGCCCAGGACGCGCCAGGCGCGCACGACCTCGTTCCGTTCGAAGGCGGCGCGGTCGGCGTTGGACGGCTCGGGGTCGGCGGGCAGAGTGATCGAAGTTTGTCCGGCCTTCTCGGCGGCCAGCTGGCCGTAGAAGGTCTGGAAGTGGCGCGACCCGGCCTGGTAGTAGTTCACGGCGGCCGGAACGCTGCCCTGCGCCTCGGCGGCGCGCCCCAGCCAGTAGAGGGCGCGGCCCTGGGTGATCGGGGTGGTCGAGGACTGGCGCAGGGTCTCGAAATGCCGCGTCGCGAGCGCCGCATCGTTCAGCTTCACCAGCGCGACCCAGCCGGCGAAGAACTCGGCGTCCACCTTGCGGTCGCCGGACGGGAAGCCGTGACCGGCGAAGGCGTCGTAGGCGGCCTGCCAGTTGCGGGCCTGCAGGGCGTCCAGGAAGTAGTTGCGGCGCTCGCTCCACAGGGTGTTTTGGGCGTCGGTCGAGGACGGCGCGGCCGGCAGGTAGCGCAGGATCGGGAAGGCTTCCGACTGACGGCTCTGCGAACGCAGGATCCGCACCCGTTCCAGCACCACGGCGGGCTCGATGGCCTGCGACGGCGACAGGCCGGCCACGATGGCGTCGGGGCTGTAGGCGGTGCGCAACGCGACCACGGCGTTGGCCACGGCCTGCCGCTCGGGCGAGACCAGGGGAATCATGGCGCGCGTGGCCGGGCCGTGCGGCCCCAGCAGCAGCATGTTCAGCCGAGTCTCGTGGTCATCCCGCGTCAGGGCCGAATCCCAGCGGGTCAGGATGCGCGACTGCTGGTCGGCCTCGAAGCTGCGGGTCCGCCACCAGTCCTTGATCAGGCGGCGCGCCTCGTCGCGGCGCCCGCGCTGCTCCAGGGCGTCGGCCAAGGCGATGGCGCCCTGCACCGTCGTCGGGGCGTCGCGCTCGAACAGGGCCAGGGCCGCGTCGGGACCGGCGTAGGAACGGTCCAGCGCGCGCTCGACCGCCTGACGGCGGCTGTCGGCCCGCGGCCAGCCGGCGAAACGGGTCGGCGCGTCAGCCAACTCGCCCCACGACATCTGGTCGGCGGCGGTGTCCAGCAGGGCCCATTCGACCAGCTTGCGGGCGGCCGGATCGCTGATCTGGGCCATGGCGGAGCGGGCGCCGGTCACATCGCGGGCGCGGGCGGCGGCCAGCCCCTGGCGGAAGAGGGCGGTGTCCTGATCGCTCAGGGTGCGCGGCTGGTTGCTGACCGGACCGGCGGGGGCGGAGGCGTAGTAGGGGACTTCCTGCGGCAGGACGCTCTCGGGCGCGGGGGCGAGAAGGGCCAGGGCGGCCGCGAGGCTAGTTCCGATCATTCCGTGTCCTATCCCCATTCGTCGTGGTTGCGGTCCGTGAACCGGCAACCTACCCTCCGGCGCTTCGCTTCCGGGCGAGTGTCGCCCAATTCCACGCAGGACCATCGTTTCAATGACCGCCCCCTTGTTCAAGGGCGTGATCACCGCCCTGATCACACCACTTCGTGACGGAAAGGTGGACGAAGCCGCCTTCACGCGGTTGCTCGAACGCCAGATCGCCGCCGGAGTTCACGGCGTCGTGCCGATGGGCACGACCGGAGAGAGCGCTTCCCTGCATCCGGAAGAGCATCAGCGGGTCGTCGAACTGTGCGTGCAGGTCGCCGCCGGACGCGTCCGCGTCATCGCCGGCGCGGGCTCGTCCTCGACGGACAAGGCCATCGACCTGGTTCGCCACGCCAAGGCCGTCGGCGCTGACGGGGCGCTGGTGGTCACGCCCTACTACAATCGTCCGTCGCAGACCGGCCTGGCCGCCCACTTCGAGGCCATCGCCGAGGCCGTCCAGCTGCCCATCGTGCTCTACAACGTCCCGGGCCGGACGGGCGTGGACCTGGCCAATGAGACGGTCGCCCGGCTGGCGGCGCATCCGAACATCGTCGGCATCAAGGACGCCACCGGCGACCTGGCCCGCGTCAGCTGGATGCGCGCCAACATCGGCGGCCAGTTCGACCTGATCTCGGGCGACGACCCCAGCTATCTCGGCTACCACGCCCACGGCGGGGTGGGAGTAATCTCGGTCACCTCGAACGTCGCGCCCGAGGGCATGGTCGCCCTGCACGAGGCGGCGCAGGCCGGGGACTACGCCGCCGCGCGCGAGTGGCAGGACCGCCTGATCGGCCTGCACAAGGGTCTGTTCCTCGACAATTCGCCGTCGCCCACCAAATACGCCCTGTCGCGTCTGCAGTTCTGCACCGAGGAGGTCCGCCTCCCGCTCGCCCCGACCGCCGACGCCGTGAAGCCCGCGATCGACCGTGCGATGGCCGACGCCGGGTTGGGATAGGATCAAGGGCGCATGGCCTCCGACAAACCGAAGATGAAAGTGCTGGCCGAGAACCGCCGGGCCAAGTTCGACTATTTCCTCGAGGACTACACCGAGGCGGGCATCGCCCTGCTCGGAACCGAGATCAAGGCGCTGCGGGACGGCCGGGCCAACATCGCCGAATCCTACGCGGCGGTGGAGGGGCGCGAGATCGTGCTCGTGAACGCCGACATCCCGCCCTACAAACAGGCCAACCGCTTCAACCACGAGCCGCGGCGGCACCGGAAGCTGCTGCTGCATCGCAAGCAGATCGACAAATTCATCGGCGCGGTCCAGCGCGACGGCCAGACCATCATTCCTGTGCGGCTGTATCTGAATGAGGCGGGCAAGGCGAAGATCGAGATCGCGCTCGCCAAGGGCAAGAAGCTGCACGACAAGCGCCAGGCCAGCGCCGACCGCGACTGGCAGCGCGACAAGGCGCGGCTGATGAAGGAACGCGGCTAGGCGGCGATCAGCCGACCAGCGGCGTCGCGTCCAGGACGCCCGGGGTCGGCGCAGAAAGATAGGCGTCGGCTCCGCCCGGTCCCAGCGACGGCTTGATCAGCGGCTGGATCGCCATCCCCCCGGCCGCGACCGCGACGGCGGCCAGTAGCGCGATCAGCGCCGTTCTACGTTCGCGCGGGGTGAACACCCCGTTTCTCCTGCCCATGACAGCCTCCAAAGCTGTCCGTGAAACGTCACGAAGAGGGCGCTGTTCCCGGGCTGCGGATCACGGTTCTTCGTGGTGTGATTCGCGTTGCGCGAGAGCCACACCCGGCCGGCGGGGCAAGGCCTAGGCGCGGTCGTCCCGCAGCGGGGGGCCGCCGTTGACGCGGGGCCGCCCGATCTCGGCCAGCAGGTCGTTGAGGTCGACAAACAGGTCCGCCTGGCGGCGCAGGTCGTCAGCGATGTGAGGCGGCTGGGTCTTCACGGTCGAGACCACGGTGACCTTCACCCCCTTGGCCTGAATCGCCTGCACCAGCCGACGGAAGTCGCCGTCGCCGGAGAACAGCACGACGTGGTCCAGCCGGGGCGCCAGTTCGAGCATGTCGACGGCGATCTCGATGTCCATATTGCCCTTGGTGCGGGTGTGGCCCTGGGCGTCGGTGAAGCGCTTGACCGGCTTGGTCACCACGGTGAAGCCGTTGTAGTCCAGCCAGTCCACCAGCGGCTTGATGGGGGAGAATTCCTCGCCCTCGACCACGGCGGTGTAATAGAGGGCGCGAACCAGATCGCCCCGAGTGCGATACATCTCCACCAGCTTGCGGAAATCGAGATCGGTGTTCAGCGCCTTCGCGGCGGCGTAAAGATTGGCCCCGTCGATGAACAGGGCCGTGCGATCGGCTGGATTGGGCGTCATGGAAAAGGTCTCCGCAGAAATGGGCGTCCCACCCTCCGTCGAAATAGACAGCGAGCCCGATCCGGACTCCGCCGTCATCGTCGCGCTGGGCTGCAATGACAAGGGGGCCTGGGCCGATTGCCGCGAGGCGCTGGAGGCGGCGCTGGCGCGGTTCCGGTGCGAAGGGATCGATGTGCTGGCCCGGTCGTCCTGGTGGCGTTCGGACGCCTGGCCGAACCGCGAGGACCCGCCGTTCCTGAACGGGGTCGTCCTGGTCCGCACCGCCCATGATCCGCATGCCCTGATGGCGGCCCTGGGACGGATCGAGGAGGCCTTCGGGCGCCAGCGCGACGTCCGCAACGCCCCCCGAACCCTGGACCTGGACCTGATCGCCTATGGCCGCATCACCGGAAATTTCGACGGTCTGATCCTGCCGCACCCCCGCGCGGCCGAGCGCCTGTTCGTCATGGGGCCGCTGGCCGAGATCGCCCCGGATTGGCGGCATCCGGGCGGCGAAACGGCCGCCTGGCTGGCGCAGACGGCGTCCGTCGGGCTGGACGCAGCGCCGATCGCGTAGTCGGCACAGGTTGACCCGGACGCCTGGACCGGAAGACTGTGGCCGCGGACATCCGAAAGGGACGCCATGATCATCTGGTCGGGCTGGGGCCTGCTGGTCCCGCTGTATGTCATCGTCGCCTTCGGCGTGAGCATCGTCGGCGTCACGGCGACAGGCGCTCCGGATCCGTGGGGTCCCGCGATCGGTTTCATCCTGACAGGCCTGCTGGCGGGCGCGGCCATCTTCTTCACGGCCCGCGCCCTGGACAGCCGCGAGGGCCGGGTGCTGCTGGATGAGAAGACGGGGGAGCGGGTCCTGCTCAAGCCCACGGCGGGCAGTTTCTTCTTCGTCCCGACCCGCTACTGGGCCTTTATCGTGCCGGTGGTCGGACTCGTCCTGGGCGGGTTGATGGCGACGACGGGCGGCTAGAACGCCCAAAATACGCCCATGTGGCGTTGCACAAAGCGGTCCACATCTATATTTTGCGCGGTTCTCTCCCGCGTCCGAGGAAATTCATGGCCCGCGTCACTGTCGAAGACTGCATCGAGAAGGTGCCGAACCGCTTTGGTCTGGTTCTGCTGGCCGGTCACCGCGCCCGCAACATCGCCAACGGCGCCGCCCTGACGATCGACCGCGACAACGACAAGAACCCGGTCGTCGCCCTGCGCGAACTGGCCGACGACACCGTCGTGCCGGCCGAACTGCTGGAGAACATCATCGTGACGCTGCAACGCGTCGATGAGCGCACCGAAGCCGAGGACGAAGCCGAAGTCGTCGCCCTGCTGGCCGAACCGCAGCACATGAACATGGCCGAGGCCGAGCTGATCCGCGCGCTGCAAAGCGACCGCGACGGCGGCCAGGAGGAGCGGTACTGACGGCCGAACCCGCCAACGGTATCACCATCCTGCCGGCGCGGCAGTCCGCGCCGACCCCTGAAGCTGCCAATCTGAACGATCCCGCCGACAGCGCGGCTCCGGTCAAGGACCTGGAGCCGCAGCGCAGCAAGGTCCTGCGCCAGTTCGAGCTGGTCGAGGCGGTCCGGGCCTATGACCCGACCGCCGACGAGAACCTGCTCAATCGCGCCTACGTCTATGCGATGAAGATGCACGGCTCGCAGCTGCGGGCCTCGGGCGATCCTTATTTCGCCCATCCGATCCAGGTCGCCGGCATCCTGACCGACTACCGGCTCGACACGGCCACCATCGTCACCGCCCTGCTGCATGACGTGGTCGAGGACACCTCGGCCACCCGCGACGACATCGCCCGCATGTTCGGCGAGGAGATCGCCGTCCTGGTCGAGGGCGTGACCAAGCTGTCGCGACTGGAGCTGCAGGCCGAGCACACGCGCCAGGCCGAGAACCTGCGCAAATTCATCCTGGCCATCAGCCGCGACGTCCGTGTCCTGCTGGTCAAGCTGGCCGACCGCCTGCACAACATGCGGACGCTCCAGTATGTGAAGCCCGAGAAGCGCGAGCGCATCAGCCGCGAGACGCTGGAAGTCTATGCCCCGCTGGGCCGGTCGATCGGCATCCACTCGATCGCGTCCGAGCTGGAAGAGCTAGCCTTCACCTATCTGAACCCGACCGCCAAGACCGCCATCGAGCGCCGCCTGGAAGCGCTGAAGCTGGAACACGGCCGCGCCATCGGCGGGGTGTCCAGCGAGGTCGAACGGGTGCTGCAGGAGGCCGGGGTCCGCGCCCGCGTCGCCGGCCGCCAGAAGACCCCGTACTCCATCTGGCGAAAACTCCAGAGGAAGTCGGTCGGCTTCTCGTCCCTGTCCGACATCTACGGCTTCCGGGTCATCGTCGAGGCCGAGGACGACTGTTATCGCGCACTGGGCGTGATCCACCGCGCCTGGCCGATGGTGCCGGAGCGGTTCAAGGACTTCATCTCGACGCCCAAGTCGAACAACTACCGCTCGCTGCACACCACGGTCGTCGGTCCCTCGGGCCTACGCATCGAGATGCAGATCCGCACCGAGGCCATGGACCGGGTGGCCGAGGACGGGGTGGCCGCGCACTGGTCCTACAAGAACAAGTCCTATGGCTTCGACAAGGAGGCCATGGAGAAGGACGGCGGGCGCGATCCGCTGCAGAACCTGCGCCACCTCGTGCAGGTCATCGAGCACGGAGAGGGCGGTGAGGACTGGGTCGAGCACGCCAAACTCGAGATGTACCTGGACCAGGTCTTTGTCTTCACGCCAAAGGGCGCCCTGATCACCCTGCCGCGCGGCGGCATGCCGCTGGACTTCGCCTACGCGGTCCACACCGGGGTGGGCGACTCCGCCGTCGGGGTGAAGGTCAACGGCGAGCTGAAGCCGATGCGCACCCAGCTGCAGAACGGCGACGTGGTCGAGATCATCCGCGGGGCCAAACGCGAAATCCCCGCCGACTGGCGATCCCTGACCGTCACCGGACGGGCGCGGTCGGCGATTCGCCGCCACATCCGCACCTCCGAGCGCGGCGAGTTCCAGAAGCTGGGCCGCGCCACCCTGGAACAGACCCTGGCCCGCGCCGGCAAGGCGCTGGAAGAGGTGTCGCTGAAGCCCGCGCTGGAAACCCTGGCCGTCGAGACCGACGAGGACCTGTTCGAAGCCATCGGCCGGGGCCGATTGTCGGCCGCCAAGGTCGGCGAGACCCTGTTCCCCGCGCTCAAGGGCCGCCTCAAGGCCGGGCCGGACCGCAAGCGCATCGCCGACGACCAGGCCCGCCTGTTCGTGCGCGGCGGGGGCCTGACCCCCGGCGTCAGCGTCCACTTCGGCCACTGCTGCTCGCCCGTGCCCGGCGACCGCATCGTCGGCATTCTAGAGCCCGAGGCCGGCCTGACCGTCCACACCATCGACTGCCAGAAGCTGGCCGAGTTCGCCGATGACGATTCGGTCTGGCAGGACCTGCAGTGGACGCCGCAGGCCGAGCAGGGCGCGGTCGCCGCCGCCCGTCTGCGCGCCACGATCAAGAACGCCCCCGGCGTGCTGGGTCAGGTCACCACCATCATCGGCGAGGCGGGCGGCAACATCATCAACCTGTCCATGAGCCACCGGCAGCAGGACTTCTTCGACGTGGACATCGACGTTGAGGTCGAGGACGCACGCCACGCCACCATGATCATGGCCGCTCTGCGCGCCAATCCGTCGGTCGACACGGTCGAGCGCGCGCGCGGGTGAGCGACGATCGCCCCCTGAACGCCGCCCAGATGGCGTCGCCGTCCTATCGGCTGGCGGCCCTCGACCAGGACTTCCTGCTCAGCGAGGGCATGCGCGGCGTGCGCTTCCTGATGGAGTACGAGAAGGCCGAGGAGGCGCTGAGGGCCTGGGGCGTGCGCTCCACCATCGTCGTCTTCGGCAGCGCGCGGGTGGGGGAGGAGACCAGCCCCAATCACGCCCGCTGGTACGCTCAGGCCCGCGAGTTCGGCCGTATCGCCTCCGAACGGGGCGGGGCCATGCGGGGCGAGATCGGCCAACCGCGCGACAACGTCATCGCCACGGGCGGCGGACCGGGCATCATGGGCGCGGCCAACCGGGGCGCGCACGACGTCGGGGCCCCGTCAATCGGTTTCAACATCACCCTGCCGCACGAGCAGGAGCCGAACCCCTGGTCGACGCCGGAGCTGACCTTCCGCTTCCACTACTTCGCCATGCGTAAGATGCACTTCGCCATGCGCGCCAATGCGCTGGTCGTCTTTCCCGGCGGCTTCGGCACCTTCGACGAACTGTTCGAGATCCTCACCCTGCGCCAGACCGGCAAGGAGCGGGCCATCCCCATCGTACTCGTCGACAAGGCCTACTGGACCTCGGTCGTCGGCTTCGACGCCCTGGTCGAGCACGGCATGGTCAAGGCGGCGGACCTGGATCTGATCAGCTTCGCCGAGGACGCCGAGACCGCCTGGGCCGAACTTCTGGCGCGCGGCCTGAACCCCGGCGCTGAAAACAGCGCCGATCCGGCGCAACCGGCCCTTCAAAGCGAGCCCGTCACGGGTTAGGGGAGGGGTCATGACCTCCGAAGACGTACTCAACGAATTCCGCGACGCCGGCGCCCTGCGCGAAGGCCATTTCGTCCTGTCGTCGGGCCTGCACAGCCCGACCTTCCTGCAGAAGAACCTGGTGTTCATGGACGCCGAGCGCTGCGGGCGGCTGTGCAAGGCGCTGGCCGAGAAGATCGTGGCCGCCGTCGGCCCGGTCGACGTGGCCATCTCCCCAGCCGTGGGAGGCATCATCCCCGGCTATGAGACCGCCCGCTGGCTCAAGGTTCCTTCGATGTACGTCGAGCGCGTGGACGGTGAGTTCAAGCTGCGCCGGGGCTTCCACGTCGATCCCGGCCAGAAGGTCGTGATGGTCGAGGACATCGTCACCACGGGCCTGAGCTCGCGCGAGTGCATCGCCGCCATCAACGCCGCCGGGGGCGAGGTGATCGCCGCCGCCTGTATCGTCGACCGCTCGGGCGGCCGCGCCGACGTGGGCGTGCCCCTGATCGCCCTGGCGACCCTGGACGTGCCCGCATACCCCGCCGACGCCCTGCCGCCCGAACTGGCCGCCATCCCGGTCGAGGATCCGGGCAGCCGCCGGCTCTCGAAATAGGGACGCGCCAATGGCCGGTCTTGTCCGTCTGGGCGTCAACATCGACCACGTCGCCACCGTGCGGAACGCCCGCGGCGGCATTCATCCCGATCCGGTCCGCGCGGCCCGGGAGGCCCTGGCGGTCGGCGCCGACGGCATCACCGCCCACCTGCGAGAGGATCGCCGGCACATCACCGACGCCGACATCGCGGCGCTCAGCGACCTGTGCGCTACGGCGGGCAAGCCGCTGAACCTCGAAATGGCGGTGACGGAGGAGATGCTGGCCATCGCCCTGCGTCACCGGCCCTACGCCGCCTGCCTGGTGCCCGAGCGGCGCGAGGAGGTGACGACTGAGGGCGGCCTGGCCGTGGCCGGCCACGAGGCCCGCATCGCGCCCGTGGTGAAGGCCCTGGCCGACGCGGGCGTCCGCGTCTCCCTGTTCATCGAGCCATCGATCGCCCAGGTCGAGGCCGCCGCCGCCGTCGGCGCCCAGGTCGTGGAGTTTCACACCGGCCGCTACTGCCACCTGTCGGGCGACGACCGGGCGATCGAGTTCGAACGGCTGCAGGCCGCCGCGACCCGCGCCGCCGACCTCGGGCTGGAAGTCCATGCGGGCCATGGCCTGGACTACGACACCGCCGCCGAAATGCTGGCCATCCCCGAGGTGCGCGAGCTGAACATCGGCCATTTCCTGATCGGCGAGGCCGTCTTCGTCGGGCTGGCGACGGCGATCCAGCGCATGCGCGCCGCCATGGACGCAAAATTATGATCCTCGGCGTCGGCGCGGACCTGTCGGACATCCGGCGCATCCAGACGTCGCTGGATCGCTTCGGCGAACGCTTCAAGACACGCTGTTTCACCGAGCTCGAGCGCACCCGTTCGGACCGCAAGCCGGACCCCGCCTGGAGCTACGCCAAGCGGTTCGCGGCCAAGGAGGCCTGCGCAAAGGCCCTCGGCACGGGCATGCGCGCCGATGTCTACTGGCGGGACATGGGGGTGGTGAACCTACGGTCGGGTCAGCCGACCATGGCGCTGACCGGTCCGGCAGCGGAACGTCTGGCCCGCATGACGCCTGCGGGACATGAAGTCCGTATACATCTCACCCTCAGCGACGAGCATCCGTACGCACTCGCCTTCGTGGTGATCGAAGCCTTGCCCGTCGCTTAATCACGTTATACCGATTTCGCCGCTGAAAGACCGCGCACAGCGGCTGGGGGATAGAGTCATGAGCGACGAGAACAAGCCGCACGACGACCACGGCCATGGGCCGGACGCCGGTCACGGCCACGACGAACCCGCCGCGCCCGCGCATGGCCATGACGATCATGCGACCGCCGCTCATGACGAGCCCGAAGTCGACGCGCATGGGCACGAAGAGCCGGCCGCCGCGCACGACGACCATGCGCCCGCCGCCGTCGAGGCCGATCATGACGCCCACCCCGCGCCCGTTCACGACGATCACGCCCCTGCCGCGGAGGCCGAACACCACGCGCCGGCCGAGGCCGTCCATGACGATCACGGCCCCGCAGTTCATGACGATCACGCCGCGCCCGTAGAGGCCGCGCACGACGAACCCGCCGCCGAAACCCACCCGACGCCCGTGGAGGCCGCCGCGGTCGCCGCCGCGGCCGGTGTGGCGGTCGCCGCTCCTCAACCGGAGAAGCGCCCCGTCTGGAGCGACGCCGGCGACGCCCCGTTCGAGGATGTCGACGCCACCCCGGTCTACGCCCGCACCAAGAAGAGCAAGAAGACCTCGGGCGGAAGCGCCAACGAGGGCTGGGAAGTCCTCAAGACGATCTTCTTCGCCCTGCTGATCGCGCTGGTCCTGCGCGTCCTGCTGTTCCAGCCCTTCACCATCCCGTCGGCCTCGATGGAGCCCAACCTCTACCAGGGCGACTACATCGTCGTGTCCAAGTGGTCGTACGGCTATTCCAAGCACTCGATCCCGTTCAGCCCGCCGGTCTTCAACGGCCGGGTCTCCCTGCCGGTGGTCAGCCATGCGCCAGAGCGGGGCGACATCGTCGTCTTCAAGCTGCCGCGCGACAACAAGACCGACTACATCAAGCGCCTGATCGGCCTGCCGGGCGACCGGATCCAGATGATCAACAACGTGCTGCACATCAACAACGCGCCCGTCCGCGACGTGGTCGTGTCGGACGCCGATGTCACCAACATGTACGGCATGCCGATCATCCAGGCCGAAGAGACCTTCCCGGACGGCTCCAAGACCTTCCGCATCCAGGACTTCGGGCCGGGCAACGATCTGGACAACACCCCTGTGTTCGAGGTTCCGTCGGGCCACTACTTCATGATGGGTGACAACCGCGACAACTCGATCGACAGCCGTGTCGACCAGTCGCAGAACGGCGTCGGCCTGGTCCCGGCCGAGAACCTGATCGGCAAGGCCGAGATCATTCTGTTCTCGTGGAACGAGGGCGCCTCGCTGTGGAATCCGGTCAGCTGGTTCACCAAGGTCCGCCTGAGCCGCTGGTTCAACGTTCTCGACTGATGGCGGATCGTCGGGCCGAGGCCATCCATGCGCTGACGCGCAACCTCGGCCACGATTTCCGGGATGCGGGCCTGCTCGAGCAGGCCCTGACCCACGCCAGCGTGGGCGAGGGCGCCGAGCGCGATGCGCGCGGACGGCCCTTTCTGGACAACCAGCGGCTTGAGTTCCTCGGTGACCGCGTGCTGGGCCTGCTGGTCGCCGACACCCTGATGCGCGACTTCCCCGAGGCCGACGAGGGCGACATGTCCGCGCGCCTTCACGCCCTGGTCGACAAGGCCGCCTGCGCCCGGGTCGCCGACCGGTTGCAGGTCGGACCGGCCATGCGACTATCGCCCGGCGAGGCCAAGCAGGGCGGGCGACGCCGGGAAGGCGTTCTGGGCGACGCCATGGAAGCCATCCTCGCCGCGGTCTGGCTGGACGGCGGCATCGAGGCGGCCCGCAAGGTCTTCGACAAGGCGTGGCGGGCGGAGTTCGCGGCCAATCCAAAGAAGGCGCTGACCAACCCCAAATCGGCGCTTCAGGAATGGGCGCTGGGACAGGGCAGGGCGCTTCCGACCTACCGGATCGTGGAGCGAACGGGCTCGGATCACGCCCCGACATTCACCGTTGAAGCAAGCGTAGCCGGATATCCGCCCTTGACCGCGCAGGGGCGATCACGTCAGGACGCGGAGAAAGCGGCCGCAACGGCCCTTCTTCAACGTGAAGGCGTGATTTGACCGAACCTCAAAACCAGCGTGCCGGCTTCGCCGCCATCATCGGCGCTCCCAACGCGGGCAAGTCCACGCTGGTCAACCGGCTGACCGGGACCAAGGTCTCGATCGTCACCCAGAAGGTGCAGACCACCCGCTTCCCCGTGCGCGGCATCGCCATCTACGGCGACGCCCAGATCGTGCTGGTCGACACCCCCGGCATCTTCAGCCCGCGCCGCCGTCTGGACCGCGCCATGGTCGCCTCGGCCTGGGGCGGAGCCGATGACGCCGACATCGTCGTGCACCTGATCGACGCCGCCTCGCACATCGCCGCCGAGGGCAAGGAAGGTCAGGCCGCCGACCGCCGCTCGGCCGAAGACACCGAGACGATCATCGCCGCGCTGAAGGCCGCCGGCAAACAGGTCATCCTGGCGCTGAACAAGATCGACGGCATGCGCCGCGACACCCTGCTGGCGCTGTCGCACGCCCTGTTCGAGACGGGCGTCTACAGCGAGGTCTTCATGATCTCGGCCCTCAGCGGCGACGGCGTGGACGATCTGGGCCAGCGGCTGGCCGCCGCCATGCCCGCCGGTCCCTGGCTCTATCCGGAAGACCAGTCCGCCGACGTGCCCATGCGCGTGCTGGCCGCCGAGATCACCCGCGAGAAGGTCTATCTGCGCGTCCACGAGGAACTCCCCTATTCGGCGGCGGTGGAGACCACCGCGTTCGAGGACCGCGCCGACGGCTCGGTCCGCATCGAGCAGACCATCTATGTCGAGCGCGAGAGCCAGCGCCCGATCGTGCTGGGCAAGGGGGGGCAGACCCTGAAATGGATCGGCCAGAAGTCGCGTGAGGAGCTGACCGAGCTGCTGGACCGCCAGGTTCACCTCTTCCTGACGGTCAAGGTCGATCCGAAGTGGCAGGATAGCCGCGCCCTCTATGCCCAGTTCGGGCTGGACTACGACGTCTAAGAGCCCGCGTTCCGTGTTTCATGTTCCCCGTCGCGCCGGAAACCATCCCCGGCTGACTTTCGGCTTTCTGGTCGTTCTCGTCATCGTCGCCGCCGGCCTGATCGCCTGGGCCACGGTCCACAGGCCGACCGTGCGCGTGACGCCCGATCCCCTGCCGCCGCGCCCGCCGCTCGAGGTGGTCGAGCGCCTGCCGGATCTTAAGGCGCAGATGGACCGCTGGAGCGCCTCGGGCCAGTTTACGGGCGGGGTGCTGGTCGCCAAGGGCGATCAGGTCCTGTACCGCCAGGTCCACGGCTGGGCCGACCGCAGCCTGATGAAGCCGCTGGAGCTCAACTCCCGCTTCCGCCTGGCCTCGGTCAGCAAGCAGTTCACCGCCGCCGCCATCCTGCGCCTGCAGGACGAGGGCAAGCTGTCGGTCTGGGACCCGGTCTGCAAATACATCCAGCCTTGCCCCGCCGCTTGGGAGCCGATCCGGCTGCATCACCTCCTGTCGCACACCTCGGGCATTCCCGACCTGATGGCCCGTCCGGGCTGGGGGTTGCGCCGCGTCACGCCAGCAACGCCGGAAGAATTGACTGCTGATTCAATGCGTTATGGACTTCAATTCCCACCCGGGACAAAGGTCCGCTACGACAACGCCGGCTATAACCTGCTGGGCGCCGTGGTCGAAAAGGTCAGCGGCATGGGCCTGCACGCCTATCTGCGGACCGCCTTCTTCGAGCCGCTCGGCATGGCCGACACGGGCTATGACGACGGCGCCTCCGACGTGGTCATGGGCTACGCCAATCTGGCTGGCGGCCCGACGCCCCAGCCGGACGCCAACGTCAGCATCATCTTCGGCGCGGGCGCGCTGTATTCAACGCTGGACGACCTGCTGGTCTGGCAGCGCGCCCTGCACCGAGGCCACATCCTGTCGCCGCACAGCTACGCCCAGATGATCGCCGACCACGCGCCGGACGGCACGCCGGACGAAAGGGGCAACCCGCGCCGGCTATGGGGCTATGGCGTCTACGACAAGGAACTGGGCCGCCAGGTCCGGCCGGACTTCACCGACAACCAGATCTTCCACACCGGAAGCTGGTCCGGCTTCCGTAACCTGGTCACCTACCAGCCGGACGCGGACGTGACGGTGATCGTGCTGTCGAACAACTATCACCAGCGCGATGCGGTCTTCCTGTTGTCCCAGCAGGGCATGGCCGAGGCGCTGGGCCGCAGCTTCCCCACCAGCGTGGCGCGTTGAATCAGACGATCTTCTTCGCCGCCTTGGTGGGGTCGCCGAGTTCGGTATTGAGGTTGATCGCCGCCCGGGTCAGGCGAACGACAACCTCCGCATCGATGGTCTCGCCTTCAGCGAAGCCGATGCTGGCCATCTCGAACTGTCCGCCGGACTTCAGGCGAAGCTCGATGTCCTGCAGCCGCTGACCGCGCCAGTAGCCCAGCAGCACGCGCTGGCCCTCGGCCCGGATCAGCAAGGCTGGACCGTTCGAAAGATAGACGAGGTGGCCCCACTTGATCACCTCGTCCAGGCCGCCGACCGACAGGGCCGCCGTGCGCAGTCGCGTGACGAGGTCGGCCTGCCAGCCGGCCATGCCGGCGACATAGGCGTCGGGAGAGGCGGGAGGCGGGACCTTTTGCATGGCTCAGGCCTCCCAAAGCGTTCGGATGTGACGCTCCAGCTTGTTCAGGCTGCCGGTCCAGCCGGCCTCCATGCCGCTAAGCGGGCCGACCGCGTCGGCCTTGGCCTGCTGCACGACGGCCTCGAAGCGCATGATGGTTTGATCCCCCTCCTCGTCGAAGCGGATGGTCTGCTCGACCTCGAACCAGACATCCCCATCGGCGGCATTCACCCAGGTCCGCATCACCAGACGCTCAGGCTCGTCCAAGATGATGAAGCGACCGTCGAACGGATAGTCGCTCCCGTCAGGGCCGCGCATGACCATGTGGATCGCGCCGCCGGGCCGGACGTCCATCTTCACCACGGGCGTGGTGAAATGTTCAGGCGCCCACCAGACGGCCACGTGGGCCGGGTCGGTCCACATCTTCCACACCAGGGCGCGAGGCGCGTCGAAGGTACGCACGATGTTGAGACGGGTCAGGGCCTCGGGAATGGTCGCGGCGACGGACATGCGGCCTCCTCAGGCGACGCGGCGGAAGGGGAAGAGGGCGCGCAGGGAGGCGTCACGCAGCCACAATCCGCCCCACATGACCAGGCCCAGATAGAGGCTGAACAGCTGGTGGCTGAACAGTGGGGCGCCAGCGCGGATCTGGGTCGCCACGGCCCCGCCGAGCAGTCCCATGAACAGCACCGCCCCCAGCACGCTGGTGCGCGGGATCAGATACAGGATCAGGCAGCCCAGCTCGATCAGGCCGATGGCGAAGGCGTAGCCGTGCGGCCAGCCGAGCTGGGCCATGGTTTCCTCGGCCACCGGCATGCCGCTGAGTTTGGGGAAGACCGAGGCGCCGAGGATGAACAAGGCGAACAGTCCGGTCAGCACGCGACCGGTCCAGACCATGGGGGTGGCCTTCATGGGAATCTCCGGAAATGGGGGAAGGGGGCGGCGCGATACGGCCGCCCCGGAAAGCCGTCAGCCCTGAGCGGGCTTCCAGTCGGCCGACGGAATGGTGTTGACCATCCACGGCACGCCGAACTTGTCGACGAAGTTGCCGTAGCCCGGCGACCAGAAAGTCTCGGAAAAGTCCATGATCACCTTGCCGCCTTCGGACAGGGCGTCGAACCAACGACGGGCCTCAGCCCCGTCCTGGGTGTGCAGGGTGACGTCGAAGCCGTTCTTGGGCTTGTTGATATTGGGCGCCCAGTCGACGTCCATGTCGGCGCCCATGATCGCCTGATCGCCCACCTGCAGCCAGGCGTGCATCAGCCAGTCCTTGTACTGCGGGCCGACGGGCATGTCGGGCGGGCCTTCGCCGTAGGGGAAGGCGGCGGTGATCTCGCCGCCCAAGACCTTGGCGTAGAATTCGAACGCTTCCTTGCACTGGCCCCGGAAGCTGAGGCTGGTCACGATCTGCATGGCGTTTCCTCGGGTTCTATTTGTTGGCGGCCAGCCAGGTCTCCAGCCGGTCCGCGGTGCTGTTCCAGCCGTACTTGTGGCCGGTCAGGCTCTGTTCGGACTTCAGGCCCTCATGGGTGAAATCCATACGCGTCTGCCCCTCTTCGGTTTCTGTCAGGACCAGGGTCACCAGCGTCTCCACCGGCGGGCCGTCCTCGTGGGACTCGTCCCACTTGAAGGTGAAGACCAGTCGCTCGGGCGGGACGATCTCGCGATAGACGCCGCCCTGCCAAAGGTCCTGGCCGGTCTCGGGCGACCGCAGACAAGCCCGCCATTCGCCGCCGACCCGCAGGTCCTGTTTGACGCTGACCGCGGGCCATTCGACCGGCCCCAGCCACATGACCATCGCCTCGGGATTGGTCCACGCCCGCCAGACCAAGGGCCGCGGCGCATCGAAGACGCGCTGCATGTTCAGGGTCGGGCGTTGGGTTAGGTCTTCAGCGAGGGTCATGCGGGGCGCTCGGCGGGACGGATCAGTGGGTCTTCAGCAGTTCGGCCAGCTGGTCGGCGCAGGTCCCCCAACCTTCATGGAAGCCCATGGCCTCATGCTGCTTCATGGTCTCGGCGTTCCAGTGACGGGCCGTGGCCACGTATTCCGTCTTGCCGTCCGCCGTCGGCGTCAGCTCGACGGTGGCCACCATGAACGGCTGACCGGCCGGTTTCCAGTCCGGCGTCAGGGCGTCGGTGGTGATCCAGCGCTTGCCCGGCTCGACATGCAGGAAGATGCCGCTGTTGGGCATGGTCTCGCCGTCGGGGCCGTGCATGACGAAGTTGAACACGCCGCCGGGACGCGGATCGATCCGGACGTCCGACAGGGTCCACGGGCGCGGCACGAACCATTGCTGCAGGATCTCCGGGGTCATCCACGCCTTCCAGATCTGCTCGGGCGTCGCATCGATGGTCCGGCGCAGGGTCAGCGAATGTTCGTGCGCCACGCCGTCGGTGTTGCAGGGATTGGTGTCAGTTTCTTGGGCCATTGTCAGGGTCTCCTTTCTGGATTTTCTTCAGGTAGGCATCGAGGCGGTTGAAGCTGGCGTCCCAGTACCGGCGGTAGTGTTCCAGCCAGTCGGCGACGCTCTTCAGCGCCATGGGTTCGAGGCGGGCAGGGCGCCATTGCGCCTCCTTGCCCCGGCTGATCAGCCCGGCCTTCTCCAGCACCTTCAGGTGTTTCGACACCGCCGGAAGGCTCATGTCGAACGGTTCGGCCAGCTGGTTGACGCTGGCTTCGCCCTCGGTCAGCCGCGCCAGGATGGCCCGACGGGTCGGGTCGGCCAGGGCGGCGAACTTGGCGGAGAGGGGATCGGTTTCCATCGGGGCGCTTCGTATCTAACTGATAGGTTAAATGCGCCCGGGCCGAGGCGTTGTCAACCATTCGGTTAAATTAAAAATCCGACCTACCAATGCAGACCAAGACGGAGCCCGCCATGACGCCCTTGATCGCCGCCCTGATGCTGACCGCCGCGCCGCAAGCCGCCCCCTCGCCGGCGCCGTCCGCCGAAGTCGAGATCGGCCACGTGCTGGATCAGCTGAACGTCGCCTCGACCGCGGCGGACACGACCGTCTATTTCGACCTGTTCACGCCGGACGCCCGCTTCATCGGCACCGATGCGACCGAACGCTGGTCCCTGCCGGAGTTCCGCGCCTATGTGGAACCCTACTTCGCCCGGGGGCAGGGCTGGACCTACACGCCGCGGAACCGGGTCATCACCATCGCGCCCATCGACTGCCGCTGCCTCGCCTGGTTCGACGAGGTGCTGGACAACGACAGCTATGGCGTGACGCGCGGCTCGGGCGTGCTGCGCCTCACCGAAGACGGCTGGAAGATCGAGCAGTATGTGCTCAGCTTCACCGTGCCGAACGACCGCGCCCGGGCCGTGGTCGAGGCGATCAAGGCCGCGAACTAGCGAACCTGGCGGGCGGCGTTCAGGCGCGTTTGCCGCGCCTGCTCCATCTTCTGCAGCTCCCGCTGGATCTCGTCGACCCGGTCAGCCCGGACGTTGAAGGCGGTCATGTCCCGGTCCGTCGTGAACATGATCTGGCCGCTCTCCACGCTCCAGCGAGTGCGGGACAGGATGTCGAGCTGGGCGTCCATCTCAGTGAACAGCATTTGACTGAGCTCGGCGCCGATCCCGGCCTGTTCGTATTCGCGGGCGACCGCGGCGTCGAAGTCGCGCAAAATCGCCTGGCGACGAGCGGCGGAGACCGGCACCCGGGCCAGTTCCGCGCGCGCCTGATCCCGAAGCCGGTCATCGCCGGCCTCGGCTCGGGCCGACAGCTCGCGCAGGGCCTTCAGCTTGTTGCGGGCGCGGGCCAATCCGCCGGGCGCGCCCAACGCCCGAGGCTCGAAGAAGTCCTGACTGACGATGGCGTCGCGCTCTGCGACGACCCGCTCAGCCTCGGCGTCCCGACGGGCGTCGATCCGCGCGCGCACCGCTGCGGCCGCCTCGTCCTCCGCATTCATTCCGGCGCCGAGCGCGCGAAGGCCGGAGGCGGGCACGGCGCCGACGATCGCCACCCCGGCCAACAGGGCCAGCACCATCGCGCCTTTGGGCGAGCGGCGGCCGCCCAGGATGAAATAGAGGATCAGCCAGACGACGATCGCGCCCGCTAGCCCGCCCAGCAGGCCGACGCCGATACCCGCGGCCAGGTCCAGCGGCATGTTCGCCGTGCCGTTGACCGTCGTGAAGCTCTGGGAGACGGAAAAGACGAAGGCCCACAGGAAGACCAGGATGGAGCCGATCACCGGCCCGGCGGCGCCCGGCTTTCGCGGCTTCGCCCGGCGCGAATTCGAGGTTGGAAAATCGGTCATCGCACGCGCCCCCGCGAACTTCTGCAAGCGTCACGCTAGCCCGCCGCATCGCCCCGCCACAAGCCGGCGTCGTCCGGGAAATCACACGGTTGTTCCCGGGACGTTCTCCGGGCTAGTTGAAGCCATGGACTTCACCGAAGACGCCTTCGTCCTTTCCGCCCGCGCCCACGGCGACACCGGAGTGGTGGTCGACCTGCTGACCGAAGGGCAGGGACGCCGCGCGGCCTATGTCGCCGGCGGGGCCTCGCGGCGGATGAAGCCCTTCCTGCAGCCGGGCGCCCGGGTGGTCGCCGAGGTGCGGGCGCGGACCTCGGATCATCTCGGCTCGGCCCGACTGGAGCCGGTGGGGGAGGGGCCCAGCGCCCTGTTCGACGATCCGCTGGCGCTGACGGGGCTGGCCGCCGCCGCCGCGGTGGCGCAAGGCGCGCTGCCGGAACGGGAGCCGCACCCCGGCGCCTTCCTGGCCTTCGAGGCCCTGATGTCGGCCTTCATGATGCCGGACGTCTGGCCCGCCGTCTTCGTGCGCTTCGAGGCGGGGCTGCTGGAGGATCTGGGGTTCGGCCTGGACCTGAGCCGCTGCGCCGTCACCGGCGCGATGGACGACCTGATCTGGGTCAGCCCCCGCACCGGCCGCGCCGTCAGCCGCGAGGCGGGCGCGCCGTATGCCGACAAGCTGCTGCGCCTGCCGCCCTTCATGCTGGGCGCGCAGGCCGGGCTGGGCGAAGGCGATATCGGCGCCGGCTTTGACCTGACCGGGCACTTCCTCGAACAGTTCGTCTTCCATCCCATGGACCGTCCCCTGCCGCCCGCGCGGGTCTGGATGATCGACAAGCTGCGGGACGCGGGGCGGCTGTGAACCCGCCGCCCATGGATAGGACGCCCACGGACCAAGGGTAGCCGTTCGGCCACGGCGGCGGGCAAACCCAACTGAACAGACCTCCGTCATGGAACCGCCGCCGAGACTTCGCCGAGCCGTCGCCAGCCACGCCTAAGGCCGCGAGACGTGCATTCGCACGACAACGTTTCTCGGGGACAACCATGACCATTCATCGCCTTCTGGCAGGCGCTTCCACGCTCGCGCTCGTTTTCGGCGGAGCGCTCTTGTCGCCGGGGCAGGCCCTGGCCCAGACCGTCGTCGCGAACCCCGATCCGGCGACCGCGCTTGATGAGGTCGTTGTCTTCGGACGCGGCCAAACCCGCCAGCAAGCGTCGATCACCGAGGCCGCCATCGCCGTCGAAGCGCCGGGCACCAGCCCGCTGAAGGCCATCGAACGCCTGCCGGGCGTCAGCTTCCAGTCGGCCGACGCCTTCGGGAACTACGAATGGTCGGCGCGCGTGACCCTGCGCAGCTTCAACCAGAACCAACTGGGCTTCACGCTGGACGGCGTGCCGTTGGGCGACATGAGCTACGGCAATCACAACGGCCTGCACATCTCGCGCGCCATCATTTCCGAGAACGTCAGCCGCGTTGACGTGGCCCAGGGTTCGGGCGCGCTGGGCACGGCCTCCAGCAGCAATCTGGGCGGCACGATCCAATTCCTCAGCCGTCGGCCGGCCGAAGCGTTCGGCGTCGACGTCGCCGGGACCTACGGCGACGAAAGCACCATGCGCGGCTTGGTCCGCCTGGACACAGGTGAGCTGTTCGGCCCCGACTCGCTGCGGGCCTCGCTTTCCTACGTCAACCAGCAGGGCGACAAGTGGAAGGGCGTCGGCGAGCAGAAGCAGCAGCAGATCAATTTCAACGCCGTGCTGCCGATCGGCCGCGGCCAGCTGTACGGGTTCGTCAATCACTCCGAGCGTCGCGAAAACGACTATCAGGACATGTCGCTGGAGCAGATCGGTCGCCTGGGACGCGACTGGGACAACATCTCGGGCGACTACGCCCTGGCGGTGCGTATCGCCGACATCTACCAGGCCAACCCAGGCGGCGACTGCCCGCAATTGGGCGGCGGAACGGGCGCCAACAACTACCCGGGCGGCGTGGGATGCGTCGATGACGCCTATTTCAACGCGGCGGGCCTGCGCGATGACACCCTGGCGGCCCTGACCTTCTCGTATCCGATCACCGACGCCCTGGACGTGTCGCTGACCGGCTACGGCCATGACAACAAGGGGCAGGGCCTGTGGTGGACCCCCTATCTGGCGACGCCGGTCGGCGCTCCGGATCAGTCCGGGGCAGCGATCACCGCCCCCAGCCCGATCTCGGTCCGCACGACCGAGTACGATATCGAACGCCGCGGCGTGATCGGCTCGGCCAACCTTCGCCTTGGCGCTCACGAGATCGAAGGCGGCTTCTGGCTGGAGAACAACGACTTCAACCACGCCCGGCGGTTCTACGGCCTCGCCCGCGCGGCCAACACGCGCAACTCCCTGGACTTCCTGGAGAACCCGTTCTCCACCCAGTGGGCCTATGACTTCGAGACCGAGACCCGGCAGTTCTACGTGCAGGACACCTGGACCGTGATGGACGGCCTGACCGTCAACGCCGGCTTCAAATCCCTCAGCGTCGAGAACTCGGCCACCACTCTGGTCGGCGAGAACAAGACCGGCACGATCAAGGCCGAAGACAACTTCCTGCCCCAGATCGGCGTGGCCTATGACCTCAACGGGGACCACCAGCTGTTCGCCTCGTACGCCGAGAACATCCGGGCGTTCGAGTCTTCGAACACCGGCGGCCCGTTCTCGGCGACGGCGGCCGGGTTCGCCGCGCTTCGCGACAATCTGCGCCCGGAAAGCTCCAAGACGCTGGAGGCCGGCTGGCGCTTCCGCTTCGACCAGATCCAGGGATCGGTCGCGGCCTATCATGTCGAGTTCGAAGACCGTCTGCTGAGCGTCGCCCTGGGCGCGCCGATCCTGGGTCTCGGCAACGGCATCCAGAACGTCGGGTCGGTCCGCAGCCGCGGCTTGGAGGCGGCGGCGGTGTGGTCGTTCGCGGACAACTGGTCGGCGTTCGGTTCGTTCAGCTACAACGACTCGACCTACGAGGACGACGTCCGTGACGGCGTGGGCGCGCTGGTCGCGGCCACCGCCGGCAAGACCGTGGTCAACACCCCCGAGACCCTAGCCCGGGCCGAAGTCGCCTATGACGACGGCAACCTGTTCGGCACGTTGGCCGGCGCCTTCACCGGCGAACGGTACTCCAGCTACCTCAACGACGAGTCGGCGGACGCCTTCACCCTGGTCGAACTGACCGCCGGCTACCGCTTCACCGACGGCGCCTCCTGGTTGAATGGCACGGAGATCCAGCTGAACGTGACCAACCTGCTCGACGAAGACTATATTTCGACGGTCGGTTCGGGCGGGTTCCAGAACGGCGCGGGTCGCCAGACCTTCCTGCCGGGCGCACCGCGTCAGGCGTTCATCTCGCTGCGCCGCCACTTCTGATCGGGTCCGGCGGATGGGGCGTGAAGTCGCGCCCCATCCGCTATCCGGACCGCTGATCTGACGGCCCGATCTTCCATCCACAGAGCGGGCGGTTCAGGGGCTAGACTGGCGGTTCAAATCGTCCGATTCGGAACCCATGACCGTTCATACCCCCCCGCCGGAAGGCGGTCGCATCGTCGATGAGCCGATGAGCGAGGCGCTGTCCAAGCGCTATCTGGCCTACGCCCTGTCGACCATCACCAACCGGGCCCTCCCGGACGTTCGCGACGGCTTCAAGCCGGTGCACCGGCGCATCATGTACGCCATGCACCAGATGCGCCTGAACCCGCAGGCCGCGGCGCGGAAGTGCGCCAAGGTCGTCGGGGAGGTGATGGGCACCTATCACCCGCACGGCGACGCCTCGATCTATGACGCCCTGGTGCGCCTGGCCCAGGATTTCGCCCAACGCTATCCTCTGGTCGACGGACAGGGCAATTTCGGCAACATCGACGGCGATAACGCCGCGGCCATGCGCTACACCGAGTGCAAGCTGACCGCCGCCGCCGTGCTGCTGATGGACGGCATCGACCAGAACTCGGTCGATTTCCGCCCCACCTACGACGACCAGGACGAGGAGCCGGTCGTCCTGCCCGCCGGCTTCCCCAACCTGCTAGCCAACGGCTCGTCGGGCATCGCCGTCGGCATGGCCACCTCGATCCCGCCGCACAACGTCGGCGAACTCATCGACGCCTGCCACCTGCTGCTGGAACGGCCGGACGCGACGACCGAAGAACTGGTGCAGATCGTGCCCGGGCCGGACTTCCCGACCGGCGGCGTGGCCGTGGAAGGTCACACCTCCATCCTGGACGCCTATGAGACCGGGCGAGGAGGCGTTCGCCTGCGCGCCCGCTGGGAGACCGAGGACCTGGGCCGCGGCGTCTGGCGCATCGTCGTCACCGAGATGCCCTATCAGGTGCAGAAGTCGAAGCTGATCGCTGACCTCGCCGACCTGATCGAGAACAAGAAGGCCCCGCTGCTGGCCGACGTGCGCGACGAGTCGGCGGAGGACATTCGCCTCATCATCGAGCCGAAGTCCCGGACGGTAGAACCTGAAGTTCTTATGGAAAGCCTGTTCAAGCTTTCCGATCTGGAAGTCCGCTTCCCGATCAACATGAACGTGCTGGACGCCACCAACACGCCGCGCGTCATGGGCCTGAAGGCCTGCCTGCAGGCCTTCCTGGATCACCGCCGCGAGGTGCTGGTCCGCCGCGCCCAGTGGCGCATCGAGCGCGTCGAGAAGCGGCTGCACCTGTTGGAAGGCCTGCGGATCGTCTTCCTCAACCTCGACGAAGTCATCCGCATCGTCCGCGAGGAGGAGCAGCCCAAAGCGGTCCTGATCGCGCGCTTCGGCCTGTCCGAAATGCAGGCCGACTACATCCTCGACACCCGCCTGCGTCAGCTGGCGCGGATCGAGGAAATGGCGATCGAGAACGAATACAAGGAATTGTCGGACGAACTTGCCAACCTGCAATCGCTTTCGTCCTCGCCGGCGAAGCAGTGGAAACAGGTCGGCAAGGATCTGGAGGCTGTGCGCAAGGCGCTGATCTCGCCGCGACGCACCACCATCGCCGAAGCCGTCGACAGCTCGGCCTTCGCGCCGGTCGAGGCCTTCATTCCGCGCGAGGCGATCACCGTCATCCTGTCCGAACGCGGCTGGATCCGCGCCGCCAAGGGCAAGGTGGACGATCCCTCGGAGCTGAAGTTCAAGGAGGGCGACAGCCTCGCCTTCCTCGTCCCGACCTATACGACCGACAAGCTGCTGGTCGCCGCCTCGGACGGGCGTATCTTCACCGTCGGCGCCGACAAGCTGGCCTCGGGCCGCGGCCACGGCGAGCCGCTGCGCCTGATGATCGAACTGGATGAGAAGGCCGAGATCATCAACCTGCTGGCCCATCAGCCGGGCGGCAAGCTGCTGATCGCGTCCAAGGCCGGCTACGGCTTCGTGGCCCCCGAAGATGAACTTCTGGCCCAGAAGCGCGGCGGCAAGCAGGTGCTGAACGGCGAGTTGCTGGCGGCGCTGCGCGTCACCGGCGACCACGTCGCCACCATCGGCGAGAACATCAAGGCGCTGATCTTCCCCGTCGCCGAACTGCCCGAGATGGGCCGCGGCAAGGGCGTGAAGCTGCAAAGCTTCAAGCAGGGCGGCCTTGTGGACGTCGCCACCTTCAACGCCGAACAGGGGCCGGAATGGGCCGACGGCGGCGGCCGCCGCCGCAACTGGCCCGACTGGAAGGACTGGCTGGGCAAGCGCGCCCAGGCGGGCCGTCAGGGGCCGCGGGGCATGCGGAAGTTCCGGTGACGGCCGGGGCGCGGGTCCAGCGGGAAACCGCCGCCCATCGCGCCCTGGCCCTTGAGGCCGCCCGCCAGGCCGAGTCCGTGCTCGCCCTGTTCGAGCGCGAACATCCCGATGACGGGCGCCCCCGGGCGGCCGTCGAAGCGATCCGCGCCTGGGCCGAAGGCCGTCGAGCGCTCGACCTGGCCGAGGTTCAACGTCTATCGCTGGCCTCGCACGCCGCCGCCCGCTCCGCCGCGACCGACGTCGCCCGGTTCGCGGCCCGTGCGGCGGGGCAGGCGGTCGCGACCTGGCACGTCCCTGCCCATGCGGAGGCCGTGCCCGGCTATGTCGCCAAGGCCCTCCGCGGCGGACGCAACGAAGGCGTAAGCCGATGACGCCGATTTCACTATTCGGCCCAAGGCCTCGGCCTCATACTGTCCGGAAGGGGCCGGAGATCTGGCCCGGTTGGAGAATGCAATGATCACCTGGATCATCATCGGCGTCGTCGTTCTGGTGCTGCTGTTTGTCGTCGTCGGCGGCTACAACAAGCTCGTCGCCTTGGACCAGCGCGCGGACCAGTCGTTCGCCGACATCGACGTGCAGCTGAAGCAGCGTCAGGACCTGATCCCGAACCTGGTCGAGACGGTGAAGGGCTACGCCACCCACGAGCGCGGCACCCTGGACGCCGTGACCCAGGCGCGCGCCGCCGCCGCCGGGGCCACTTCGGTCAACGACAAGGTGCAGGCCGAAAACATGCTGACCGGCGCCCTGGGCCGCCTGTTCGCCGTGTCGGAGGCCTATCCGGACCTGAAGGCCAACACCAATTTCCAGCAGCTGTCGGCTGAACTGTCGGACATCGAGAACAAGCTGGCCGCGGCCCGCCGCTTCTTCAACAATGCGGTCGGCGAGTTCAACGCCGTGCGCCGCCAGTTCCCGACCGTCCTGTTCGCCGGCCTGTTCGGCTTCGCTTCGGACAAGCCCTTCTTCGACGTGGGCGAGGGCGACCGCGCCGCCATGAACGCCGCCCCGCCGCAGGTGAAGTTCTAAGAACCGATCATGGGCGCCGTCGGGCTCCAGACCCACATCTGGGCAAACAACACGCGGTCGGTCATCCTGCTGGTGACCTTCCCCATCCTGCTGATCGGCATCATCTACGGCATCCAGCTCATCCTCATGGGGCTGGGTGTCCTGCCGGGCTCCGGCAAGGCGTTGGGCGACGACATGGCCCTGGCCGCCTCCTGGCTGGGGGCGACCATTCCGCTGGCCCTCCTCGTCGCCGCCGTCTGGTTCGCCATCGCCTATTTCGGCAGCCAGACCATGGTCGACATGCTGACCGGCGCGCGGAAGGTCGAACGCAGGACCGAGCCGGAACTCTATAATATGCTTGAGAATCTTTCGATTTCGCGCGGCCTGCGTACGCCGACGCTGCGGGTCATCGACAACGACAGCCTGAACGCCTTCGCCACCGGTCTGCACGAGGGGCAGTACAGCATCACCGTCACGCGCGGACTGGTGCAGAGCCTGACCCGCGACGAGCTGGAGGCCGTGCTGGCTCACGAACTGACCCACGTCATCAACAAGGACGTGCGGACCATGGTGATCGCCTCGATCTTCGCGGGGATTATCAGCGTGCTGGCCGAGCTGGTGTTTCGGGCCTTGCTCTATTCCGGCGGCGGACGGCGGCGCGAGGACAACAAGAACGCCATGCCGTTGATCCTGATCGGCATCGCGTTCGCCGTGGTCGGCTTCGTCCTGGCCATCGTTATCCGCATGATGCTGTCGAGGACCCGCGAGTATGTGGCCGACGCCGGCGCGGTCGAATTGACCAAAAACCCCGACGCCATGATCTCGGCACTGCGCAAGGTCGAGGGCCGCTCCAGCCTGAAGGGGCCGGACGAGCTGCAGCAGCTGTTCCTGGACAACCAGCCGGACGGCGTCGGGCTGGAAGGCATGTTCGCCAGCCATCCGCCGATCCAGAAGCGTATAGACGCCCTGATCCGGTTCGGAGGAGGGCGCGACCCCGGTCCCTGGACGGGCGAGGAGGCCTATGGCTCATCCTTCTCCGCAAGCACCTCGGTCCCCATAACCTGAACTGGACCCGCCGATGGCGAAGCGGAAGATCGAGGTCGAGAATTTCACCAGCCCCGGCTCGGTCCAGTCCGTGGACGCCGACAAGTACGAGGCGATGCGGGCCGCCTATCTGAAAGCCGTGCCGCCCAGCGAACCCGGGGCGACGCCGGCGGATATCCTTTCCTCGCTGAAGGGCGACCTGCCGCAGGATTTGTTCCCCGGCGGGGCCACGGCGGGCTGGTGGGCGAAATGCGTTCAGTTGGACCTGGAAGCCAAGGGCGTCATCAGGCGGGGTGATCGTTCCCCGGTCCGCCTTCGGAAGGCCTGACCGCTTCGTCGGTCAGCCGTTCCCAACCCAGCCGGGTCAGCTGTTCCATCGGCCGGAAGCCGGCCTTGTAGTCCATCTTCTGCGACCCGCGGACCCAGTAGCCGAGATAGACGTACGGCAGGCCCACGGACGCCGCCTGCCGGATGTGATCCAGGATGGCGAACCGGCCCGGACTACGGTCCTCCAGCATCGGATCGAAGAAGCTGTAGACCATCGACAAGCCGTCGGAGAGCAGGTCGGTCAGGCAGACGCCGACCAGATCGCCCGGCCCGCCGTCGGAGGAGGGCGCCCGGTACTCGATCACATGGGTGCGCACGGCCGTATCCTCGACCATGGCCACATAGTCGGCCCAGCCCATGCCGTTCATGCCGCCCTCGGAATGGCGGGCGGCGAGGTAGCGGCGCAGCAGATCGAACTGTTCGGCCGTGGCCTCGGCCTCGACGAGATCGCGCGACAGGCTCTCGTTGCGTTTCAGCACCCGCCGCTGCGAGCGGGAGAAGGCGAACTCGGCGACCGGCACGCGCACGGAGACACAGGCGTCGCAGGTCTCACAGGCGGGGCGGTAGGCGATGTTCTGACTGCGGCGGAAACCGGCCTGGGTCAGCTCGTCATTGACGTGGGCGCCCTCGCTGAACGGCAGGTTGGCGAACACCTTCCGCTCGGTCTGGCCCGGCAGATAGGGGCACGGCGCGACCGAGGTCATGTAGAAGCGAAGCTGGCGCTGGGGAACGAACCGGGTCACGCGTCTAGGTCCGCATCCAATCCGGTCCGAATTCGGGCGACCTGTCCATGACGGGATTTGGCCCCGTGTTGCAGCGCAGCGCAAGCCCGTTCGCCCGTCACCCGAACCGGTCGTGACGGGCGGGCGGTCACAGGCTGGTGTCCGTGGGCAGGACCGGCGCCTCGCGCAGCAGCACGATGGCGATCCGGCGGTTGCCCGCCAGGGTCGGATCGTCGGGATAGAGGGGGTCCGAACCCGCTTTGCCCGAGACCTGGTAGACGCGGTCCGGATCGACGCCCGCCGCCTGCAGCACCAGCCGCGAGGCGTTGGCCCGCTCGGCCGACAGGGTCCAGTCGTTCGGGCCGGTCGCCCGGTTCGACCCCGGCGCCGCCGAGGTGTGGCCGGTGATGGAGATCCGGTTGGGCAGCTGGTTGATGACCCGGGCGATGGCGCGCAGCAGGACCTGGGCGCGGGCGTTCGGGCGCGAGGAGTTCTGCTCGAACATCGAGCGGCCTTCCTGATCGACCAGCTGGATGCGCAGGCCCTCCGGCGTCTGGTCGATGATCAGCTGTTTCGACAGCTCGGCCAGCTCCGGCATCGACTGCATGGCCTGACGCAGGGATTCGGCGGCCGAGGCGAAGTCGGCGGCCTCTCGGCGGGCGATCTCCTCGCGCAGCTGCGCCTCGCTGGCGCCCGTCAGATCCGAGCTTTGCCCCGCCTGTTCGGCCGGATCCTGCGGCGCTTCCGGCGCCAGCTGGGTGATGACCGAGTTGGACCCCGACGACTTGGCGCCGTCGTCGCCCAGCGAGGTTCCTCCCAGGATGCCGCCCGAGCCCGAGGTCGTCGCCGACACGCTGGCGGGAGCGAAGTATTCGGCGATGCCGCGCTTCTGCTCCGGATCGGTCGTATTGATCAGCCACATCAGCAGGAAGAAGGCCATCATCGCGGTCACGAAGTCGGCGTAGGCGACTTTCCACGCGCCGCCGTGGTGGCCGCCGTGGCCACCCTTCTTGATCTTCTTGATGAGGATCGGACGATCGCTCATGGACATGGAATACGGGCCTCAACCGGCGAAACTGATCGAGGTTTGAAGCAACAGGGTTAAGGCGACGTTTCCCATACGGCGCCTTGCTCAGACGGCGCTTGTTTTGCCGGGCGCGGCCCCCTAGGTCGGGGACGTGACGCTTGAACCGCCTCCGGAACACCCGACCGACGAGACCCTGGCCTATCGCCGGGCGCTGGGCGCGTTCGCCACCGGCGTCTGCGTGGTCACCGCCGACAGCCCCCAAGGGCCGCTGGGCCTGACCATCAACTCCTTCACCTCGGTGTCGCTGGAGCCGCGCCTGCTGCTGTGGTGCATCGACGAGCGGTCGGAACGCTGGCCGGTGTTCGCCGCCGCCGAGCGATTCGCCGTTCACATCCTGCCCGCCACGGACCGAGAGACGGCCGCGCGCTTCGCCCGGGGCGTGGCCCTGCTGGAGCCCGGCGAGTTCGAACGCCGCCTGGACGGCCCGCCGTGCCTGCCCGAGGCGCTGGCCCGGTTCGAATGCACCGTGCATGACCGCATCCAGATGGGCGACCACATGGTCGTCATCGGCCGGGTCGAGGCCTTTTCCGCCTCGGACGGCGACGCCCTGACCTTCTGGCGCGGTCGCTACGGATCCCTTGGAGTGGACGAATGAAGACCGGTTTCGCAGGCCTGGGCGTCATGGGCGGACCGATGGCGCGCCATCTGGTCGCCGCGGGCCATGCGGTGGCGGGCTACAACCGTTCCCCGGACAAGGCCCGGACCTGGGCGGACGCCCATGGCGGCGCCTTCGCCGCCACGGTGGCGGAGGCCGCGGTCGGCGCAGAACTGTTCGTGCTGTGTGTCGGCAACGACGACGACGTGCGCCAGGTCGTGACGGAAGCCCTGCCGCATCTGGCCAGGGGCGCGGTGATCGTCGACCACACTACGACCTCGGCGAAGGTGGCGCGCGAGATGTCGGACCTGGCGGCGGGGCAGGGGGCCTTCTTCATCGACGCCCCGGTATCCGGCGGCCAGGCGGGCGCCGAGAACGGCCAGCTCAGCGTCATGGCGGGCGGCGACGCCGGGGCCCTGTCGCGGGTCGAGCCGACGCTGATGGCCTATTCGAAGGCGGTCAAGCACATGGGGCCGTCCGGCGCGGGCCAGTTAACCAAGATGGTCAACCAGATTTGCATCGCCGGCGTCGTCCAGGGCCTGGCCGAGGCGGTGCATTTCGCCGAGCGCGCGGGCCTCGACACCGACGCCGTCTATGACGCCGTATCCAAGGGCGCAGCGCAGTCCTGGCAGATGGACAACCGCTGGAAGACCATGGCCAGGGGCGAGTTCGAGTTCGGCTTCGCCGTCGACTGGATGCGCAAGGATCTGGGCCTGGTCCTGGACGAAGCCCGCGCCAACGGCAGCCACCTGGCGCTGACCGCGCTGGTCGATCAATTTTATTCCGAAGTTCAGTCCCTGGGCGGCGCCCGCTGGGACACCTCGAGCCTCGCAGCCCGCCTGCAGGATCGCGCGCGGTAAGAATCCGCTGAGACGGCTTCTGCAAATTTTCAGCTAGAGCCTTGTGAAATCGACGGAATGCCTCAAATCGATCTGAAATTTCAGCTCTTATTTCGCATAATATATCTTAGGCGATAAAAGAGTCGCCCTCGCTATTCCGCTGCTGGTGTAGCGGCCCACAATTGACCGCCGTTTCGATTGGTTTCCAATTCTGCCTCACAATTGGTTGCCGCGTTGCGTCAGAGTCTTTCTCCAAATGACATCGAAGCAGTCAGGCACCATCCTTCGCGATGGCAGATTGCGAAGTTGGGCCCTATGACGTTCTCGGTTCTTGAGTTCCTCGGTTTGATTGTGACCGTAGCGGTCGTCACCACCTTGCTTCTAGCGTTGCTCGTCATGTTTTGGCCGATGCCCAAGCCGGAGGATCGGCATCGGCCAGCGCAAATCGACAGCGAACTTGCTGATGACGCGATGCAATCGGTAGCCGTGCTTTCGGCCGTTACCGCGGACACCTCGTCGTCCTGCAACTCGGACAGCTCAGCTGGCGGCGATAGTTCGGCTTCGAGCAGTTGCGACTGATCATCGGAGTGAGCGTTGGGCAATAGGCCCCTCACCTTCTGATCCGAGCTTGTGGTGCGCAGCGAGGCTGGGCACTCCGTTGGTCATTCGAGGTCGCTCAGAACCCTCGATCGAGGACGAGAAGGACGGCGTTGAAGAAATAGATAAGGAGTCCGAGCAGGAGCGCGAAGACACCCTTCCGAAACAAGCCGAACTTCCAGCTGGCGATCTTGCTATTGACGACAATCTGACAGCCGAGGTCACACAGATAGGCCTCGGTCAACTCCCCGCGGCCTGTGCGGTCCAGGTAGCGATCCGCTATATGCTTAAACCCCTCTTTAGGCTCCAAGGCTCCAAGGTGACCGAAGAACATGAGATTTGTCGCGTCCGGGTCCCTGCGCAGAAAGCTCTTCAGGCTGTCGCGCGGCAAGAAGGACAGGACCGCAAAGAAGGCCGCGACACCGAGGAAGGGCGCACCGAAGATCACACCCCATAGGATCTGGGGAATAGCCCGCGCGGCCGGGTTCATCACCAGGTTCGCCGAGCCGAGAAGCCAGGCGGAAGCGAATGTGAGCAGGGCGGCGTTCTTGGCCTCGCCGAACTTCACGAAGTCGATCGCCCGCGTCAGGTTCGTCAGCAGGATTGGCTCAAGGGCCTTGGTGTCTCCGGCCTTCATGCCGCGATCTCCTTGCCGGTGCCGTCGGGCATCACCCGTTCGAGGCGACAGTTCCGCATCGTGCCGCAGCACGTCCGTCCAGACTGCTTCGCCCGCTTCCAGAACTCTTCGACGCGCCGGCGGCGCGCCCGCTCAAGGATGACCAGTTCCAGCAACTTCAATCGGGCGCGCCGCCCGCCGAACACTTTCGGCTTTCGCGGGCGCGGACCCGTCACCTTTGCGCGCCCGGCCGTGTCGCCGATCGCCAGAAGGCCTTCCCCGCTGATCCACGACGGCTGACCGAGCCATGCGTCCAGATAGGCTTCGGCGATCCCGAGCGACTCCGAAAGGCGAAGCGCTCGCCGATGGTACTCGCCCGCGTCCCCATGATCGAGACCGTGGCCCAGCGGCCAGACGCCGGTCGCCGCGGCCGCGGATTGACACCGGACGAAGGCTTCCAGATGCGTCCACCAGAGACGAGCCTGTCTCCGTGACGCGATCCCCGGCCGGTTCAGCCCGAGACAGAACCGGCCATCAAACTCGATATGCCGCTCGGAACAGGCGTGAGGGAGCAGATGACCCACGGTGGCCTCGCGGGCGCGCGGCTCTTTCTCGTCGCTGATGTGGAGCCGCAGGCCGCTGTCAGCCCATGCGCCCAAATGAGCCGACCCCGCGAGGCCGAAGTTCGTCCGCTCGCTGAAGCGGAACCAGTCCGGACGGATCGCCTCAAGGAAGTCGAGCGCGCTCATGACCGGCTGTGCGCCTCCATCGGAGGCTGGTGAGACACTACCGCCGGCGACGACACGCCCGCCAGCTGAGCCTCAGCCGCCTCATAGGTCAGGCCCGGGACGCAATGCGCGTCCCCGAACAGGTGACGGACGCGCGCATCGCCCTCAGCGAAGGCGCGATCGCCGATGGCGGTCTCATGACCGCTGCACTCCTGCTGGATCGCTTCGGACAGACATGTGGCCTTGCTCGCGGAACACCGGACGCTCGCGTCACCCGCCAGACCAATCCGGCAGATCGGCGTCTGCCCCAGCTCAATTCCAATGGCCACGCCCTCGAGATTGCCAAGGCCCGGAAGCAGCTTCAGGCAGAGTTCGAAGGACGACCGGATGCCGCCAGCCGCGAGAACCGCCTGACGGACGGAGTCCCTGGAATGGGTCTGGCGGGCGTCACCTTCCGCGATTAGGCCGTGGAGGCAGTCGCCGATGAAGCGGATCTTGCGACCGCCGAAATCCTTCTGGAGGACGTCGGCCATCTCAGCGCGCAGGATGTAGAGGTTCGCTACGGCCTCGGCAACGCGGCCGGTGCGGATGGCCTCATCGACGTAGCGCGTGTAGCCGGCGATGTCGGCGAAGACGGACACAACCGGCATGCGGATCGCCCGGCTCGGCGGATGGTCCGCGAAATCCAGGGTGCGCAGCGGCGGTGCTCGATAGTGGAAGGCGAAGCTGGCCGGTCGCGGCCCGCCAGCCGTCGCCTTCATCGCGTCGCGGTCGGCGACGAACTGGGCGAAGGCGCGGTCGAACCGGCCGACGCCGCCCAGCTCGGCGCCGCGGACGTCGATCGAGCCTTGGAAGGCGCTGGCCACAACGTCGTCACGGAGACGGTAGGTCCCCGCCGACGCAAGGGGCTGTCCCATCCGGCGCGCCCGTTCGATCCGCTCGCTGACGTAGATTCCCGGCTCATCGCCGTCCGCCAGATGCGCGGCGTGATTGGCGGGCGACCCGACGAAGAGCGGGTCCGGCTCGCCGCGGGTCCCGCTGTTGATCGCCACCGCCGCGCCGCTGTCGATGCCGATGCGCACCCGCGTCCGCAAGTCGTCGCCATATCGTCGACCGGCTTGGTCGACCATCTGGATCAGGGCGGCGCTGAAAGCCAGAGCCTTCGCGATCCGTTCGGCTTCCCGTTCCGGGCCGGCCGGGGTCAGGACCACGGCATGAAGGCGAGACCCGTGGAAATCGACGCGTTGAACATCAAACGTCTCGATCAGGGCGTCGCAGGCCCCGTAGTGGAGATGCAGAAGCTGCAGGGCCCGTTCGTGGCTGGCTTCCGTCTCCCGCCCGGCCTCGAGGAGGGCATCGTTGAAATCCATGAGATTGGCGTAGACGTGCACCGCGTGGGTGGTCACCGCCCGATTGCGGCCGACCCGCCAGATCGGCTCCGGCGTCGTTCCGAGACGGTGCGCGACCTCGGCCATCCGACGCCGATCGGCCAAGAAGTCGGTGAAACTCTCGACGGTGATGTCCGTCTGCGGGACGGACTGCTGGTGTTTCTGAATGCGAGCAAGCGCGGTCTGATGTGACCAAGACATAGGACGGCAATCCCTTACGGGGGTGAACCGCCCAGCTTGACATTCGACCGGCTGCGGATTCTAACCGCAGTGTTCGTCCAGGCGAAGCCCCGGCAGCCAGGCAATGGATGGCCAGGTCCTCGTTCTCGAATGTGAAGCCGTCGGGTCGCCACCCGGCGGCTTCGTTCGTTAACGAGGCGTCGCTGATCATGATCTGCGGCAGGAAAAACGCGAAGTCAAATTGAGGCCCAAATCTGGGCGGAGTTATCCACAAGGCCCCACATCTAGTGGTTCCTCTGGGGATAACGCATGTATATCGCGTCGGTGAACCTCATGCTGTGATTCGTGGGCGATTCGCAATCCGGGAATATCCAGCGCTCGGATTTCGTCTTCGGAATTGAACTGTGGACAACCAGATCTTTGCCGCGCCGGACGACGAACTGGGCCTCAAGCCCGCTCCCGGCTTTGGCACTGCTGGCGATCGCAAGGAGAGGTCCGCATCTTCGGCTGCCTGATTGAACTGATGCAGGCATCGACGCGATCTGCAGCGCCCAAACATGTCGCACAAACGATCGTTTCTGAAACAACCGCCCTCTCCTCTCCGCTTGGTCGATGAAATCGTATGGCGCTTGTGTCGAAACCCTGTCGCTGATTCTATGTGCCGCAAATCACTCCTTCGATGAGTTTTGCGACATGATGGTCGGCTATGCCCGCGTTTCGACGATGGATCAGACCGTTGATCTGCAGACCGACGCCCTGAAGGCTGTCGGCTGCGGCCAGATCTTCACCGACGCCGCCCCGGGCGCCCGAGGCGGCGTCGGGGTTTGACGGAAGCTCTCGGTTACTTGCGTGAGGGCGACACGCTCACCGTATGGAAGCTGGACCGGCTCGGTCGCACCGTTCGCCAACTGGTCGACCTGATCTCCGAGTTGAAAACGCGCGGTGTCGCCTTCCGCAGCCTCACCGACGCTATCGATACCACGACTCCCGCTGGGCGGTTTTTCTTCCACATGATGGCGGCGCTTGCGGAAATGGAGCGGGATCTCATTCGCGAGCGGACCATGGCAGGTCTTACTGCTGCCCGGGCGCGCGGCCGTAAGGGTGGCCGCAAGCCTGCGCTCACGGGTCGACAGATCGCGCAGGCCCGACTCCTCCTGAACCACCCTGACCAGACTATGGAAGGGATCGCCTCGTCGTTGGGTGTCTCGCGCAGCACGCTCTATCGAGCGTTGGCCAGGGACAACACAGACGCAGCCCCTCAGTAAAAAGAGCCCCCCCTCTTGCCGCCTATCGAGAGGGGCCGTCGCGACACTTGCCTCTACGGGCCGCTCGGCCTGAACTAGGGTTCGCGGTCCATGTAAAAGCGGACTCCTTGTCCGCTCGCCTGCCGATAAGACGATTGGGCTCGGGTGGAGAACGGATTGTCGAGTTCGTGGACCGTCACGAGGGCGGGGTTGCTGACGTGGGTCACGTAGAGGATTCGCCAGCGTCCCTGTCGATCATTGGCGAACTCCGCCGCCCGCGCGACCTGGGTAGGCCCGAGGTCGACATAGCCCGGATCGCCTGTGTGCGCCTTGACTTCGTAGAAGAGCGGAATCCGCGATCGGGGAATGTAAAAATCCGCCCCGTCGTCATCGGCCATCGGTGCCAGGCCCAGATAGCGCCGTCCTAATGACGAAACCCAATGTTCATCCGCAAAGCTTGGTGCCGCCCGCCTGAGATAATGGTAAGCTGCGAATTCGCCGGCGAAGCCGAGAAGGTTCCTCTGCTCGTCGGTCATATATTCCGGGTCCCTGCCGGAGGTGCGCCGGCCCGACGACCGTCCGGATCGAGCGGGGGCGGCCACCGGTCGCAGAACCGCCGGTCCGGATCGCTTCCAGAACGCCGATGACCCGACGATGGCGTCCAGGGCCTGTGACACTTCCGTCAAACATGTCTCGCTGCCCCCATCGATGTCGGTGGCTCCGAACGCGATGGTGCGACGCCGTTTCTGAGCTTCGAGAACCCGCTGGGCTTCCTTCTGGCGCTCGTCCTCGAGGTCGGCGGCCTTGATGCCCAAGGCGTCTATCGACAGACTGTCGGGCATCCCAGCCGGCCAGAGCCCCGCCCGGCGCAAGGCGACCGGCAGCTCCACCGCACCAACGGCCCGGAAGTCGAAGACGCCGGAGGCTAGACATATTCGAATGATCTGGTCTGCAGGCTCGCTCCAGACGGCCGGCAGAACGGCGGTCGGGTTGCGATTGACCCAAATCCGGACAATGCGTCGAACGGCTTCGATTTCCGCGGCCAGAACTTCGCGCGCCCGCCGCCGCAAGTCATCCATGGGCTCAAGGGTCGCCGCAGCCCCAGGCGGCAGGGTCTGACCGGCTTGGTCCTCGATCCGTTCGTCGATCAGCTCAGCCGCCAGATTGTCAAGGCGTTCAATCCATTGCTCATCGAAGGTCGCCCATGAGAGCGTCTTGGCCGTCAGATAGTCCGAAAGCGGCGATCCGGCGTCATACGCCTTCAGATAAGCATCCCGGACAAGTGCCTCCAGGACGGGACGCCGCTCGTTAAGGCGCGCGTCGAACTGACTCCTGAGACGGGCTTCGAATGAAATCGGCGCCCAGCCAGCGCCGAGGCTCGAAAGGCTGCGATTGAAGGAGGCGAAATCGATGTTCAGGCGGCGCCGGGCGCTGTCGAGACTGTCGACATCGCGGCAGATCTTCAGGATCGATTCCGCTTCGACCTGGCTGACGCCGGCACCGGTCAGGGTCCTCAGAACATCATGATCCTCGAACAAAACATCGGACCGGGCGATCAGGGCGTCAGCGGCCTTTGCGCCGTAGAGCGCGTGAACGATCGGAGCCAGCCATTCAATGAGCCGCCGGTTGGTCGATCGAAGGGAGCGCTGAAGCTCCTGAACACGCTCAAGCGACATCATCAGGGCGTGCGCGACGTCCTGGTCCTCCGGTGCCTCGAGCGGGTCAGAATGACGTCCTTCGGCCAGCGCCAGGATCACAGCCCGGAAGTTCACCTTCAAGTGACCTCTCCCGATGGCCAAGGCGATGGCCTGGGCGGTGCGGGTCAGATCCCCCCAGGTGATGTCGCCCGGCGCGGCGGTTAGCGCGACCGCGGGTGCCGCGTCGTCCGGTATCGGGATCACGCCCTGGAGCGACGGCGGTATAGCACCTCGAATGCCGTCCACCTCGACCTCGAGCGACGTCGACTTGTAGACCCGAACCTTTTTGAGATCGTCGTACAGGCTCTGTCGCACCCGCGGAGTGTTGCGGCTGCTGAAACCGCCGGCCTGCTCCAAGACGAGAACGAATATTTCGGCGAGCCATTCGCGGCCCGGCTCGATCAGAAGTGGAGCCGAGCCCAGGTCAACCAGGGCTTGGCCATCCGCGAAAATCGCGACACCGGCGTCATCGACACGTCGGAACGATCCGCCGACCGCACCCCCGAGCGCCTGGACCACATCGTCGGACTTGTCGATCGGCGCGGTGACCACGGGGTGGCCCAGCGCGCCGACCAACTGCTCGAGACCTCCGCCAGCTGCTTCCCCTACGAATATCGTAGGTCGGTCGACGTCGTCACGACTGGTCGAAAGCGCCGTGAGCCGGCCGCCTACGTCGACCGGCAGAACAAGCCGCCCCCCCAGAGGCCGCGCTGAGACGCCCGCCAGATAGTCCTGCCAGGCGTCACGATACTCCTTCTTGAACTGGTCGTGATCCGCGTCGTTGATCCCCTCTCGAAGGAAGTCGCCGAGCGCTTGAACGCGCGCGGTCGCCGAGGCCGGTTCATTCCAGAGCCTGAGACCCAAGACCTCCACGAGGGATTTTCGCACCGCCGGAAGGGTCTCGATCACGTCCCGGACGCTCTGCTCGATCCGTCTAACAAAACGAGGCAGAGGATCAGACTTGGGCGCGAACCAGGCGTCCGCCGGCTTCGTCCAAACGATGTCGTCCCCCCTCGCCAGGGGCAACCACGCGGCTTGGGTCAAAAAGGCCTTGAGGGGGCTGGAGTACAGCACCCTGTCGTAGTTGCCGCCCTGCCGAAGCAACGTTGTTTTCCACCGCGACACCGGCATGGTCTCGAGGTGGCGCACGATCAATCGCGCATAGGCGAGTCTCGCGGCGTCCGGCATGTCGCCGTAATCTCCCTGCCCCGGGAGGGCGACCAACGTCTGGCCCGGATCGTAGAGATTGCTTTGGTACGCAAAGCCTTGCTGTGGAACGGTCGAAAGCTCCCGCCGCCATTCCGGCCCGACCCGACGCTCCAATGCGATAGGCTGTCCATCCGCCTGCTTCAGCAGCCACCAGAAGGACGGTCCTTGAGGGGTGAATGGATGGTAGACGACCATCAGCCCATCGCCGACGCCGACCAATCGGAGAAAGGTCACCCACTCTGCGGCTGTTCCGCGATCCTTGAGAGGCCAGGCCTCCCATTCGGGCAACAGGGAGGCCGCCAGATTGGCCACGCCGGCGGATACCGCTCCGCCTTCCCGGCAGAAATCCGCAAGGAGATCGCCTTGGGTGTCGCGCCAGCCGCTGGAGAAGCGGGCCGCCGCGGCTCTGACGAGCTTGCCCGAGGCCAGGGGCACCATGAGATCCGACAGTTTCAGCGCTTCATCTGCGGGGATCGACCGATGGTCCTTCCAAAGAGCGAACGCCCAACCCAAGGCGGCGATGACAGTCTGCTTCTGGGGTTTCTTGCCGAGCAGGGCGCCGGACTGCGCCAACAGCTTGGGAACATTGTACTCGTTGACGAGGCCTGCTGTGACCAACGCGTCCACCACCGGGCGCGGCCAGGAAAGGCTTGGATCGGCCAGCTTCATACGTTTGGCCATGCCCCCGGGGGGCATGACGGCGCGCCGCGCTCCAGTCAGACGACGCGAAGCGATCCCCTCGTCTCCTAAATCTGCATTGACGAAGATTTGGGTTTCCTGCCCCTCCGCGTTGGCCGGTGCGATCGTTCCATCCGCCGTCCGGAAGATGACGGTCCCCTGCAAATGCGGCAGTACGTCCGGCATCCGACTGAGATCGGAATAGAATCCCTCCCAGTCGCGACGCGTGGTCTTGCTGCGCCGCGCAAGATCCAGACACAACTTCGGCGCCCACTCTGACCAGACCTCCGGCTGGGCTTCGAGGCCATAATCGACCGCCTCGAACATCTCGGTTAGGGCTGCAGTCCGTTCGGTGCCCAACGACCGTCTCAGCATGGGCACGTCGCACACACGGACCAGTCGCGCGCCATCGATCAACTTCCAGGCCGCGTCATCCCAGTCTAGTATCTCGTCGAACCGCGCCCAACGCGCTTCCGTCGTGGGACGCCGGAGCGCCGGGAGCTTCAATCCGCCCACGGAGATGTCGAGGCGTTCGGCTGCAGCCGCCAAGCGGTCAGGGTCGCCCCGCCAGGCCAGCGCGTCGACCGCAGCCTGGCACCGATCGGCCTGGGTGTCGTTTAGCTGCGCCAGCAACTCCGACAACCTGACGCACAGCTCCGCAGCGACATCCATGAGAAGGCTGTTCAGTGGATTGTCGAGCGCGATGTCTTGTCGATCGGGATTGGGAAAAAAGGGCGCGTCGACGAACCCGTTGAACGGCGACGCCTTGGTGGTCGGCAAGAAGGCGTAATAGACGCCGGGCTTGGCGTCGCCGGTAAGCGGAAGCGCGACGGACACGACCGCGGGCCCCTTCCATTCGCGCCACTTCTCGACCGGATGACGTTTGGCGATCGCCTCTTCAATCGCCTTGAAAAATCGTGCGGGCGGCGCGGTCATCCGGGCATGGAGATAGCGCCGTCGATCGATATGAACCTCAGTCAGGGTGATGATCCCGCTCGGATCCTTCAACTCGCAGGGGGTCGGTTTGCGCGAGGTGTCCCGCTTCTGGGCCGCGCCGTCCTCCGACACCCGCTCGATGGACAGGGACGCAAGGCGTTCCAGGAACAGAGCAAGCGGGGTCGCCTCTTCTAACAAGGTCGTGAGTTCATTGCGCGCGCGCTCCAGCGCGAACGCGTCGCGAAGTGGAAGCTTGATGACAGTGGCGAAGCCTTCACGGGCGAACGCCGACACGTCATCCGGCTCGTCGTACAATGCCACAGGAAGCTGGAGGGTGTGCGTGCGGCCGACCACGCCGCCCGCCATGTCGATCCGTCCCCGGACCTGGAGCCATTCGTGCTCATCGTCCGGGCGGGCGAAGCGAAAGCGGAACCCGTCGAAGCGGTCCCCCGGCCTGGCGGCTCCCGCTGAATAGATTTCGGGATGGTCGGACAGAAGAAGGACGCTCCGGAACCCCAGCCCCTTATGGCCGATAAAGTTTCCCGGTCGCTTGTTGCTCAGCGCGGCGTTGGTGACAGCGTCAACGTTGTCAAAGCCGAAGCCGGCTCCGTCATTGGCGACATAGAGCGCGCCAAACTCGCCTTGGCGCTCGTCCAGACGCAGAACGATCCGCGGGTCTTTGGCTCCCAGCGTTCCGTCGTAGGCGTTCTGGATCAACTCGCGCAGGACGCGGTCGGCATAGAGGGTGGCTGTGGTATTGGTCAGTTCGCGCATCGCGTCGTCGCGGCTGGAGCCGACCTCGACGCCATGCAGCGTCAACCCAAGTTCCCGGTCAAAAATGCCCTGTACGTAGCGCGACGCGCTTTCGGTCGTGACTGGAGCCGTCGGTTCGACGGAAACATCCTCAGAGACTGCGATGAGTTCTTCGGTCACTTGCATCGCTCCGAGCGCCCGCTGCGGCAGGACCACAAGTTGTCACGAGCTTCACGGACGCGTCCAGCCGAACGCGAGAATTGGCACAGCGCTGGGGTCGCCTGCCTGACAGCAAGTGCAATCGGCCCCCTTTCCGTAGTGTTTCAGGCGGACTCGGGCCCTGTCGCAAAGGTCCAGTCATAGCCCGTTCTCGCCTTCAGGCGTCCGGTGAGCTTTTCAAGACGGTCGACGACCGCTTCGTCCAGATGATTCACCAGGTCGTGCCACGGCTTGGCCCCGCCGACGTAGAACCCCAGCTGGAGACCAAAGCGTACCGAGAACTGCTGCTGGTTGAAGTCGATGTGCATGGCGTTCTCGATCGAAGGGTGACCGTCGTTGTGAGCGAACCGCTTGTTGCGAAGCTCAAGTATCTCATCATGGACTGGCCGTAGGCGCGCCGGTAGATCAGCGCGCGAGAAACCACTGGCCCGGCCGCCATGGAACAGACGTGCATAGGTCACCGCGAATGCCGTGGTCAGCATCTCGAGTTCCAGGATCGACTCCAGGTCGGGCGAGAACCGGTAGCCGGCCAATCGCGCCTTGATATGTTTGAGGGTCACCAAGGTGGCGAACGAGTTGGCCAAACGGCTCAATCGAGAAATCTCGGGATCGACCGATTTGAGGACAGCGCGGCCGTCAGCGGCGAGCGATTGGAACTGTTGCCGCCATTCCTCCGGCAGGAATTCGAACGCTTCCTCCGGGACGACATAATATTCCTCGCCCTCGATAGAGATCTCCTCCAGCTCCATAATCCTGAGACTCCTTGTTGATCCCACGGGTCGCAGGCTCGTCTCCGTACAAGCTCCCGAGGAAATTCCGAAATGACAGCTCTGGTCTGGTCACTTCAAGCGAACGAACTGGTGGTCCTGGCGAACACCTTGATGACGACGGCGGAGGGCGAGCCGGCCCCCTCGTCCAGAAGATCTACCCCTTGCCCCCAATCTGGGCGTGGCGTTCAGCGGGCGCGGCAACGGTGAACTGATCGTCCTCCTGGCGTCCTACACAGGCTACCGGGTGCTCGCCCGGGGCTACGACACGCTCAGCGACCAGCCGCGACGCGCTATGTCGCCGATCGTCGGGAAGTCACCCCGCCAGTCCTCCTGTCGCCACATGCGGAAGCGCGGATGTACCACGGGCCGCCAGCAGAGACCGAACCGGACGCTGACCGCAGATGGCGATGTTCCTAGCCCAATCCCTCCGGGAGCTTACGCGTCCGGCTGAGATCGGGCGTCTGGTATCTGCGCTGCGCCACCAGCGGACATCGAGGCGGAGCCAGAAACCAGGCATTCAATCGATCATGACGTGATCAACCGTCTCTCGGCTTCGGATTCTTGCTCGTCGTATATTGCTTGGTGGCGACCGGGACGAAGCGCATGACGATGTCGTCGAATTTGCAGATCCGTTTGAGATGGTCGTGCATCAGCTTCAACTCGTACTGCGAGATGAGCGGGATGTCGTCTTTTGTAGGGGCAGGGTCGCGCTCTCGGTACAACAGCCAGAGACAGACGCGGTAAGCCTCGCCCCGCACCGCTTCGACCGTCTCTTTGATATAGTCGAGGTAGCGGTCTCTCGATCCGCAAGCGCTCGCCGCAATATGGCCGCGGATCTCGGACAGGAACACTTCGTCCTGAAGGAAGGCTTCGCAGTAGAATTTCGACTGCGCGAATAGGTAGTTGATCGAGGAAGCATCCTTGAACTGCTTGACGTTGACGATGCGCATCATGCCGTCGTCGGTCAGATCGAGAATGTCGCAGAATTCCTTGTCCTTACGCCCCGCGCCGATCTTCAGCTTCGCCCGGTCGAACAGGATCGCGCTTGGACGGCGCCGAACGACTTCTTCATTGAACTTGCCCTCCAGATTCTTCTTGGAGGCGTCGTCACTGATGTCGATCCCGCCATAGAGCGCCTCGAACGGTTCGATACGAAGCCGATGGGCGGTGAAGTCGACGATACTCTTGTAGAAGTCGTCGTCGAAGCGGAGCCATCGGCCGTCACTCAGGATGAAGTATTGTCCATCGAGAGTCTGCTCATGGCCAAGGCAGTTGAACAGCCGCCACTTCCGATGCTCGAGAATCCGGTCCTCGGCGGCCGAGTAGGCGTAGACCCAACGCTTCTGCAACCGTTCGATGGTGATGTCGGCCAGCTTCACCTCCCGGCCGAGCTGCTCGACATCCAGATAGGCATAGATGTGGTTGTCGCGCTGCGGACGGTTCGAGAAGGCGAAGCTGAACTCGTCGTCGGACAGAAATTCGGGAACGGTCAGCGTCAGTTTGGTGAAGTCTCCGCTCCTCAAGGCGATAATCAGGGCTTCGTTGAGCCGATCCCGCTGATTGTCCGTCGCCGGCTGGAGATTGCGGTAGTTCGGGAAGAGATCGACGTACTCCTTGCTGTCGTACATCGCGATGAAGGTACGGCACTCAGCGACCAGGCGGTCCCAACTGAGCTTCTCCTCGCCGATGATCTTGTAGGTAAGGCTGTCCCGGCCTTGCAGGGTGACCCGCTTGTTCCCCTTCAGATGCGCCGAGATATAGCTGAGGTCCTCCGCCTCCGAGAGCCCGAAGACGAAGGTGTCGGACGGCTTCGCGACCTGACGATCGATATGAGTAGTCGTAATCGCTGTACTTTGCGTCTTGGTCTGCCGGATGGCCTCGTTTCCGCACAGGTTCATTGCGGTCTTGATGCCAAAATCCAGCACTAGGCGGCGGCGGTCTAGGCAAGATGAGGCGCTCCGACCGAACGTCGCCGCCAGGAGCCGGCCCTCGACCTCGACAAGGAGGAGGCCGTTAGCGCTTCGACTAGCCGAGCGGAAAGCGATCTTCGCTTCGCCCTCCAACCTGTCATTGAGGAAATCCAGCCAGGGCGGATTCGTTTTGGTGGTCAGCGTCTCGAAGTAGACGACGCGACATTTCGCATCTCCAACCTCAAAGTCTTCAATCCGCAGCGCCTGCCGGGCCGCTAAAGCAGCTTCGGGGTCGACGATGGTCTCCAACGTCGCGTCAGCCTTGGCGAGGTAGAAGGAGATCTGGGCGATATCCGCGCTGTCCCTTTCCAAGTTGCCTCCCGCGACAGTTCAACCAAGCGTAGCAATAGAGCACGGCATGACTTGAATGACCACCGTTCTGAACCGAAGGACCCTGCCCGGTCTGGACATTTTTGGATTGGGGGATGTGGGCTCGAGCTGGCCCACATTGGCGATGGCTTGGAACGGACGGCGCCTTCGAACTACCGCCCTGGATCACAAGGATGGGCGGATCCGCGCGATCTATATCGTCCAAACCTGGACAAACTCGCTCATGTCCCGCTGGCCAGCTAGCGGAGAGCGCCAGAAGCCGTCCTTGGGATCGGGCCAAAATCAAGACGTACAACCGCCAACGCAGACTGGCACTTTCGCACCAGCTAGGGCTTCGTTCGCATCATCCGATTCCGGTCTCGTGCCGCGGTTAGTGATCCTCGGCGGCCGGGCAACCGGGGGCGGCTTGAGTGTGGAGATGGTCGTCGGCGCCGACGTCTTCGCCGTGGAAGTGGGCGCGGTGGGAGCACGCCCCGGCACAAGCGTCGGCGCGTCGAGCACCGTCTTTGCATGCCAAGGGAGCGAGCAACTTGTTGGCGAACAGGCTTCACCGGTGGACGAGGAGGCGACCCCGCTTTAAAGGCTGGAAATAGTGACGCGGCTTGGAGAATCTTCCAGAGGAAAGTAATGCCGACGTCCCTTAAGCAGAACGAGAAGAGGGCGCGGGGACGCGCCAGGGTCTATCGGCGGTCCCTGGTGGAGGCTGGACAGCTTCCCATCGGACAGTTGGTCGGGTTCGCCATCCGGGAGGGACGCCGGCCACGCCCGATCTATACCGCGCACAAGTGGTTCGCGCGGCGGCTTGGATCGGTTTTCCGCAGCCTGCTTATCGGCGTAACCGCGTCGCCGACGGCCGACTTCAACAAGCTGTACTATGGCGGCGCGGACCTCAGCGGTCTGAAGGTGCTGGACCCGTTCGTTGGCGGCGGCACGTCCGTGTTCGAAGCCTCGCGCCTGGGGGCGACGGCCTACGGCTGCGACGTGGACCCCGTTGCCTGCGCCGTCAGCCGGATGGAGTTGGCCGCGGCTGACCTTCCTGACCTGCGGCCGATCCTGGCCGAGTTGAAGGCCAAGGTCGGGGCGCGATTGGCGGCGTTCCATTGCAAGGGCGACGACCAGACGGTGCATCACTTCTGGGTTCAGGTCGTCGAATGCGGCCGCTGTGGCCACCACTTCGACGCCCATCCCAACCACGTCCTGGCCGATGACGGCGTCAAGCGTCACGCCTTTTGCGCCGCGTGCGGCGCGATCCACACCCTACCGGCGCGTACGACGGCGTTCGACTGCGCCAGCTGCGGACATCACACCGATTGCGACCATGGTGCGGTCTTGCGCGGACGGGCACAATGCCCGCGCTGCGAGCATGGCGAGCAGTTGATCGATCACGGCCGGCGGTGCGGCGCCCCCCGCTGGCGGCTGTTTGCCGTAGAGACGATCGCGCCCGGAATAGGCAATCGCGTCGTCCCCATGTCGCAACGCACGTTCCGCCAGGCCACCGACGAGGACGTCCGGCTTTACGAGCGGGCGCAAGCGGCGCTCGCCGAGGCCGAGCAGGCGGGCGAGGTGCTGATCCCCGACGACGCGATCGACACGACCGGCTGGTCGGACGAGCGGCTCAGCGCTTATGGCTATCGCCGCTGGCGTGACCTCTTCAACGACCGCCAATTGCTGCATCTGGGCCTACTCGCCAACGAGATCTCCCGTCTGGACCAACCCTTGCGCGGCGCGGTGGCGATGGCGTTCAGCGACCATCTGACCACCAACTGCATGATGGCGTCCTACGCCGGCGGCTGGCGGCGCCTGACGCCGCTGTTCTCGCTGCGGGCGTTCCGCCATATCCAGCGCCCGGTCGAACTCAATCCCTGGATCGAACGGGCGGGCCGCGGCTCGTTTCCGAACGCGATCCGCAAGCTGAGCGCGGCGGCGGCCTACGCGCGTAGGCCCAAGGAACCGGTCGGTGCCAAGGACTTCGTTGAGGTGCCGACGCGAGCCCAGCGGCGAATCAACCAGATCCACATGGGCACGGCGGGCAATCTGGCCTTCCTCGAAACCGGGTCGATCGACGTTGTGATGACCGATCCGCCCTATTTCGACAACATCGCCTATTCCGAACTCGCACGCTTCTTCGGTCCCTGGCTGAAGGGTCTCAACGTGCTGGACGCGCGCGAGCAGCAGGACATTCTGGCCCACAGCCTCGTGGCCAACACATCGCGGGCCGGCAGCGTCGAACGCTACACCGACGGCCTTGGCCAGGCCTTCGCGGAAATCGCTCGCGTGTTGAAGCCCGACGGCATCGTGGCGTTCTCCTTCCGCCATACCGACGCGCCCGCCTGGAGGGCGCTCGCCGAGGCGATCGCGCGCACGGACCTGCGGATCACCAGCGTCCTTCCCATGCCTGGAGAGGCTGGCAGCGGCCTGCATGCCCAGGGTGATCGCGGCTTGTGGGACGCCGTATTCGTCCTTCGCCACGGCGCGGGGCCCACGCCGCTCCTCTGGGTGAGCGACAAGGACGTCGCCGAGGTCGATGCCGAGGTCGCCCGGTGGCTCGACCGCTATGGCCAATTGCCGCTTCCGTTCAACACCATCGACGGGGCGGCGCTGCGCAGGGCCGCCTTGGTCGGCAAGGCCTTGGCCCCGGGGCGAAGACAGAAAGAGTCGAACCCGATCTCGCTTGAGGATGCGCTACGACGACCCTAGGGTGTCCCCAAGTATTGGGGGGTTGCCGGTGCCATATCTCAGCAAACGCGTGATTAGCAATTACTTCCGCACCGATTGCCCGAGACAGCTGCGACTTCTCCTTTCGCCTGAAAACAAGGACTATCAACCGGAACGTGACGCCCAGGGCATGCCGGCCAAGGCGGTGGCTCGCACCGGCATGGCGGCGCTCATGCAGGAGGGCGGGCGCTGGGAGCAGGACAAGCTGAAGGACCTGCAGACGACCTTCGGCACGGCGTCGGTGGTCGGCGTCGTGACCGGCGCGGACTTCCAGGACCAGAAGCTTCGAAATGTGATGGCCGCCGCCAAACCGGGGGTGTTCCTGGTGCGGCCGGCGTTTGAGGTGGGACCAACCTTTCAGACCGCCATCGGCATCGACGCCCTGGCCGCTGCCCAGTCCCTCGGTTTCGCCAAACTGGTCCCCGACCTGATCCAGGTGCTGGCCCCCGCTGATGTGGGCCGGGTCGTCGAGGCCGATGGCTCGGTGCACGACGCCGATGGCCGGACCGGCCTGCGGGTTATCGACATCAAGATGACCGCCGAGCCGAGCGCGTCCTATTTCGCCGAGATCACATACTACTCGCTAGCCCTGGCTGGCTGGCTCGCCGACAACGGCTATGCCGACCGCTTCGCCGTCGTCGCGGAGGCCGCCATTTGGCCAGGTTCCCACGACGCGGCGGCGATCGTCCGCCTCCAGGCGGAGCGGCAAAGGGCCGGGACCGTGGCGACGGCCGACGAACTGGCCATAGCCCTGAATGAGGACATCGAGACTCTCGAGATCGACGTCTTTGCGCCGCGTCTGAGACACTTCTTCGTCGTCGAGTTGCCGGAGGCGCTCTCGCGTCCCTGGAAGGATCTCGACTGGCACGTGAGCACCGGATGCAGTGGATGCGAGTACCTCGGCTACGTGTGGAACGCGACCACGCCGGAGAACCCGGACCACTGCATGCCCCTGGCGAGGGCGCAGGGCCATCTCAGCTCCATCGCCTTCCTGCCGCGCGGAGCCCGCCGGGCCCTCGTCGACCGCAACATCAGCACGACCGGATCGCTGGCACCGCTGCAGGCCGATGACGCCGCGTTCGACTGCCATCCCAAGCTACGCGCGACCAGAACGGTCGTGGCGGGCCGCGCCCAGGCTCTGGCCAGCGGCGACAGCCAGATTCCGGCCGGGTCGGGGACCTCGGCGGTCATCCCTAACTGGGCCGATCTAAATCTCTATCTGTCGGCCGACTTCGACCTCGGCAGCGGCCTGACGCTGGCCTTCGGCGTCGGCGGCCACTCCTACGCCAGCGGCCAGCGGGAAAAGATCGAGGCGCAGGTGTTCGTGAACGACACCCGCAGCGTCCAGAGTGAGACCCGCGAGCTGCTGAGCTTCTTGGCCTATGTCGAAAGGGCGCTTTCGGACGCGACCAAGGCCAAAGCCGATGCGACGGTTCAGATCTACATCTGGGACACCGTCACCTACGACCACATGATGCGAGTGATCGGCCGCAACCTCCAGCACGTCCTGGCCGACGGCAGCCTGAAGAAGCTGGCTTGGCTGTTTCCGCCCGAGGAGATCATCGAGAACGCAAGGCTGCGCTCGGTGAACGCGCCCATCACGATCGTGCGCAACGCGATTCAGGCGCTCGTGGCCGCGCCCATTCCCCACTATTATTCTCTGCTGGAGTTGGCGCGGACCTATGCGCCGCCGACGAAGCCGGGCGGTGCGCCGTTCGAGTTCCGCGTTCCGGTGATCTTCGAGGACCCCCTGTCCGATCAGGTGCCGTCGGAGCGGGCACACGAAATCTGGACCCGTATGGGCCAGCCCCGCCCCTGGAGCCAGCAGGTCGGCCAGCTGCGCTCGACCGTGACGACTAAGCTGCGCGCGCTGCATTCGATCATGTGGCGCCTGCGTCTCGATCTGCAGGGCCAGCTGCGCAGCCGCGCGCCGAAGATTTCGGACATCAAGCCGCCGGCGTCGCTGCGCGGCGTGAGCGCCGACGGGCAGGTCTGGTACGCCTTTGCCAAGCTCAACGCTCAGGTTGTCAGCCTGGAGCACGGCATTTCCCTGGCCATGCCCGTGCACGAGCGGGAGGCGAAATATCTGGCCGCGCGGCTGGAGCAGGAGCTGGCGGGACCGGCGCTGACGGCCGCGGCCAAGACCTTGGGCGTCATGCTGCGCCCCGGGGTGCGGATTTACACCCTGGCCGAAGGGTCGCGCGAGGCGAAGTTCGAGGAGGGTGATTTCCTCTGCGCGCTGTCTCCGGCCTCCGAACCGGGCTTCTACTCGCGGCGCGTCAGCGACTTCACTGGGGGCGTGCCGCTCCCGCAAAATCTGCCGCCCTGGATCAACGACTTCGGTTCTCCGGGGGCCTTGACGTCGACTCAGCTGGTCGCGATCGATCGTGACGCGCGCCTGGTCGCCGTCGAATTCAAGCCCGAGGTCGAAGCCTTCCTGAGACGCATCGAGTCCACGCTCGACCTGCGTCGGGACGTTGTCCTGGATCACCAGGTCAAGGACTTCTTGACCGACAGGCTTGAGGCCGCCCTCAAGGCGATCGGCAACCCGCCCCTGGCGATCAGCGCCGGCGCCCCGACCGCCCATGTCATCGGCAAGGCCGCGCCCAAGACCGCGACAGCCCACGTGCCCGTGGCGGACGTGCTCTGGGACACCCGGAACACCGCCCTAGCCCCCACTGGCCGCAACGCCGCCGCGGCGCGGGCGACGCTGGAGGGACTGGGCGTTCTACTCAACGACAGTCAGTGGGAGGCCTGGCGGGAGGCGATGGAAAACCGCCTCGCCCTCATCTGGGGCCCCCCGGGGACCGGAAAGTCCCAGACACTTCGCGCCATCCTGCTCGGCCTGCTTCTGGAAGCGCACGCCGCCGACAAACCCATCCGGATCCTGGTGACGAGCAACACCTATGATGCGACCGACAACGTCGTCTTGCGCACCTTCAGCCAGATCGTCGCGCTGGGGGAGGCGACGACCGGCAAGGTTCGGCTGGCCCGCCTGCGTTCGGACGCCAAGCCGGACGCCCCGGGGCTTCCGGCGGGCGTCAATCTCCTCAACGACAAGGCCTCGCCGGACATCTGCGACCTCCATGACCTTCTATCCGGCGGGACGATGTCGGTAATCGTGTCGGCGCCGCCCCAGCAGGCGACCAAGTTCGCGGGCCTGAAAGGCAGTGTCGCCCAGGCGCTCTTCGACGTGGTCTTGATCGACGAGGCCTCGCAGATGGACATGGCCAACGCGGTGCTGGCGCTTGCGCCGCTCGCGCAGGGTGGGTCGGCGATCGTCGTCGGCGATCCCAAGCAGCTTCCGCCGATCCAGTCGGTCCAGGCGCCGCTCGGCCTGGAGACGCTGGTCGGCTCAGTCTACGATTTCCTCGCCGACTACCGCGGGGTGGTCTCGAAGGACTTGCTGGAAAACTACCGGTCCAACCGCGAGATTGTCGGTCTGGGACGGTTCGCGGGATACCCGGCGGGTCTTGTTGCCCGCTTTCCTGATCTGCGCATGCGTCTGGAGGCTCCCCTCCCCTCGACGACGCCGGCGAACTGGCCTTCGAGCTTGGCGTTCGGCGCGGCGTTCGCCCAGTTGCTCGACCCCCACCAGCCGATCTGCGCCTTTATCTATCCGGAAGGACGCAGCAGTCAGTGGAACGAGTTTGAAGCCCAGACCGTGGCGGCCTTGCTGTGGATGCTGCGCGACCGCCTGGGCGCTGTCCTGAACGGTGATCCGGAGGCCCTGGGCACCGGAGTGCATGACGCCGAAAGCTTCTGGACCAAGGCCGTTGGCGTGGTCACGCCGCACCGGGCGCATAAGGCGCTAGTGGTGTCCAAGCTGCAGGCGCTGTTCGAGCCGCTCGGCGATGACCGCAGTCTCATCCGTGACGCGGTGAACACGGTCGAGCGTTTTCAGGGGCAGCAGCGCGACGTGATCATCGCCAGCTATGCGCTGGGAGATCCGGACGCGATCGCCGACGAGGATGAGTTCCTGCTGTCGCTGAATCGCTTCAACGTCATGGCGTCCAGGCCCCGAGCTAAGCTCATCGTTCTAGCCAGCCAGGAGGTCATCAACCATCTGCCCGGCGATCTTGAGGTAATGCGCGATTCCCGGCTCCTGAAGTACTTCGCTGAAACCTTCCTGGACGATCGGAGTGCTTGCGATATTCCGTTCAAAGATGGAGCAAGCGTTAGCCAGAAGAGTGGTTCGTTCCGGGTTCGCAAATAGAGCACCCCCACGTAGGCGGTCCGCCTCGTCGTCCTCAGGCCCCCTCAGAGAACCGCTTGAAGGCGGTTATCCGGCGGGCGTGAGTTGGCTCGTAGCCGTAAATCTCCTGACTCCCGTACGGCCTCGCGCTTTCTCGGGTTAGAACGGGCCGACGTGTCAGGCGGCAGTGACGAAAGCCGCTCGAGTCGGTGACGTCGGATCGCCCTCGCCGAAATGATAAAGCAGCGCGGTGACCACCATGTTGGTCGCGGTCAGGCAACGCTTCTCCAAGGCAGCCTTGAGCTGCTCGTTGAACGCCGGTTCCAGCCACAACGTCACCGGCGCGGCGTTAGTCGGCGGCGCCTGCAAGAAGGGCTCTCCTGGAAGGCGCTCGACCAGATAGATCCGCAGGACTTCCTGATAGAGGTCATTGACCCGGCAATCCCTGTCGATCGCCAGTTTGCGCATCCGGCTGTGCATTTCGCGCGGCAGCCGCACGCTGAGCGCCACGCGGCGCTCCTCCATATAGGTCGGTCGTTGGGCGGTAGCGGCCATGATCGAATCAGACAGCGAGCCGCGCCCGCGATCAAGCGATTTCGCATCGGTGTCAGCGTCCGAACGCACCGATGGCTGCCAAACGATGCGCTACCACCTTGCGAACCTCCGTCCGCAACGGCGGCGACCACGCTGTTGCGGCCTCCCACAGCATCTCGAGGGAGGCACGCCCCAAGGTGCCTGTAGCCGCGGTCCAGGCCGAACCGAAGTGATCGCGCTGCGCGCCAGGCGGCGTCCACCAGTAAGTCTCCCCCAAGCGATCCGCTGCCCGAGGCCTGAGCAAGAGCCGAGCGCAGGCCGTCATCGCCCGCACCCGAAGCCAAGTCGGCAGGCGGTGCAGCAAACCCTCGTCCCAGACACTCACCCCCTCACCAAACACGCCAGGCATGCGCGCACCCAATAGGGCCCAAGCAGGTGACGGAGCCCGCCCGCCGCCAGCCCGCCTCAGCATCAGCACATAGTTGGTCAGAAAGGCCGCAGCGGCCAGAAACTGCTGAGGATCGCGCTCCAACCATAGCGGCCCCGGGTTGCACGCTTTGCCGGCCCGCTCAATTGCGCGTTCGAAAGCCAGCGCGACCGGTGGCGCCGGGAACGCGGGCCGTCCCGCGCGGATGCGGCCATCCAGCCATTGCCGTTGGGTGATCATCCGGTGAGGCGTGATCTCATACTCGGCCTCGACACTGTCGAGCAGGCAACGGTGCTCCGCGCATGTCAGCCGCCACAGCCCGGCGTTCCCAGCGCGCAGGATCACGTGACCGAACTGATCCAGATCTCGCCCGGCGCACAGCGGGCAGAAGGCGTGGCAGGCCGGAAATACGAGACCCTCGGCCAAGGCGAAGTCGCGGCGTGTGGCGAGGGGATAGCGTCGACTCAAAGCCATGGCTCCGAGCGTCTCGATGGTCTGCTCGCCCCGCTCGGCCAACAACGACAGGATCTCGGTGGGTGGAAACCAGTCGATGTCGCCCGGGCCGGCAAGCCGGGAGCCGCAAGTCTCTTGCCCCCACGCGGCACGCTGGACCCAAGATCCCAGGGTCTCGTCCTCGACAGGAGCTGGAGCGTAGCTGAACGTCGGCCGACGCCTCCGAGGTCTCAATGGGACCCCCATTGTCGAGTGCGCCCGAATCCGGGCGGGCGGCGAGATACAATATTCAAACCCGCCGCCTGCGCTTGCGGCGCCGCGCGAGAGGCCGCCCGATCGTGGTGACTGGGGGCAACACGGCGTCGGCGACGATATCGGAGGCGGTAATCCGCTCGGCGCCGGTCTGAATGGCGCGCTTGGCCGCCCGGTTGAGGATTTTTACGACGGTGTCGGTGATCCCCTCCCCCGCTTCATGTACACGGTCGATCAGGCTGAGGTCGACGACGGTTTCGTGGCGTAGCGGCAGCGTTCGCAGATAGGCTTTGATGAAGCCTCCGAAGCTCGCGTCGGCCTCCCACGGATCAAGTCGCAGCCGTTCGAAGCGTCGTTTGAGCTGCACATCGCCGTCGATCAGGTCGGCGGCCTGATCAGTACCGGTGTAGATGATCGGGATCTTGGTCTGATTGGAAAGCCACCGGGTCAGCCCGTAGAAATAAAGAACGTGCTCTCGGCCCCAGTCGTCGATCTGCCCAACTTCTTCGCAGATGATGAGGCGAGTCCGGGCCAGGTCCATGCGCCGCAACAGCAAAGCGTAGATGTCACAGCTCTGGCGGGGCAAGGGCATCGTGTAGCCCAGCCCCTCGGCGATCGCGGTAGCGAACCAGCGCTTGCTCGGCTCCGGGGGATATTCCAGCATCAGGATCGGCACCCGCAGTTCACCGCTGGCTTTGTGGCGGCGGGGCGGATGGCGGTCGAGGAGGGCCTCGACCGCATGAGTCTTGCCGATGCCGGATGGCCCGGTGATCAAACCATTCGGGGGCCGCTGAATCTGTGCGTGGGCGTACAGTTCTTCCCCGTATTGCTGAACCTGTTGGAAGGCCGGGGTCTCGATCACCTTGTCGCGTCCGATGAAGGCGAACCGCGTCGCTTCGGAAGCATTCACTAGGCGCGCTGCTTCAGGGATCAGGTGTCCGAACGACTCCAGGTCGATCGCAGTCATTTCAGCCTCGTCGGAAACTCGGGAACGTCCAATCCGGCGGGCGGCCGATCACCAAGCCCCGGCGCGGGAGGCGGCTCGTTCACCCGAACAGGCGGGTCGACGTCAAGCCGCTTGGGAGCGAAGCCTGACAGGTCCAGGGTGGAGGTAGGGGCAGGCGGCGGAAGGCGCAGCCGTTCGGGGGCGAAATCATCGCTCATGTGGCGAAGGTACCCGGACACGTCAGCCTTCTTGGCGGCCCGGATTTGCGCCAGCAGCAGGGAGTCCTTGGCCTCGTTGGCTTTCTCGCGAAGCCCCTTGTTGTACAAGCGCAGCTCGTACAAATCCCGCGGCGCATGCCGCCGCGTCGCCCTCGGGATCGTTAGATAGGGACCATCGGCGATCGAGACGTAGATCTCGGTCGTGTCGCGGGGATCCCAATGAAAACGGACTTGCTTGGTATTTTCGAACAGAGGTTTCGCAAGATCCCCGGATCTGAACCAGCAGTTTTCAAACTGAATCCCGCTAGCCTGAAGCTTGGCGAACTTGTGCGGCAGGAAGTCTATGAAGGTCGTGCGCTGATCGAGGGTTTCGAAGCGGCGTGCGGGGTGCGCCTTGACGTACTGGCGCCACTTGAAGATGCGCGGCGGCTCCATGCCGGAAAAGGTTTCGTTGTTGAATTCCATGATCGCCAGCAACAAGCGGCGTTGCGCTTCCTCGAATGACAGTTCAACGGGCCGCTCGCCGCCATGGGCTTTCAGCTCTTGCGGATTGCTGAGCGTGGCGCCTGGCCATTCATGGATGTCGGAGTTCAGCGTCCGGAAAGATCGCTCGTGCCTTGACCGGGCTTCAGGAAGCCCCGGCAGCCCGATCTCAAGATCGATGGAGTACCGGTCGCACGACCATTTGAAGGTATCATTCGCAAACTCCGCTGCGCCGTCCACCATGATGCACTCAGGAACTCCCGCGCACTCCCACTCTCCGGGGACGAGATAGCTGCGCAGCATGCTGGTTTTGTCGGTCGTGATCATCGCCATGGCCAAGGCCACGGTCTGTCGGCTGGGCGGAAATCTCGAAAGGAAGCCCGCCAGGTAGACGCCCGTGAACACGTCGCTCGCCGTGGTCAGCGTCGGTCTGATGATCACCTCCTTCCCCTCGATGCTGAAGCATCGGGCGTCACCGGGCGTGTGATCGATGACCACGTACTGGAGTGGACGCTCCGCCTCCAGCGATCCCTTCTGCAACATGTGGAGCCGCCGCCCCTGCCTTCCGTGGCGCTGGGCGGCGAAATGCGCCGGATCGCGCTCGTATATCCCGATGAGGGCCCGCGTGATCGTCGACTCCGAGGGCTGCTCACTGGCTGACAGGCCTAGGAGCTCGAAATGAGAAGCAAGGTCACGGCTGAGCTTCCGATCGTTCCGCTTTTCGCCCGCGCGTTGATAGGCCCATTCTTCGATGACGCGGGCTACCCGAGTGGACGTTCGAGTTCCGGGCTTGGGGCCTGTCTTTGCGGGCCGCCATTGTTCGAATGTCTCAAATATCTTGGCGCGCCTGATGTCGCCTTGATGGGTCTTCAGGGAGACCTGCAGCGTCGCCTTGAGCACGCTCGTTGAAAGAGCGAAGCCACCGAACTCGCCGGCAGCGATGCGCCGAGCAACGTAGAACCGTTGCCTTAGCCACTCCTCATGATCTCTGGGTCCAGATGGCATTGATCGGCGATTCCTATCGCCAATGACCAAACGCCCTAATGCAGCCTCGCACTAGACGGCAGGGAATTCAGAAATGCTACTTTGGCCCAGACGGTAGTAATTCTGGATCAGGCGTCGAGGAGCAATTGTGGATTCAGCAGAAATTTTGCGCGGGTTTTGCGAGGCTAGGGTCGGCAATCAACCGTGACAAACGCGGGAATCAAACAGGGCTGGTTACACTGGCCGAACCCTTCCTTGCCGACGGCCGCCTGCGCCGGTGCGGCGGCGAGGCCCGACCACTGAACGCCGCCTATCGCCTGTACCGGTCCGGCCGCCGCCAGGTTCAGAGCGCCGCGGAGCGCGCTTTCACTACCTGGCTCCGCCGGGAGATGACCATCTCGATCGACGCCTTCAACATGCTGACCGCCTGCCCCGTGAGCGGGCGACCTGAGCCGCTTACGGCCGTCGGCGCTTTATGACTACATGGATTCAGGCACGCGAACCGCGCCTGAAACCCTCCCCGTCGGCGAGACCAGGATAGCTAGGGCCCGTTGGACCCGCCGGCCCGACGGCGCAGCCGCTTCGCCCTGACTGGCGCGAGGGGGCGGAGCCCTTGGCGCTGTCGGCGGCGTGCGACCCGTGCCCGTTGTCCCCCTGCCCGCTTTCACTCGGCAGGGAACCTTGGACGGGGTCCGCCGTTTCCGGCGCCGTCGTGAAAGAGAGTGGCGTGATGTCCTACTACTGCATCGTCAACCTGCCAGGCGCGCCGGTCCGCGAGATCGCGGCTCTCGGCGCGGCGGACGACGAGGCGGCGCACGCGGAACTCGCCCGGCTGGCCGAGCTCTGGCCGGCGTTCGAGACCATCGCCCTTTATGACGGCGAACGCGCGGTCTCGGTGCTGGCCAATCCCGCCTTTGGCTTCTGCTCGGAGCCGCTTGAGCTGCGAACCCTGGCCGCTTGAGCCGTCCCGGCTGACCCTGCTCGGCGACTCCCTGACCGCCGGCTACGGCCTGCGCCCCGGGGGCGGCCCTTCCGGTCCGGCTCCAGGCGGAGCTGGAAGGACTCGGCCGGCCCGTGACCAACGCCGGCCGTTCGGGCGCGCCGGATGGCTTCGGGCCTCTTGCTCCGAACCTCTCCGCCTCCGCTCAGCGCCGGGCGGCGGCCTTGTCGCCGCGGACCAGGGCCTCGACCTCGTCCTCACCGACATTGGCGTTGTCGCCGGGCGTGGTCATGGCCAGGGCGCCGTGGGCTGCACCGAGTTCGGCGGCGCGCCGTCCGTCCTCGCCGTTCAGCAGGGCGTGGATGACGCCCGAGGCGAAGGCGTCGCCGCCGCCCACCCGATCTAGGATTTCCAGATCGGATCGCAGCACCGAGACGTGCCGATCGATCCGGTCATGGAAGACGCCCTGCCAGCTGTTCGCCGAAGCGCTGCGCGGATCGCGCAGCGTATAGGCGACGCCCTTCAGGTTCGGGAACATGCCGAAGGCCAGAGTGGCCGCCCTAGCCGGGGGCGCGGGATCCGTCGGCCAGCCGCGGCGACCGGCCCAATCGTCGGTCAGCCCCAGACAGGCGCGCAGTCCATGGTCATCGCCGAACAGCAGGTCGGCCTCGGCGATGATGCAGCGGTTCACCTCGCGCGCCGCCGATGGATCGGGATGGCTGTTCCACAGGCTGGCGCGATGGTTCAGGTCGTAGGAGACCGGCACCCCATGCCGACGCGCCGCCTTCACCGCCGCGACGGCGGTGCGCGCCGTGCTCTCCGACAGAGCCGCGAAGATGCCGCCGGTGTGGAGCCAACGCGCGCCGCCGGAGCCGAACAGGGCGTCCCAGTCGAAATCCTCGGGCGTCAGGGCCGAGGCGGCGGAGTTGGCCCGGTCCGACACGCCCAAGGGCGCCCGGACGCCGAACCCCCGCTCGGTGAAGTTCAGTCCCATACGGGTGTTCCGCCCGATGCCGTCCCACTCGCGCCACAGGACATGACGGACATCGACCCGCGCCGAGGCGATCAGGGACTCGGTCAACACGCCCAGTTCGTTGCGCGGCAGGGCTGTCAGCACCGCGGTCGGACGGCGGAAGGTGCGGCTCAGGCCGCGCGCGACGTTGTACTCGCCGCCGCCTTCCCAGACGTTGAAGGCACGGGCGCTACGCACCCGGTCCTCGCCGGGATCGAGGCGCAGCATGACTTCGCCCAGAGCGACACAGTCCCAGGCCCGGCCTTCGGCGGCCGGGACCGCCCAGCCGGTCATCGGATCATTCATGCCGGGCGGCAGCCGAACAGGGCCAGATCGATGCTCTCGGCCATCAGGCGATACCCTTCATCGCTTGGATGCAGGCGGTCGTCGCGGCTGGCTCCTTCGCGGAAGCCCTCCGGTTTGGCCGGGTCGCGGACAGCGGCGTCGAAGTCGATCACCCCGTCGAACACCCCGTCCTCGCGGATGAAGCGGTTCAGCGCCTGCCGCGTGCCCTCGGACACAGGCTCATAGCGCTCAGAGCCCTCGAAGGGCGTCAAGGTGCCGCCCATGACGCGGATATTCCGGTCATGCAACCGACTGACCACCTGACGGTAGCCGAGGATCATGTCCGCCGCGTTTCGTCCCGGGCGGGCCGGATCGCCGTTGTGACGGATGTCGTTGATGCCCTCGAGCAGGATCACATAGTCGACCTGCGGCAGGGCCATGACGTCACGGTCCAACCGCGCGAGGGCGGAATGGCTGCGGCCGTGGTCCATCAGCCTATTGCCGCTGATGCCCTGGTTCAGCACGACGATTTGGCCCGGGCAGGTCGCCTCGAAGCGGCGCGCCAGAAGGCTGGTCCACTCCCGGTGCGCGTCCAGCGTCGCCGTCGCCCCCTCGGTGATGGAATCGCCCAGGGCGACCACCACGGTCGGGGCGCTGTCACGCTGGGCGTAGACGGCTGAGATGACGTTCTGACGGCGGACGACGCGGGCGCTGTCCGGCACGTCGCCACGCCCCTCGACGATCCGCACCGGCGTGCGACGCACGGCCGGCTGGGTCGCCTCCGGGAAGTGGATGCTCAGTGATACGTCGCCGAACGCCGGCACCGTCAGCGCGACCGGATCGCTGATCCAGGCCGCCCCGACCGGGATGACCACCTCGCTTCGGCCGCCGAAGGTGACGGGCACGACGGCGCCTTGCCTGTTCGTCAGGCGCGCGGACAGGTCGTCGAGGTGCAGGGGGGCGACGCCCAATTCGTTGGTGACACGGAACCGCAGGGCGGTCGCCGAAGTCCCCATCCGCATATCCTGACGCACGGTCTGTGCGTTGAACAGCACCGGCGCCTCGGGCGTTCCATCCTTGCGGTCCGGGGCCGCCGAAGCGGTCCAGGCCGCGACCCAGACCGGCTCGCCGGAAGCGGCCAGGGCTCGGACGGGGCCGGCCGCAAGGACCAGGGCGGCGGCGCACGCCACGGCCGTCATCATACCACGCATCGTCAGCACCCCTCGGCGTTCAGGATCAAGAGAAGAAGGTTCCGCCGTTCACGTCGACGTTGGCGCCGGTCATGAAGCCGGCCGCGTCGGACGCCAGGAACACCGCCGTCGCGGCGGCTTCCTCAGGACGCCCTTCGCGACGCAGAGGCGTGCCGTTCGCCACGGCCTGGCGGACTTCGGGCTTGGTGAAGTCGTCATGGAAACGGGTCGAGATCATGCCGCAGCACAGGGCGTTCACACGAATGCCCTTGGGGCCCAGTTCCTTGGCCATCGAGCGGGTGAAGGTCATCACAGCGGCCTTCGACGTGGCGTAGATCGCCGCGCCGGGACCGCCGCCGTCACGGCCGGCCAGCGAGGCGAAGTTCACGATGGCGGCGCCCGCCTCCATGTGCGGAACCACGGCCTTTGTGGTCAGGAAGACCGACTTCAGGTTCAGGTCCATGACCGTGTGGAAGAAGCCTTCGTCGATCTCGGCCAGCGGCTTGCGCGCCACCATGCCGCCGGCCGTGTTGACCAGCACGTCGATCTTGCGGCCGAAAGCCGCCTGGGTCGCGGCGACCAGCCCGTCCACGGCCGCGGCGTCCGTGACGTCGGCGCGGTGCAGGATCGCTTCGCCGCCGGCCTCCTGGATCAGGCGCAGAGTTTCCTGCGCGCTGGCTTCGTCATTGGCGAAGTTGATGCAGACCTTCGCCCCCTCAGCCGCCAGTTGAAGCGAAACGGCCCGGCCGATGTCGCGGCCGCCACCGGTGACGATGGCCACCTTGTTCTTGAACGTCATGTCTGTCGTGGTCCTAAGGGAAGAAGGGATTGGAAACGCTGTCAGGCCTGGTCGCCCGGAGCCCGGGCGCCGGACGTCTCGCTGTCTGGAGCATCCAGCTTCCGGACCGGTCCGGTGATCCACCAGATCGCGATCAGGCTCAGCGGGATGAGCGACGCCACCAGGATGAAGATCGGGGCGTAGGAGACCTTGGTCATCGTCGGCACCAGCCAGGTGGTGATCAGGGTCCCGGCCACGGCCGCCATGCCGCCGACGCCGGCCAGCGACCCCACGGACTTGCCGTGGAACAGGTCGCCCGGAATGGTCTGGATGTTGCCGATGGCGACCTGGAAGCCGAACAGAACCACCGCGATGGTCAGCACCGCCAGGGTCGGGTCGGTCGCCAGGACGGCCCCTAGCAGCGCCGGCGCCATGATGACGCAGCCCAGGGTGATGACCCACTTGCGGGCGCGGTCGGCGCTCCAGCCCGACGCGATCAGCTTGCCCGACAGCCAGCCGCCGGACAGGCTGCCGATCATGGCGCCGACGAAGGGCACCCAGGCGAAGATGCCGATTTGCTTGATGTCGAAGTTGAAGGTCTCGGCCAGATAGATCGGCAGCCAGGACACGAACAGCCACCAGATCGGGTCCAGGAAGAAGCGCGAGAGGACCAGGCCCCAGCTCTGGCGATGGGACATCATCTGCTTCAGCGTCGGGGTGTAGATCGGACCGACCGGGCCGCCGGCGTCGGCCTGGGCGTCCAGGATCAGGACCCGTTCGGCCTCGCTGACCCAAGGATGCTTGTCCGGACCCGCGCGGTAGATAACCAGCCAGGGCAGCAACCAGATGAAGCCCAGGGCGCCGACAAGGATGAAGGTGCCCTTCCAGCCCAACCACAGGAACAGCAGGGCGATCAGCGGCGCCGAGATGATGGCGCCGATCGAGGCGCCGGCGTTGAAGATGCCTTGGGCGAAGGCGCGTTCCCTGGGGGGGAACCACTCTGCGTTCGCCTTGACCGCGCCCGGCCAGGCGCCGGCCTCGCTGATGCCCAGCACGGCGCGGAAGACGCCGAAAGAGGTGATCGAATTGGCGACGGCGTGCAGGGCGATCGAGATCGACCAGACCCCGATCGACAGGGCGAAGCCCATCCGGGTGCCGATCTTGTCGAACAACCGGCCGAAGACGAACTGGCCGGCCGCGTAGAACAGCATGAAGACGGTGACCAGAAGAGCGTAGTCCTCCTTGGTCGCGCCAATGTCGTCGGCGATCTCCGGCCACATCACCGCCAGGGCGTTGCGGTCGATGTAGTTGATCACCGTGGCCACGGCGATGAGGCCGATGATCAGCCACCGCACTGCGGATCGTTTCTGCATCACTCTCGCACTCCCGTCACGGGTCGGTCGCCTGCGCGCCGGCCTCTCTATCGATCCAGTCGGGCCCAGGGGCCGCTCCAGCGCCAGGTCTGCCCGTCGGCCGAGACCGAATGGGCCACGCCCGCCGTCACATCGTCGGCTATGCCCAGGGCCAGGGTCTTGCCCGAGGCCAGTGTCAGGACGATCACCTCCGCCCCGTCGCCGCGCACCCGTTTGACGTCTTGAATGCGGCTGTCGGCGCCGGTCACCGTCTCGGCCGTGCCGTCGTAGCGACCGTGCGGCTCGAGCACGCCGAAGAAGGACACCTCGGACTGGCCGTCGACACGCTGGATCAACAGCGGCTCGCGACGCAGGTTGAAGCTGGGGTCGTTGGCGCCGCTTTCGGCGAGGATGGCGCGCGACGGCGCGCTGGCTCCGAAGCGCCAGGTGTAGAAGCGGCCGTCCAGCAACCAGGTCAGGCTTCGGGTCTGCTCCGCCGCCGCCGTGGAGGCGTCGACCCACAAGTGCTGATAGCCGTCGGCGCGGCCGAGCACCGGCCGCTCGGCCACGGCCCGTTGAGCTTCGAAGCCGACGTTCATGATGTGGCCGTTGTAGTGCAGCGGCAGGTCGAACCGCGCCGCCGTCGAACTGGTGGCCCGCAATAGGTCGATGACGATCGGCAGGCCCAGATCCGGATGCTCGACCAGCGCCTGGGTGCGGGTGAAGACCACGCCGTCATAGGCCCCTGTCTGGCGGGCGGAAACGATCTGGGTCCCCTCCCCCTTTTCGAAGAACAGCACTTCAGGCGCCCGATCCTCGCCGATGCGCCAGTCGCCGCCGAACTGGTTGCGTTCGTTCACCACCAGGGTGTTGTGCGCGACGGTCGCCTTGGCCCAGCTGTTGTTCTCCGGCAGATAGATGCCGCCCGCCTTGGCCTCGATGTTCAGGAACCGCGCGGCGCCGTAGTCGGTCACCACCCGCTGGCCGTTGTCGTAGAAGAGCCAGTTCAGCTTGTCGAAATGGCCGTGGCCCATGCCCATGGCCGTGGCCTTGAACACGAGGGCCTGACCGTCCTCGCCGTTCTCGCGCAGGATGCCTAGGCCGCCGTGCGCGCCGTCGGCGCCGTCGCGCAACAGAATCGAGCGGAAGTCGAACGGACGCGCCCGGCCCTCCGCCACGCCCTGGGCCACGCGCAGGCCGTCCGGCGACAGCAGGGTGCGCCCTTGCCGCTCAGCGATGGACAGCAGGCCGGAGTCCTGCGATCGCGCATAGGCGACGGCCACGCCGGTCACCAGTTCCTCGGTGTCCAGCCCCTTGTCCAGGATCGCGTCGTTGATGGGGATGAAGTAGCCGCCGTAGCTGGACTGGATCACCGCGTCGACGGCCTTCAACAGCACGCCGTCACGGTGGTGGAAGATGCCGCGTTCCGGGTCGTTCTGTTCGATCGTCCGCGCGAAAATGATAAAGGGCGCCAACGCATAGCGCTGATAGTACGGCCCTTCCTCGTAGTAGCCGTCCGGCGAGAACAGTTGATTGATCTGGGCGATGAAGCCGGCCGAGCCATCCCTTTTGAGACCCATCAAGGCCTTCTCGGACATCTCGGCGTCGCGCAGGACGTAGCCGGTCATGCCGACGGCGGCGACGGCCCAGGTGGCGTGGTTGTGGATGCGCTCGAAATTGTTCGGCGTCTCGTCCGACAGGAAACGCGCCATGCGGCGGAAGACCTGGCCGTCGATCTTCTCACGGTCCTCGGCGCTCAGCGTCTCGCGGATCGCGTCATAGCCCTGGATCGAATAGACCAGCCAGACGGAGTCGTTCAGCGTCTGCCAGAAGATGCGGCCCGGAATCTGGCCGCGTCCGGCCGGGTGGGCGCCCAGGGTCGGATACAGATCGGCGTACTTCAGCAGCAGGTCGCGCGCGAAGTCGGCGTAGGCGCGATCGCCGGTCAGGCGGTACAGGGCCCCGGCGTTATAGATCGCCTGATAGTTCCGCTTGTGCTGTTCATGGGTATAGCCGCCGCCCGGATCGCGCGGGACCGGCACGTCGATCTCGCGCCCCATGGCGGCGCGCACCATCCGTTCGACCCGCGCCTGCTCGGCGGCGAACATGGGATACTGACCGCCAGCCTCGGCCATGCGCCGCCAGTCGTCGGGACTGGTCAATACGGGCGTCGTCGCCGTCCGGGCCTGGACCACGGCGGACGGGACCGCAGCGGCTGCGGCAGGCGTCGCGCCGGTCACCGCTCCGGCCAGCAGCAGGGCCGACAGGGAAAGCCTGAGGATCATCACAAAGTCTCCGGCAGGACCGCCACCGAGGCGGCGTCGGACTCAAGCGGCGGCGTGCGCACCAACTGGTTGTCGCGAACGACCAGTACGGGTTCACCGACACGATGGCTGAAGCGAATGGCGCCGCTGTCGGTCAGCCGGTTGCCCGTGACCTCGGCGAACTGGACCCCGCGCATCAACAAGGCGGGGGTCGTGACGGACCCCGCCTTGTCGAAGACCGCGTCGGTCACCGACAGGCGCGGCCCAAAGGTGCTCTCGTCCGTACCGCCGCGATACAGGTCGACAACCGGCCCGCCGACCCGGCGAAAGGTCCCGCCTTCTATCCGGATCGTCTCGACGTTGTAGGTCCCACGGTCGTCGGTTTCGGCGGCGGCTGAAACGACCGCGCCGCTGACGTTGTCCACCGTGACGCCCTTGAGCAGCACCCGATCCGCCATGCTGCCCTTGCCCAGGGCGATGACATCGAACCCTCGATTGACGATCAGGTCCGAGACCCGGCTGTCCTCGACGATGATCTCGAAATTGGCGGCGTTCGAACCGGCCGCGACTCTGATCACCGCATTGCCGACCTCGTCGGGCGCGTCGCGCCCGGTGACGGCCACGCGCGACAGCTTCAGCGAGCCGCCCCGTTGGAGTTGGAACAGCGCCGGACGGGAGAAGGAGATCTCGGCCTCACCCTCGGCGGGTCCTCGCACCGTCAGCGGGGCGTCGACGAGGATTGTGCGATCGACCGAATAGCGTCCCGCGGCCAGGGTCAGTACAGCGCCGGGCGCGGCGGCTTCGGCCGCATCGGCCAGAGCGCCCTCGCCGGGCGGCACCGCCACCTCCCCGCCGGTGTCCAGACGGGGTTGCTGGCCGTGCTTGGGATACCAGTCCACCCCCGTGCCGCCCCGGGCCACGATGCGCAGGTCCCGCGAGGCGCCGACGCCGTCAAGCCCGTTCGGGACCAGAAGCCCGCCGGGTCCGCGGGTCAGGGTGACCGCGCGGCCCTCGAAGCCCCGGGTCAGGCTGTCCGATACCGCCGGGCTCTGGATGTTTCCCGCGAAGGCGATGCCGGACAGATCGCCCAGAACACGTACTGGATCGCGGCGGCCGTCCGCGGCGACGATCAGGTTGTTGGCGAAGCGGCTGTTGATCGGCGCGGCCGACCGCTCCTCATCCATGCCGGCGCCCAGGAAGATGCTGCGCGCGCCGATGATGGTGTTGTTCTCGATCACCGCATTGTCCACCTGATGGTAGCGGTTGATCGGCGAGTCCGGCACGCCGTACATGATGCTGAAGGCCGAGCCGAAGCCGTCGCCCGCCAGGCCTTCCATGTAGTTGTTCCGGACGGTCTGGTTTCCGTTGATGATGCGTATGCCGCCGGTGTGCGGCTTGTTTCCGCCGATGAAGACGTTGGACTCGACCAGATTTCCGGCGCCGTGACGCAGCACCAGGGCCCCGCGCGATTGGAAGAAGACATTGCCGCGGTAGGTGTTGCCGCCCGACTTGTTGGAGACGATCTCCACCTCGCCGTCGCAGCCCTCGAACCAGTTATTCTCGACCACGGTGTTCGATGCCGACAGGGAGTCGGCGCTGGAGCCGACGCGGATCGTCTCGCCGCCGTTCGAGCCCAGGTTCGGGCGCGGGCCGAAATAGTTGTGGTCGATGCGGTGCCGGTTATCGAGCCCCTGCTGCTCGTCGCGGACGACGACCAGGGTGGTGCCCAGATTGGTTTTGCCCGTCAGATGGTTGTGGTCGAAGCGATTGTGCGAGCCGTACAGGGCCACCCAGTTGTCCGAGGTCCCGCGATCCGGCTTGTTGAAGCCGTCGATGACCACGCCGGTGACGCGGCTCTCCACCGCGCGACGATCCCGCGAACGGCGGAACGAGATCACCTCTCCGGTCGGTGAGTAGCCGTCACGAAAGACGAGGTTCGACACCACCAGCTGCCGACCGGCCATGCGCAAATTGGATTGCCCCGACAGAATGACCCGCCCCGGCGTCTGGGCCGTCAGGGTGATGGGGCGGCCCGGCTGCCCCTCGGCGTCGAACAGGATCTGGAAGTCGGTCCATACGCCGTCCGCCAGGACGATGGTGTCGCCCGGTTTCGCGGCGCGAACGGCCCGCTGATACGCCTGCGGATCGTTGACCACGGTCGAGGTCTGGGCTGCGGCGGCTCCCGCCCAAAGCAATACGGCCGCGGCGGCCGCCCATCTGGCAAACATTCTCGCCTCCCATTCGGTCCGGCTTGACGCGGACTCGCTGACGGCTCTGCGGCCGACAGGGGGACGCTAACAGTAAGAACCGGCCGCGCCAACCACTTGGTTCTGAAAAACCGGTATAGATTACAGACCAATTGGTCCGGTCGATTGTCGCTAGACTGCTCGGGTGCTGATCAGGAACCGTTCGCGGCTGGCCGCCGTCTGGCGTTCCAGCTCCTGCTGCGCCTGGGCCGCGCTGGCGTCTAGCATGGCCGATAGAAGGCGGTTGAAGTGGGCGCGCATGGCGCGCCGGGCGCCCGACGGATCGCGCGCCTGAAGAGCATGGAGAATGGCCATGTGCTCCTCGACCCGGGAGGAGTCGTCGATCTCGCAGATCGCCTTGTGAGCGGCCATCACCTGCGGCTGCTCGGTCCGCATGCGCCACAGGGTTTCAATGGTGTGCAAAACGGCGACATTGTTGGCGGACGCCGCGATGACCCGGTGAAACTCCCGGTCGGCGGCGTCGGCGTCCAGGTCGGGATTGCTCCCGTCCATCGACCGGACAAGATACTCAAGACGCTCCAGCGCCTCCGGCGTGATCACCGAGGCGGCCAAGGCGGCCGCTTCGGATTCGAATAGGGAGCGGGCCTCCGTCACCTCGAAGGGACTGACCGTCGGCAGGGCGTGGGGGGCCGCGACGCCGCAAACGAAGACGCCGGAACCCGTCTTGATGACCAGCTTGCCCTGGGCCTGCAGCGCCACCTCGGCTTCACGCACCGTGACGCGGCTGACGCCGAACTGCTCCGCCAACTCGCGTTCGCCCGGCAGCTTCGCGCCAGGGCCGTAGCCCTCATCCGCGATCAACTGCAGGATCTGTTCGGATACGGTATGGAATAGGCGCTTCTGACTCATACGTGCAGCCTAGCCGAACCGGGGCGTCGGGCCAATCGGTCCGACACCCCTCACTCGATCAGAACCTGCGCCGCATCGAGACGTAGTATTTGCTCCCGTAGGCGTAGTAGCCGCGGGTCGATCCCCACACCGGCATATCCTCGATGCGCGGTTCATCGGTGATGTTGATCGCCTCGAACTGCAGTCGGGTGTCGCGGCCGAACTGGTAGCTGGCCCGCAAGTCCACCGTTCCTGCCCCATGGACGTAGCGCAGCTGCGAATTGCCGCCGACGAAGTCCTGATAATAGTCGGAGCGGTACTTATAGATCGCCTGCAGATCCAGGTCGCCGATCTGGTAGTAAATCTGGGCCGACAGAACGTCCTTGGACAGACCCGAAAGACCGGCGGGCGGGATCATGCCCTCGGTCACCACCCCCGTCGCGGCGTCGATGACATCGCCCAGGCGGACATCCTCATTCTCGAAGTCCAGGTCGGCGTAGCTGTAGCTGACCTTGATCCCCAAGCCGTCGAACGGCGCCGGCAGGCTTGAGAAGCGGTAGGCTCCCGTGACCTCGAAACCCAGCAGGGTGCTTTCGTCGTCGCTGTTCTCGGTCTGGACGACCGGCACGGTGACCGATTGGCCATCGATGACGAAGGTCTCGTCATAGGCGACGGGCCGGAAGCCCCCGGTGAACTGCTTGGCGTATACCGCCAAGGCGAACATCGAGTCGCGGTTGGCGTAGTATTCCAGCGACAGGTCCGCGTTCCACGACATCAGCGGCTCGAGGCGCGGGCTGCCGTTGGCGGTGATGTTGCGCAGGGCCTCGGCCACGTTCGAATAGTCCGCGCCGCTGTCGACGGTGATGATCCGCCCCGCGCCCAGGGCGCTCGGCGCCGGACGCGACATGGCGCGGAAGAGACCGCCACGCAGCAGCAGGTCGTCCTTCAGCTCGAAGGTCAGGTTCAGACTGGGCAGCCAGCGCGTGGTGCCGTGCTCGATGACCGTTTCATCGAACTCGCCGGTCGGGACCAGGCTGATCGTGCCGTCGCCGTTGTCCACCACGTTCAGATCGGCGCGCAGGCCCTTGGAGGCGACCTGCGTGTCCACGACACGCAGACCGACATTGCCGCGGAACGGCAGGTCGCCGGCCATGCCGGCGAAGCTGGCCATGCCGTAGCCGGCCCAGACGTCTTCCGAGACGTCGCGGTTCTCAACGGCGCGGATGTCGAGCGGCAGGCCGGTGTCCGGCACCCCCGAATAGGCTTCGAACAGACAGACGGCGTCGAAGGTCGCCCATCGTTTGATGCTGTTCGACGACGAGCTGTCCAGGAAGTCGGTCTGCGGGAAGGCCGTACGACACAACAGGTTGGCGGCGCGGTCCACCGCGCGATCGTCCTGGGTGAACTCGACCCGATTGTCGAAGTCCTTGAACGTCATCGTCGAGTAGCGGACGCCGGCGTCAAAGGCGGTGAAGAACCCGTCCGAAGGCTCATAGGTGGCGTCAAACCGGCTTGCGAAGATCTCGTGATCGCGCTGGCTCTGGTCGCGGCGGATGCGGGCGTCGTCGCTGAACAGATCGTGGTTGGTGATGTCGAAACGTGGATCGATGGTGAAGGTCGGGACCGGACCGTTGCGCAGATCCATGGTGTAGGGCACCCGCTGATTGTTCATCGGGGTGCGGACGCCGTAGATGTCCAGCGGATCCGAGCGCAGGCGAACATTGCGGTCGGTCTCGTTGCGCAAGGTGTGCGACCAGGACACGTCGCCCCTCAGGGTCAGGGACTCGTTCACGAAATACTCGACGTTCAGACCCGCGCCCTCATAGGTCTCGGAACGGTTCTTGAAGGTCGAGTTGGTCTCGATGGAGCTGTTGCCGGTCACGGCCAGCAGCACGTGGTTCTCGTCAACGACCCGATTGGTCAGGCCATAGCGGCCTTCCGAAATGCCCAGCTCGTTGCGCCGCTCATTGTAGGAGCGATCGGAGTACTGATAATCGAGGTTGATGTTCAGGCGGTCGTTCGGCCGCCACTGGATCGCGCCGAACCAGGCGTCGCGGGTGTCGTCTTCCTCGATCTGACGGAAGATGTAGCTGTTCGGAACCAGATAGAAGGGCGTGCCGGCCGCGGCCTGGGCGCGTGACACCTCGGCGCAGTTGCCGGTCTGGGTGGTGCTGGCGTTACAGGCCACCCAGGTCGAGCTGGCGTTGTAGACCTCTTCCGGATTGGTGACGTCGTTGCGCTGGAAGCCCAGCGACAGGCCGAGCTTGCCCAGACCGCCCAGATCGAACTGGTCCACGAAGCTGAGGGTCCCCCGATAGCCCGGGGAGGGCTCGTTCAGCAGCCGATCCTCATAAGGATTGTAGTTGATCTTTCCCTCGATCTGGATGCGACGTCGGTTGAAATCCAGCGGCCGCAGGGTGCCGAGTTCCACCAGGCCGGACACGCCGCCCTCGATCAGATTGGCCTGCTGGGTCTTGTAGACCTTGATCTGGTTGATCAGTTCGGAGGGGAACTGGTTGAAGTTGACCGATCGGTCGCCGCTGCCGTTGGAGGCCTCGCGACCGTTGAAGGTGGAGGCGCCCAGGAACGGCCCCATGCCGCGAATGGCGATTTCAGATGCGCCGCCCTTCTCGCGGTGGGACGCCGCGCCGGTGATGGTCTCGATCGCCTCCCCCACCGACAGGGCCGGCAGATCACCGATTTCATCGGCCGTCAGGGCGTCCACAATGGTGGCTTCCTGGCGCTTGGTTTCTATGGAGGTCTGCATCGTGCGGCGGGTGCCGGTGACGACGACCTCGTCGAGGGTGGCGTCCTCGGTGACGACCGGGGCGTCCTGGGCGAAAGTCGGCGCGGCGGCCGCCCAACAGATCGCCGACGCACCCGCCAGCAAGATCGACCGACCACGCGCGACTGCGCGCGGCCTCCGCGCGCCAAAGCAAACCTGCATGCGGCCCTCCCTTGAGCCTTTTGTTTTGTTGGCCCGAAGCTTCCTTGGGCGGACCACTAAGTCAAGCCAGTTGGACCGGTCTTTCAGAATTTATAATATACCAATTGGTTCGCTTTCTGCGCATCGATACGCCGAAAGGCGCTTTGCGGGGACCGGTTCAAGCGAGCGTTGCAGGACAGCCACGGTAGGCGCGTCCGTCGGGCGCCGCTCATGGCGCAAGGTCGATGCCGGGGGACGGCTGGCGACGCCCCTCACCCTCCCAACACGCCGGCGGCCATCCCCCCACCAAAGCAACGCCGTGACCTAGAGCGTAAAATGACGGCGCGATTGCGCCATGGAGCGGACCTCGGCGCCGCAGCCCCCAACGGGCCGCTTCTACTCAAGTCGCCTTGCTAGCGTCGCTTCACCACGCGGAAGTTTCGGGCCGAAATCCAGCGGTCTCGCAGAAGCGCCGCCCGCAATCGTTGCTCGCGAAAACACCCAGCGCGACACGGCTGAAGCCCATGCCCTTCGACCATGTCTCGGCCGCCCGCAGCGAGCTCAGCTCACGAGGAAACGGCAACCTGTCGATTTGACATTGATTTCAATGGACCGGAATCGCGAAAGCCGGAGAAACCGACAACCGCGTGTCGGCTTTTCCGGCTCCAGATCTCCGCCTGAGCCCGTGCCGGCCGCTAGCGCGGCCCCACCGCCGGGCAACCCAGCCCGCCTTCGTTGCTGATCAGGCCGATCTCCGCGACCGACACGCGCTGGTTTTGCCCTGATCGAAGCAGGAACGGCGTTTCCAGAGCCGCCACGCCCGAACCATCCCCGTCGAAACAGGCCAGCGGAATCCGGATCGAGCGCCAGACGCCCGGACGGGCGTCGCGCAATAGTGGCGCGATGTCGGTGCGCGCCCGCCCGAAACCGAGCTCCAACGGTCCGGAAAGCGGCCCGTCGAGACGGATCGAGAATCCCAGCACCATGTCGCCGTTACGTTGGCGGGACAGATCGACGGGCGGTCCCGTGATCAGGGCTTCGGCCGGCCCGCTGAACGTCAGGCTCATCGCGCTTTCCTGCGCCGCGCCGTCCGTCGATCGAACCTGCAAGGCGCCGCGCGGGCTGGTCGCGGCCAGAATAGCGCCCGCCCGGCTGTCGCCGCCCTCGTCCCGCAGCATCAACGACCAGGGCGACTGGACGCGGCCGTCGGTGAAGTAGCGATCGACATTGCTTCGGCTGACGGTCACGCCGGGATCCTCGGACAGCGCGCCGGTGCGGGCCGGCGCCGCATAGCTGAGGCCGTAGCCATAGGCGAACTGCGGCGCATAGCCCGGCTCGCCCACGTTCAGGACGTCCTGGCCCGCGTCTCGCGGCCAGGAGAAGGACAGACGGCCCGTGAAGTCGAACGGCGCCCGGCCGTCGGGACCCGCGACCAGCACATCGGCCACGCCGGCCCCTTCCGTGCCGGGCAGCCAGGCCGCGACGAAGGCGTCCGAGGCGTTGATCTCCGGGTTCGTCCACAGCGGGCGTCCGCTGAGGAAGATCGAGACCGTCGGAATGCCGGCCGCCTTGTAACGGCGCAGCAAGGCCAGCGGCCCCTCGGGTTCGAAGTCGAGGGTTTCGATATCGCCCTGGAATTCGGCGTAGGGCGTTTCGCCGAACACGACGATGGCGACATCCGGCCGGGCGGCCCATGATCCGTCCGCACTCAGTTCGGCGGCGCCGCCGCTCGCCTTCACCGCGGCCTCGAGCCCCGCCCAGATCGAGACGCCGCCGGGGAAGTCGGCGTTGGTCGTGTCGGCGCCCTGCCAAGTCACCGTCCAGCCGCCGGACGCCTGTCCGATGGAATCCGCGGCGTCGCCCGCGACGAGGACGCGCGCGCCGGGCCGGATCGGCAGCACGCCTTCGTTCTTGAGCAGGACCAGGGATTTCCGGACCGCCTCGCGCGCCAGGGCGCGGTGCTCCGCTGAACCGAGGATGTCGGCGCGCCCTTCAAGCGACCGATCGCGATCGAAGACCCCGAGCTTGATCTTGACCCTGAGGATGCGACGCACGGCGTCATCGAGGCGAGCGGCCGGGATCTCCCCTGCCCGTGCCTGCGCCAAGGTGTTTACGTAGAGGTTGCGCCAGCTGTCCGGCGCCATGAACATGTCCAGCCCGGCGTTGATGGCTTCGGGGCAGCTTTCGTTGCTGCAGCCGGGAATCTGGCCGTGGGCGTTCCAGTCCCCCACGACAAAGCCCTCGAAGCCCATTCGCCCCTTCAGGACATCCGTCAGCAGCGAGTGGTTGCCCGTGATCTTCACGCCGTTCCAGCTCGAGAAAGAGGCCATGACCGTCAGGACGCCGGTGTCGATGGCCGGCACATAGCCCTGGGCGTGGAGGGCGATGAGTTCGGCCTCCGGGATCACCGCATCGCCCTGGTCGACGCCGTCCGTCGTGCCGCCGTCCGCGAGGAAATGCTTGGCCGATCCGGCGATGTGATCGCGCGAGAGAGACCGGCCCGCCACCAGTTCGCCCTGCAGGCCGCGCGTCATGGGTCCCGCGTAGCTGGAGACGATCTCCGGGTTCTCTCCGTAGCCCTCGTACGAGCGGCCCCAGCGGTCGTTGCGCGGCACCGCGAGGGTCGGGCCGAACGTCCAGTCCGCCCCCGAGGCGGCGACTTCCTGGGCGGTGGCCGCGCCGATCCGCTCGATCAGGCCCGGGTCACGCGCCGCGCCCAGGCCGATATTGTGCGGAAACAGGGTCGCGCCGACGATATTGTTATGGCCGTGGACGGCGTCGATGCCGAACATTAGCGGAATGGCCGCGCCGGGACGGTTCGCCGCCGCCGCGCGGAAGGCGCGGGACAAGGCGACCCAGTCCGCCAGCGGCGCCCGTTCGTTGCCGCCCGGGGCCGAGTTTCCGCCCGCGAGGATCGATCCGATCGGATAGGTCGCCAGATCGGCCGGCGTCACGGAGCCGATGTCGGCCTGGATCAGCTGGCCGACCTTCTCCTCGATCGTCATGCGGGCCAGCAGGCCGTCGATCATGGCCTCCGTGCGCGCGTCCGTGATCGCCGCCGGGCTGGCCGCTGCGGGCCATACGGCGGGATCGGCCGTGGCGCTTCCGATGTTCTGAGCCTGGGCTGTCAGAGGCGCGCAACCCGAAAGAACGGCCGCCAGGGCGGCAGCGCACAGAAGCGTTCGGCGGGACACGGACATGCTGAACCTCGAGACGACGCGATACTGAAAAAAGCGGCGACGCGTCCAAAGGACCGCGTCGCCCCAGTTCAGGAGATTAGAAGTTGGCGCGCAGGCGCAGGCCGGCGGTCCGTGGCTGGTTCAGGAACAGGACATTGACGACCTGATCGGAGACCAGCTGCTTTTCGACGACGGTCTCATCGAACAGGTTGTTCACATAGCCCTCGATCCGGTAGCGGCCGCTCGACGGCTCCCAGCCGGCGCCGATGTTGACGGTGACATAGCCCTCCTGGCGCGCCCAGAAACCGCCCGCGCGCGCGTCGGTGCTGCGCAGGTACGGGCTCGAAAGGGGGGCGTTCGGGTTGATGGTGGTCCCGGCGACCGACGCCTTGAAGGCGTCATAGGCCGCCTGCCCTGCCGGATCCGCCGGCCGCGCGGTGAATTGGATCACCGGCAGCTCGTTGTAGATGTTGAGGTAGTAGGACGAGCGATAGTTGGCCAGCAGGTGGAAGTCCGCCCTCCCCCCGAACAGGTCGATGGTCTGCTGCAGATGGGCGTTCAGGTTCACCTTGGACACGTTCGGCAGGTCGTTGCCGCCGATATCGACGTTGAAGTTCGGCGTGCCGTCCCCGTAGTCCGTGCCCCGGGTGTCGGTCAGCGCGCCCTCGTCCGCCTGGGCGTCGATATAGGAGCCGATGAGGTCCAGACGCATGCCGAACGGCAGGTCGAAACGGGTTTCGATTTCGAAGCCCTGGATGGTCGACTGGGCGACGTTGATGTTCTGCTGCGAGAAGCCGGCGCTGGCGCCGCCGGGACCGCTGCCCAGGGACACCAGCGTCTGGAACACCTGGTCGGCATAGTCGTACAGGAAGATGTTGGCGTTGACGTCGATCCGGCCGCTGGCGGGGCGGAAGGTGTTCTTTGTCCCCAGTTCGAACAGGGTCACGGATTCCGGCGCGAAGGTCGGCGCCGTCGATACGCCGTTGATGACGATGGTATCGTTGAAGCCGCCGGACTTGTGGCCCGTCGAAATGGCTCCGTAGAACAGGTTGTCGGTCGTCAGGTCGTACTCGAAGCCGATGCGGTAATCGCTGAACGAGTCCTCATACGATCCAACCTGCTCTCCCGGGGCCGAGATCTGGAAGAAGCTGTGCTGGCCGTTGGGAGGGCAGACCTGTCCGCCGCCGCCCGGCTGGGTGTCGGGGCGATTGACGCAGGTTCCGTTCGGCCGGGAGCCGTCGGCCACGCCGGCGATCTGGTCCAGGAAGGTGTCGCGCGCGCCAGGGGTGAAGGCGCCCAGGAAGTAGCGCGCGGCCTCCTGATTGTTGCCCGGCGTCGGCGGAGCATAGCTCGCTCGACCGGTGAAGTTAGGCCGGAAACCCTCGGTGCCGAGGCGCGTGGTGAAGCAGCAGCCGAAGCCGTCCGAGCCGAGACCCAGCACCCAGTTGCCGCCGATGCCGCGCCGGGACTTGTTCTCCTCGGTGTAGCGATAGCCGGCCTTCAGGCGCAGCTGGTCGGTGACCGGATAGGTGACGTCGAAATAAGCCGCGAAGGAATCGGACTGGACGTCCGGGAAGGTGAATTCCGTACCCGAGTAGAACTGGCCCTTGTCGACCACGGACAGGAAGCCGACCTGCTGGCTTTCCTTGAAGTAGAACAGCCCGGTCGACCAGACCGTCTCGGCGCCGGGCGCGGACGACAGCCGCAGCTCATGGACGTCGGATTCCGACAGGGTCAGCCAGTACTGCGTGCCGAAATTGTCGTAGTCGACGTTGGCCGCTCCATAGCCCGGACGCACCACGCCCTCGTTGGACGCGTTGACCTGGTAGTAGTCCACGTTGCGGCGGCTGCCGGTGTATTCCAGCACCGCGGGACCGAAGTCGTAGGACGCGTTCAGCGCCAGGCCCCAGTTGTCGTTCTCGACCAGGCCCTGCGGGCCGCGATACAGGACCTCGCGCAGCTCCAGCTGATCGGGCGTGCCGCCGTTGACCAGGCCGTTGCGGATGTTGGTTGCGGGATAGCCGGTGCCGCGCTCGGATTCGAAGTCGCCCATGAAAGTCAGGCGGAAGCGCTCGTTGGGCTGGTAGAGGTAGGTCGCGCGCGCCGAGAACAGCTGCTGCTCGCCGGTCGGATCCAGGCTCTGGTCGTTGCCCACGTTCTCATAGGCGGTACCGCGATCCACGCCGTACACGGCCAGGCGCAGGGCCTGGTTCTCGCCGATCGGCATGTTGGCGGCGGCTTCGTATCCGGCCGTCTCCAGCGTGCCGACTTCCCCTTGGGCGAATCCTTCGAACACGCCCAGACGCGGCATGTTCGGAATGATGTTCAGCGTGCCGGCCACGGCGTTGCGACCGCGCAGGGTGCCTTGCGGCCCCTTGGCCACCTCCACCCGCGCGAGGTCGAAGAACAGTCCGCCGAGACCTCGGGGACGCGGAAGATAGACGCCGTTCAGGTGGGTCGCCGCCGAAGGATCGCCCAGCTCGGTGTTGTTGGCCGTGCCCACGCCGCGGATGTAGATCTGGACGTTGCCTTCCTGGTTCGAGATGGACAGGCCCGGGATGGCGGACTGGAGATCCTCGATCTGATCGATGCCAACGGCCCGGAGGTCTTCGCCGGTGATGACCTGGGCCACCCCGGCGTAGTTCTGGAGCGTCTGCTCGCGCCGTTCGGCGGTGACGACCACCTCTCCGATGTCAGTGGCCTCGTCCTGCCTTTCCGCCGCGGCGGCAGCCGGAGCCGTCTGCGCCTGGGCTGCACCGGCGGTTATGGCCAGAGACGCGCAGCCGAGCAGAAGCGAACGCTTGAACGTGGTCATGGTCTTCCCTCCCCGTGGACCCTGTTCACCAGGATTCCATCATACCGACGCGCTCACAGGCCCGTCCGTTTCCTCAGGTTACACTGTTCAGATTTGACAGCGCTGTCAATCTAATTTGACAGCGCTGTCACGGAGCCTCCCATCAACCGGCCGGATGGGTCGAGAACCGGTCGACCAAAGTATAGTCCACCCGTTCCGCATGGCCCGGTCGCCCGGCGGACGAGGGAAGCAGCAGCCGCGTGGCCGCCGCCGCCATCTCGGCCACCGGCTGGCGAATAGTGGTCAGGGGCGGCGTGCTCAGCATGGCGCTGGGAGTGTCGTCGAACCCACAGACCGCCAGGGCGGCCGGCGTCGCCACGCCGAGCGCGGCCGCGGCGTTGAGCACGCCGAGAGCCATGTCGTCATTGCTGGCGAAGATGGCGGTCGGGCGCTCCGCCCGGCTCAGGATGGCGGTTCCCGCCCGCCGTCCCGAATCGAAGGTGAAGTCGCCTTCAACGATCAGGCCGCGGTCGATCTCCAGGCCATGCCGCTCCATCGCCGCCTCAAAGCCTTCGCGGCGCTTGCGGCTCGCCGCATAACTGCCCGGTCCAGTGATGAAACCGATACGGCGGTGTCCCAGCGCGATCAGGTGGGCGGTCATGTCCTCCGCGGCCTGCCGGTCGTCCATGAACACCCGCATGCCGCGGTCGAGGTCGACCTCCGCGCCCAGCCGCACGAAGGGCGTGCCGTTGCGCTCAAGAATCTCGAGCACACGGGGATCGTCCGAGTTCGGCGGCGTCAGCAGCACGCCGTCGGGTTTCAGCGACCGCAGCAGGGCCAGGAGCCAGGACTCCAGGCTCGGCGATCCGTAGTCCACCAGTTCGACCATCAGGTGGTAGCCGGCCTTGCGGCATTCGACGAGCGCGCCGTATTCGAGACGACTGAGGTAGTCGTTGCCGCGCCCGCTGCGCCAGTGCTCCAGCGTCAACTCGGCGTCCACGAAGGCGGCGATCAGATAGGACGACGCGCCCGCCAGGGCGCGGGCCGACAGATTGGGCCGGTAGTCGAGGCTCTCGACGGCGGCCAGCACCTTGGCCTCGAGCTTGGCGCTGACATTCGGTCCACGGTTCAGCACGCGAGACACGGATTTTATGGAGACGCCCGCAAGGGCGGCGACATCGTAGATCGTCGCGGTCATCGTGGCGGCAGTCTCCCCGGTGACGGTGTCCAGTGGTCCGTCAGCGGGACTGATATGCGGTCTTCGCCGCGCATCACGCAAGATTTCGCTCGCTCCATAAATCGACATTGGCCACTGTCCGCGCACCATGAAGGCTGTCCAAGACCTTGAGGGCGGTCCCGCGACCCCCGTCCGAGCAGGCTTCATCGCCGTCCTGACCCTGGCCTATGTCGGGGCGTTCATCGCCTTTGTCCCCCTGCTCTCCCTGCTGGTTCCGCTGCAGGCCCAGAGCCTGGCCCCGGCTGACAAGATAGGCCTCCTCAGTCTCGTCACCCTTTGGGGCGCGCTGGTCGCCAGCGTCGCCAACATGGCCGTGGGCTGGGCCAGCGACCGGACCCGGCACCGGCTGGGGCGGCGCCGCCCGTGGATCATGGCCGGCCTGGCGGGCGTGCTCCTCGCCTATGCGCTCATCGCGGCGGCGCGGAGCCCGCTCGTCCTCGTCGCCGGCGTGATGCTGTTCCAGCTGGCCTTCAACATGATGTTCGCGCCGTTGACCGCCGTCCTGGCGGACCGTGTTCCCGATGGACAGAAGGGCCGCGTCGCCGCCTTCCTGGGCCTCGGTGCGCCGCTGGGGGCCGCCAGCGGCGTGCTGATCACCGCGCCGCTCTTCGCCGACACCGGGCCACGGATGACCCTGCTCGGCCTACTGGTCGTCGGCTGCCTCCTACCCTTCCTGCTGACCTATCGTGAAGGGCCGGCGGCGGGGGTTCCGGAACGGCGGTCCTGGTCCATTCCCCGGCTTTCGCGTGATTTCGGCTTCGCCTGGACCTCGCGTTTCTGCCTTCAGATCGCAGCCAGCGTCGTGAACGCCTACATGCTGTTCTATCTCGCCGATCACGCCCGCTACGCCGAGCAGTTTCCGGGATCGACCGTCGAGAGCGGCCTGGCCAGACTGATCGCCCTGTCCACGGTTCTCGTCGTGGTCTCCGGCTTCCTGGGCGGTCTGGCTTCGGACCGATGCAACCGGCGCAAGGGCTTCATCCTGCTCGCCGCCGGCCTGATGGCCGCGGGTCTGATGGTGTTCGCCGGCTGGCCCGGATGGCCAGGCCCGCTCATCGGCTACGGCCTCTATGGCGTCGGGTTCGGCCTCTATACGACGGTCGACGCCGCCCTGGTGGCGCAGGTTCTGCCGTCCCGCCGGGACGCGGCCCGCGACCTCGGGATCATGAACCTGACCAACACCCTGCCTACCGTGCTGGCGCCCGGGCTGGTCCTCGTCGCCCTCGGTGCGGACCGTCAGTCCTGGCCGCAACTGATGAGCCTGATCGCCGTGATCGCCCTTCTCGGCGGAGCCGCCGTGCTGGGGGTTCGGCGGGTGCGCTGATACGAGAGTTGTCCGTCGGCGGGACCGAGCAGCCTTGACGGCGGCGGGATCGCCCTGTTGCCCTCCCCCGTCATCTCTCGGGAGCCGCGATGTTTCACCGTTCCATTCGGCCACGCGCCCTGCTGCTCCTGTCGACGGTCCTGCTGCTGTGCATCGCTGCGCCGTTCCCAGCGTCCGCCGCGGATCGGCCGACCGCCCATCAGGCGGCGGAGGCCATGGGCAAGGGCTTCAACCTGGGCCAGATGTTCGACAACAGTCAGCATCCGGCCACGCTTGAAACCGCGCGCCCGAAGATCGACGCCTACTACGCGCGCGGCTTTCGCGCGGTCCGGATTCCGGTCACCTGGACCGAGGCTGTCGATGGCGCGACCCTGGCCGATCCCGACACCGGTCGCCTGGACCGAGCCTCGCCGCGCCTCGCCCAGCTGGAGGCGGTGATCGATTACGCTCTCTCCCGCCCCGGCCTACACGTGGTGATCAACGCCCACCATGAGAGCAGACTGAAGGATCACGGGCGCGGCGACGTCCTGGCGCAGTTGTGGGCCGATATCAGCACGACCTTCCACGACCGGGACGGACGGCTGATCTTCGAGATCCTCAATGAGCCCCACTTGAGCAATCATGACCCCATGCCGCCCGAAACCCTGCGGGCCATGACCGGACAGGCGTATGCGCGCATCCGGCGGACCGATCCTGAGCGCATCGTGGTCATAGGCGGCAACCAGTGGTTCGGCGCGCACGAAATGGCCACGACATGGCCGAACCTCGACGCGGTGGGTGGCGGCGCCGACCCCTACGTCATGGCGACCTTCCACCACTACAATCCCTGGACCTTCGCCGGCGACAACCAGGGCGACTACGCCGACCCCTGGACCGAAGAGGACATGGCCGGCCCGATGCGGGTGATGGCGAACTGGGCCGCGACGACCGGCGGCGGCATGCCGGTCTTCATCGGCGAATGGGGCGTCGGCTGGAAAAGCCGCCACGCGACCATGAACTGCAACAACATCCGGCTTTGGTACGCGCGTTTCGACGCGGTCCACGCCAAGGCGATGGGCATGCCCACCGCCGTCTGGGACGACGGCGGCTGGTTCCAGATTTTCGACCACGACGCCAACGCCTTCTCCAGCAATCTCATCGACTGCATCGACGGCGCCTGCAGGTGGGCCGGCGTCAGCCGGTTCAACGAAGACTGCCTCTAGGCAGGCCGCTGGACGGCGCCCGTAAACACCCATCAGGCATTTGACACATTCATATATCTCGAGTTATGAGACAACTCATAGCCACAGAGTTATACGTTTTGACCGAAGCCCATGACATCCTGTTCCGCACGCTCGCCGATCCGACGCGGCGCGCCATCTTCGAGCGGCTGTGCCGCGACGGGGAGCAGACGGTCGCGGCCCTGACGGCGCGCGCGGGCGTGTCCCAGCCTGCGGTGTCCAAACACCTGGGGGTGCTGAAACAGGCCGGACTGGTGCGCGACCGGCCTGAGGGCCGTCAGACCCATTACAGCGCGCAGCTGGAGGCCCTGGCGCCGTTGGCGGACTGGACCGGCCGAATGAACGGCTTCTGGGAAAACCGCTTCGACCACCTCGAAAACCTGCTCAGAAGGATGGACCAATGACCTCGACCGAAACCCGCTCCGTCATCATCGAGCGGGAGTTCGCCTTCCCGCCCGAAAAGCTGTGGCGCGCCCTGACGCAGCCCCACCTGATGGAGGAATGGCTGATGAAGACCGATTTCGAACCCGTCGTGGGCTGCAAATTCAACCTTCGCGGCGAATGGGGCGGCGTGCTGGACGGCGAGGTCCTGACCGTCGAGCCCAACCGGACCCTGGCCTACACCTGGGACTTCGCCCACGACGACCCGGCCTACAACCTGTCCAGCTTGGTGACCTTCACCCTGACCCCGACAGCGGACGGCACGCACCTTCGCATGGAGCAGGCCGGCTTCCGACCCGACCAGAAACAGGCGCTCGGCGGCGCCACCCACGGCTGGCGGCAGTTCCTCGACAATCTGGATCAACTGCTGGTGCGGGGCGCCGAGTGACCGGGAAGCCCGTCCTGCTGTCCGGCGACAACCCGCAGATCGCCAAGGGCTATGGCGACGCCCCGGTGCAGGCGTGGATCGACGCCATTCCCGGCTGGAAGAGCCCTCTCGCCCGCCGCCTCGACGCCCTGATCGTCGAGGCGGTCCCCGGCGTCCGCAAGGCCGTGAAGTGGAACTCGCCGCTCTATGGCGTCGAGGACGGCTGCTGGTTCCTCGGGATGCATGGCTTCACCCGTTACGTGAAGGTCAGCTTCTTCCAAGGGGCCGAGTTGGAACCGCCCCCGCCCGGACCGTCCAAACAGAAGCTGGTGCGTTACCTCGACATCCACGAGGCGGACACGCTCGACGAGGCCCGGTTCGTCGACTGGGTGAAACAGGCCGGCCGGTTGCCCGGCGAAAAGATGTGAAAGGCGCGACGACCATGACAATGACCTCCACCGTGTCCGACGACATCGGGCCCTCCGCCTCCGCCCTGATCGATGGCCGGATCGCAACGCTGGACGACTGGCGCGGCGAGACCCTGGCCCGCGTCCGCGCCCTGATCCACGAGGCTGATCCCGAGGTGGTCGAGACCTGGAAATGGCGCGGCGTGCCCGTGTGGGAGCACGCGGGCATCCTGTGCACTGGTGAGACCTACAAGGCCGCGGTCAAGCTGACCTTCGCCAAGGGCGCCGCCCTGCCGGACCCGACCGGCCTGTTCAACGCCGGCCTGGACGGCGGAACCCGCCGCGCCATCGACCTCCCAGAGGGCGCGGCGCTTGACCCGACCGCCTTCAAGGCCCTGATCCGGGCGGCGATTGAACTGAATAGCCGAAAGAAAACAAAGAACCGCTGACCGCCGCAGCGAATTCTGCGTCGGCCATGTCACCCTCCGCGTCCGCGCTTCGTCCTTGCTGGCATGAGCCCGGCCAAACGGCCGGCGCACGCAGGGAGAAGCAGGATGAAGATCGTCGTCATCGGAGGCACCGGCTTGATCGGCTCGCGCGTCGTGGAAGGGCTGCGCCGGCAAGGCCATGAGGTGCTGGCCGCATCGCCCAACACCGGCGTCAACACCCTCACCGGCGAAGGCCTGGCCGAGGCGCTGCAGGGCGCCCAGGTCGTGATCGACGTGGCCAACTCGCCGTCGTTCACGGATGAGGCGGCGATGGACTTCTTCCGCACCGCCGGGACCAACCTGCTGGCCGCCGAGGCCGCCGCGGGAGTCGGCCACCACATCGCCCTATCCGTCGTCGGGACCGAGCGGCTGCAGGCCAGCGGCTATTTCCGCGCCAAGCTGGTGCAGGAAGAGCTGATCAGGACGTCGCCGACGCCCTGGACCATCCTGCGCTCGACCCAGTTCTTCCCCTTCATCACTGGCATCATCCAGTCCGGCGCCGTGGGCGACGAAGTGCGTCTGCCCGCCGCCCTGATCCAGCCGGTCTCGGCCGACGACGTGGCGGCGGCGCTCGTCGACCTGGCCTTGGGCGCGCCGGTCAACGGCACGGTGGAGATCGCCGGCCCCGAAGCCATTCGCCTGACCGACTTCGCCGAGGAATATCTGAGCACGGTGGAGGATCGCCGCCCGGTGATCGCCGACCCGGCCACCCTGTATTTCGGCGCGGCCCTGCGGGACGACACCCTGACGCCGGGGCCGAACCCGCTGCTGGGCAAGGACACGCTCGAAGACTGGCTGCGCCAGTCGATCAGCGCGGACTGAGGGAAAGCACCATGAAGCTCTACTACTCTCCCCTCGCCTGCAGCCTCGCGGACCACATCGCCCTGCGCGAAGCCGGGTTCACGTTCGATCTGGAACTGGTCGACCTGCGCACCCACCGCACGGAGACCGGCGTGGATTTCCACACCGTCAGCGCCAAGGGCTACGTCCCGGCGCTGATCCTCGACGACGGCCAGATGATCACCGAGAACGTCGCCCTGCTGGATTGGATCGCCGGCCAGTCCCCCACCCTGACGCACCCCGGTCCGCTGGGCCGGACCCGGGTGCTGGAGGCCCTGACTTACATCACGACCGAGATCCACCGGGCCTTCAAGCCGATGTGGCACGCCGGCACGGCCGCCGACAAGGCCGCGGCCGCCGCCACGATCCAGACGCTGATGGCGCCGCTGGAGGCGTCCCTGACGGACGACTTCCTGTTCGGGGCCACGCCGTCGGTGGCGGACTTCTATCTGTTCGTGATGCTGCTCTGGGCCGAGCGGTTCGGGGTGGAGACGCCCGACCGGCTCACCGCGCTGCGCGACCGGCTTCGCGCCCGACCGGCGGTGCGCGCGTCCATGACCGCCGAGGGCTTGCTTTGAAATCCGCGGCGGGTGCGAATGGACGCATGACCGGGGATCAGAGCGCCACCGACCTCTTCGAGGCGAACCGGACCCGTCTGGTCCGCATCGCCTACCGCATGCTCGGCTCCTTCGCGGAGGCCGAGGATGTGGTGCAGGAGGCGTGGATCCGCTGGCAGGGCGTGGACCTGAACGAGGTCCGCCAGCCGGCGGCCTTTCTGGTCCGCACCGTCACACGCCTGTCCCTCGACGTCATGAAGTCCGCCCGCTCCCGCCGCGAGGCCTATGTCGGCAACTGGCTGCCCGAGCCGGTGTTCGAGCCGGATGAGGAAACCCCGGCCGAGGATGAACTGACCCTGACGCTGATGATGGCGCTGGAGCGGTTGTCGCCGCTCGAGCGCGCGGCCTTCCTGCTGCATGACGTCTTCTCGGCGCCCATGGACGAGATCGCCGCCGCCCTGGGTCGTGACCCCGCGGCCGTGCGCCAGCTCGCCGTCCGCGCCCGGAAACACATTCAGGACGCCCGCCCTCGCTACCCGGTGGCGCCGGAGGAAGGCGAGCGGATCGCCAAGGCCTTCTTCCACGCCACTAACAACGGCGACGTGACGAGCCTACGCGCGCTGTTGGCCGACAGCGTCATCCTGACCTCCGACGGCGGCGGCAAGGCCAACGCCTGGCTGCACCCCATCGTCGGCATGGACCGTCTCGTGCGCCTGTTCAGCGGCCTGCACCGCAAGCTGACCCTGCCGGCGATCCTGGTGCGCTGGACCCGCATCGACGGCCTGCCCGGCTACATCAGCTACGAACGCGACGGCACGCTGCAGACCACGGCCCTGGAGGTCGAGAACGGCCGGATCGTCGCCGTCTACATCACCCGCAATCCCGACAAGCTGGCCCGGCTGGGCCTGCCGGGATCCAGCACGGAGCTTCACTGAACGCCCGCATCGGCGTAGGCCTGTCCGTTCACGAAAGGTGCGAACATGGCGGGTCTGAAGGACAAGCGCGGCTTCATCGATAAGGACCGGCTGGATTTGTCGGAACGTCAGGCCGTTGAGTACTGGATGAAGCGCTGGGGCGTGACCCGCGACCAGATCACCGCCGCCCACCGCAAGGTCGGCCGGATGACCAAGGACATCGCCGCCGAGCTGGGCAAGAAGCGCTAGAGCGCCTGCCGATACAGGCCGCTGATCATGGCGAACGCCTCGATCTTTTCCGCCTCGCCGCCGAACGCCCGCGTCGGAACGATGAAGGCGTTATGATTTCGACCGGTCACGATGATGCCGCCCTCGGCGTCGGCGACCGAGCCGATCTGGGCCCACGGCATGCGTCCGGTCTGCGGGCCACGCACGTACGACAACCCCTCGGCGTCGAAGGTCAGGGCGCGTTCTTCCGGTCGGTAGCGCAGTTGCGGCCAGACGACCATGAAGAGGATCATCAGCACGCTGGCCGCCACGCCGAGCTGAAGCCCGGACAGGGTCGATCCGCCGACCTGACCGAGCGCGAAGCTCCCGCACAGCAGGACGACGATGGCCAGGTGGAACATCCACAGCTTGCGCAGCCATGTGACCTTGTACCAGGCCCGCAGCTCCTCGCGGGTCAGGGCGTAGCGGACCGTCAGCATCAAATGTGCAGCACGCGGCCATAGGCGTCGAGCTGGGCCTCGTGCATCGCCTCCGACATGGTCGGGTGCGGATAGACGATGCCGAACATGTCTTCTTCCGTCGCTTCCATGGTCATGGCGGTGACGTAGCCCTGGATCATCTCGGTGACCTCGTGGCCGATCATGTGGGCGCCGATCAGGGCGCCGGTCTTCGCGTCGAAGATGGTCTTCACGAAGCCCTCGGTCTCGCCGGCGGCCACGGCCTTGCCGTTCACCTTGAAGGGGAAGCGGCCGACCTTGACCTCGCGCTTGGCCTCGCGAGCGGCCTGTTCGGTGATCCCAACCGAGGCGACCTGCGGCTGGGTGTAGGTGCAGCCGGCGATGGGCGAGTTGACGTTGGGGGTCTTGAAGCCGGCGATGAACTCGGCGGCGTGGATGCCCTCATGCGAGGCCTTGTGCGCCAGCCACGGGGCGCCGGCGCAGTCGCCGATAGCGAACAGCCCCTTCACATTGGTCTGGCAGTGGCTGTCGATCTTGATGTGGCCGCGATCCAGTTCGACGCCCAGCGCCTCCAGGCCGATGCCGTCGGTGTTGGCGGTGATGCCCACGGCCGAGATGCAGACCTCGGCCTCCAGTGCTTCGGCCTTGCCGCCGATCTCGACGTCGACCTTCACGCCCGCGGCGGTCTTGGACACCTTGGTCACCTTGGCGCCGACGCGGAACTTGATGCCGCGCTTCTCGAAGGCCTTCTGAGCGGCCTTGGAGACCTCTTCGTCCTCGACCGGCATGATGCGATCGACCGCTTCCACCACGGTAACTTCCGCGCCCAAGGCCCGATAGAAGCTGGCGAATTCCAGGCCGATGGCGCCGGAGCCGATGACCACGAAGGTCTTGGGCAGCTTTTTGGGGGCCAGGGCGTCGCGGTAAGCCCAGATCTTGTCGCCGTCGGCTTCCAGGCCGATCTGCGGCAGGGCGCGGGCGCGGGCGCCGACGGCCAGCATGACCGCCTTGGCCTCGACCGAGCGGCTGCCGCCGGCCTTCAGGGCGACGACCACCTTGGGCGCTCCCGCACCCTTCTCCAGCTTCGCCTCGCCCTCGATCACCTCGACCTTGTGCTTCTTCATCAGGAAGGTGACGCCCTTGTTCATCGTGGACGCGACGCCGCGCGACCGCTGGATGATGGCGTCGAAGTCGAACGACGCGCCGGTCGCCGACAGGCCGTAGTCCTTCAGATGGCTCAGACTCTCGTACTTCTCGCCCGACTTCAGCAGGGCCTTGGTCGGGATACAGCCCCAGTTCAGGCAGATGCCGCCCAGCGCCTCGCGCTCCACAATGGCGACCTTCTGGCCCAACTGCGAGGCGCGAATGGCGGCGACATAGCCGCCCGGGCCCGAACCGATGATGACGAGATCGAATTCAGCAGCCATGGTCAGATCAACTTCTCAATGTCGGCCTTGATGGCCCGGGGTTCGACCTGGGGCGCGTAGCGGGCGATCACCCTGCCCTCCCGGTCGGTCAGGAATTTGGTGAAGTTCCACTTCACGTCACGGCTGCCCAGAAAGCCCTTCTTCTGGCTGGTCAGCCAGTCGTAGAGCGGATGCCGTTTCGGGCCGTTGACCTCGATCTTGTCGAACATGGGAAAGTCGACGCCGTAGGTCGTGGAGCAGAAGCTGGCGATCTCGTCCGCCTTGCCCGGCTCCTGCGCCCCGAACTGGTTGCACGGGAAGCCCAGCACCTCGAACGGCTGGTCCGCCAGCTCGCGATGCAGGGTCTCCAGCCCCTCGTACTGGGGCGTGAAGCCACAGCGCGAGGCGACATTGACGATCAGCAGGGCCTTCCCCTCGAACCGGGACAGCGGGACCTCGGTCCCGTCGATACCGGTAGCGGTGAAGTCATAGACCGAGGTCATGCCCTGCCTTTCGTCTTACGCCAGCATCGTCACGGGATCTTCGATCAGCGGCTTGAACGCCTGCAGGAAGCGGGCGCCGGTCGCGCCGTCGACGACGCGGTGATCGCAGGTCATCGTGACCGTCATCACCGTGGCGACGGCCAGTTGGCCGTTCTTGACGACAGGGCGCTGTTCGCCCGCGCCGACGCTCATGATCGCGCCCTGCGGCTCGTTGATGATCGACGAGAACGACTTGATGCCGAACATGCCCAGGTTGGACACAGAGAAGGTGCCGCCCTGGAACTCTTCCGGCTTCAGCTTGCGGTCGCGGGCGCGCTTGGCCAGGTCCTTGGACTCGGTGGCGATCTGCGAGAGCGACTTCAGCTCGGCCTTGCGGATGATCGGGGTGATCAGGCCGCCGTCGATCGCCACCGCCATCGCCACGTCGGCGTTGTGGTGCATGGCGATGCCTTCCGGCGTGTAGCTGGCGTTGGCTTCCGGCACGGCCTTCAGGGCCATGGCGGCGGCCTTGATGACGAAGTCGTTGACCGAGACCTTCACGCCGCTCTTTTCGAGCAGGGTGTTGACCTTGGCGCGGGCGGCCAGAAGGGCGTCGATCTCGACGTCGATGAACAGCGGGAAGTGCGGCACCTGCTGGACCGCCTCGACCATGCGCCGGGCGATGGCCTTCTTCATGCCGTCCAGCGGGATCAGGTCGTAGCTGCCGTCCGGGATGCCCATCTGGGCCAGCGACTGCACCGGACGCGAGGCGATGCCCGAAGCGGCGGCAGCGGCCGAAGCCGGCTTGGCGCCGCCCTTGCCCGCGGCCTCGATGTCGCGCTTGACGATGCGGCCGTGCGGGCCGGTGCCCTTGACCGAGGCCAGGTCCACGCCGGCCTGGGCGGCCAGACGGCGCGCCAGGGGCGAGGCGAACAGGCGGCCGCCGTCGGCGGTCTTCACCGAGGCGGGAGCGGCGACCGGAGCCGGAGCTGCCTTGGGGGCCTCGGCGGCGACCGGCGCCGCGGCTTCCGCCTTCGGCGCTTCAGCGGCCTTGGGCGCGTCGGCCTTCGGCGCCGGAGCGGCCGCGCCGCCTTCATCCTTCAGACGAGCGATGGGGGTGTTCACCTTCACGCCCTCGGTCCCTTCGGCCACGAGGATCTCGGTGATCTCGCCTTCGTCGACGGCCTCGACTTCCATCGTGGCCTTGTCGGTTTCGATCTCGGCGATCACGTCGCCGGCCTTGACCACGTCGCCCGCCTTGACGTGCCACTTGCTCAGGACGCCCTCCTCCATGGTCGGAGACAGGGCGGGCATCAGAATGTCGGTCATTGCACGCTCCCGGAGGGCGCGGTCGGCTCCGCGACCGTCTGGACGTTGTCGGCCTTGATCGCCTCGCTCAGCCCCTGAAGGATGCGGTTGTACGCCTCCTTCTCATTGTGGCCGTGACGCACCGCGTAGCCGTAGGCCATGTGGCGCGCGGCGATGGCCAGCAGCTCGCCGAACTGGGCCGGGTTGTTGAAGGCGGGCTTCACCGACATCACCGGCTGATTCTTCGACCACCACATGCGGATGATCTCGATGGCTTCCGGATCGGCGGCGATGCTCTCGGGCGTCGTCAGCTGGAAATCGCTGGGCTCGCTCATGCCATCACCTGCTTCACGGCCTTGATGATCTTGTCCACGCCCGGCAGCGACAGGGCTTCCAGGTTGGCGGCGTAGGGCAGCGGCACGTCTTCCTGGTGCACCCGCAGCGGCGGAGCGTCCAGGTAGTCGAAGGCATGCTCGATCACCCGGGCCACGACCTCGGCGCCGACACCCATCGGACCCCAGCCTTCTTCGGCCGAGACCAGACGGCTGGTCTTCTTGACGCTCTCGACGATGGTCTCGGTGTCCAGCGGACGCAGGGTGCGCAGGTCTACGACCTCGACGCTGATGCCTTCGCCGGCCAGCTGTTCGGCGGCCTGCAGGGCGAAGCCGACCATGCGGCTGTGCGCGGTGATGGTGACGTCCGTGCCTTCGCGGCGGACCTTGGCCTTGCCGATCGGCACGACCCAGTCCTCGATCTCCGGCACGTCGAACTCCAGCCCGTACATCATCTCGTGCTCGAGGAAGACGACGGGGTTGGGATCGCGGATCGCCGCCTTCATCAGGCCCTTGGCGTCGGCCGCATCATAGGGCGCGACGACCTTCAGGCCCGGGATCTGGGCGTACCAGGCCGAATAGTCCTGGCTGTGCTGGGCGCCGACGCGGCTGGCGGCGCCGTTGGGGCCGCGGAACACGATCGGCGCGCGGATCTGACCGCCCGACATGTACAGCGTCTTGGCGGCGGAGTTGATGATGTGATCGATCGCCTGCATGGCGAAGTTGAACGTCATGAACTCGACGATCGGCTTCAGGCCCGCCATGGCGGCGCCGACGCCCAGGCCGGCGAAGCCGTGCTCGGTGATCGGGGTGTCAACGACGCGCTGGTCGCCGAACTCCTGCAGCAGCTCGCGGCTGACCTTGTAGGCGCCCTGGTACTGGGCGACTTCCTCGCCGATCAGGAAGACCCGGTCATCGCGGCGCATTTCCTCAGCCATGGCGTCGCGCAGGGCGTCGCGGATGGTCGTCTTGACCAGCTTGGCGTCGGCCGGGACTTCCGGGTCGCGCAGTTCGACCTTCGGACCGGCGGCGGTGTCGTCGGTCTTCTCTTCCTTCTCGCCGGAGCCGGAGGTCGCGACCGCCGGAGCGGCCTCGGCCTTGGGCGCGTCAGCCTTGGGCGCCGGCGCGGCGGCGCCGTTTTCGCCCGCCAGACGGGCGATGGGCGTGTTGACCTTCACGTTCTCCGAACCTTCGGGAACCAGGATTTCGAGCACTTCGCCCTCATCCACGGCCTCGACTTCCATCGTCGCCTTGTCGGTTTCGATCTCGGCGATCACCTGGCCCGCGGACACGACGTCTCCGGCCTTGATGTGCCACTTGGTCAGCGTGCCCTCTTCCATCGTGGGGGACAGCGCCGGCATCAAAATGTCCGTCACGATCAGGCCTCCACGTAGACGTCGGTATAGAGCTCGGACGGATCGGGCTCCGGGCTCTCTTGAGCGAACTGAACGGCCTCGGCGACGATGGCCTTGATCTCGTTGTCGATGACTTTCAGCTCGTCCTCGGTGGCCTTGGCCTGTTCGAGCAGCATCTTCACGTGATCGATCGGGTCACGGGTCTTCTTGACCTCGTCGACCTCTTCCTTGGACCGGTATTTGGCCGGATCCGACATGGAGTGACCGCGATAGCGGTAGGTCTTCACTTCCAGGATGTAGGGGCCGCCGCCTTCACGGGCGCGCTTCACGGCGCGGGCCGTGGCGTCGCGGACCGCCAGCACGTCCATGCCGTCGACCTGCTCGCCCGGGATGCCGAAGCTGGCGCCGCGCATGTACAGCTCGGTCGTGGACGACGAGCGCTCGATGCTCGTGCCCATGGCGTACTGGTTGTTCTCGATGATGTAGATGGCCGGCAGCTTCCACAGCTGGGCCATGTTGAAGCTCTCGTAGACCTGACCCTGGTTCGAGGCGCCGTCGCCGAAGTAGACGAAGGCCACCGAGTCATCGCCGCGGTACTTGCCGGCGAAGGCCAAGCCGGTGCCCAGCGCCACCTGGGCGCCGACGATGCCGTGACCGCCGTAGAAGCCGGTCGGCACGTCGAACATGTGCATCGAGCCGCCCTTGCCCTTGGACGAGCCGCCGATACGACCCGTCAGCTCGGCCATCACCTCTTTCGGGTCCATGCCCGCGGCCAGCATGTGACCGTGGTCACGATAGCCCGTGATGATCTTGTCGTGGCCCTGCTTGACGCTCTCCTGAACGCCCACCGCCACGGCCTCCTGGCCGATGTACAGGTGGCAGAAGCCGCCGATCAGGCCCATGCCGTACAGCTGGCCCGCGCGCTCCTCGAAACGGCGGATCAGCACCATCTCGCGGTAGAATCGCAGCAGGTCCTCCTTGGAGGCCGTCGGCGTATTGGGAATCTTCTTTGAATCAGTCTTGGCGGCGGGGGCTTTCGCCATCCGTCATCTCCCGGTTGGACCCCACTCTGCAGGGTCTCTTGTCGTTACGGAAAGGGGCTTTAGCAGCCTTCGTTCCCGAAACGCAAAGCGCCCCGGCCAAGCTGTAACTAAAGTTCACGAACGGCGCGGCGCGGCGCCCTGTTCGACGGGGTGCGCGACCCGGATCACATAGTCGCGAGGGTCGGCGAAGCCCAGCACGGCGCGGGCCCGCTCTTCCAGCAGATCACGCGACAGGCTGTCGGTCCGGAGGTAGCGCACGCGCACTTCCAGATCCTGTTTTTGTTCAAGAATATCCGCCAGTTGGCTCTCACGCCTTTGCAGAAGCGCGTCACGCTCTCCGCCGCTCAGCAATCCCCGTTCGCCCGTCAGGGCCTGGACGCCCAGATAGGCGATCAGCAGCAGGAGGACGCAGGAGGGGACGTAAGGCTTCATACGATCGGGCACTCGGACGCTCCTTCTGAGCGTGGACTCGTGATTGACGAGTGATGATCGAAAAGCCCTAACGAACCGTAGCTTGGCCGTAGAATCTGGCGCCGGCGCCAGCCCCGCTGACTCATCCGTTTTTGGCGCGCCAGCGCGCCAAACCGCGCTCCCGTCTTTGACAGCCGCATCCCCCGACGCCCCACCCGAGGCGCCGGTTCATGTTGAATCTGCAGTCTTCTGAATTCTCGGCCCGGAAGAATGAGTTCCGGCGCTCCGCCTATTTCAGCAGCATGCCGTCGCCGTAGTACATGCCCTGGTCGCCGAGCAGTTCCTCAATGCGCAGCAGCTGGTTGTACTTGGCCGTCCGGTCCGAGCGGGCCAGCGAGCCCGTCTTGATCTGACCGCAGTTGGTGGCGACTGCCAAGTCGGCGATGGTCGAGTCCTCGGTCTCGCCCGAACGGTGGCTCATCACGGCGGTGTAGCCGGCGCGGTGGGCCATATCGACCGCATCCAGCGTCTCCGACAGGGTGCCGATCTGGTTGACCTTGATCAGGATCGAGTTGGCCAGGCCTTCGCCGATGCCGGCGGCCAGACGGGCCGGGTTGGTCACGAACAGGTCGTCGCCGACGATCTGGACGCGGTCGCCCAGGCGTTCAGTCAGCAGACGCCAGCCGTCGAAATCATCCTCGGCGCAGCCGTCCTCGATCGAGACGATCGGGAAGCGTTCGCACAAGTCGGCCAGGTAGCCGACCATGCCGTCGGCGTCGAAGGTCTTGCCCTCGCCGGCCATGACGTACTTGCCGTCCTTGAAGAACTCGGTGGCGGCCACGTCCAGGCCCAGGTGGAAGTCCTCGCCCGCCAGGTAGCCGGCGGCCTGACCGGCCTTGGTGATGAACTCCAGCGCCGCTTCCGCCGACAGCAGGTTGGGGGCGAAGCCGCCCTCGTCGCCGACGTTGGTGTTGTGACCCGCGTCCTTCAGGGCCTTCTTCAGAGAGTGGAAGATCTCGGCGCCCATGCGCAGGCCTTCCGAGAAGGTCTCCGCGCCGGTCGGCAGGATCATGAACTCCTGGATGTCGATCGGATTGTCGGCGTGGGCGCCGCCGTTGATGATGTTCATCATCGGGGTCGGCAGCACGCGGGCCGAGACGCCGCCCAGATAGCGGTACAGCGGCAGGTTCGAGCTGACGGCGCTGGCCTTGGCGCAGGCCAGGGAGACGCCCAGGATGGCGTTGGCGCCCAGGCGGCCCTTGTTGGCCGTGCCGTCCAGACCGATCAGCGACTCGTCGATGCGGCGCTGGTCTTCCGCGTCCATCCCGGACAGGGCGTCGAAGATCTCGCCGTTGACGGCGTCGACGGCCTTCTGGACGCCCTTGCCGCCCCACAGATCCTTGTCGCCGTCGCGAAGTTCGACGGCTTCGTGCGCGCCGGTCGAGGCGCCCGAGGGCACGGCGGCGCGGCCGAACGAGCCGTCGTCCAGGATCACATCCACTTCCACCGTCGGATTGCCCCGGCTGTCGAGGATCTGGCGGGCGACGATTTCGGCGATGTCGGTCATGGGAGGACTCTGCTGTGCGAGGCGATCAGACGCCGCGTTTAGCCCGCCCTGCCCCGGCACGGCAAGGAACCCGGCTCAACCCGTCATGCGTTAGCTCTTCAAAGGAGCCCTCTCATGGAACTGAAACGCGGCCGGCTGATCGACCATGTGCACCTCCGCTCGCCCGACCTGGAGGCCGCGAAGACCTTCTACAAGGCGGTGTTCGACGCGCTCGGCATCCCCTTCACCGAGGAGGACACCCACCTCTGGGCGGACGAATTCTGGATCGACGCGGGCGATCAGCCCACCCACGTCCATCTCGCCTTCCAGGCGCCGGATCAGGAGACGGTGCGCCGCTTCCACGACGCGGGCCTGAAAGCTGGAGGCCGGGACAACGGACCGCCCGGCGAGCGGACGATCTACCACCCCGGCTACTACGCCGCCTTCCTGTTCGATCCCGACGGCAACAACATCGAGGCGGTCTATCACGGGCCGGCGGATCGCTCCGCCGACGCCGTGACGCTCACCTTCGAGATGCCGAAGGGTTAGGAACAGCCCTCGACGTATTCGATGGACGGCCCGCCGCCGGCGATCGACTTCACCTTGCCGTCCTGACCGATCTCGTACTTCACGCCTCGCGCGGCCGGACCCGTGTGGTCGGCGGTGGCCCAGACGGTGATGTATTCGGCGGGCGCGGCCTCGTACTTGTGCGGGACCACGACGGCCGAGGCGCCGTAGGCGGCCTTCACCGCCGCGGCCTCGTCGCCGATCTTGAAGCCGCGATCCGTGGTCACGGTCGAGGCGCGGGTCAGCCAGACGCTGGCCAGGGCGCCGTCGTTGGTCATGACCAGCAGCCCCTCGGGCGCGCGGGCCGGATGGAACATGTCGCAGCTGGCCGGATCGGCGCCGCCGACGGCGTTCGGATTGGAGTCCGCTCCCAGCGCCGCCTCGATTTCGGCGGTCGTCATGCCGATTCGCAGCGGACCGAAGCCGTTGGCGGTCAGAACGTTGGACGGCGCTGGGGTCGGGGTCTCGGGCGCCGGGGCCGGCGCGGGCTCGGCTGGCGGCGCGGCGGGCTCGGGCGGATTGCAGGCGGCCAGGGCCCCGATGGAGCCGATGACGGCGGTGGTCAGCAGGATACGACGGATCATGGGGCGCTCCAGAAGATGGTCTGGGGCCATAAACGCACGAAAACGGCGCGCGAGGTCATCGCGCGCCGTTAAAATCTTTCGTCCGGCCGAAGCCGGGTCCGTCAGAAGACTAGTCTTCCTTCGGGGTCAGAACCTGGCGACCGCGGTAGGTGCCGGTCTTCAGGTCGATGTGGTGCGGGCGCTTCAGCTCGCCCGTGTCCTTGTCCTCGACGTAGGCGTTCGCGCCCAGCGAGTCGTGAGCGCGGCGCATGTTGCGACGCGAGGGCGATACTTTGCGCTTCGGAACGGCCATTTCCGTCTCAATCTTCTGGTCGGGCGCCGGTAAGGGCGCGAAAACAACAGCGGCGGCCCGAACGAGCCGCCAGCGAGCGCGGGCTTATGCATGAACCCGCTGGCGATTTCAAGGCAGTTGCGGCGACAGACCTAGCCGATCGCCTTTTCCATGACGATGAAGCTCAGATCATCCCGCAGCGGCAGGCCGAAACGCGCGTCGCCATAAGGAAACGGCTGGGTTTCGCCGGTGGCCGCATAGCCCAGCCGTTCGTACCAGGCGATCAGGGTCTCACGCTGGGGAAAGACCCAGATGGACACCCGCCGGGCGCCGAATCGGTCGGCCAGGGCCGCCTCGGCCGCGCCGACGAGCGCTCGCCCCAGGCCGCCGCCCTGACTCGTGGGGCTGACGGACAGCATGCCGAAATAGCCGACGCCCTCGCTGCGTCGGGCGATCAGGATGCTGCCGATCAAGTCGTCGCCCCGCCATGCGGTCAACAGGCCCTGCTCCGGATCGGCCAGGATGGAGACCAGCTCCTCGACATCGGTCCGCTGGCCCTCCAGCAGGTCCGCTTCCGTCGTCCAGCCCGCGCGCGACGCCTCGCCGCGATAGGCGCTCTCGACCAGGGCGTGCAGGGCGGGAATGTCAGCCGGGGTAGCGTCCCGGATCGTCAGCTCAGTCATGCGCCAACATGTCGGCGACCCGTTCGCCGATGGCAAGGGAGCTGGTCAGGCCAGGGCTCTCGATGCCGAACAGGGCCACCAGCCCGTCCAGCCCGTGATCGGACCGGTCCCTGAGCTGGAAGTCCGGCTGCGGCTCGCCCGGGCCATGCAGCTTGGGCCGGATGCCGGCGTAGTCGGGCGTCAGCGCGCCGTCCGGCAGGCCGGGCCAGAAGCGGCGGATGTAGTGCTCGAACTCCGCCGCCTTGGCGGGATCGACCGAATAGTCCTCGGTCTCGACATAGGCGAGGTCCGGGCCGAACACTCCCTGCCCGCCCAGATCCTTCCGGTAATGGGTGCCCAGCGCGCCGGGGATGGGCGGCGGATAGACCAGCCGCTCGAACGGCGCCTTGCCGGTCAGACGGAAGTAGACGCCCTTGCCCAGACGCCCCTTGGGGATGCGGTCGGCAGGATAGCCCTCGATCCGCGCGGCGACATCCTGCGCCTGCAGACCCGGCGCGGTGACCAACAGGCCGGTCGTCAGGGTCGCGCCGCCCTCCCCCGAATCTGGCCCGCCCGCCGTGATCGTGAAGCCGCCGGCAGGCAGGGGCTCGGCGCGTTCGAAGGGGGTAGATACGACGACGGAGCCGCCCGCGTCCTCGATCTCGCCCTGCAGGGCCAGCATGTAGTCGTGGCTGGCGAACAGGCCGCTCTCGGGCGACAGGATGGCCGCGTGGGCGTTCAGACCCGGCTCCAGGGCCCGCGCCTGGGCTCCGGTCAGGTGCTCCAGCCCCTCGACGCCGTTGGCCGCGGCCTGGTCGAAGATGGCCTCGATGCGTTCGACCTCGGCTTCCTCGGTCGCCACGACCAGCTTGCCGCATTTGCGGTAGTCGACCTTATGGCTGTCCAGGAAGCTGTAGAGCAGCCGCCGCCCCTCGACACAGAACCGGGCCTTCAGCGAACCGGTCGGATAGTAGAGGCCGCCATGGATGACCTCGCTGTTGCGAGAGGACACGCCCTGGCCGATGTGCGGCGCCGCCTCCAGCACCAGCACCGTCAGTCCGCGCCTGGACAGCGCCCGGCCACAGGCCAGCCCGACCGCGCCGGCGCCCACCACCGTCGCGTCGAAATCGAAGCTCATGCTCGCGGCCCGTAGCGCCGCGCCGCCTCGGCCTCGAAGCTGGACATCAGGGCCGAGACCGCCCGGTCGAAATTGGCCTGCAGCATCCCGTTCAGCAGGTGCGAGCGGAAGGCGAAGTCGATCATGAATTCCACCCGGGTTCCCTTGGGGTCGGGGAAGAACTCCCAGCGGTTCTTCAGGTGCCGGAATGGCCCGCGCAGCAGGCCGACCTCGACCATCGGCCGGTTTTGGTCATGCCGCACCCAGGTCGAGAATTTCTCGGTCAGGAAGGAGAAGCCGACCGAGGCCTCGGCGTCCTCGACGCAGACGCCCGGGCGCTCCTCGCGCCGGTTCCAGGTCCGCATGCCCGTCACCCACTTCACGAACTGGGGATAGGCCTTCACGTCCGCTACCAGCTCGGCCAGCTGATCCGGTTGATAGGGCAGGATTTTCGTGACGCGGTGGACGGCCAAGCGCGGCTCAGCGACCGGTCTGGGCCAGGCGCGCCGCCTTCAGCCGCGCGAAGTCGTCGCCGGCGTGGTGCGAACTGCGGGTCAGCGGGCTGGCCGACACCATCAGGAAGCCCTTGGCGCGGGCGATCGCCTCATAGGCCTTGAACTCTTCCGGCGTGACGAAGCGCTCGATGGCCGCGTGCTTGCGGGTCGGCTGCAGGTACTGGCCGATGGTGATGAAGTCGACGCCGGCGGAGCGCATGTCGTCCATCACCTGCATGACCTCTTCCTTGGTCTCGCCCAGGCCGACCATGATGCCGGACTTGGTGAACTGGTTCGGGTCACGCTCCTTGACCATCTGCAGCAGTCGCAACGAGTGGAAGTAGCGGGCGCCGGGCCGGATCTTCAGATAGAGGCGCGGAACCGTCTCGAGGTTGTGGTTGAAGACGTCGGGCGTGGCGTCGATCATCACCTCGGCCGCCCCGTCCTTGCGCAGGAAGTCAGGCGTCAGGATTTCGATGGTGGTGTTGGGCGCCTGCAGGCGTATCTGGCGCACCACCTCGGCGAAGTGGGCCGCGCCGCCGTCGGACACGTCATCACGATCCACCGAGGTGATCACGACGTGGTTCAGGCCCATCTGGGCGACGGCCAGCCCGACCTTGGCCGGCTCTTCCGGATCCAGCGGCTGGGGCAGGCCTGTCTTGACGTTGCAGAAGGCGCAGGCCCGCGTGCAGGTGTCGCCCATGATCATCAGGGTGGCGTGCTTCTGGCTCCAGCACTCGCCGATGTTCGGGCAGGCCGCTTCTTCACAGACGGTCACCAGCCCCTTGGAGCGGACGATCTCCTTGGTGGCGTTGTACTGGCCCGATCCGGGCGCCTTGACGCGCAGCCAGTCCGGCTTTTTCAGCACCGCGGTCTCCGGGCGGTTCTGCTTTTCCGGGTGACGCAGTTCGGACGGCGTCTTCTTCAACGTGTCGATCAGGGTGACCAAGGCGGGCTCGGGCTCCGAAGGCTTGAAGGCGGTATGTCGTCTTTCCCTGCGGCGAAGGCAAGGCGCGGCGGAACCTCACGCAAGGTAACGCATCTTTTCAAGGTGAACGCCGCGCACTAGTTTCCCCGCTCTAAAGCACGGGCGCGGGACAACGCGCCGACGGAGGATGAGTTTTGCGCGTACCGCTGGAAGCCAAGGTCGGCGAAGAAACCATATTCGACGCCCTGATCGCCGCGCGTGAGACCTATGGCGACAAGGAGATCCTGGAGGACCAGGATCGCAAGCCCCTGACCTATACCGGCCTGATCCGCGCCGCCTTCGTCCTGGGTCGCAAGATCGCCGCGGTAACCGAACTGGAAGAACGCGTCGGCATCCTGCTGCCGTCCAGCATGGGCGTGGTGGTGACCTTCTACGGTCTGCACGCGCACGGCCGCGTGCCGGTGATGATCAACTTCACGGCAGGCGAGCGGAACATCAAGGCGGCGCTGGCCGCCGCGGGCGTGAAGAAGGTCCTGACCGCCCGCCGCTTCATCCAGCAGGCCAAGCTGGACGAGCTGATCGCCGACATCGAGACCGTGGCCGAGATCGTCTGGCTGGACGACGTGCGCGCCTCCATCGGCCTGCAGGACAAGCTGTACGGCCTGATGGCCGGCATGATGCCCAAGCGCTTCGCCGTGAAGGCCGACCCATCGTCGCCCGGCGTGGTGCTGTTCACCTCCGGCAGCTTCGGCGCGCCCAAGGGCGTGGTGTTGAGCCAGTTGAACCTGGTCGCCAACTGCCGCCAGGTCGCCCAGCACATCCACCTGAAGCCGGAGTGGGTGATGTTCAACCCGCTGCCGACTTTCCACTGCTTCGGCCTGACCGGCGGCGTGCTGCTGCCCCTGCTGCAGGGCATGAAAGCCTTCCAATACCCCTCACCGCTGCACGCCAAGCAGATCGTCGAGCTGCTGCCGCAGGTGAAGGCCTCGATCCTGTTCGCGACCGACACCTTCCTGAACCAGTACGCCCGCGTCGCCGGGCCGGACGACTTCTCCACGCTCCAGTTCGTGGTCGCCGGCGCCGAGCGGGTGCGCGACGAGACCCACCACCTGTTCAACACCCGCTTCCACGGCCTGAAGCTGCTGGAAGGCTACGGCGCCACGGAAGCGGCGCCTGTGGTGGCCGTGAACCATCCGGACCGCAACCGCCCCGGCTCGGTCGGCCAGATCCTGCCCGGCATGGACTGGAAGCTGGAAGAGGTGCCCGGCATCGCCGAGGGCGGCCGGCTGTACCTGCGCGGCCCCAACGTCATGGAAGGCTATCTGTCCGCCGACGACCCCCGCGCCATCGAGCCGCTCAAGGACGGCTGGCATGACACCGGCGACATCGTCGCCATCGACGACGAGGGCTATATCGAGATCCTCGGTCGGGTGAAGCGCTTCGCCAAGATCGGCGGCGAGATGGTCTCCCTGACCGCCGTCGAGGGCCTAGCCAGCGCCGTCTGGCCGGAATCGCGCCACGCCGTGGTCTCCATCCCCGACAGCCGCAAGGGCGAGAAGCTGGTGCTGGTCACAGACCGCAAGGACGCCGATGTCGCCCGCCTGGCCGAATGGGCCCGCGAGCACGGCGCACCCGAGCTGGCGGTGCCCAAGAAGATCATGCGCGTCGGCGAGGTGCCCGTCCTGGGCACGGGTAAGACGGACTACGTCGCCATCCAGCAGATGGCCGAGGTCGACAAGGCCGCGTGACCTGGGCCGCCTGATCAGGCCGGTCTGACTTGTACCCCGCCCGACTCGGCTCAGAGTGCCGTTCTCTGAAACGAGAGGGAGGGTTCCATGTTCAACAAGTTCTCCGCCTATCAGCCGCAGCTGCTCAGCGTCCTGCGGATCGTCACGGGTCTTCTGTTCATCAGCCACGGCACGGCCAAGGTGCTGGGCTTCCCGGCCGTCGACGGCGTGCCGCCCCCGGGCCTCAGCCTGGCCGGCCTGTCGGGTCCGCTGGAGCTGGTGCTGGGCGCCCTGTTCCTGATCGGCCTGTTCACCCGTCCGGTCGCCTTCCTAGCCTCCGGCTTCTGCGCCGTCGGCTACTGGATGGTCCACGCCAAGATGGGCGCGTTCCCGATCGTCAATGGCGGCGAGACCATCGCCCTGTACTGTTTCGTCTTCCTGTATTTCGTCGCCGCGGGCCCTGGCCCGTGGTCGGTCGACAGCGCCATGAAGAAGGGCGGCTGATCAGCCGATCCTGACGCCCGTCATCGAGATCGATCCACCCTCGATGACGTCGTTGAAGAAGCTCACGTCGTCGCCCGGCATCCGCTGGGCGGCGACGTAGAGCAGCGGCAGATAGTGTTCGTCGGTCGGCACGCTCAGCTGGGCGTCCTCGGCCAGGCCGACCCAGTCGACCAGGGCGTCGTCGTCGCCGCGCACGAAGGCGGACTTCACCGCCTCGTTGAAATGCACCGCCCAGTCATACGGCTCGCCGCCCGCGCGCTTCCAGGCGCGCAGGTTGTGCACGAAGTCGCCCGAACCGGCGATGATGATCCCCTCGTTCCGCAGCGGCGCCAGGCGTCGAGCCAGTTCATAGTGACCGCGCGCGTCCAACTGGCGGTTCAGCGACAGCTGGACGATCGGCACATCGGCCTCGGGCCAGACGTGGGCCAGCACGGACCAGGTCCCATGATCCAGCCCCCACTGGGTGGTCAGGATGGCGCCGGTCAGCTCCGACACCCGCGCGGCCAGCTCCGGCGACCCCGGCGCGGGATACTGCATCGCATGCAATTCTTCAGGGAAGCCACCGAAATCATGGATGGTTTCCGGTTGCGCCTGCGCCGTCACGCCCAGCCCGCCGGTTTCCCAGTGGGCCGAGACCATGACCACGCCCTTCGGCTTGCCCACGGCCTCGCCCAGCGCGCGCCAGGCGTCCGCGAACGGACCGCCCAGCGCGTTCATCGGGGAACCGTGACCGAAGAAGATCGCCGGCTGCCGCATGATCAGCCGAACAGCTTCTTCGCCGTCTCGGCGACGTAGCGGCCCTGGAAACGGGCGCCGTCCAGCTCGTTGTCGCTGGGCATGCGGGCGCCGGTCCCGCCCGTGATCGTCGAGGCGCCGTAGGGCGAGCCGCCGGTGATCTCGTCCATCGTCTGCTGGCCGCTCCAGGCGTAGGGCAGGCCCGCGATCAGCATACCGTGGTGCAGCAGGGTCTGGATCAGGCCGATCAGGGTGGTTTCCTGACCGCCGTGCTGGGTCGCGGTCGAGGTGAACGCCGCGCCGACCTTGCCGACCAGCGCGCCCTTCATCCAGACGCCGCCGGTCTGGTCCCAGAAGTTGCGCATCTGCGAGGCGGCGGTGCCGTAGCGGGTGCCCGCGCCCACGATGACGGCGTCATAATTCTCCAGATCGGCCGCGGTCGCGATCGGCGCGCTCTGATCCAGCTTGTAGCCGCTCTCCCTGGCCAGCTCTTCCGGCACCAGTTCCGGCACGCGCTTGATATCGACCGTCACGCCCTCGATCGAGCGCGCGCCCTCTGCGACCGCCTCGGCCATGGTTTCGATGTGGCCGTAGGTGGAGTGATAGAGAACCAGAACGCGGGCCATAAGGCATCTCCTGAGGGTTTAGATACAGCAACAGTATCAGTGCCCATTTGAGCGGTCGGCCGGTGAGGCGCAAGAGCCCGCCGCAGGAATGTTGCGAAGACCGTTCCGGTTTCCCACGTCCATCCAAACAGGCCGGGAGCAGCCCTCATGTTCGATCATCTTTCCGTCGGCGTTCGTGATCTCGACACGGCCCGGCGCTTCTACGCCGCCCTCTTCTCGCCCCTGGGCCACGGCGAGGCTGCGGCCTCGGACTCGGAGCTCGCCTTCGGCCCCGGCGGTCTGGTGCGTCAGTTCTTCGTCTATCCGGTGTCGGGCGAACGCGTCGCCGGCCTGGGCAGCCACATCGCCTTCTCGGCCCCCGGCCGCGCCGCCGTGCACGAGGCCTTCGACGCCGCCGTGGCCCTGGGCGCGACCGTCGTCCGCCCGGCCGGAGCCCACCCGGACATCGCCTCGGACTACTACGGCGCCGTGCTGCTGGATCCGGACGGCAACAAGCTGGAGATCGTCGCGGGTCCCATGCACTAGGCACGGTTGATCGGACACACCCGGTCGTAGAAGGCTTGGTCCGCGGGAACGGTCATTCCGCGCGACAGCCGGAAGCGGTGCTCCACCACCATCGCTTGCTGCTCGATGTTCAGATGGTCCCAGTCGCAGTCGGCGGCCAGGGGATAGGCGTAGCTGGCCAGGCTGTCCCCTGCCCCCAGTTTGGCGGTCAGCAGGTTCACGCCGTGCTGCGCCTGCCAGACGTGGGTCAGCTCATGGATGAAGGTCGACTGGCGGCCCAGCGGCGCGGTCGACAGGTCGGCCGGCAGCGACCTTTTGGGCCAGACGATCCAGTCCCGCCAGAACCAGCGGCCGGGCACGAAGGCCCGATCGAACGGCCATGGGGCCGGCAGGAAGCGGATGGTCTCGCACTCCAGGCTGTCCCCGAAGGCCTCGCGGGCCAGCGCGGTCTCGCCCGGCGTCAGCGGACGCATCAGGGCGGCGGGGGCGCGCCGACGTAGCCGCCGGTCGGGCTGACCCACTCCCAGTGCCAGGGTTCATAGACATAGGGGACGAAGCCGAACCGCCCCGCGTTCCGGACCAGCCAGCGATAGGTCGGGCCGCGCGTCATGTGCAGTCGGCTCACCGCCGAGGTGTTGTCCACCCCCAGCCCGGCGATCTGACCGACGTAGAGGTCCACGGCCGTTCCGGTCCGGTGCGGCGAACAGGCGGCGCGGCGCAGGCCGTCGCAATTGCCCTGCTGGGCGCAGCGGGCGGCGTCCGCCTCGGGATCCCGGAAGCCGGAGAAGATCTGCAGCAACTCGGGATCGTTTGCCACCTCGGGCACCTCGGCGCGGGCGGCGGCGACCAGCTCGCGATAGGCGTCCAGCACGTCGCGGCGCAGCAGCCGGGTCAGGCGGTCGGCGTGCTCCTCGGACTCGACCAGATAGCCGAGCTGGTACAGCGGCGGCGGATCGGGACAGGGCTGCTCGCGCACTCGGGCCATGATGAAGGGCCGCCGCTCCTGCCAGACGCCGCGGAACACCTGGAATGTCGCCGCGTCGAACCAGCCGGTCGGCGGCAGGCCGTGGCTGTACTGGAACTCGGCCAGCGCCCGGGAGAAGCGCGGCGACGCGGGCGCGCAGTCCGTGCCGATCTCCTTCTGGATCAGCGGCAGATAGGTCTCCCAGCCGAACTCGGTCGCGCTGAAGGGCGCCCATTCCATGCGCTGGAAGGAGACGGCGTTGGCGAAGGCCGGGCCGCCCCACTCGACCGGATCGGCCTCGCAGCCGCCGCGCCCCTCCCCACGTCCTTGGGCCGAGGCGGCGCCGGCCAGGCACAGGCCCGCCAGCAGGGCCGCGCTGGCCGCGAGTCTCGACAGGAGGACGCCCCGGATCATGGAGGGATGGTGGCCCGGAGATCATGTCGGCGGCAAGGCCCTTCGCGACCCTCGCGCGCGGACGGCAAAGGCGGCATGGTGGCGCGGACGGCGACTCGGGACCGTCGCACCGGACCTGTCCATGACCGACGCCGCTCCGCCCGCCCCGGCTCGCCGCTCCAACGCCGTGCTCGCCGCCTTCTCGACCGTCTGCCTGCCGCTGGCGGCCTTCGGCGTGGCCCTGCCGGTCACCCTGCCGGAGTTCTACGCCACCTTCGTCGGCCTGGAGCTGGGCGTGGTGGCGACGGTGTTCATGGCCGTGCGCCTGATCGACATCACCTTCGACCCCTTCATCGGTTGGGCCATGGACCGGACCAAGACCCGGTTCGGCCGCTACCGCCCGTGGATGGTGGCCTCGACCCCGGTCCTGATGCTGTCGGCCCTGATGATGTTCGTGCTGGTTCAGCCGGGCGCCGGGGCGGCCTATCTCTTCGCCTGGCTGCTGGTGCTCTACCTCGGCTTCTCGATCGCCACCCTGGGCCAGCTGGGCTGGGCCTCTGTGCTGGCGCCGGAATACGACCAGCGCAGCCGGGTCTACGGCTGGTGGCAGGTGTTCAACATCATCGGCGTCATCCTGATCCTGATCCTGCCGACCGTGGTCATCCAGCTGGGCATCGGCACCTACGCCGACGGCGTGCGCATCATGGGCTGGGCCATCCTGATCGCCCTGCCCGTCACCATCGGCCTGACGCTGTTCGTGGTGCCCGAGCCGGTCAACGCCGGCGCCGCGCCGCACGGCGGGCCCAAGGCCTATCTCGCCCTGTTCAAGCGCAAGGCGGTCCGGAAGCTGCTGTTCGCGGACGTGCTCCTGGGCGTGGCGCCGGGCATCACCGGCTCGCTGCTGTTCTTCTTCTTCGGCCAGATCAAGGGCTACGGCCATACCGAGGCCTCGCTGTTCATGCTGCTGTACTTCGTCGCCGGCCTGGTGGGCGCGCCTTTCTGGGCCTGGCTGGCCACGCGGGTGGGCAAGGACAAGGCCCTGGCCATCGCCAGCCTGAGCTTCGCCGGCCTCTACATCGGCGCGACCCTGGTCCCGGGCGGCAACTTCGCCCTGACGGCGGCGGTCATGTTCCTGGCCGGCCTGCCCTATGCGGCGGGCCTGTTCCTGCTGCGGGCCATGATGGCCGATGTGGGCGACGAGGTCCGGCTGGAGACCGGCGTGGACCGCACCGGTCTGATGTTCTCCATCCTGTCGGCCACGACCAAGATCGGCCACGTGGTCGCCCTGATCCCCTACCTGATCCTGCAGTGGGTGGGCTTCAAGGCCATCGCGCCGGCGGGGGGCAACAGCGAGATGTCGCTGCTGACCCTGCAGGTCCTGTTCATCCTGCTGCCCGGCCTGCTGCTGGCGGCGGCCGCGCTGGTGCTGAGGAACTATCCGCTGACGCCCGCCCGGCACGACGAGATCCGCCTGGCGCTGGAGGCCCGCGACGCCGCATGACGCCTATCGACCGCCTGAACGCCATCATGGCCCGGCTCCGCGCGCCCGTGAGCGGCTGTCCCTGGGACGTGGAGCAAACCTTCGAGACCATCGCCCCCTACACGCTGGAGGAGGCCTATGAGGTCGCCGACGCCATCGAGCGCGGCGACATGGACGACCTGAAGTCCGAGCTGGGCGACCTGCTGTTCCAGGTCGTCTTCCACGCCCGCATGGCCGAGGAGCAGGGCCTGTTCGTGTTCGACGACGTGGCCGACGCCATCGCCGACAAGCTGGAGCGCCGTCACCCGCACGTCTTCGGCGACGAGGCGGCCAAGGCCGACGGCGTGGCGCAGAAGGCCCGCTGGGAGGACATCAAGGCCGCCGAGCGCAAGGCCAAGGCCCAGCACGGGGTGCTGGACGACGTGCCGGTAGGCCTGCCCGCCCTGGCCCGCGCCGCCAAGCTGACCAAGCGCGCCGCCCGCGTCGGCTTCGACTGGCCCTCGACCGACGAGGTCTTCGACAAGCTGCACGAGGAGGTCGCCGAGCTCCGCGCCGAGATCGCCGCCGGGGACCTCGACAAGGCCAAGGGCGAGGTCGGCGACCTGCTGTTCGTGGTGGCCAACCTGGCGCGCAAGCTGGGGGTCGAGCCGGAGGACGCGCTGCGCGGGTCCAACGCCAAGTTCGTGCGCCGCTTCGGCTTCATCGAGGCGGAGCTGGCCAAGGCGGGCAAGACGCCGGAGCAGTCGGACCTGGCGGAGATGGACGGTCTGTGGGACGCGGCCAAGGCGGCGGAGCGGGCATGAGCGCTGATCAGCACGATCCCGGCGGCAAGGTCCGGCTGGCGCTGATGCCGGGCGTGAACGGCGACGCGACCTTCAGCCCGGACGGGCGCTATCGCCAGCTGATGCGGCGCTGGCTGGGACCCGAGTTCCCCGAGCGCTACGTCCTGTTCATCGGCATGAACCCGTCGACGGCGGACGCCAGCGTCAACGACCCGACCTGCGCGCGGGAGTGGACCTTCAGCCAGCGCGAGGGGTTCGACGCCATGGTCAAGGCCAACGTCGGCGACTACCGGGCGACCGACCCCAAGATGCTGCTGGCGCCCGGCGTCGAGGCTTCGTCGCCCGACAACCTGCCGGCCATCCGCAAGGCCGCCGCCGGAGCCGGGCTGGTGGTCCTGTGCCACGGCAAGCTGAATAAGGCGCTGGCCCCAGCGGGCAAGGCCCTGGTCGAGGCGCTGCGGCGGGACGGGGTGCCCCTGTGGTGCTTCGGGACCAACGCAGACGGGAGTCCGAAGCATCCGCTCTACCTGCGCGGAGACACGCCGCTGAGGCCGTTCGACGCCAGCTAGCTGTACCGCAGCTCCTGCAGGTCGATCTCGCGCATCAGCCGTTTCGCCGTGGTCTCGTCGATCAATTTCGAGCGCGCCAGTTTGCTGAGTTCGATGCGTTCGGCGGCGAGCCCCACCAGACGCAGTTCGCGTTCGACGACATCGGCCTGGCGGGCGGCCTCGAGATCGTCCTCGTCGGTGCGGGTGCGGTTTTCGATGCGGCGGCGGTAGATCTCCATGAGCCGGCTGGCGATGTCGGAATAGAGGTCCGGATTGGGTCGCCCCTCGGCCATGGTGTGGGAGGCGTCCTCGATGGCGCGCAGGGCCGCCATCGCCGCGGCGACCCGACCGTGGTCCTCCTCACGCTGGTGCGAGGGCTCGGGCGGCAGTTCGACGCCCTTCAGCAGCCTGGGCAGGGCGATGGTCGCCACGATCAGCGAGACGATGATCACCGCGGCGGCCAGGAAGATGGCCATGGTCCGCGACGGCATGGGCGAGCCGTCGTCGAGGGTGAAGGGCACGGTCAGGATGCCCGCCAGGGTGATGGCCCCGCGCACCCCCGCCAGCGACATGACCGCGGTCAGGCGCAGGCCGACCTTGGGCGGCGGGCCCTTCTGCCGCTTGCGGAACAGGGTCAGGCGCAGGGAGGTCCACACCCAGATGAAGCGCAGGGCCGCGAGCGCGGCGAAGGTGACGAAGACATAGATCGCCAGCCACCAGACCTCGGGCCGGCTGGTGCCCGCGACCACCTCGGCGGCGCGCGACAGGATCGAGGGCATCTGCTCGCCCAGGATGACGAAGATGATGCCGTTGGCGGCGAACTGGACCGTGTCCCAGACGGCGCCGCGACGGACGCGGGTGACGGCCAGCGCCTGGCCCTTGGCCCCGCCCCGCTCGGTGAAGCTCATGGTCACGCCGGCCGCGACGGCGGCCAGGATGCCGGAGGCGTGCACCTTCTCGGCGACCAGATAGGCGGCGAAGGGGATCAGCAGGCTGATCAGGATCTGGGCGCCGACATCCTCGCCCCACCGGCGGCTGACCCAGGCCTTGGCCAGGCTGATGAGCAGAGTCACGCCGACCCCCGCGGCGACACCGGCCAGCGCCAGCCAGGCGAAGCTGGCCACCGCATGGCTCAGGACGAAGGTCCCGGTGGAGGCCGCCACGATGGCCAGCCGCATGCAGGTCAGGCCGGTGGCGTCGTTGAGCAGCGACTCCCCTTCGAGAATATGCATCAGCCGCTTGGGGATCGGGGCGCGGGCGGCGATGGCCTGGACCGCGATGGGATCGGTCGGCGACAGGATGGCGGCCAGGGCGAAGGCCACGGCCAGCGGCATCTCCGGGATCATCCACCAGAGGAGGAAGCCGAGACCGACGACGGTGAAGACCACCAGCCCCAGCGCCAGCTCGAGGATCACCGCCCGGTCGCGGAACAGGGCCTCATTGGGAATGCGCCAGCCGTCGAGGAACAGCAGGGGCGGCAGGAAGAGCAGGAAGAAGATATCCGGCTCCAGATCCACCGCCTCGCCGGTGACCAGCACCACCCCCGCCCCCAGGGCGATCTGGACCAGCGGCAGGGCGATGCGGGTGATGCGGGCGACCGAGCCCGACACCACCACGGCCAGGAGCAGCAGGAGGGTGGTCTCGATCAGGTGCATCGCGCGCTCTTTCGCACGACGGAAAAAACGGGGTGCGAACAGTGCGAAACCTGCCCGTAAGTCCCTGTTATGTCACGAGTCGAGAATCGCACTGTTCGTCGTGTTCCGCGCCTGAATCATCCTGCGCCGCAGTATGGCACGGCGATGCGGCGAAAACGGACGCCTGTCAGCCGAACTGCCGCTCGAACCGGCCCAGCGCCGCGGGGTGCAGGCGCACGGTGACGTGGGTGCGGCCTTTGTCGTCGGTCTCGCGGCCGGTGACCCGGCCGTTCTCATAGAGCCAGGCCAGGGCCTCGCCCTGATGGGGGGCCAGCACCAGCGCGCTCTCGGGATCGTCGTCGATCAGGCCCGCGATGGTCTCGCGCAGGGGATCGATCCCCTCCCCGGTCCAGGCGGAGACGGCCACGGCCTGACCCTGGGCGCGCAGGCGTTCGGCCTGGCCGAGCACGGCCTCGCGGGTCTCGGCGTCGAGCAGGTCGATCTTGTTCCAGACCTCAAGGATGCGGCGTGGCTTGGGTTCGCCGTTGGCGTCCTCGACCATGGGGATCTGTTTCAGCACCGCCTCGACGTCCTTGGCCTGGGCTTCGCTGTCGGCGGAGGCGATGTCGCGGACGTGCAGGATCAGGTCGGCCTCGCCGACCTCTTCCAGGGTGGCGCGGAAGCTTTCGACGAGTTCGTGCGGCAGGTCCGAGATGAAGCCGACGGTGTCCGCCACGATGGCCGGACGGCCCTGCGGCAGGCGGATGGTGCGCTGGGTGGTGTCCAGGGTGGCGAACAGCAGGTCCTTGGCGAAGACCTCCGATCCCGTCAGCCGGTTGAACAGGGTCGACTTGCCGGCGTTGGTGTAGCCGACCAGGGCCACGGTCGGGAACGGGACCTTCTGGCGGGCCTTGCGGTGCAGGCCGCGGGTGCGGCGCACCTCTTCCAGCTCGGCCTTCAGCTTGACGATGCGGTCGGCGATCAGGCGGCGGTCGAGCTCGATCTGGGTTTCGCCGGGACCGCCGGTCGAGCCGGTGCCGCCCCGCTGGCGTTCCAGGTGGGTCCAGGTGCGGACCAGGCGCGAGCGCTCATAGTCCAGCCGGGCCAGTTCGACCTGCAGCCGGCCTTCCTTGGTCCGGGCGCGGCGACCGAAGATCTCGAGGATCAGGCCGGTGCGGTCGATGACCTTGCACTCCCAGGCCTTCTCCAGATTGCGCTGCTGCACCGGAGACAGGTCGTCATCGACGACCACGGCCTCGGCCTCGGCGGCGCGGACCAGGGCGGCCAATTCATCGACCTTGCCGGAGCCGAACAGGGTGGCGGGCGTGACCTTGCGCACGCGCACGATCTCTTCGGCGCGCACGTCGAGGTCCAGCGCGCGGGCCAGGCCCACGGCTTCCTCAAGGCGTTCCTCGGCGAGGCGGGAGCTTTCCGAACGTCCGTCGGGGTGGATGACGACCGCCCGGATCAGGGGGACGGAATGGTCGATATGCTTGGTGGTCAGAAGGGTGTCTCGAAGTGGTGAGTGGCGAGTGACGAGTGGCGAGGCTGAGCCAACGCTCCCACTATGTAGGAACTAACCCCGGCCAGCGCATCCCGCAGGAACACCGCTCGCCACTCGCCGCCCAGAACTGAATTCAGTCCTCGTCGGCTTCCGGCTCGTACAGCTGCACGGGCGCCGAGGGCATGATGGTCGAGATGGCGTGCTTGTAGACGAGCTGGGACTGGCCGTCGCGACGCAGCAGCACACAGAAGTTGTCGAACCAGGTCACGATGCCCTGCAGCTTGACCCCGTTGACCAGGAAGATGGTCAGCGGCGTCTTGGTCTTGCGGACCGAGTTGAGGAAGGTGTCCTGAAGGTTCTGACGCTTGTCTTGAGACATGGCAGGTTATCCCTGGTCTTGTTGTTCTCCGGCCGGGGAGCGGCGCGGGACCGGTCGATGCCGGCGACCGCCACCTTACCCGCCCCCGCGCCTCCCGCAACGCCCTAGATGGCGTCGCGGGTCCCGCGTTCGATATAAAGTTCGCGCAGACGGGTCGCGACCGGCCCGGGTTTGCCGTTGCCGATCTTCACCCCGTCGATGGAGACGGCGGGCATGACGAAGGCGCCGGCGGCGGTGAAGAAGGCCTCCTTGGCGCGCTGGGCCTCTTCCACGGTGAAGCCGCGTTCCTCCAGCTCGATGCCCTCTTCCTTGAGGATGTCGAGCAGAGTCGTGCGGGTGCAGCCCTTGAGGATGTTGGCCTGGGTGTCGCGGGTGCGCAGCTTGCCGTGCTCGTCGATGATCCAGGCGTTGGTCGAGGAGCCCTCGGTCACCAGACCCATGTCGTCGACCATCCAGCATTCGTAGGCGCCTCGGTCGCGGGCGTGCTGCTTGGCCAGCACATTGGCCAGCAGGCCGACCGTCTTGATGTCGCAGCGTCCCCAGCGGATGTCCGGCGTGGTGACCACGGCCACGCCGTTGGCGGCGGTGGCGTCGGACTTCATCGGGTTGATGGACTTGGAGGTGACCACCACGCTGGGCGGTGTGCCCTCGGGCGGGAACGGATGGTCGCGGCGCGCCGTGCCGCGCGTGACCTGCAGATAGACGATGCCGTTGCGGACCCGGTTGCGGCGAATGGTTTCCTTCAGCACCAGGGTCAGGCTTTCGCGCGACATGGGGATGTCGATGCGCAGCTCGTTGAGACTGCGGTGCAGGCGGGTCATGTGGCCGTCGAAATCGGCCATGCGGCCGTCGAAGACCGACCAGACTTCATAGACGCCGTCGGCGAACTGGAAGCCCCGGTCCTCGACGTGGACGGTGGCGCGGTTGTGCGGGACGTACTGGCCGTTGACGTAGGCGACGCGGCTCATTCCTCGACAGGCCCCTCTTCCTCTTCCTCGCCGCCGCGGGACGGCGAGACGCCCAACGACTTGAGCTTTCTGTGCAGCGCGGACCGCTCCATGCCGATGAAGGCGGCGGTGCGTGAGATGTTTCCGCCGAAGCGCATGATCTGGGCGGCCAGGTATTCACGCTCGAACACCTCGCGGGCCTCGCGCAGCGGCAGGGCGATGATGCGTTCGGCGCCCAGGGTGCCGGTGGAGTTGGCGTTGGTCGCCTCGGACGGCAGGGCGTCGGCGCCGATCGGATCGTTGATATCGCCGGTGGCGAGGATCAGCAGCCGCTCGACGTTGTTGCGCAGCTGGCGGACGTTGCCCGGCCAGGGATGGACCTGCAGCACGGCGATGGCGTCGTCGCCCAGGCGGCGGCGCGGCAGCCCCTGCGACGACGCCAGAGTTTCGATGAAGTAGTCGACCAGCTCCTGGATGTCCTCGCGGCGCTCGGACAGCGCCGGCACGCGGATCGGCACCACGTTCAGGCGGTGGAACAGGTCCTCGCGGAAGCGGCCCTCGGCGATCTCGGTCTTGAGATCGCGCGAGGTGGAGGTGACGACGCGAACGTCGACCTGCACGTCCTGCTCGCCGCCGACGCGTCGGAAGCGCTGCTCGACCAGGACGCGCAGGACGCGGCTCTGGCTCTCGCGCGGCATGTCGCCGACGTCGTCCAGGTAGAGGGTGCCGTTGTGGGCGCGTTCGAACACGCCGATCTTGCGCGGCCGGCCGTCGACGCCCTCCTCGCCGAACAGCTCCAGGTCGAGGCGTTCGGGGGTCATGCCGGCGGCGGCGATGGCCACGAACTCGCCGCGGGCGCGGGCGCTGGCCTCGTGGATCTGGCGGGCGACCAGCTCCTTGCCCGAGCCGGGCGGACCCGAGATCAGGACACGGCTGTTGGCCGGGGCGACCTTGGCGATGGTCGAGCGCAGGGTCTGGGCGGCCGCCGACTTGCCGATCAGGCCGGTCGGGGCGGCGACCTGGGCGCGCAGGCGGCGGTTCTCGCGCTTCAGCTGCGAGGCCTCCAGCGCGCGCTGGACGACGACGACCAGCCGGTCGGACTTGAACGGCTTTTCGATGAAGTCATAGGCGCCGCGCTGCAGGGCGCTGACGGCGGTTTCGATATTGCCGTGGCCCGAGATCATGACGACCGGCAGGTCCGGATCCAGCTCCTTGATCAGGTCCAGCAGTTCGAGGCCGTCGAGGCCGCCGCCCTGCATCCAGATGTCGAGCAGGGCCAGCGACGGGCGGCGCGCACGGATGGCGGCCAGGGCCTCGTCGGAGTTCGAGGCGACGCGCACGGCGTGGCCCTCGTCCTCGAGCAGGCCCGAAACCAGTTCGCGGATGTCGGCCTCGTCGTCGACGACCAGGATGTCGGCTCCGGTGGATCGCATATCGCCTCGCTATCGGGCCGCCGGAACGGCGCCGCCGGACGCTTTCGCGTCCTTCGACCCGGCCGGAGCCTTCACTGGGGATTTCAGGGGGAAGATCAGGCACACGCGCGCGCCGGACAGGGTCTCGGCGTCGGCCAGCTTCAGCTCGCCGCCGTGCTCCTCGCAGATGCGCTTGACGATGGCCAGGCCGAGGCCCGTGCCCTTCTCGCGCGTGGTCACGTAGGGTTCGGTCAGGCGGTCGCGGTCCTTGGCGGGCAGGCCCGGGCCGTCGTCCTCGATGACGAAGGTGGCGACACTGTCCTCGACGATGAGCCGGGCCGAGATGCCGGGCGTCGCATCGTCGCCCGGACGCGGCTGGGCTTCGCGGCGGGCCGCCACCGCCTCGCCGGCGTTCTTCAGGATGTTGGTCAGGGCCTGGCCGACCATCTGGCGGTCGGCGTGGAAGGTGACCTTGGGCAGGGGCTCGATCAGGTCCACGCCGATGTCGGGCGCGGCCACCCGCTGGGCGAACACGGCCTCGCGCAACAGCTCGTCCGGCTTCTCGGCGGTGAAGCGCGGCGCGGGCATGCGGGCGAAGGACGAGAACTCGTCGACCATGCGGCCGATGTCGCCGACCTGGCGGATGATGGTCTCGGTGCAGCGGTCGAAGACCTCGACGTCGTCCTCGACCCGGCTCCGGTAGCGGCGGCGCAGGCGCTCGGCCGAGAGCTGGATCGGGGTCAGGGGGTTCTTGATCTCGTGGGCGATGCGGCGCGCCACGTCGCGCCAGGCGGCGTTGCGCTGGGCCGTGACCAGGCGGGTGATGTCGTCGAACGTCAGCACCATCTCGCCGCCGACCCCGCCCTCGATGCGGACGCGCAGGCGACGGGTCTCGGCCTCGCCGCCCACGTCGATCTCTTCCTCGATATGGGCCTCGGCGCGGCCGGCCAGCTCGCTGAGCTCGGGCGAGACGTCGCCCAGCGGACGGCCGATGATGTCGTCTTCCGAAATGCCCAGCAGTTCGACGGCGCTGTCGTTGATGGCCGAGACGCGGCGCTGGCGGTCGACGCCGATGACGCCGGCGGAGACGCCGGACAGCACGGTCTCGATGAAGCGGGAGCGGCCCGTGGCCTCCTCGCTGGCGGTCCTGAGCGCGGCCTGCTGGGCCTCCAGGTCGCCGGTCATGCGGTTGAAGGCGGCCGACAGGGTCTTGATCTCGCCGGGGCCGTCGTTCGCGTCCACCCGGGCTGACAGATCGCCGCCGGCCACGGCGTCCGCCGCCACGACCAGACGGCCGATCGGGGCCGAGATGGAGTTGGCCGCCGACATGCCCAGCCAGACGGCGCCGACCAGCACCAGAAGCGCGGTTTCGACATAGCTGAGCGCGAAGACGGCCTGGATGCGCGCCCGGCTGGCCTCGGCCTCCTTGTAGGCCACGATGGACTCGCGGGCCGAGGCGACCTGTCCGATCAGTCCCGGCTGCAGGGGCCGGACGAGATAAAGGTAGGCGCCGCCGTAGGCCGGGAAGGCGCGCAGGCCGCGAATGGCGTCAGGCCCCTCCGTGAGCTGCTGCACGGACGGCTGTTCCTGCGTCTGCGCCTCCTCCAGCGCCTCGCGGGACGGAGCGACGTAGGGCGGAGCGTTCGGCCCTTCCCCGCTGGCCAGCACCTCGCCGTTCTCGTCCAGCAGATAGACGGCCGGATAGCCGAACAGCTGGCCGACCTGGCTGAGGGCGTCGGAGAACTGGATGCGGTTGTCGAACAGCGGGCGGATGCCCTCCAGCTGCTCGCCGATGACGGTGATGTCGGAGTCGATCTCGCTGGAGACGTCGCTGGTGTAGGCCAGGCCGATCGCGGCGCCGTTGTCGACGGCGGCCTGGACGTTGTCGCTGAACCACTGGTCCACCCCGCGGTTGACCAGCACCCCGAAGACCAGGGCGATCAGGACGGCGGGCACCAGCGCCACCGACGAAAACAGGATCACGAAGCGCAGATGGAGGCGCGCGCCCGCGTCGCCCCGGCGGCGGCGAACCAGGCTGAAGGCGCGGCGGCCGACGGTCGCGGCGAGCCCGCCGATCAGCAGCAGGTTGGCGATCAGGATCAGCAGCATCGTCTGGCTGACCGAGGCCCGGGCCCCCTCCCCGCCGAGGCCCGGGGCCACGGCGACCAGCCAGATGGCCGCGATATTGGTGATCAGGGCGATGGCGTAGGCGACCAGGAAAACCGTGCGGCGGCGTTCCTCCGACCAGCCGGCGAACCAGCGCGCCGGACCGCGAGGGGCGGTCGGTGCGGGATCGACGTCGGCGGCGGGTGTGTCCGTCATGCCGCGCCAGCTTCAACCAGCTGTGGCGCAATATCAACAACAGAGTTGCTGGAATGCGTCACCGGAGACCACAGTTCGGTCAAGGCCGCCTCGACCTCGGCCGGGCTGTCGAGACGGCACAGCCGGCTCTTGGCCGCGCGGCGGTCCAGAGGATCGCCGGGCCATGGCGCCTGCTCGACGTACCACCCCAGATGCTTGCGGAACATCTTCAGCCCCAGCGGCAGGCCGTAGAAGCCCGCAGAGGCCCGCAGGTGTTCGATGACGATAGCCAGCCGTTCCTCGCGGTCCGGCTCTTCCAGAACGGTCCCGTCGGCCAGCGCCCGCTCCAGATGGGCCGCCAGCCACGGACGGCCGTAGACGCCCCGGCCCAACATCAGGGCGTCCGCGCCCGACTGCGCCAGGGCGTTGCGCGCATCCTCGGCGGTCAGGATGTCACCGTTGACGACCACCGGGATGGAGACCGCGGCCTTCACCTCGGCGACGGCGGTCCAGTCGGCCTTGCCGGTGTAGAACTGCTGGCGCGTGCGGCCGTGGACGGTGACCGCCTTGACGCCGATCTCTTCGGCCCGGCGCGCGATCAGGGCGGCGTTGCGGCTGGCGTCGTCCCAGCCGAGGCGCATCTTCACCGTCACAGGTCGCGTGGTGGCGGTCACCGCCGCCTCGATCAGGCGGCAGGCCAGGTCCGGCGTGCGCATCAGGGCCGAGCCGCAGGCGGCGCCGGTGACCTCCTTGGCCGGGCAGCCGAAATTCAGGTCGACGATGTCGGCTCCGGCCTGTTCGGCCATGCGCGCGCCCTCGGCCATCGCAACGGGATCGCGGCCGACCAGCTGGATCACCGTCAGGGGCAGGCCTTCGCCCACGGCGGCGCGGCGGACCACGTCGGGACGGGCACGCGCCAGTTCGGCGGCGGCGACCATCTCAGTGGCGACATAGGCGGCGCCCAGCCGCGAGGCGAGCACGCGGAAGGGAAGATCGGTGATCCCGGTCATGGGCGCGGTCAGCACCCGCCCGGGCACCCACACGTCGCCGATCTGAAGGCCTGCGGTCATCGGCTCCTTACCGCCGTTCAATGCGCTCTCGTCAAGCATGACGGCGGCCATTAGAAGGCCGGACATGACCTCGCCCCTCCCCGCCTTCGCCGCCGTCGTCGTCGCCGCCGGCTCCGGATCGCGCGCCGGCGGGGCCAAGCAATGGCGCCCGCTAGGCGGAAAGCCGGTGATCCGCTGGTCGGTCGAGGCCCTGCTGAAGGCGGGCGCCGAGGACCTGGTGGTGGTCGTGTCTCCGGGCGCGGGGGCCGAGGCCGCCGAAGCGCTGGCGGGCCTGACCGGCTGGCGCGCGGTCGTCGGAGGCGTCGCGCGGACCGACTCGGTGCGGGCCGGACTGGCGGCGCTGGGCGGAGCGGATGACCGCCCCGTGCTGGTGCACGACGCCGCCCGCCCCTTCCTGTCCGCGGCCGTCATCGCCCGCTGCGTCCAGGCACTGGATGACGCCGACGGTGCCCTGCCCGCCCTGCCCGTCGCCGACAGCCTGCGCCGCGCCGTGGACGGGGTGGTGTCCGGCGCGGTGGAGCGCGAGGCCCTGTGGCGCGCCCAGACCCCGCAGGCCTTCCGCCTGAAGACCCTGACCGAGGCCTTCGCCGCCTGGCCGGAGGGCGAGACCGCCACGGACGAGGCGACCGTGGTCGAGCGCGCCGGCGGCCGCGTCCGCATCGTCGAGGGCGACGCTCGCCTGATGAAACTGACCTTCCCCGAGGATTTCGCCATGGCCGAGGCCCTGATCCCCCGCGCCGTCCGCGTCGGCCAGGGCTACGACGTGCACCGCTGGGGCCCGGGATCGTCGGTGTGGCTGTGCGGGCTGGAAGTGCCGCATGACCAGACCCTGATCGGGCACTCGGACGCCGACGCCGGCCTGCACGCCCTGACCGACGCCATCCTGGGCGCGCTGGGCGAAGGCGACATCGGCGATCATTTCCCGCCCACCGATCCGCAGTGGAAGGGCGCCTCGTCGGACCTGTTCCTGAAGCATGCGGCCGATCTGGTCCGCGCGCGCGGCGGGCGGCTGTCGAACGTGGACGTGACCCTGATCTGCGAGCGACCCAAGGTGAAGCCGCACCGGCAGGCCATGCGCGAGCGGCTGGCCGAGATCCTCGACCTGCCTCTGGACGCCGTCAGCGTGAAGGCGACGACGACCGAGGGTCTGGGCTTCACCGGCCGCGGCGAGGGCCTGGCGGCCCAGGCCGTGGCGACGCTGGAACTGCCCTTCCCCTAGAGCGGGCGTTCCGGCGGCGGGAAGCGGCTGCGCCACAGCGCCCCGAACAGGTTGACGTAGTCGTCCGTCCACGGCCGCACCGAGGTCCGGCCGGGCGTCGTCCAGCGCGGGTCGCGGGTGAAGTCCGCCAGGCCTTGCGCGGTCGGCGACAGGATCAGGGCCTCGGTCGAGGCTTCCGACATGTCGGGCGACTCCGTGCCCTCGTAATAGATCTGGTGCAGGCTCGGCACGCCCAGCTGCTGGGCCGCGGCGATGGCCGGCAGGGTGATCTCGAGGTTGCGGTTCGACAGGTGCAGCAGCACCACCCCGTTCGGCTTCAGCAGGCGCAGATAGCCCTGGATCGCCTCGGCGGTCAGCAGGTGGGTCGGCACCGCGTCCGACGAGAAGGCGTCGATGATCAACAGATCGTAGCTGCCCGCAGGCTGATGGTTCAGCGTCAGGCGCGCGTCGCCCAGCACGGTGTCGATCGGCCCCTCGGCGCATTTCGAGATGTAGGTGAACCATTTGGGATCGCGCGACAGCCGGTCCACCGCCGGATCGATCTCGAAGAAGGTCATGCGGTCGACCGGGCGCTTGTAGGCCGCCATGGCGCCCGAGCCCTGCCCCACCACGCCGATCCGGGCGGGCCCGCGCTGCTGCACCATCAGGGCCGACTGACCGATGGGGGTGGCGACGTTGTAGTAGAGGGTCGGCGCGCACTCGTTGTGCCCGTGCCGCGCCTGCGCTCCGTGCAGGGTGGTGCCGTGCATCAGCACATGGACATCGCCGCCCAGCCGGGGGTCCTGCACATTGGCCACCCGCATGACGCCGAAGAAGCTGCGCTCCGAGAAGGTCCAGTCGTAGCCCCGCGCGATCCACTGCGACGACAGGGCGATCATCACCAGGATGACGGTGTAGACCGGCGCCCGGTCGCGGACCAGGAAGGCGCAGATCGCCGCCGGGATCAGCATGAACATGGCCAGCTGACCCATGCCGAGCGGGAAGAACTGGTAGAAGGCCCGGCGCGCCTCGTCGTTGGAATCCAGCCACAGCGACAGCAGGACCGGCGCGGCGGCCACCGCGGCGGCGGCGATCAGGGCGCCCAGGAGCTTGCCGGTGATCTCGCCCTTGCCCCACGGACGGGCCAGGCCGACCAGAACCAGGACCAGCGGATACTCCCAGACCATGTTGAAGATCACGGGGGCCAGCAGGGCCGTGAAGGCGCCGCCGACCACGCCGCCCAGCGACATCAGCAGGTAGAATTCGGTCAGCCGATCCGGCGCGGGCCGCCGCTTGGCCAGCAGCTGGTGGCACATCAGGGCGGCGAAGAAAAAGGCGATGATGTTGATGCCGAACGCCAGACCCCAGTTGGCCGAGCGGAAGGCGACCAGCAGCACGCAGACCGCCCCGACCGCGCCCTGGACGATCAGGGTGATGGGCAGCGGGATCCAGGGCTTGTTCTGGAAGGCGATGACGAAGGTCAGCAGGTAGAGCGCCAGCGGGATGACCCACAGGAAAGGCGCAGAGGCCACGTCGGTGGACAGGTGGGCGGTGACGCCCAGCATCAGGCTGGACGGCGCGGCGGCGAGCAGGACGAGCACGCCCTTCTCGCGCCACGGGATCGGCGCGCTCTTCTCCAGCGCCGCGGGCTCGGCGGCGCGATCGACCCGGCGGCTCCAGACCACGAAGGCCAGCAGGGCGATCAGGATCATGAAGACGGCGTAGCCGCCGCTCCAGCCGAGACGCTGGCCGGACAGGGTCGACAGCGGCTCGATCAGAACCGGATAGGACAGCAGCGCCAGGAAGCTGCCCAGGTTGGAGGCGGCGTACAGCACATAGGGGTTCTTGCCGTCCGCATGACCGGCGCGGACCCGGGCGAACCAGGCTTGAAGCAGGGGCGCGGTGGCCGACAGGATGGCGAAGGGCGCGCCCACCGACAGGGCCAGAGTGCCCAGCAGCCACCCGATGGGCGCCGCGGGGTCGGGATCGCCCAGCCAGCCGTTGATGTGCAGCGGCAGGAACAGGGCCGCGCAGGTCAGCAGCACCAGGTGGACGGTGACCTGCAGCTTGATCGAGCCGATCTTCTGCACGGCGTGGGCGTAGCCGTAGCCGGCCAGCAGCGCCGCCTGGAAGAAGACCATTGCGGTATTCCACACCGACGGCGAGCCGCCCAGCATGGGCAGCACCAGCTTGGTCACCATGGGCTGGACCACGAAGACCAGCGACGCCGAGGTGAAGATCGCGACCGCGAACAGCAGGGGCGTCAAGCGGTCGGCGGGCGGCGCGGCCGTGTCGATGGTGGTGTCGCTCATGCCCGCCCCGTATGCTGGCGCCCGTATGACGCGGGTCACCCTAGCCCGACTCGCCGCCGCTTCGGAAAGCCCTGATGTTCCCCGACGATATCGCCGCCCTTGCTCAACAGGTGATTACCGAGGCCGCCGCCAGGGGGCTGATGGCCGCCACGGCCGAAAGCTGCACGGGCGGCCTGGTCGCCGGGGCGCTGACGGCCATCGCCGGATCGTCGGCGGTCGTGGACCGGGGCTTCGTGACGTACAGCAACGAGGCCAAGAGCGATCTCGTCGCCGTGCCGGCCGCCCTGATCGAGGCCCATGGCGCGGTGTCCGAGCCGGTGGCCCGGGCCATGGCCGCGGGCGCCGTGGCGCGGTCGCGGGCGCAGGTGTCGGTGGCGGTCACCGGCATCGCCGGGCCGGGCGGCGGATCAGACGACAAGCCGGTCGGACTGGTGCATTTCGCCGCCGCCGGACCAGCGGGCGTGATCCATGCCGAGCGCCGCTTCGGCGACATCGGGCGCGAGGGGGTGCGGCTGGAGAGCGTGCGCGTGGCGCTGGGCCTGCTGCTGGACCGGATCGGCGCATGACCGTCGTCGATGCGCGCGGCCACCGCTGCCCGACCCCCAGCCTGAAGCTTCAGAAGGCGATCCACGCGGCGGCGCCGGGGACCCGGATCACCCTGCTGGCCACCGATCCGATGGCGCGCATCGACGTGCCCTTCCTGATGCAGGACCTCGGCGGGCGGGTGGTGTCGATCGACGAGGCGGACGGCGTCCTGACTATCGCGGTCGAGACGCCCGGCGCTCCGACAGGCTGACCACGGTCTCGGAGGTCTCGCCCTCCGGCTCCAGGTCCGGCGCGCCCATGGAGCGGGCGGCGATCTCCATCTCGGTGGTGAAGGCGCCGCCGTAGAAGATGGCGTTGACGTTCCACGACAGCCAGATCAGCAGCACCACGACGGCGCCGACCGAGCCGTAGGTCGCGCCCAGCGGCGCGATCTGCTCGACATAGATGGCGCACAGCCAGGACGAGATGGTCGACATGACCGTCGCCACCAGCCCGCCTGCGATCGACGGCGCCCAGGCCACCGGCGTGCGGTGGGACATGGCGTAGCGGTAGAGCATGGTCAGGCCGATCGCGAGGCCGACGGCGGGCCACAATCCATCAAGCGACAGCCATCCGCCGCCGGTCGGCGCCGCGCCCGGCCCGGTGTGCTCCAGCAGGCGCGAGGTCACGACCGCGCCCGACACCACGGTGAACAGGGCGAAGGCGAACAGTGCTACGAAGAAGGCCAGCAGGTTGAACTTGAAGAAGCCGTGCGGCTCGGTCTCGTCATGGATCAGGTTGAGCCCGGCCAGCAGGGCCTTGAAGCCGCGGTGGGCGGCGTACCCGCCGATGACGAGGGCGAAGAAGCTCTGGGCCGAGACCGTGCGGGCCGAGGCGCTGGCCAGCCGCTCGATCTCCTGCTGGAAGATGGCGCGGGCCGCGTGGGGCATGACGTCGGCCAGGGCCGCGGCCTGCTCGCTGACCTGGCCGATCGACAGCACGACCTTGTAGAAGCCGATCAGGATGGCGATGGCGGGGAAGACGGCCAGCAGGGCGAAGAAGGACACCCCGCCCGTGTAGAGCATGACGTCGCGGCCCCAGCTGCGCGTGAAGGCCCGGACCGCGAGCCGTCCCCACAGCATCGGCGTCGCCCAGCGCACCGCCGCGTCCATTTCAGATTTCGCCTGCAAACCCGTACCCGTAGCCGCCCAAGGGACGACGTTTACCTCAATTCGGCCACATGGGAACGGGGCGAACGGGCGCGGGGAGAATCCGCAGCCTCGCCCGTTGCTTCCCGACGGGGGTCATCGCTATGGTCCCCGCCAATGAGATCGCCCCGGGGGTTGGAGGCGGTCCGGAGAGTCCATCCGTTGGCATCTGATCCGCGCATTCTGGTCGTCGCACCCGACGACGGCCTGGTCGGCCCCCTGTGTCAGGGGCTGGACGCCCTCGGCTGGCGCACCGTCACCGCCCGCTCCCTGGCCGGCGCCGTGCAGGTGCTGATCGACTGGCCGCTGGAGGCCGTCATCCTGGACGCCTCGCTGACAGAAGCCCAGGAAGGCGTCCGGGCCATGCGCCAGACCGTCTCGCCGCGCCGTTTGCCGGTGATGGCCATCGGCGCGGCGACCGCCGACTGGGAGCCGGGCCTGTCCGATATCTCCATGTCGCACGCGCCGCACGCGGCCCAGGCGGCCCTGCGGCTGGAAAACCTGGTGCGCACCGCCATCGCCGAGGAAGAGGTCAGCCTGCGCGAGGCCACCTTCGCCGCCCGCGGCGAGCCCCTGGCCCTGGCCGAGATCGAGGCCACGCCGCTGCGCGTGCTGGCGGCGGGCAAGCCGGACCGGTATTTCCTGGCCCTGTCCAACGCCCTGACGGCGCTGGACTGCGATGTCGTGGCCGCGCCGACGCCCTACACCGCCTTCGACTATCTGCATGAGCGCCCGTTCGACGCCGCCGTGCTGTGGGGCGCCGAGGACCACGCCCCGGCCCTGTCCATCGCCTCGGGCATGAAGCGCAACACCCGCCTGTATCACGTGCCCGCGGTGCTCTATCTGCGCGGCTCCGGCGAGATCAATCTGGCCGAGCTGTACAATCGCGGCTTCGCCGACGTAGCCGCCGCCGACACGCCCGAGGAGGAGACGGCCAGCCGGATCGTGGCGCTGGCGCGGGCGCATCGCCGCCATGTCGCCATCCGCCGGGCGCTGGAGAGCGCGCGGGGCTCGGGCCTGACCGACCCCTCGACCGGCCTGTTCACCCGTGAACTGTTCGCCAGCCACCTGGCGCGGGTGGCCGAGGGCGCGCGCATGCGCCGTCGCCCCCTGTCCGTGGCCGTCCTGCGGGTGGCCGAGACCGAGGCCGTGGTCAGCGCCCGCGAAGGCGGCTGGCTGGATCGCGCCCTGCCCCAGATCGGGGCCATGGTCTCTCGCCTGATCCGCACCGAGGACACCGCCGCGCGCCTGTCGGCCGACGTCTTCGCCCTGGCCCTGCCCGCCACCCGGGGCCCGGCCGCCCGCATCGCCGCCGACCGCATCGCGGCGGTGATCAGCTGCACCGCCTTCGACGCCGGTCCCGACCGCTCGCCCTTCGTGGTCGAGTTCGAGGTCGGGGTGGCCGAAGTCATGCCCGGCGAGTCGCCCGCCGTGGTGCTGGAGCGCGCCTCCGCCGACGTGGGCGTTTCCCAACGCTAATTTGACAACTTTATTTGTCCAATGCAGGTTCGAGGCATGACGCCCCGGCCATCCTCCCTGCTCGACGATCTGGACGCCGCCCATCTGGCGCTGGCGCCGATCCGGCGCCGCATCCTGGCGTCGCTGGTCGAGCCCGCCTCGGCCGCCGGGCTGGCGGAGCGGCTTGAGATGCCGCGCCAGAAGATCGGCTACCACCTGAAGGCGCTGGAGGACGCGGGCCTGGTCCGGCTGGCGGGCGAGCGCAAGAAGCGCGGCTTCACCGAACGGCTGTTCGTGGCCGCCGAAAACTATGTGCTGGACCCCGCCCTGCTGCAGGCCCTGCCCGACCCGGACGCGATCGAGGCGCAGGACCGCCACGCCGCCGGCCACCTGATCAATACCGCCTCGGCCATGGTCCGGGACGTGGCCCGGATGCGCGAGGCCGCCGACGCGGAAGGATCGCGCCTGCTGACCCTGACGGTCGAGGCCGACATGAGCTTCGCCGCGCCCGCCGATTTCGACGCCTTCTCCCGCGACGTCGCCGACGCCGTGGCCAGGCTCGCCCGCCAGTATTCGGCCCCCGGGGGTCGCCGTTACCGCCTGACCGCCGCGGCCCATCCGGCCGTCGTCAAACCCGCCCCCACAAGGAACTGACCGTCATGACCGAACAGCCCATGGAAGACCGCGTCCTGGTCGAAGTCACCGTGCCCGCCCCCGCCGACGCCGTCTGGGCGGCCCTGCGCGATCCGCAGAAGATCAAGCACTGGTTCGGCTGGGAGACCGACGGGCTGAAGGACGAGATCGACTTCATCTTCGTCACTCACGCCGCGGCGGACGAAGCGACGCGGACCGTGACCTTCGTCGGCGTCAATGACCGCTATGAGGTCGAGGCCCGCGGCGACGCCAGCGTCGTCCGGGTGGTCCGGTCCGCGCCCGCCGGGTCCTGGTCGGACGTCTTCGACGGCATGATCGAGGGGTGGATTTCCTTCACCTGGCAGCTGGCCTTCGCCTTCGCCCGGCACGACCTGGAGCCACGCCGCACGATCTTCTTCTCCGGCGCCCCGCGCGCGGACCGGCTGGGCCGCTCCCTGCTGGGCCTCGACGCCGCGCCGGCGCCGGGCGAGCCGTGGTCAGGCCCGCTGGGTCCGGACGCCGCCTCGGGCCAGGTGTGGTTCGTCGCCCGCCACCAGCTGGGCGTCTCCGTCGACGCCTGGGGCGACGGGCTTCTGGTCGTCGTGGACGAGCCCGCGACCGAGAAGAAGCCGAACGGCTTCACCATGCTGACCCTGACGACCTACGACCTGTCCGAAGCCGCGCGCGCGGACCTGCAGGCCCGTTGGCAGGCCTGGTGGGACGAGCGGTTCGAAACCCAGGCCCCCGGCTGTTGAGGTGAGGCTGCAGACCGACCGGCTGCTGCTGCGCCCCTGGGAGGACCGGGACCGCGCGCCCTTCGCGGCGATCAACGCCGACCCGGAGGTCCGGCGCTTCTACTATCCGGCCGTCCTGGACCGGGCGGAGACCGACGCCCTGATCGATCAGGCGATCCGGGACCTGGCGCGCGACGGCTTCGGCTTCGTGGCCGTCGAGCGCAGGGCGGACGGCGTCCTGATCGGCGGCGCGGGCCTGTCCCGGCCCGAACCCGCCGCCCTGCAGGCCTGGCCGCTGGAGATCGGCTGGATCCTGGACCGCGCCGTCTGGGGCCAGGGCTATGCGGGCGAAATCTCCAGGACCGTCTTCAACCACGCCTGGACCGCGCTCGGCGCGACCGCGGTGATCGGCTACACCTCCGCCGTCAACACGCCGTCCCGCCGCGCCATGGTGAAGTCGGGGATGACCGAGATCATCGACGCCGCCTTCGAGGACGACACGGTCCCCGTCGGCCATCCGCTGCGCCCGCACGTCCTGTACCGCATCGACCGACCGGCCTGACCGGCGGTCAGAGCCGCCGGTGCATGACATGCAGGCCGACCAGGCCTTCGGTCGGATGATCGAACGCCTCCGGGATGGTGGCGAGGATTTCGAAGCCGAGCGCCCGCCACAGGCGGACCGCGCCGTGGTTCGCCTCGACGACGGCGTTGAACTGCATGGCGCGAAATCCCTTGCGGCTCGCATGCGCGATCACCGCCTCGCCGAGCGCGCGTCCGACGCCCCGTCCCCGGGCCTCTGGCGCGGTCATGAAGCTGGCCGTCGCCACGTGCGCGCCAGGCCCCATCTGGTTCGGGCCGGTCTTGGCCGTTCCCAGAACGCGGCCGTCGTCGTCCAACGCCACCAGCGTCACGCCCGGCGGCGTCTGCATCCAGATCGCCCTGCCGCCGGCCTCGGTCAGGTCGCGCGGATAGGTGTAGGTCTCGCCCGCGCGCACCACGGCCTCGACGATCGGCCAGATGGCCGGCCAGTCGGCGTCCGTCGCCTCGCGCACCCGCACGGTCACGCCGCCCCCGCCACCCGGGCCAGATCGGCGGTGATGCGCTCGGCGACCTTCAGCCGGTCCTCGGCGGTGTCCCAATCGCCCTTCACGACGATCTTCTGGTCGGGCCGGATCTTCCAGAAGGCGTGGTTCTTCTGGATCAGGCCGACCAGACCCATCGGGTTCGGGAAGGTGTTGTTGCGCAGGGTCAGAACGGCGCCCTTGGGCCCGACATCGATGCGTTCGACATGGGCGATCTTGCAGTTCGCCTTGATGCCGACGATGCGCAGCAGCTGCTTGGCCTCATCCGGCAGCGGGCCGAAGCGGTCGATCAGTTCGGCGGCCAAGGCCTCGCGGCCCTCGGTGTTCTCGGCGTCCGACAGACGGCGGTACAGGCTCAGACGAACGTTGAGGTCCGGGACATAATCCTCTGGAATCAAAACAGCCGCGCCGACATTGATGGCCGGCGACCAGCCGCGGTCGACGACCTCTTCGCCCGCTTCACGCAGGCTGGCGACGGCGTCTTCCAGCATCTGCTGGTACAGTTCGACGCCGACCTCGCGGATGTGGCCCGACTGTTCGTCGCCCAGCAGATTGCCGCCGCCGCGCTGGTCCAGGTCGTGGCTGGCCAGCTGGAAGCCGGCGCCGAGGTTGTCCAGCGACTGCAGCACCTGCAGACGGCGCTCCGACGACAGGGACAGCGGCTTCCTGGCATCCGTGGTCAGATAGGCGAAGGCGCGCGCCTTTGCCCGGCCGATGCGGCCGCGGATCTGGTGAAGCTGGGCCAGGCCGAACATGTCCGCCCTGTGCACGATCAAGGTGTTGGCTGTCGGAACATCAAGTCCGGACTCAACGATCGTGGTCGACAGCAGCAGGTCGTAAGTGCCGTCATAGAAGGCGCTCATCACCTCCTCGAGCTGGGTCGGCGACATCTGGCCGTGGCCGACCACGAACTTGATCTCGGGCACCTGCTCGCGCAGGAATTTCTCGATGTCCGGCAGGTCGTTGAGGCGCGGCACGACATAGTAGGCCTGGCCGCCGCGGTATTTCTCGCGCAGCAGGGCCTCGCGGACCAGCACCGGATCCCACGGCGTGACGTAGGTGCGCACCGCCAGGCGATCGACCGGCGGGGTGGCGATGATCGACATCTCGCGGATGCCCGACAGGGCCATCTGCAGGGTGCGCGGGATCGGGGTGGCGGTCAGGGTCAGCAGGTGCACGTCGGCGCGAAGCGACTTGAGCTTCTCCTTGTGCTTGACCCCGAAGTGCTGCTCCTCGTCGACGATCACCAGGCCCAGGTCCTTGAACCCGACCTGTTCGCTGAGCACCGCATGGGTGCCGACGACGATCTCGAAGGTCCCGTCCTTCAGGCCCGCGCGGGTTTCCGACGCGTCCTTGGCGGTGACCATGCGCGACAGGTGGCGCACGGTGATCGGCCAGCCGGCGAACCGCTCCGAGAAGGTCTTGAAGTGCTGGCGGGCCAGCAGGGTCGTCGGGCAGACGACCGCGACCTGCTGGCCGCTCATGGCCACCACGAAGGCGGCGCGCAGGGCCACCTCGGTCTTGCCGAAGCCGACGTCGCCGCAGATCAGGCGATCCATCGGCGTGCCCTTGCCCAGATCCTCAAGCACGTCGCCGATGGCGTTGAGCTGGTCGTCCGTCTCCTCGTAGGGGAAGCGGGCGCAGAACTCGTCGAACAGGCCCTGCGGCGGGGTGATGGCTTCGGAGGTGCGTAGGGCGCGCTTGGCCGCCAGGGCGATGAGCCCTTCGGCCATGTCGCGCAGGCGCTGCTTGGCCTTGGCCTTGCGCGCCTGCCAGCCCGCGCCCCCCAGCCGGTCCAGCTGGGCGCCGTCGGTGTCCGAGCCGTAGCGGGTCAGCAGGTCGATGTTCTCGACCGGCAGGTAGAGCTTGCTCTCGCCCGCGTACATCAGCTCCAGACAGTCGTGCGGGGCGTCCTGGATCTCCAGCGTCTTCAGCCCCTCGTAGCGGCCGATGCCGTGGTCGAGGTGGACGACGAGGTCGCCCGTGGTCAGGGCCGAAGCCTCGGCCAGGAAGTTGGAGGCTCGGCGCTTCTTGCGCGGCCGCGCCAGTCGATCGCCGAGGATGTCGGTCTCGGAGATGACGGCGATGGCGTCCGTCTCGAAGCCGTGTTCGACCGGCAGGACGCCGCGCAGGTAGAGGCCGTCCGGCGCCTTCTGGACGTCGGCCCAGTCGCGCACGGCGACGACGTGCTCCAGCCCGTGGTCGGCCAGCATGGAGGCCAGGCGTTCGGACGAGCCCTCGCTCCAGGAGGCGAACAGGACGCGCTTGCCGCCGTCCTTCAGCGCCTGGGCGTGGCGGGCGACGGCCTCGAAAAGATTGATGCTGTCCTGCGCCCGCTCAGCCGCGAAGCTGCGGCCCAGGCGGCCGCCCGCATCCTCGCCGCCGGCGGCGAAGGGGGACAGCCGGCGCACGGTGCGGCCCGCCAGCGCGCTGTTCCAGTCGGCGTCCGGCAGATAGAGGCGCTCGGGCGGCAGGGCCCTGTTGGCGGCCCCGCCCTTGCTGCGCGAGGCGTCGCGGCGCGCCTCCCAGGCGTCGGCGGTCAGGGTCCAGCGCTCGGCCCGCGCGGCCTCGGACTGGTTGTCGAGGAAGACCGGGGCGTCGTCCGGCAGATAGTCGAACAGGGTCTCGAGCCGCTCGTAGAACAGGGGCAGCCAGTGCTCCATGCCCTGACGCCGCGCGCCCTCGCTGACCGCCACATAGAGGGGATCGTCGCCGCCGGCGCCGAACAGGTTCAGATAGCCGGTGCGGAAGCGCGAGATGGCTTCCGGCGTCAGCAGGGCCTCGGACACCGGGGCCAGCGAGACGTGGCGCATCTGGCCGGTCGAGCGCTGGGTGGCCGGGTCGAAGGTGCGGATCGATTCCAGCTCGGAGCCGAACATGTCCAGGCGCACCGGCTCCTCGAAGCCCGGCGGATAGACATCGACCACACCGCCGCGCACGGCGAACTCGCCCCGTTCGGACACGGTGGAGGCGCGCAGGTAGCCGTTGGCCGCGAAATAGCGCTCCAGCGCCGCCGTATCGAGGTCGAGGCCTACGGTGGCCTCGAAGCCCGCGCCGCAGGTGATCTCGCGCGGCGGGGTGCGCTGGGTGACGCCGCCGACGGTGGTGACGACCAGGGTCGGGCGGCGGTCGCCGGCGTCGCGGCCGGCCAGCTTGGTCAAGGCGGCCATCCGCTCGGCCGAGACCGAGGAGGTCGGGCTGAGCCGGTCGTAAGGCAGGCAGTCCCAGGCGGGGAATTCCACCACCTCGATGTCGCCGGCGAAGAAGCGGAAGGCCTGAACGAACTCGCCCATGCGGGCGTAGTCGCGGGCCACGAACAGGCCGACGCCGCCGTCGGCGCGCAGGCGCCCGGCCACGGTCAGGGCGTCGAGGCCCTCAGGGGCGCCGCCCAGCTCCTGATCGCTGCGTTTGGGGATCACGGCGTCCATCAGCCGGCGCCCTTGGCGACTTCGGCGGCGACGTGCGCGGCCATGAAGGCGCGGATCTTCGTCATCAGGCTTCCGTCATACTTTTCAGGCGTGGGGGCGGTCTGGATGATCCAGGCGTAGAGGGCGTGGTCGTCGTCCTCCATCAGCAGGGCCTCGAACAGATCGAGTTCGGCCTCGGTCAGCGTCGGCCCCACCTGGTCGGCGAACGGGCCCAGCACCAGGTCGGCCTCACGGAAGCCGCGCCGCCACGCCCGGAAGGCGATGCGGCCCAGCCGGGTCCGTTGGGCTTCGTTCAGACGCGCGTTCGTATCGGCCACAAGAATCCTTGCCCGGTCCATATCTTCAAACAGGACGCAGCAGATAGCGTTCCAGAGGCCGTTTCGCCAGCTATGCTGAGGCGTATGCGGCCCCAGATTCTCTTTCCGCTGTTCGCCGAGGTCTCCACCCTGAAGGGCGTGGGGCCCAAGGTGCTGCCGCTCGTCCAGAAGCTGGCCGGGCCGCTGGTCCGCGACCTGCTGTTCCTGCCGCCGTCCGGAGTGGTGGTCCGCCGCCCGATGACGGCGATCGACGCGGTCGAGGGACAGGTCGGGATCTTCGAGGTCACGATCGACCGGCTGATCCTGCCCGGCAAGCCCGGCGCGCCGATCAAGGTGCGAGCGATCGACGCGACCGGCTTCGTCCACCTGATCTGGTTCGGCGGCTCGGGCCAGCATATCGACCGGCTGCTGCCGCGCGGCGAGACGCGGCTGGTCACGGGCAAGGTCGAACGGTTCAACAACGAGGTCCAGATCGTCCATCCGGACGTGTTCAAGCCGACCGAGGCCGATGAGATCGCGGCGGTCGAGCCGGTCTATCCGGCGACGCAGGGCCTGACTTCGCGCGTGGTGCGCAAGCTGGTGCAGGCGGCGATGGCCTCGGCGCCGGACCTGCCGGAATGGCAGGACCCGGCCTGGCTGGCCAAGCAACGCTGGAGCGGCTGGCGCGAGGCCATCGGACGACTGCACGCGCCCACTGGCGAAGCGGACCTGGACCCGGGCGCCCCGGCCCGCGAGCGGCTGGCCTATGACGAGCTGTTCGCGCACCAGCTGGCCCTGACCCGGCGCCGACGGGCGCGGCAGATCACGCCCGCGCCCGTCGTCGCGCCGGGCGAGGCGTCGGAACGGCTGCTGGCCGCCCTGCCCTTCACCCTGACGGGCGCGCAAGCGCAGGCGGTGGCCGAGATCCGCCGCGACCTGGCCTCGGGCGAACAGATGGGCCGTCTGCTGCAGGGCGACGTGGGTTCGGGGAAGACGGCGGTGGCGGCGCTGGCGCTGGCCGATGCGGCCGCGTCCGGCTTCCAGGCCGCGCTGATGGCGCCGACCGAGATCCTGGCCCGCCAGCACTATCAGCGGCTGGCGCCGATGCTGGAGGCCACCGGGGTCCCGACGGTGCTGCTGACCGGACGCGACACCCCCGCCGAGCGCCGTCCGCGCCTGGCCGCCCTGGCCTCGGGCGAAGCGAAGGTGGCCATCGGCACCCATGCCCTGTTCCAGGACGCCGTGCGCTTCGACCGGCTGGCGCTGGCGGTGATCGACGAGCAGCACCGGTTCGGGGTCAACGAGCGCCAGCGGCTGCAGGCCAAGGGTGATCCGCGCACCGGCGGCGTCCACCTGCTGACCATGTCGGCCACGCCGATCCCGCGCACCCTGGAGCTGACCCAGTACGGCGAACTGGACGTGTCGCGCCTGACCGAAAAGCCGCCGGGCCGAACGCCGGTGACGACCGCCGTCCTGCCGCTGGCGCGCATCGGCGAGGTGGCCAAGCGGTTGAAGGCGGCGCTGGATTCCGGGGCGCAGGCCTACTGGATCTGTCCGCTGGTGGCCGAGAGCGAGGCCAGCGATCTGGCCGCCGCCGAGGCCCGCGCCGCCGACCTGCGCCGCATCCTGCAGATCGAGGTGGGCCTGGCCCACGGCCAGATGCCGGGCGCGGAGCGCGAGGCGGTGATGGCCGACTTCGCCGACGGGCGCACGCCCCTGCTGGTCGCCACCACGGTCGTCGAGGTCGGGGTCGACGTGCCCAACGCCTCGATCATGGTCATCGAACACGCCGACCGCTTCGGCCTGGCCCAGCTGCACCAGCTTCGGGGCCGGGTCGGACGGGGGTCCAAGGCGAGCACCTGCCTGCTGCTGTACGGCGGCGGGGACGACGGACTGGGAGAGACGGCCAAGACCCGGCTGGAGACCCTGCGCCGCACCGAGGACGGGTTCGAGATCGCCGAGGAGGATTTCCGGCTGCGCGGCGGCGGCGATCCGCTGGGACTCAAGCAAAGCGGCTTCCCGGCCTATCGGTTCGCCGATCCGATCCGGCATCGCTCGCTGATGCTGGCGGCGGCGGACGACGCGCGGCTGGTGCTGGGCCGCGACCCGGACCTGCTGTCGCCGCGCGGGGAGGCGGTCAAGGTGCTGGAGGCCCTGTTCGACTGGCGCAACGACCGGTCCGGCCTGGACTAGCTCACCGGATGGGCCATCTGCCAGACGGCCAGCCGCGTCAGAACGTCCGCCTCAACATCACCGTAGAAGAGATTGTACGGGCGAGACTTTCTGCGGTCCGCCCAGCTTCCGGTCAGCTTCAGGGACTCCAGCTTGGGCTCGGTGTGGCGCAGCAGGCCCTCGCGGCACTGGGCGGCCACTTCGCGCGCCATCAGGGCCGGGCGGGCGCCCCATTCCAGCCCGGTGGCGTTGGTCACGCCGCGCTGGGCCCGGGCGGCGACCGGCGCCAGGTCGGTCGAGCCGGTGATCGGGTTGACGCAAAGGGCCGGGCGGCCGTCCAGGGTGATCAGCCGGCCGCGCCCGTCCCAGACCAGGGCCCGGTTCAGGCGGCGCCGCGCCGCGCCGTCGTTGTTCTCGCCAACCGGCGACCAGCCGACGATGCAGCCGACCTGATCCCGGCGGGCGCAGGCCGGCACGGCGGGCGACAGGGCGTCCGCCGCAGCGATCACATCCATCAGATAGACGGCGACGACGCGTGAGCGCAGCGCGGCGTCTCCGGCCACGCGCTCGCGCACCAGCCGTTCGACCAGCTCGCCGCCCTGCTCGGTCCCGGCCAGCACCAGCGGCCCCGCAGGATGATGCTTCAGCCAGGCCTCGAAGGCCGCGGCCACGTCGACATAGGCGAAGGCCCGAGCCTCGCGGGCGTCCTCCCGCAGCGTCAGGCGGGTGTAGAGGCTGCCCTGCCGGTAGCGCGGCGCGCTGACGGCCCCGGCGCGCGCGAACGGCCCGGCGTAGTTGGGCAGGACCACCTCCTTCAGCCAGCGTTCGCCGCGCGGCTCGCCGATCGGACCATTCCAGTCGCGGCCGCCGTCATAGGTGGTGGAGTGGACGAAGAAGACCGCCGCGGGCCCGGACTCCGGCGCGCGCGCCTCCAGCAGGGCCCAGGCGGCGGGCGCGCGATAGTCGGGCGCGGGCGGCGGCGTATAGGTCTGGAACGGCACCTTGGGGTCCAGTCCCGCCTTCAGGATATCGCCACGGAAGACGACGAGCGCGATGACGATGAGGACGACGAAGCCGATGCCGAGATAGCCGACACACTGGCGCAATGTCGGCCCGCGACCGCTCACCGGTAGGCGTCCGGCTGCATCAGGAAGTCCTGCACATAGCGGCGGACCCCCTCCTCCAGCGGCGTCGACTGACCGCTGTAGCCGGCGGCGCGGACGCGCTCCATCCGGGCCTCGGTGAAGTACTGATACTTGTCGCGGATCGACAGCGGGGTGTCGACATACTCGACCGCCGGCGTCTTGCCCGCCGCCGCGAAGGTGGCGTTGGCCAGGTCGAGGAAGGACCGCGCCTGGCCCGAGCCGGCGTTGAACACGCCCGAGACGTGGGGCGTCTCCAGCAGCCAGTCGATGATGTCGACCACATCGTCCACGAAGACGAAGTCACGTAGCTGGCCGCCGTCGGCGTAGTTCGGATTGTGCGAGCGGAACAGGGTGACCGGCTCTCCGGCCTGCACCTTGGGCCAGATCTGGGCCACGACCGACTTCATCCCGCCCTTGTGGTACTCGTTCGGGCCGTAGACGTTGAAGAATTTCAGCCCCGCCCACTGGCTGGGCGACTGGCCGCGGTCCGACTGCCGCGCGGCATACTGGTCGAACAGCATTTTCGAATAACCGTAAGCGTTTAGCGGCTTGAGCGAAGACAGACCTTCAAGACTGTCGTCATCCTCGAACCCGCTCTCGCCGTCGCCGTAGGTGGCCGCCGAGGAGGCGTAGATCAGCCGCGCGTCGCGCAGGGCGCACCAGTCCCACAGGTCGCGGGACAGGCTGAAGTTCGTGCGCATGATCAGGTCGGCGTCGGCCTCGGTCGTCGAGGAGATGGCGCCCATGTGGACGACGGCCTCGACGGCGTCCGCGTGGCGTTCCAGCTGTTCGAACAGCTCCTCGGGCTGCCAGAAGTCGGCGATCGGGTGCTTGGCCAGGTTCTTCCACTTGCCCAGCGCCGCCTCTTCCATACGGTCGCAGACGACGATGTCGCGGCGGTCGTCGGCGCACAGGCGCGCGACGATGTTGGAGCCGATGAAGCCCGCGCCGCCGGTCACCACGATCATCCGACGCGCCATCAGTCAGCCTTCATCTTTTCAATCGTGCGGGTGGTGGAATAGCCGTCCTCGAAGGTGGCCAGCCTGACCTCGCCGCCCCAGCTCTCGACCAGATCGCCGCCGACTACGCCCTCGCGGGTGTAGTCGGCGCCCTTGATCAGGACGTCGGGACGCAAGCGTTCGATCAGGGCCAGCGGCGTGGACTCGTCGAAGCTGGTGACGCGGTCCACGGACTGCAGGCCGCCGATGACCACGGCGCGGCTGTCCAGATCGTTGATCGGCCGGCCCTCGCCCTTGAGCGCGCGCACCGAGGCGTCGGTGTTCAGCGCCACCACCAGCCGGTCGCACCACGACCGGGCCTGCGCCAGATAGGCGACGTGGCCGCGGTGCAGGATGTCGAAACAGCCGTTGGTGAAACCGACCCTCAGACCCTGACGCTTCCAGCCCTCGACCACGTGCGCCAGTTCCTCCAGCGGCATGACCTTGGCGTGGGCGCCCGAGGCGTGCTGGCTCATCTCGGCGTCGATCAGCTCGGCCGGGCTGACCACGGCGGTGCCCGCCTTGCCGACCACCACGCCCGAGGCGAGGATGGCGAACTCGACCGCCGTCTCCAGCGACACGCCCGCGCCCAGGGCGAGCCCCAGCGCCGCCAGGCCGGTGTCGCCGGCGCCCGAGACATCGAACACCTCGCGCGCGCGGCCGGGGAAATGCTTCGCCGCGCCGCCGCGCCTCATCAGGCTCATGCCCTTGCCGGCGCGGGTGACGACGATGGCCCGGGCCGTGGTCGCGTCCAGCAGGGCCGTCAGCGCCGCCTCGACCTCGGCGTCGGTGTCGACCGGCAGGCCGGTGGCGCCGGCCAGTTCGCTGGCGTTGGGCTTGATCAGGTCGACCGCGCCATAGCGGGCGAAGTCGCGACCCTTGGGATCCACGATCACCGGCGCGCCGCTGTCACGGGCCGCCGAAAGCGCCTGGGCGATCAGCAAATCGCTTACCGCGCCCTTGGCGTAGTCTGACAACAGATAGACAGATGCTCCTGTAAAAGCTTCGCTTTCTGTCGCCATCAAAGGCGCCGCCTCCTCGTCGAGCCGCAGCAGTTGCTGGCCGGCGGCGACGAAGCGGGTCTTGACGATGGTGGCCGAGCCGGCGCGGCGCTCGATCGCGTCCTCGATGCCGTCCTCGGCCGCGATCAGCGCGGCCAGTTCGTCGCCGGCGGGATCCTGACCGGCCACCGCGCCGAGACGGGCGGCCCCGCCCAGCGCGGCGACGTTGCGGGCGACATTGCCCACCCCGCCCGGCATGGCGATGCGCCGTTTGGTCTTGAGCACCGGGATCGGCGCCTCGGGCGAGATACGGCTGACCTCGCCATAGACGTAGCGGTCCAGCATCAGGTCGCCGACGCAAGCGACCTTCAGCCCGCGCACGCGCTCCAGAAGCGCCTGCAGTTCCCCAAGATCGAGCGTGCGTTCAGCCATGCGACCGAACTATCGGATTCACGCGACCTTCGCCATGCGCGCCTTCGACAGGTCGTCGTAGGCGATCAGGTCGGCGGCCAGGGCTTCGAACTCGTTCAGCGGCACCATGTTCGGGCCGTCCGAGGGGGCGTTGTCCGGATCCTGGTGGGTTTCCATGAAGACGGCGTCGACGCCGACGGCCACGGCGGCGCGGGCGAGGACCGGCACGAACTCGCGCTGGCCGCCCGACGACGTGCCCTGCCCGCCCGGCTGCTGGACCGAATGGGTGGCGTCGAAGACGACCGGACAGCCGATCTCGCGCAGGATCGGCAAGGCGCGCATATCGCTGACCAGGGTGTTGTAGCCGAAGCTGGCGCCGCGCTCGCAGGCCATGACGTTCGGATTGCCCGCGCCGACGACCTTGGCGATGACGTTCTTCATGTCCCACGGGGCCAGGAACTGGCCCTTCTTGATGTTGATGACCTTGCCGGTGGCGGCGGCGGCCAGCAGCAGGTCGGTCTGGCGGCTCAGGAAGGCCGGGATTTGCAGCACATCGACGACCTCGGCGGCGATGCGGCAATGCTCCTCGGTGTGGACATCGGTCAGGACCGGCAGGCCGACGCTCTCGCGGATTTCAGCGAAGATCGGCAGCGAGCCCTCCAGGCCGAAACCGCGCGCGGCGGTGGCGCTGGTGCGGTTCGCCTTATCGAAGCTGGTCTTGTAGATGATGCCGACGTTCAGCCGCTCGCCGATCTCCTTGAGCGCATGCGCCATCTCCAGCGCGTGATCGCGGCTCTCCAGCTGGCAGGGGCCGGCGATGAAGACGATGCGCTGATTGCCGCCGATGCTGACGGGACGGGCGACGCCCTTGATGTCGATGACGGCGTTGGGCTTGGACACGGCGAATTCCCGAAGAAGCGGCTTGGCGACGCACGGCCCTTGCCGCACCTATGCGGCGATCAGGTGGCGTTCGATGTTGAGGTTCGCAAGCTACCACGGAGGCCGACCGCATGACCACCAGACCGACACCCGTGATCCTCTGGTTTCGCCGCGACCTTCGACTGGCCGACAATCCAGCCCTCAATCACGCCGCGGAGACCGGCGCGCCGGTCATTCCGCTCTATATCCACGATGGGGGCCCGGTTCAGGACCGGGGCGGGGCGGCGTCGCTCTGGTGGCTGGACAAGTCCCTGCGGGCCCTCGACGAAAGCCTGCAGACGCGGGGTTCGAGACTGATCCTGCGGTCGGGTGATTCGGAAGCCGAGCTGCGTCGGCTGATCGGAGAAACCGGCGCCGGAGCCGTTTTCCTGAACCGCCGGTTCGAGCCTGAACTGTTCGCCCGCGACGCGGATATCGCCCATTCGCTCAAGGCCGAAAACGTCGAGGTGCGGGGCTGGAACGGTACGCTGATGTGCCGCCCCGGAGGCGTGCTGAACGGATCAGGGTCGCCTTACAAGGTCTTCACGCCGTTTCTGAAAAGCCTGCTCGCCGCTGCCGAACCCCCGGCGCACACGACCGGTCCGCGCCGTCTGGACACCCCCGCCTGGATCAAGAGCGAATCCCTGGACGGCTGGGGTTTGCATCCTTCGAAACCGGATTGGTCAACGGGCTTCGACTGGACGCCGGGCGAGGCCGGAGCGTCGGCGGCGCTCTCAACTTTCGTCAACGGCGGGCTGAAAGCCTACAGTCGTGACCGTGACCACCCGGCGGCGCCCGGCTGCAGCCGCCTGTCCCCGCATCTGCACTTCGGCGAGATCCATCCATGGCGGGCGATCCAGCAGGTTCGCGCCGCCGCCGCCGACGGTCGCGCGCCGTCATCGGAAGCGGACAAATTCACCGCCGAACTGGGCTGGCGCGACTTCTCCGCACATCTGTTGCACCACTTCCCGCAGATGACGGACACGGCGTTCAGACCCGAGTACGACGCCATGCCGTGGCGCGACGATCCGGAGGGGCTCGAGGCCTGGCGGAGAGGCCGGACCGGCTATCCGATCGTCGATGCCGGGATGCGGCAGCTGTGGACCACCGGCTGGATGCACAATCGCGTCCGGATGATCGTCGCCTCGTTCCTAGTGAAGGACCTTCTGATTGATTGGCGGAAAGGCGAAGCCTGGTTCCGCGACACTCTCGTTGACGCTGATCTGGCAAGCAATGTTCAGAATTGGCAGTGGGTTGCGGCATCCGGAGCGGACGCGGCGCCGTATTTCAGAGTGTTCAATCCGGTGACCCAGGGGACGAAGTTCGATGCCAAGGGACAATATGTCCGCCGCTGGGTCCCCGAGATCGCGGCGCTTCCCGACAAGTGGCTGCATGCGCCCTGGACCGCTCCGCCGGAAATCATGCGCGGGATCGGTCTTCGGCTCGGCCACGACTATCCCCGACCGATCCTTGATCATGCGGAGGCCCGCGACCGCGCGCTCGAGGCCCTACGAACGATCACGGCTGCCCGTCACGACGATCCAGGCCATTGACGCGCGGGGGTCGGCCACCCAACATCTTCAGTCATGACGTCGGTCACTACCGATCTGCATCAGATCACCGCCCGCACCCCACGCGGGTTCGCGCTGTTCCTGCGCCTTCTGAGCGCCAACTGGACCTTCGGACGGCTGACGGTCCTGCTGCCCAACGGCGAGACCCACCGGCTGGAGGGCGAACAGCCCGGCCCCTCGGCCGTCCTCGACATTCGCGACTACCGCTTCGCCCGCCGCGTACTGGCGAGTGGGGACATCGGTTTCGCCGAGGGCTACATGGCCGCCGAGTGGGAGACGCCGCACCTGGCGCCCCTGCTGGAGGTGCTGGCCCACAACTACGACAGCATCCGCCGCCTGTTCGATGGGCATCCGGTGATGAAGGCGGTCAACTGGCTGTCGCACCGGATGAACCGCAACAGCCGCTCGGGCTCGCGCAAGAACATTCATGCCCACTACGACCTGGGCAACGCCTTCTACGCCGCGTGGCTGGACCCCTCGATGACCTATTCGTCGGCCCGGTTCGCGGCGCCCGACATGGCCCTGGAAGCGGCGCAGCGCGAGAAATACGCCGCCCTGGCCCGGCTGATGGATCTGCGGTCCGGCCAGAGCGTGCTGGAGATCGGTTGCGGCTGGGGCGGCTTCGCCGAATTCGCCGCGCGCGAGGTCGGGGCCACGGTCACCGGCATCACCATCTCGCAGCAGCAGTACGATTTCGCCAAGCAGCGGCTGTTCGACGCCGGCCTGTCGGACAAGGCCGACATCCAGCTGATCGACTATCGCGACGTGCGCGGGCAGTTCGACCGGGTCGCCTCCATCGAGATGTTCGAGGCCGTGGGCCAGGAATACTGGCCCGCTTATTTCGGCAAGATCCACGAGGTCCTCGCGCCCGGTGGCCGGGCGGGCCTGCAGATCATCACCATCGATGACGCCCTGTTCGGCGGCTACGCCAAGCGGACGGACTTCATCCAGAAATACGTCTTCCCGGGCGGCATGCTGCCTTCCGAGGCCAGCCTGAAGCCGGTGATCGAACAGGCGGGGCTGGGTTGGCAGGCGATCGAACGCTTCGGGCTCGACTACGCCGAGACCCTGAAGCTGTGGGACGAGCGGTTCCAGGCGGTCTGGGGCGAAGTCGGCCGCATGGCCGGGTTCGACGAGCGGTTCCGCCGGCTGTGGCGCTTCTATCTGGCCTATTGCGAGGCGGGCTTCCGCTCGCGCCGGACGGACGTGGTCCAGCTGGCGCTGGCGAAGGCCTGACGCCAGGCGCATAGGCGGTCCCATGACCTCCCCCCTGATCTCCGCCGACGACCTCGCCGCCCGCCTGGGCGATCCGAACCTGCGCATCGTGGACGCCAGCTGGCATCTGGACGGCCGGGACGCCCGCGCGGACTTCGCGCAGGCGCACATTCCGGGCGCGGTCTTCCTGGACCTGGACGCCGTGTCCGACCCGGACAGCCCCCTGCCCCACACCCTGCCCGCGCCCGCGGCCTTCGCGGCCTCGGCGGGCGTGCTGGGCCTGTCGGACCGGAACCGCATCGTCGTCTACGACACGACGGGCCTGTTCTCGGCGGCGCGCGTCTGGTGGATGCTGAAGATCATGGGCGCCCGCGACGTGCGGGTGCTGGACGGCGGCCTGCCCGCCTGGCGGGCGCGGGACCTGCCGGTCGAGGACGGGCTGCCGCCCCGGCCGGACTTCGCCGTGTTCAGCCCGGATTTCGAAGCGTCCGCCGTCGCCGCGCTGGAGGATGTGCGGACCGCCCTGGACGACGGGGCCCAGGTGGTCGATGCCCGGGGAGCCGCCCGCTTCCGGGGCGAGGCGTCCGAGCCCCGGCCCGGGGTGCGGCCCGGACACATGCCCGGCGCGCTGAACCTGCCCTATGGCTCGCTGCTGACCCCGGACGGAACGATGAAGCGCGGCGACGCCCTGGAAGCCGCCTTCCGTGACGCGGGCGTGGACATCGAGCGTCCGGTCGTCACCACCTGCGGCTCGGGCGTCACCGCCGCCATCCTGATCCTTGGCCTGGCCGAGCTGGGCCGCTCGGCGCGGCTCTATGACGGCAGCTGGAGCGAATGGGGCTCGCCCGAAGGCGGCCCCGTCGTCACCGGCCCCTAGAGCCTGATCGTTTTAGACGGAACCGCTTCGCGGTTCCGGCTGAAGCGTGAATCAGGCTCTCGCTTTAAATCTGGAGCCTGATTTACCGCGTCGGCGGAATCGCGAAGCGATTCCTCCTCAACGGATCAGGCTCTAGGCGCCCGGAGCCACCGGCTCGGGCGCGTCGTCGGGGACAACGTCGTCGGTCTCGCCGCGCGACACCACCGTGGCCAGCACCAGGTCGCCGGTGACGTTCAGCGTGGTGCGGCACATGTCGAGGAAGCGGTCGACGCCGAGGATCAGGCCGATCCCCTCCACCGGCACATGGACCATGGCCAGGATCATGGCGACCACCGGCAGCGAGCCGGCCGGCACGCCCGCGGTGCCGACGCCGCCCAGGATGCAGACCAGCATGACGACGACCTGCTGGGTCAGCGACAGCTCGACGCCGAAGAACTGGGCCAGGAACAGGACCGTCACCCCCTCGAACAAGGCGGTGCCGTTCTGGTTGGCGGTGGCGCCGACGGTCAGCACGAAGCGGGCGATCTTGCGCGGCAGGCCCAGCTGCTCCTCGGCGGCGCGCAGCGACACCGGCAGGGAGGCGTTGGACGAGGCGGTCGAGAAGGCCACCACCATCGGCTCACGGATGCCGCGGAAGAATTTCAGCGGATTCATGCCGCCCCCGATCCAGACGACCAGCGGGTAGACCACGAACATGTGGATCGCCATCGCGCCCACGGCCACGCCGACATAGGCGGCCAGACGGACCAGCAGGTCCCAGCCGAACACCGCCGCCAGCTTGAACATCAGGCAGGCGATGGCGATGGGAGCCAGTTTGATGAAGAGGTTGATCAGCTTCATCGTGACCTCCAGCAGGCCCTCGACGGTCCGCTGCAGATTGTCGGTCTGGGGCGACTTGGCCATGACCAGCCCGATCCCGAAGAACAGGGCGAAGATCATCACCGGCAGAATCTGGTTCTCGGCCGCCGCCGTGACGACGTTGGACGGGATCAGGTCGAGGAAGAACTGATCGAACTGGACGCCGCCCTGGGCCTTCTCGACGATCTCGCTGGCGCCCTGCGCGCCCTGCGCCAGCAGCTGCTTGGCCAGATCGGCCGGAACGCCCTCACCCGGACGGAAGTAGTTCACCATGCCCAGGCCGATCACCACCGCGACGCCCGAGACGATGATGGTCAGCAGCAGGGTCTTGATCCCCGCGCGCCCCAGGGACTTCAGGTCGCCCATCTCCGCCACCCCGATCACCAGGGCCGAGAAGAGCAACGGAATGACCATCATGAAGAGGAGCTTCAGGAAGATCTGGCCGATCGTCCCGGCGATCACCACGGGCCACCAGTCCGCCGTGGGCTGCAGGGCGAAATTGGCCCACAGGCCGCCCGCCAGGCCGATCACAAAGCCGGCCAGCATCAGCCAGTGAAGAGCGATCCCGCCCTTTTTGGTCGTTTCCATGAAGAAGTTCCCCCGGCTTTAGAGCCGCGTCGTTATCGGATCGGCAGACCGTAGATCAAGCCGGCGGGCCGCTGGTTCCATTGTGCATTGAGCCCGCGGGCGAGGTCGAGCGAAGAATCCGCGCCCACATTGCGGGCGAAGATTTCTCCATAGTTGCCTTCGGCGACGAGCGCATCCTTCATCCACGACTTCGACAGCCCCAGCATGGGGCCGAAGTCGCCCTCGGCGCCCAGCAGGCGGCGGATGCGCGGATCGCGGGAGTCGTCGGCCATGGCGGCCGCGTTCTGTCGGGTCACGCCCAGTTCCTCGGCCAGGATCAGCCCGTTCAGGGTCCAGCGGACCACCGAGGTCCAGGCCTCGTCGCCGCGCTTCACCGCAGGGCCCAACGGCTCCTTGGAGATGACGTCGGGCAGGATGGCGTGCTGTTCGGGATTGGGCAGCAGGGTGCGGGCGGCGGCCAGGGCCGAGATGTCGGCGCTGAAGGCGTCACAGTCCTCGCGCGCATAGGCCTCGCGCGCCTCTTCCTCGTTGGCGGTGACGACGGGCCGGTATTCGATGCCTCGGGCGCGGAACCAGTCGGCGACGTTCAGCTCGCTGGTCGAGGCCCGCTGCACGCAGACCCGGGCGCCGTTCAGCTCGGTCGCGCTGGCCAGGGTCAGCGAGCGCCGCACCAGGAAGCCCTGGCCGTCGTAATAGTTGATGCCGGCGAACCGGACTCCCTCCTGCGCCTCGCGCGACAGGGTCCAGGAGGTGGTGCGCCACAGCACGTCGACCCGGCCGCTGCGCAGGGCCTCGAAGCGCTGGCTGGTGGTCAGGGGCACGAAGCGCACCGCGTTCGCATCGCCCAGCACCGCCGCCGCCAGGGCGCGGCAGAAGTCGGCGTCGAAGCCGCGCCACTGGCCGCGGTTGTCGGTGTAGGCGAAGCCGACCAGCCCCTCGTGCACGCCGCAGTTCAGCCGGCCGCGCCGCTTGATCGCCTGCAGGGTCGGGCTGTTGAAGGCCGGGGCGGCGGTCGGCGGATGGGCGGCCGCGTCTTCCGGCGTCTCGTCCCTGGGCGCGCCCTGGCCGCAGGCGGCGACCCCCAGCGTCAGCAGCAGCGCCAGCGCCTGCTTTCGAACCCCTGTCCTGCCTGTCCGCATTCCGCGCCTCGTCAGTGCCTGTCAGACTTGCGCCCCGGTGCGTTTAGAGGCCTTTGAGGCCTGAACCGCAACCCCGCGAGCCGCCGATGACCGACCGTTCCGACCGTACGCGCCTGATCGCCGGGGCCACGCGCCGCACGCCGGGACCCGCGTCCGGACGCCGACCGGTGTCGCCGCCGATCGAGCGGGCATCGACCCTGCTCAACGATTCGCCCGCGGCCATGCGGGACGGTTCGCTTGGGCCGACCTACGGCATCGAGGACCTGACCGCCGGCCGCGAACTGCGCGCCGCCTTGGCCCAGTTGGAGGGCGCGTCGGACGTCTGGCTGGTTCCCTCGGGGCTGGCCGCCGTCACCGTGCCCCTGACCGCCCTGCTGAGGCCCGGCGATCAGGTCCTGACCACGGACGCCCTGTACGGCCCCAGCCGCCGCTTCCTGCACCGCCACCTGAAGCCGCGCGGGATCGATACCGCCTTCCACGCCGCCGACGCCTCCACGGACCGGATCCTGTCCACCCTGACCGACCGCACCCGCGTGCTGCTGATCGAATCGCCGGGCTCCCTGACCTTCGACATGGCCGACGTCCCGGCGCTCGCCGCCGCCTGTCGGGCGCGAGGCGTCCTGACCGTCATGGACAACACCTGGGGCGCGGGTCTGGCCTTCAAGCCGCTGGCGCACGGCGTCGACGTCAGCGTCCAGGCCCTGACCAAGTATGCGGGGGGGCACTCTGACCTGCTGATGGGGTCCATCGCCGTGGCGGACGACGCCGTCGGCAAGCCCATCTTCGAAACCCTTGAGGACAACGGCTGGCGGGTCACCTCGGACGACGCCTGGCTGGCGTTGCGGGGCCTGCGCACCCTGCCCCTGCGCTATGCCGAACAGGCCCGTTCGGCCGGCGTCGTGGCCGACTGGCTGCTGGCCCGGCCCGAGGTCGCCGAGGTGCTGTGGCCCGCCCTGCCCGGTTCGCCCGCCTACGCCCTGTGGAAACGCGACTACACCGGCGCCGCCTCCCTATTCGGGGTCGTGATGCAGGGCGGGACCGAAGCCGCCGCCCACGCCCTGATGGCGGCGCTGAACCTGTTCGGCCTCGGATACTCCTGGGGCGGGTTCGAAAGCCTGATCACCCATGAGACCGGCCAGCTGTCGATGCGCGCCTCGCCGCCGGCGCCGGCGGGCCAACTGCTGCGCCTGCATGTCGGGCTGGAGGATCCGGCGGACCTGATCGCCGACCTGGAGGCCGGTCTCGCGGCCTGGCGGGCGGCGCTCTAGGGCTTCGCGCGCCACGTCTTCTCCGGGAGCGATGGACCCTTTTCCCCCGGCATCCGTTTCCGTGGTCCCGACGGACCGGGCGGCTCCCGGCCGCGCGCCTCGGCCGGAGCGTTCGATGGCCCGCGATCCCTATATCTTCCGCAGAAGCTGGACCCTGACGGCCTGGTCCTGCCTCGGCGCGCTGGCGATCATGACCTTGCTGTTCGTCGTCATCTACCAGACCCGGGGCGGCGATCCGGCCGATAGGGCCGCCCTCGAAGCGCGACAGGTCCAGGCCGTCGCGGCCATGGATCAGGCCCAGGCCGCCGCGGACGCCCGACAGGCCGCCGCGCGCGCGGAACAGGAAAAGCTGCTGTACTGATGTAGGTGGCGCGCCCAGCAGGACTCGAACCTGCAACCGTCCGCTTAGAAGGCGGGTGCTCTATCCGGTTGAGCTATGGGCGCCCGATGGGGCCGGGACGCAGACGCGCCCCAATTACAGCAAGGCGACATTTCGCGCCTCAAGTAGCGCCACGCGCGGTAGGCCACTCAGAAAACACTGACCGCCTTCGGCGGTCAGTGCGTCCAGGACTGCTTGCGGTAGGTGGCGAAATTGTCGGCGTAGGCCTTGAGGATCACCGGCGGCTCCTGCGGCTCGTGCAGGCGGAAGGCGATGCCGTGGCGTTCGGCGTAGGCGACGGCCTCTTCCTTGGAATCGAAGGTCAGGCGGACCTGGCCGTTCATGTCCGACGATGAGGTCCAGCCCATCAGCGGGTCGATGGTCCGCGCCGAGGCCGGCTCGAATTCCAGACGCCAGTCTTTCGACTTGGCCTTGCCGGATTGCATGGCGGTCTTGGCGGGGCGGTAGATGCGGGCGATGGCCATAGCGGTCTCTCGAACGGTTGCCGCCGTAATACAACGCATTCGCCGTCGCTCAAGCGCCAAACCACGTCGTTCGTGACCGCGCGGCGACGACCCTGCGTGAAAAATCCTTGAAATCTCCACATGCCTCCACGCGGCGATCGGCGCATGAAAGGTCATCACTTTCACGGCGAGGCCGAGATGACGGGCATGACCAAGACCGACGGCGGACAGCGGTTTCCGCTTTGGCGCGTGGCGATGTGGGGCGGGATCGCGGCCCTGCTGCTGCTGCCCGCCGTGGCGATGCAGTTCACGCACGAGGTCGCCTGGGGGCCCGAGGACTTCACCTTCGCCGGCGTCCTGCTGATCGGCGCGGGCGCCCTGTTCGAACTGGCGGCCTGGAAATTCCGTAGCCTGACCGGCCGGCTGATCTCAGCCGCCGTCATCCTGGGCGTCGTGCTGCTGATCTGGGCCGACGCCGCGGTGGGCGTCTTCTAGGGCCGCCTAGGCCTCCAGCGCACTATGAGACAGGGCGGCGGCGCCTCAGGAAGGTTGAGACAAACAGCGCTCCGCCTGTCAGAGCCATGCAGAGCGCGGCGTAGACGGCTCCGGTCATCCACCCCGTCGCGCCGAACATGACGACAGCGATCCAGTGATCGAGGAACAGGCTGCGAAGGCCGAGATAAGCGACCGTTCCCGCCAAAAGCAGGACGACGCCTATCACTCTCAGATGAGGGCTGTCCAAGAAGCGCATCCGCGTCGCCTTCCAAACAATTCCACCAATGAGAGTATCGGGACAGTTTGGAGTCAAGCGCCAGCATCGCGAAGGATGTCGCGGGGCCGGCTATCCGCTTCTGGATTTTAGTAATGGTCGGAGTGAGAGGATTCGAACCTCCGACCCTCTGGTCCCAAACCAGATGCGCTACCAGGCTGCGCTACACTCCGGCGGCGGGATTTGACACACTCGTCGTCCCGCCGCAACGCGCCTGACGACCTTATTCGGCGAAGAAGGGATGCGCGACCTTGTCGCCCGGCTTGGCGCCGATCTCGTCCGACCGGCCCGCGCGCAGTTCCAGCACCCCCATGGCCGGTCCGTTCGACGGCAGGACCCGGTCGTTGTTGGGCGCCGCGTTCTTGACGATCGAGACGATACGGCCGTGCGGGTCGATGTAGATGATGTCCAGCGGGCTGGGCGTGTTGTGCATCCAGAAGCCGCGCTCGGCGACGTCGGGGAACTGGAACAGCATGCCGCGGTCGTCGGCGAGCGGCGGACGCTCCATCAGGCCGCGCTGGCGCTCGGCTTCATCGTCGGCGATCTCGACCATGAATTTGTGCGCGCCGCTCGAGGTGGTGATGGTCAGCGGCTCCATCGGCTGGCCGTCCGGCCCCTTGGGCGTCCCGAGGGCGCAGCCGGCCAGCAGCACCGCACCGGCGACGAGCGCCGGAATTCCACGACGATGAATCATTCGCATCCGCCCTTTGCAAAGGGAGCGGATGTCCTATCCGCCCATCCTGATTTCAGCGACCACCAGCCCCTTGGGACCATCGGCGAACCGCACCGAAACCGACTCTCCGGGCAGGAGATCGTCCAGCCCGCAGCGCCGAAGCGTTTCGACATGGATGAAGATATCTCCGGGTTGGCCGTCGCGCACCACGAATCCGTAGCCCTTGGTGCGGTTGAACCATTTCACCACCGCCGGCTCGAGTGGACCGCCGGCGACGGGCGGCGCCGCCTCGCTGGACTGGCGCAGGCCTTCATAGCCCGTCGGACGGCGCGGCTGCTGGACGGCCAGGGCGGGATCGCCCTCGCCCAGGTCGACGATCTCGATCACCTGCCAGCCCTTGGGGCGGCGTACGCAGTCGCAGGAAATGGGCGCGCCTTCGGCCGCGGTCTCGTGTCCGCTGTCGCGCAGGCTGGAGATGTGCAGCAGCACGTCCTTCAGGTCGGTCATGCCCGGGTCGTCAGGTACGATGAACCCGTAGCCCTTGCCGGGGTCGAACCACTTGACCCGTCCGGCGATCCGCACCGCGGTCACCGTTTCCCCACCCTCGTAGTCAGACACAACTTTCCCCCTGCCCGGGATCTGTACGGGCACGTCTTATTTAACACGGTTCTTTGAACACCTGAAAAGCGAAAAACACCCATTTTCGTTGGTTGTGCAGTCGAATTCGTTCAACCGTTGCCGGATCGCCCGGAGCACGGATGTTTCACACGGCGTGGCGGGTCGCCGGGGCGATAGGGCTTTGAGATCAAGGGCAAGGGCCCCAGCCCACTGGCCTGCGAGGCCACGCGGGCGTCCTGGCCCGCGGTCAGGCGGACGGGTCTTCCGGCAGAATCTCACCCACGGCGGCCCGGCCGGGGTTCCGGACCTGACGATGTCGATGAGAAGAAAATCGATCCGTGCGCCCGCACGGATCGGCGCCCGGCGTCCATCACGGCGACGCTCAACGGCGTGGCGGCGCGCGCCGGAAGGCTCGCGCGGGACTGACGATTTCAGGGGGAGGAGGAATGCCCCGCGTGGCAGTCCCTAGGGGAATCGAACCCCTCTTTTCAGGTTGAAAACCTGACGTCCTAACCGATAGACGAAGGGACCGCTGCGCGGGGAAGCGGCGATATAGCCGCCGACTCCGCAGGCTGCAACGCCTTTTCGCAGAAAAATTGAGATCGCGGTTATAGCTAGCTCATGCGGGGATCGGCGACGTCCTCGATCTCGAATTGAACGCCGCGACGCCCGTTCCAGTCGTCCGCCTTCAGACGGCCCGTGACGCTCAGCCCCCCCTGCCCCGCCAGCAGGGCCTTGCCGGTCGGCAGGTCGGCGCAGCGCCAGGCGATGGCCTTCACCGAGGCCCCGTCGGCGCCGACCAGTCGGCAGCGCACATGACCGCCGTTCATGGCCACGGGTTCGCGCACCGAGACATGCTCCATGGCGAACAGGGGTTCGGGATTGGCCGGGCCGAAGGGGGCCAGGGCGTCGAACTGCTCGAACAGGGCGCGGGTGGCCGCCACGGGCTCGATCAGGGCGTCGATCTCGACCCCGTCCAGCGCCTCGGCCGCCGCCTGTTCGCCGGCCATCCGGCCGTTGAGGAAGTCGCGCAGCTCGCCGATGCGATCCGCCTTGACCGTCAGGCCCGCCGCCATGGCGTGACCGCCCCCGGCCAGCAGGACGCCGCTCTCCCAGGCGGCCTGCACGGCCTTGCCCAGGTTCATGCCCGGCTGCGACCGGCCCGAGCCCTTGCCCAGCCCATTCACGGCGTCGACGCCGATGACCACCACGGGCTTGCGCCAGCGCTCGCGCAGCCGTCCGGCCACGATGCCGACGACGCCCGGGTGCCAGTCGTCGCCCCCGATGACTACCACGGCCGAGCCGTCGTCGTGGGCGCCCGTCGCCTCGACCCGGCGCATGGCCTGATCGGTGACCTGTTTCTCGACCTCGCGGCGGGCGATGTTCAGGGCGTCCAGCTCCTGCGCCAGCGCCATGGCCTCTTCGGGATCGTCGGTGGACAGCAGCCTTGCCCCGAGATCGGCCTTGCCGATCCGTCCGCCCGCATTGATGCGCGGGCCCAGGATGAAGCCCGCGTGATTGACCTTGGCCGGCCCCGGCTCGGCCCCGGCGGCGGCCAGCAGGGCCTTCAGCCCCGGATTGCCCCAGTCGGACATGACCTTCAGGCCGAGACTGGTCAGGGCCCGGTTGAAGCCGGTCAGGCCGGTCACGTCGCAGATGGCGCCCATCGCCGCCAGATCCAGCCACTGGCGGATGTCGGGCTGCTCACGCCCCCCAGATTCTGGAGTGAACAGTCCCCTGCCCCGCGCCTCGCGGTTCAACGCGGCCAGCAGGACGAACACCACCCCGGCGGCGGCCAGGTTGCCCTGCCCCGAGTTGCAGCCGGGCCGGTTCGGATTGACGACGGCCAGGCACTGCGGCGGCTGCTCGCGCATCATGTGGTGGTCGATGACCACGACCTTCAGGCCGATGGCCGCGGCGTGGGCTACCGCCTCATTGGCCGCCGCGCCGCAGTCGACGGTGACGACCAGATCGGCGCCCGACGCCTTCAGGGTGTCGAAGGCCTTGGCGCTGGGGCCATAGCCCTCGGTGATGCGGTCGGGGACATAGATGGGCAGGTCGGCGCCCATGGCCCGGAACCAGCGCACCAGAAGGGCCGCGCTGGACGCCCCGTCCACGTCGTAGTCGGCGAAGACGTGCACCGACGCCCCGGCCTGCAGGGCGTCGACGATGGCCGTGGCGGCCGCATCCATGTCGGTGAAGCTGGAGGGGTCCGGGAACAGGGCCTTCAGCGTCGGCGTCAGGAAGTCCTGCCCCTGGTCGGCGCGCACGCCCCGCGCCGCCAGCGCCCGGGCCAGCGGCTCGTCCAGCCCCAGGGCCTGCATATGGGCGCGGATGACGCCGGGCTCGGCGGGCCTTTGCCGCCAGACGCGGCCTGAGAGCGAGCGGGAGACGCCCAGAAAGGCCGGAGCGCTCCCGCCGTCCGCCATCAGGCGACCGGGCGCGTGGTGCGGATGCGCTGCACGGTGCGGGTCGAGGAATCCATCACCAGCGTATGGGTGGTGACGAAGCCGTCGCGGAAATGGACGCCGTCCAGCATCGCGCCCTTGGTCACGCCGGTGGCGGCGAAGATGGCGTCCTTGGAGACCAGCTCGTGCAGGTCGTATTTGCGGTCGAAGTCGGTCACGCCGGTGCGGCGGGCGCGCTCGCGCTCGTCGTCGTTGCGGAAGATCAGGCGGCCCTGGAAGAAGCCGCCGACGCATTTCAGGGCCGAGGCCGCCAGCACGCCTTCCGGCGCGCCGCCCGAGCCCAGGTACATGTCGATGCCGGTTTCAGGCTCGGCGGTGTGGATCACGCCGGCCACGTCGCCGTCGGTGATCAGCACCACCTTGGCGCCGACCTCGCGGAGGGCGGCGATCAGCTCGGCGTGACGCGGACGGTCCATGACGCAGACGGTGATTTCCGAGGCCGGGACGCCCTTGGCCTTGGCGAGGTTGCGGACGTTGTCCTGCGGGCTGTTGTCCAGATCGACCGTGCCGGCGGGATAGCCCGGGCCGACGGCGATCTTGTCCATATAGGTGTCGGGCGCGTGCAGCATGCCGCCGCCGGGCGACATCGACAGCACGCACAGGGCGTTGGCCATGGCCTTGGCCGTCAGGGTGGTGCCTTCCAGCGGGTCCAGGGCGATGTCGATGACCGGGCCTTTGCCGGTGCCGACCTTCTCGCCGATGTAGAGCATGGGGGCCTCGTCGCGCTCGCCTTCGCCGATGACGATCTTGCCGTCGATATCCAGGGCGTTCAGCGCCGTGCGCATGGCGTCGACGGCCAGCTGGTCGGCGGCCTTTTCGTCGCCGCGCCCGATCTGGGCGTAGGAGGCGATGGCGGCCAGCTCGGTCACGCGCGCGGCGTCGGCGGCGAGGGTCGAAGCGTAGGGGGCCGTATCGGCCATGAGCGTTCTCCGTGAGGCGATGATCCCCGGATTCTGTCGCCCGGGCGATTCTGAAAGGGATTAGCGGCGGTCGACCGGCGGCGGGGCGCGTCCGCGTTCGCGGGCGGCGCGCAGGCGGGCGTCGATCTCGGCCTGGGTTTCGGCCGAAGCGGGCGCGATCGGGGTGGCGGCGATGCGGGCCCGCACGGCTTCGGTGAAGGCTGCGGCGTCGCCGTCGGTCTGCCAGTCGATTCGCGAGGCCTCGCCCGCCAGCGCCCCGGCGCTGACCCGCAGGGTGTTCACCTGGGCCGCGATCTGGGCCGGTTCGGGCGCGGGCGTGGCCTTGGGGAAGTCCTCCCAGGCGGGATAGCGGCGGTTGGCTTCCACCAGCGCCTGCACCTGCGGGGCGACGGGCGAGGCCGTGTCGGTGTGGGGCGAGAAGGCCCCGGCGCAGGCCGAAAGCAGGCCCGCCCCCGTCAGGACGACGCACAGCGCAGCAATTTTCCGGATCGGCGCGTTCATTTCATTGGCGGTCTACGCCATGATCGTGACAGGCGGAAGGGCGGCGCGAGTCCTTTACGTCCAATAATGACGCGCAGCAGGAACCGCCGCATGGCCAGACGCCCGACCGTCCCGCCGCCCGAGCCCCCCGTCGCCGGGGCCGTGAAGGCGCCGCGCCGCGCCGGCCGCCCGACCTCGGCCAAGCCGCCCCGCCCCCGCGCCGCCAAGGCCGCGGCCGCCGCGCCGGAGCCGGAACCCGCGCCGCAATCCCAGCCTCGCCCCGAGGCCGCCGCGCCCGAACCCGAGCCGGGGCCCGCCGCCGCTCCGTTCGGCGCCGAGCAGCGCGAGATGCTGGAGACCCTGTCCCTGAACCTGGCCAAGGCCGCCATGACGGCCCAGACGGCCATCGCCGAGGCCGCGCTCAGCCAGGCGGACCGGCCCGCCGCCCTGTCGCCCGATCCGTTCAACGTCGGCCCAGCCATGACCTCGGTGATGTCCAGCCTAGCCTCGCGCCCCGACCGGCTGTTCAGCGCCCAGGCCGACCTGTTCAACCGCTACATGGACCTTTGGGCGTCGTCGGCCCGTCGGGCCGCGGGCGAGGAGCCCGCCGCTGCGCCGTCGAAGGACAAGCGCTTCAAGGACCCGGCCTGGTCCGAGAACCCTATGTTCGACGTCATGCGCCAGTCCTATCTGGTCACCGCCGACTGGATGAACGGGCTGGTGTCCTCGGTCGAGGACGTCGATCCGCGCACCAAGCGCCGGGCCGAGTTCTTCACCAAGCTGCTGACCGACGCCTTCTCGCCGTCCAACTTCCTGGCCTCCAACCCCGCCGCCCTCAAGGCCCTGGCCGAGAGCAACGGCGAGTCGCTGGTCAAGGGGATGCAGAATTTCGCCGCCGACCTGGAGCGCGGCCAGGGCAAGCTGAAGATCAGCCAGGCCGACTACGGCAAGTTCGAGGTCGGGGTGAACGTCGCCACCGCCCCCGGCCAGGTGGTCTGGCGCGACGACCTGTTCGAACTGCTGCAGTACGACCCGGCGACCGAGACCCAGCATGAGATCCCGCTGCTGATCTTCCCGCCCTGGATCAACAAATTCTACATCCTGGACCTGCAGCCCGAGAACTCGATGATCCGCTGGCTGTCGGCCCAGGGGTTCACTGTTTTCGTCTGCTCCTGGGTCAATCCTGACCGGGACAAGGCCGGCTACGGCTTCGACGACTATCTGCAGAAGGGCGTCTATCGTGCGATCGAGAAGGTGCTGGAGCAGTCGGGCGCCAAGTCGGTCAACACGGTCGGCTACTGCATCGGCGGGACCCTGATGGGCGCGGCGCTGGCCCATATGGCGGCCAACAAGGATGCGCGCGTCTCGGCCAACACCTTCTTCGCCGCCCAGCACGACTTCGCCGAAGCGGGCGACCTGCTGCTGTTCACCGACGACCACTGGCTGAACGAGATCGAGCAGCAGATGGACGCCGCCGGCGGGGTCCTGCCCGGCGCGGCCATGGCCGAGACCTTCAACGCCCTGCGCGCCAACGACCTGATCTGGTCGTTCTTCGTCAGCAACTACCTGATGGGCAAGGCGCCGGCCGCCTTTGACCTGCTGTTCTGGAACGCCGACCAGACGCGCATGCCCAAGGCCCTGCACATGGACTATCTGCGCTCCATGTACGGCAGGAACGCCCTGACCCAGGGCGACTTCAGCATCGGCGGCCAGGCCATCGACCTGTCGAAGGTGACCATCCCGCTCTATTTCCAGGCCAGCCGCGACGACCACATCGCGCCGATGAACTCGGTCTACCGCTCGGCCAGGGCCTTCCCCAACGCCGACGTGACCCTGACGCTGGCGGGATCGGGCCACATCGCCGGGGTGGTCAATCCGCCCTCGGCCAACAAGTACCAGCACTGGATCAACCCCGCCCTGCCCGCGACCCTGGCCGAATGGCAGGCGCAGGCCGAGGAACATCCCGGAAGCTGGTGGAACCACTGGGCGGCGTGGCTGCGTGAGCGGTCCGGCGGCCAGGTCCCCGCCCGCGATCCGAAGACGGGCCCGCTGACGCCGGTCGAACCGGCCCCCGGGGCCTATGTGAAAGTGAAGTCTTGAAGCGTTTCGAACCCAATCTGCTGCTGGCCGTCTCCACCGGCCTGAGCCTGCTGCTCGTCCTGCTCACCACCAGCCTGACCGAGCCCCAGCCGATCCAGTTGCGCAACGTCCTGATGGCGGTGATCTGCGCGGGCGGCTTCATTCTGCTGAGTCCGCGACTGGCGAAGATGACGGGTCAGCCGCCGCGCCCGCCGATGATCCATCCGGACAGCCCCGGCACGGCCGTCTGGGCCGCCCTGTTCCCGGCCATCGTCACGGCGATCGCCGTGCTGCCGGTGCTCTTCCCCGGTCCCGACTACGGACTGGCGGTCATCATCGCCGCGGTGATCTTCGGCGTGACGGCGGAGTCGGCGATCAAGGCGCGGCGCGCGGGCTGACGCAGCGGCGGCCGCCCTGCTAAGCTGGCGCATGAACCGTCTCGCAGCCTGCCTCGCCGCCGCCGTCCTGCTCGCCGGCGCCCTGCCCGCCTCGGCCCAGCAGCCGACGCCGGAGACCAACCCCGCCGGGGTGCTGTTCTGGGCGCCCGAGGACCGCGAGCGGGCCTTCCGGACCATGGACACCATCATGCCGCACGCGCCCGTCCGGCGCGGCGACACGCCCGTGCGCGCCCTGCCTCCGGGGACGCCGATCACGCTGGACCCCACCGCCTACATGCAGGCCGAAAAGGTCGCCGGGGTGCTGGTCATCCAGGACGGCCGCATTCGGCTGGAGCGCTACGGCCTCGGCATCGGGCCGCAGAACCACTGGGTCTCCTTCTCCATGACCAAGAGCCTGACCTCGACCCTGGTCGGGACGGCGCTGAAGAGCGGCGCCATCGGCTCGCTGGAGGATCCCGTCACCCGCTATCTGCCGGGCCTGGCGGGCGGCGGCTATGACGGCGTGACCGTGCGCCAGCTGCTGACCATGACCTCGGGCGTGGCCTGGGACGAGGATTATTCGGATCCGAACTCCGACGTCGCCCGCTTCCTGCAGGAACCGGCCTTCGACGGGCGCGATCCGGTCGTCACCTACATGGCCCGCCTGCCCCGCGCCCATCCTCCGGGCGCGCACTGGAACTACTCCACCGGCGAGACCAATCTGATCGGAACCCTGGTCGCCGCCGCCGAGCGTCGTCCGTTGGCCCAGCTTCTGTCCGAGCGCCTCTGGTCGCGCGCGGGCATGCAGGCGGACGCCTTCTGGGCGCTGGACCAGGGCGGGCGCGAGATGGGCGGCTGCTGCGTCTCGGCCACCCTGCGCGACTGGGGCCGCATCGGCCTGATGGCGCTGGACGGCGGCGAACTGGGCGGCGAGCGCATCGTTCCCGACGATTGGTTCGCCCAGGCCGTGACCAAACAGGCCGAGACCGGCGATCCCGGCGAGGGCTACGGCTTCCAGTGGTGGACCCAGGACGACGGGATCTTCGCCGCCTACGGCATCTTCGGCCAGACGATCCGCGTCGATCCCGAGCGCCGGCTGGTCATCGTCCTGCTGTCCGCCTGGCCGGAGGCCACGGGCCGGGCCCACAGCGCCGCCCGCCGCGCCTTCATCCGCCAGGTGGTCGAGGCGGTGGACGCCGCCCCGCAAACCTAGGCGGGCTGGAAGATCAGCGACACGCCGTTGTTGCAGTAGCGCTTGCCCGTCGGCGCGGGGCCGTCGTCGAACACATGGCCCTGATGCCCCAGGCAGCGGGCGCAGTGATATTCGGTGCGCGGGATGCCCAGCGCATAGTCCCGCTTGATCCCGACATTGGCGGCCATCACCCGGGTGAAGCTGGGCCAGCCGGTGCCGCTGTCGAACTTCCACTCCGAGCGGAACAGCGGCAGTTCGCAACCCCGGCAGACGAAGGTCCCGCGCCGGTGTTCCTCATTCAGCGGACTGGTCCCCGGCCGCTCGGTGCCCTCATGGCGCAGCACCTGATAGCTGAGCGCCGGCAGCCGCGCCCGCCACTGGGCGTCGGTGATCCGCCGGAAGGGCGAGTTGGCGTACTGCGCCTCCGAGGCATCGGCGACTTCCGGTGCGCACGCGCTCAGCGCCGCCGCGCCGGCGGTCAGGAACAGGGCTCTGCGGGTCTGGGTCATGACATTGATACGTCGGGAGGCCCGACGCAGATGCAACCCCTCCCCCACGTCAGGTCAGCCCGGCGGCTTCATCCAGTCCCAGCATCAGGTTCAGGTTCTGCACCGCCGCGCCGGACGCGCCCTTGCCGAGGTTGTCCAGCAGAGCCACCAGTCGCGCCTGCTCTCCCCCCCGGTCGCCGAACACATGCAGCCGCATGCGGTTGGTGCCGTTCAGCCCCTCCGGGTCGATCCCGGTCATGGCCTCGGTCTCTTCCAGCGAGGCGACTTCGACGAAGCGTTGACCGGCATAGGCCTCGACCAGGGCGCCGTGCACCACCTCGACGGAGGGCGAGCCCGGCAGGGCCGACAGGTGCAGCGGAACCTCGACCAGCATCCCCTGCCGGTACGACCCGACGGCGGGCGCGAACAGCACCTTGCGCTCCAGCCCGGTATGCCTGGTCATCTCCGGTACATGCTTGTGCTTCAGCGTCAGGCCATAGGCGCGATAGGCCTCGGCCCCGCCGCCCTCGAACTCGGCGATCATGGCCTTGCCGCCGCCGGAGTAGCCGCTGACCGCATTGACCGTCACCGGCCAGCCCGCCGGCACGATCCCCGCCGACACCAGCGGACGCACCAGGCCGATCAGGCCGGTCGGATAGCAGCCCGGGTTCGACACCCGCGTCGAGGCGGCGATGGCCTCGCGCTGGCCCGGCGCCATCTCGGCGAAGCCATAGGTCCAGTCGGGATCGACCCGGTAGGCGGTCGAAGCGTCGATCACCCGCACCGCAGGGTTCTCGATCATCGACACCGCCTCGATGGCCGCGTCGTCGGGCAGGCACAGGATCACCGCGTCGGCGCCGTTCAGCGCCTCGCGCCGCGCCTCGACGTCCCGGCGGCGGTCGCCCAGCAGGATCAAGTCCAGATCCGGGCGCGTTTCCAACCGCTCGCGAATCTCGAGCCCCGTGGTGCCCGCCTCGCCGTCGATGAAGATGGTGTGGGTCACAGATAGAACTCCGGGCCGCCGCGCTTGATCACGGCGACCGCCTCATAGGGGCCGATGTCAGTGTAGATAAGCAGCGCCGCGCCGTTCCCGAACCCGATCCGCATTTCGAGGTCGCTTGCCTCCACCGAAACAGCTTTCTGGTCGATCAGCGCATGGAATTCGATCGGCTTCTCGACGAACCATTCCTTGTCGTACGCAACGCTTGAGCCATCGGGCCTGACATAGCCGACGTTCAAACCGGCATCGACATAACACCCGTTGTCGAAAACGAAGCGCAACGAGGTCGCGTTGACGGCGATCTGAATCAGCCGCGCGGGCTCTTCGATTAGAAAAGCCAGTCTGTCTGCAGAGGGGAAGGCGTACATGGCGCTCTCCAGCGAGTCCCAAAGAAAAAGGGCGCTCCGGTTTCCCGAAGCGCCCCCATCCAACCCGTAATGAAACGGCTTAGCGCTTCGAGAACTGGAACGAACGGCGAGCCTTGGCGCGGCCGTACTTCTTGCGCTCGACGACGCGGCTGTCGCGGGTCAGGAAGCCGTGCGGCTTCAGGACCTTGCGCAGTTCCGGCTCGTAGTGCGTCAGGGCGTGCGACAGGCCGTGGCGGATGGCGCCGGCCTGGCCCGACAGGCCCGAACCTTCGACGGTGCAGACCACGTCGAACTGGGTTTCACGCTCGGTGACGACCAGCGGCTGGGCGATCATCATGCGCAGAACCGGACGAGCGAAGTACTGCTCCTGGTCCTTGCCGTTGATGGTGAACTTGCCGGTGCCCGGCTTCACCCAGACGCGGGCGATCGCGTTCTTGCGCTTGCCGGTCGAGTAGGCGCGGCCCTGGGCGTCCAGCTTCTGGACGTAGACGGGGTGCTCTTCGCCCACGCCCGGAGTGCCGAGGCCCTTCAGGGCGTCGAAGCCGGTGGCGGTGTCGTTGGTGACGTCGGTCATGCTCAGACGCTCCGGGTGTTCTTGGGAGAGGCCGACGCGAAGTCGATCGTCTCGGGCGACTGGGCTTCGTGGCTGTGCGCGGCGCCGGCGAACAGACGCAGGTGCGTCATCTGCTTGCGGGCCAGCGGGCTTTCCTTCGGCAGCATGCGCTCGACGGCCTTCTCGAGCACGCGCTCGGGGAAGCGACCGCCCAGAACCTTCTCCGGGGTCGTCGACTTGACGCCGCCCGGGTGACCGGTGTGGCGGTAGTAGATCTTGTCGGTGTTCTTCTTGCCGGTGAAGACGACCTTGTCGACGTTGGTCACGATGACATAGTCGCCGCAATCGACGTGCGGGGTGTAGTCGCCGCGGTGCTTGCCGCGCAGACGGTTGGCGATGAAGGTCGCGAGACGGCCCACCACGACGCCTTCAGCGTCGATGTGGATCCATTTCTTCGTGACCTCGGCCGGCTTCAGCGAAGCCGTAGTGCTCTTCAGCATAACGAGGAGTCCTTGGGAGACGGGCGAAACGGGTGTTCTCCGGCGGGACCGGTGAACGGAAGGCGCGCTGATAGAGGAAGCCCGGCGCGGGGTCAATGCCGGTCTGTGCACCCACATCTCATCATCTCATTGTAAAATAATGAGAAAACTTAAACGGTATTAAAATACCGCATCAAGGCGCGGCCTTTGCCGCCGTTTGTCGGCGCGGATGACCGCCGGGACGATCCGCCGCGCTCGCTGTCACAGAACCCTGACCGACGCCCGGCATAAGCGCGGCAGTTCCTGTCACCGGAGTGCCGGCCCCATGCATATCGACCGTCGCGGCGTCCTGACCACGGGCGCCGCCGCCCTCGCCTTCACCGGCCTGGCCCGTCAGGCCTCGGCCCAGGCGGCGACCGCCGAGACCTATGTCAACGAGGTCGAGGGCTATGGTCCGCTGCGGCCCGATCCGAACGGCCTGTTCGACCTGCCCGAGGGCTTCTCCTACACCGTCGTCTCCCAAGGCGGCGAGACCATGGACGACGGCCTGCTGGTCCCCGGCCAGTTCGACGGCATGGGCTGTTTCGCCCTGTCCGGCACGCAGGTGGCGCTGGTCCGAAACCACGAGCTCAAGGGCTCGTCGCGGGCGCACCGCAACTGGGGCCCCGGCGGCTACCGGCAGGAGCGTCTGGGCCGGGTCGACGCCTCCAAGGCCTATGACACCTACAAGAACGGCCAGGTCCTGCCCGGCGGCACGACCACCGTCGTCTACGACCTCAAGACCGGCGAGACCGTGCGCCAGTTCATGAGCCTGGCCGGCACCTCGACCAACTGCTGCGGCGGCATGACCCCCTGGGGCAGCTGGCTGACCTGCGAGGAGACCGAGGAGACGCCCGCCACCGCCGACGTGATGAAGGCGCACGGCTACATCTTCGAGGTGCCCGCCGACGCCGACGGCCTGGTCCAGGCCGTGCCGCTGAAGGCCATGGGCCGCTTCGACCACGAGGCGGTCTGCGTCGACCCCCGCACCGGCATCCTCTACCAGACCGAGGACCAGGGCGACGGCCTCTTCTACCGCTTCATCCCGACCACCCCGGGCAAGCTGGTCGACGGCGGGCGGCTGCAGGCCATGGTCGTGCGCGGCGCCCCGGGCGCGGACACCGCCAACCACAACGGCGCGCGCTTCTGGAGCGTCGGCGACTGGAAAGAGGTCGACTGGATCGATCTGGACGACGTCGAAAGCCCCAACGGCGACCTGCGCAAGCGCGGCCACGCCGACGGCGCGGCGCTGGTGGCGCGCGGCGAAGGCATCCACTGGGGCGACAACGAACTGTATCTGACCGCCACCTCGGGCGGCCCGATCGAGCGCGGCCAGATCCTGCGCTACGTCCCCTCGCCCGACGAGGGACAGGACGGCGAACGCGCCCGCCCCGGCCGCATCCAGCTGTTCGTCGAGAGCCTGGACGAAAAGGCCATGAACATGGCCGACAACCTGACGGTCGCGCCCTGGGGCCACCTGATCGTGTGCGAGGACAACTATTCCGCGGCGATCCGCAACCACCTGAAGGGCGTGACCCCGGACGGCAAGCTCTACACGCTGGGCCGCAATGTCTTCCAGGGCAACTCAGAGCTCTGCGGCTGCGTCTTCTCGCCGGACGGCGAGGTGCTGTTCGTCAACATCCAGTACCCGGGCGTGACCCTGGCGATCACGGGGCCCTGGGATACGGTGCGGGTGTAGTCAGAACAGCCCGCGCGACCTCGGACCCGACACGAACAGCCGCGGCTGCGACCGGCGGACCAGCCACAGGTTCACGGTCGCCGTCGCCAGCACCAGCGCCGCCCCCGCCTGATGCAGGGCGCCCAGCCACAGGGGCACGGCGTGCATCAGGGTGACGACGCCCAGCAGGGCCTGCAGCCACACGGCGGCGGCGACGACAAAGCCGCTCGCGCCCAGCCCCTCGGCCAGCCGCCAGCGCCACGCCTGCACCGCATAGACCGTGCCGCCGATCAGCAGGCCGTAGGCCCAGATGCGGTGATTGAACTGGACCAGCGCCTGGTCGTGCAGGAAGGCCAGCGCCCCCTTGCCCCACTCGACCGGCGGGAAGACCGCGCCGTTCATCAGCGGCCAGTCGGTGTAGACGAACCCCGCCTTGGCCCCGGCCACCAGCCCGCCCAGCAGGCACTGGATGAAGACCGCGCCGAGCAGAATGGCCGCGCCGCGGCTCCAGCCTCCCGGCGAGCGCGAACGCTCCTCGCCGTTCCAGGCCTCCAGCCCGGTCCAGATCAGGCCCATGAAGATGATGAGGGCGAGGCCCAGGTGGGTCGCCAGGCGCTCGGGGGCCACGTCGACCCGCTCGCTCAGGCCGCTGGTCACCATCCACCAGCCGATCAGCCCCTGCAGCCCGCCCAGCCCCAGCAGGACCACGCAGCGCGAGATCAGCCGGCGCTGCACCTTGCGCATCAGCAGCAGGACCGCGAACGGCACGGCGAAGGCCACCCCGATCAGCCGCCCCAGCAGGCGGTGGAGCCACTCCCAGAAGAAGATGCCCTGGAACTCGGCCAGGCTCATCCCGGCGTTGATCTGCTGGTATTGCGGGATGGCCTTGTACTTCTCGAAGGCGTCCATCCACTGGGCGTGGTTCATCGGCGGCAGGGCGCCCATGATCGGCTTCCACTCGGTGATCGACAGGCCCGAGCCGGTCAGGCGGGTCACGCCGCCCACCACGACCATGACGAAGACCAACGCCGCCACCGCCCACAGCCAGATCGCCACCGACCGGCTTTGATCGCCACCGCCCAAACGCTTCATTCGACGCCTGCCGTTCCGCCCGTTACACTGCCGCTCGCGCGCTACTCGCCGCGCCCGGACCTGTGCGGTATGCCCGCGCATGAGGGCGAGATCGAGTCGCTTTTCGGCGCCCTGTCGCCGCATGCTGGAGAGGCCGTTTGCAGTACGCCGACATCGTCACCGCCGTTCTCGGCGCCTTCGTGCTGGCCTGGCTGGCCGATCTGCTCACTGGCCGCCGCGGCCTGTTCGCGACCGGGCTGGTCTCGGGCGTCGGCGCGATCGCGGGCGCCTTCCTGGCCGTCCGCGTCTTCGCCGTCTCGACCATGGACCAGTGGGGCTGGGTCCTGTGGTCGATGATCGCCTCGGCCGTGGCCCTGGCCGCCTTCTTCCTGTTCCGCAGCAAGCGCTGATGGGCGGCCGCACCCGGCGCTTCATCGCCATGATCGCCGTGCTGGTCTTCCTGGTCGTGTGGATCTGGGGCGTCATCGCCCTGCGCGGCCTGTTCGGCCCCAACATGCTGCTGGACCTGCTGTTCTTCGCCGTCGGCGGCATCGGCTGGGGCGTGCCGCTGTATCCGCTGTTCAAATGGGTCGAGAGCGGCAAGGACTGACGCAGGCCGGAATTGCGAAGGGGCCGTCCGAAGACGACCCCTTCAACCAACCGATTTTCTTTCGAAAATGGTCGGAGCGACAGGATTCGAACCTGCGACCCCTTGACCCCCAGTCAAGTGCGCTACCAGGCTGCGCCACGCTCCGAGAGGCGCTCCCTATAGACGGGGTCGCGCCGCGCGCAAACCCAAAAAAGAGGTCTTCAGGCGGATCGCGACAGGGCGGCTTCCAGACGAGCGCGCGCGCCTTCCAGTTCCGCCAGAACCTGACGCAGCCGGACCGACGATACGGCGGCGGGCGCCGGCGCGGGCGCGGGCTCCGGCGTCGCGCCCTCGGGCTCGAACGCCACCAGGCCTTCGGGGTCGCCCCAGGCGGCGATGCGCTTGAGCCCCTGTTCGCGGAACAGGCGCTGCACGCCCTTGATGGTCAGGCCCTCGTCATGCAGCAGCCGCTTGACGGCCTTCAGCAGCACGATGTCCTGCGGACGGTAGAACCGGCGGCCGCCCGCGCGCTTCAACGGCGCGACAAAGGTGAATTTGGTCTCCCAGAAGCGCAGGACGTGCTGGGGCGCGCCGACCTCGTCGGCGGCCTCCGAGATCGTCCGGAACGCTTGAGGGCTCTTGGCCATGCGTCAGATCAGGCGGTCACGACAGCGTCGTGCACCCGGCCCTTCATGATCTGCGAGGCGCGGAAGCTGATCACCCGGCGCGGGTTGATCGCCGCCGGTTCGCCGGTCTTGGGATTGCGGCCCATGCGGGCGCGCTTCTCGCGAACCTGGAAGACGCCGAAGCCGGACAGCTTGACGGTCTCGCCGCGCTCCAGCGACTCGACGATCAGTTCGAGGGTGCGCTCGACCATCTGGGAGCATTCCTGCCGCGAAAGGCCCACTTCCTCGTGGACAGCCTCGCAAAGATCGGCCCGCGTCAGGGTCTGCGTCACCGGTCACTCCCCTCAATCGTCAGTGGGTCGCATAAAAGGGCAAGCGCCCTGAAATGAAAAGGCGAAATGCGCTTTACAGACGAATCGCGCAGGCGCCCCAGGTCAGGCCTCCGCCCATGGCCTCCATGACCACCAGATCACCGCGCTTGATGCGCCCGTCCTTGATGGCGGCGTCCAGCGCCAGGGGGATGGAGGCGGCCGAGGTGTTGGCGTGGGTGGCGACGGTCGAGATGACCTTCTCCTCGTCCAGACCCAACCGGTCGCCGACGCCGCGGATGATGCGCTGGTTGGCCTGGTGCGGCACGAACCAGTCGACCTCGGGCACCTCGATGCCTGAGGCTTCGCAGGCGGCGGTGATGGCCTCCGCGATATTGATGACCGCGTGGCGGAACACCTGATTGCCCGCCATGCGCAGATGCCCGACCGAGCCGGTCGTGGCCGGGCCGCCGTCCACATACAGCAGGTCGGTCTTGGAGCCGTCGCAGCGCAGGGCGAAGCCCAGCAGTCCCTGATCGGCCTTGGTCCCCTGCCCTTCGCGCGGCTCGACCACCACGGCGCCGGCGCCGTCGCCGAACAGCACGCAGGTGGACCGGTCATTCCAGTCCAGCAGGCGGGTCATCTCCTCGGCGCCGATCACCAGGGCGCATTTGGCCAGGCCCCGGGCCACGAAGCCGTCGGCGACGCTGAGCGCATAGACGAAGCCCGAGCACACGGCCTGGACATCGAAGGCGATGCCGACGGGCGCGCCCAGCTTGCGCTGCACGATCGAGGCCGTGGCCGGGAAGGTCATGTCCGGGGTGGTGGTCGCCACCACGATGAGGTCCACGTCCGCGGCCGTCTTGCCCGCATCGATCAGGGCGCGACGGGCGGCCTCGACCGCCAGATCGCTGGTGGGCTCGTCATCGCGCGCCTTGTGCCGCTGCTTGATGCCGGTCCGCTCCTGGATCCACTCGTCCGAGGTGTCCACGATGGCGGCCAGATCGGCGTTGGTGACGATCTGTTCCGGAAGATACGAACCGACGCCGGTCACGGCGCTTCGCATGACGCTCACTTGGTAGTCTCCATGGCCGCGTCCGAAGGCTGCGCGGGCGGCTGTTCCAGTACGGCGGTCAGCTTCTGCAGGCTGGCCCCGACCTTGGTCATATAGTCACTGCGCGCCAGATCGACAGCGATGCGGATCGCGGCGCCGAAGCCGCCCGCGGTCGCGCCGCCGTGGCTCTTCACCACAATGCCGTTCAGGCCCAGCAGCGGGCCGCCGTTGATGGCGTTGGGATCGATCTTGGCGCTCATCTTCTTCAGCGCCGGATAGGCCAGCGCCGCCCCGGCCTTGGCCATCAGGCTGGAGGTCAGGGCCTCGCGGGTCAGGGCGCCGATGAATTTGGCCACGCCCTCGGCGGTCTTCAGGGCGATGTTGCCGGTGAAGCCGTCGGTGACGACCACATCGACCGTGCCCTTGGCGATGTCGTCGCCCTCGACGAAGCCGTGATAGGCCAGACCAAAGCCGCCCTCGCGTAACAGGCGCGCGGCCTCGCGGACCTCCTCGTGGCCCTTCATGTCCTCGGACCCGACGTTCAGAATGCCGACGGTAGGGCTGGCGACCCCGTGCACGGCGGTCATGAAGGCCTCGCCCATGATGGCGAACTCGACCAGCTGGGCTGCGTCGCTCTCGACGTTGGCGCCGACGTCCAGCACGGCTGTGACGCCCCGGAAGGTCGGCCAGCTGGCGACGATGGCGGGACGTTCAAGGCCCGGCGCGGACATGCGCAGGATCAGTTTGGAGATGGCCATCAGGGCGCCGGTGTTGCCGGCCGAGACGATAGCGGCGGCCTCCCCGGTCTTCACCGCCTCGATGGCGTTCCACAGGCTGGAGCCCTTGCCGCGGCGCATCGCCGTGGCGGGCTTCTCGTCCATGGCCACGACCTTGTCTGTGTGGCGGACGTCGCAGATGTCGTCGCCCAGGCCGCAGCGGGCCATTTCGGCGCGGATCGCGGCCTCGTCGCCGTTCAGGAGGAAGCGCACGCCCTCGCCGCCGTGCCGCGTGCGGTAGTCGCATATGCCGCCGACCACGACCGGCGGGCCGTGATCCCCGCCCATGGCGTCAAGCGAGATCAGAATGGGGGATGGCAAGCCGTTTCGACTCCGTCGCGCCGACGTTAGCGGCGCTGGTCAGGCGGCGACGATAACGCCGCACAAGGGGGATGCAACCAGGTGGACCCGGCGTCAACCTTCGTCGGAGGGCCGAAGTTGCTTCAGGACCGCGAAAGGCGAGATTTCGGTGGGTTCCGGCGGCTGGACGAACTCCGCGCCCGGCTTGCGGGGGAATGGGTCCAGATGCAGGGCCAGCTGTTCCACGACGTACTGGCCCAGATCGATCTGGCCGTCCTCGACCACGTCGGGCGATTCGTCCTCCAGCGTGATGATGATCTCGTCGGATTCCTCGTCCACCGGCTCGGCCAGCTGGACCGAGAAGGCCTCGTCGATCGTCAGCGGCAGCGGCTCCAGGGTGATTCCGCAGGTCTGGGCCAGCTCGGCCCGGACGCGCCCGGACAGGGTCCAGCCCGCGGCGGTGGGCACCAGGTTCACCTCGGCCTCGACCGCGTCCAGCGACGCCAGGTCCAGCGCCCGGGCGATTCGGGCGCGGGCGGCGGCGTCGGGCGTCAGGGTGCGTTTCACGCCGGACCCGATCTGGTGCAGGCGGACAGGCTCGCTGTAGGGCAGCTGGGGAGTGCTCATGCCTTCACCTCCGCCCACGCGGGGGCTTTCAGAACGTCGTCGAACGGCTGGGCCGCCAGCCGGGCGCGGCTGGACAGGGCATAGGCCGCCAGGGCCGCCCCGTCGGCGGGCGTCTCGCTTTCCAGCACATTGCGCGCCAGGCCGGCCGCCAGCGTATCGGCGTCCCCGTCCCGCAGCGGCTGCTCATAGGTGGTCATGCGCCCGTAGAGCGACTCGCCCAGCTTGCGCATCTTCTTGCCGACCGAGATGTCGCCGACGCCCAGCTCCCGCAGGGTGTGGTCCAGCGCCGACACATAGGTGTCGAACAGCTGCTGGCCGGCGTCGCCGCCGCGCTCGGTCCCCTCGTCCTTCAGCCGCATGGTCAGCAGCAGGACGTGCAGGGTGTACAGCTCGAACCGCGCGTCGATGCGGTCCGCAACGCCCAGCGCGGTGTAGAAGCGCGGGTCGCGGGCCTGACGGACGGCGATTTCATAAAGCCCGTCGCCGAAGCGTTCGCGGCGGAGGGTTCGGAAGAGATTCTGCAGCATGTTTCACGGCCCCTTTTCCGCCGCGCCGTTGAACTAAGGCTCGGGTCCGGTTAGGTCAAAGACCTTGTTCTGTCGCAGGCCCCGCAAATGCTCCGTACGAAACTCCTGATCGCCGCTCTGTCGCTCGCCGCGCTGACCGCGGCCTGTGCCCCCGTCGTGGGCCAGAACGGCTTCCAGGCCATCGACGCCAAGCCCACCGACATCGTCGCCGGCACGGACACGCGCCAGACGGTGCTGACCAAGCTGGGCTCGCCGTCGACGACCTCGGCCTTCGAGAGCGACACGATCTGGTACTACGTCAGCCAGACGACCGAGAAATACACCTACAACCGCCCGCAGGTGACCCAGCGCAGCGTGACCGAGATCACTTTCAACGCCGGCGGCCAGGTCGCGGGCGTGCGCACCCTGGGCCTCGACGACGGCGAGCGCATCTCGATGAACGGTCGCGAGACCCCGACCCGCGGCCGTCAGCTGACCATCCTGGAGCAGCTGCTGGGCAACGTCGCCCGCGGCCAGCTGCCCCGCACCGAGGAAGACGCCCCGGGCCAGCGCCGCCCGGACTAGGGTTCGGCGTCTACAGCGCTCTCTGCTCACCGAAACGCCCCGGAGATGGCTCTCCGGGGCGTTTCTCGTTGTGGCGCCAAGTTAGTGGTTAGTGATTAGTGGCTGGGCCGGAGAAGGTTCTTCGTCAGAGGGCCTCCTGCCGGCGGCATCGAGCCACTAATCACCAACCACTCACCACTTGCCGGCCACCGGCGGCAAAAGGGGTGACGCCGTAACCGACGCCACCCCCACCGTTAGCCGATCTTCCCGCTCGCCAGCACCGCCAGCAGAAGCAGGGCGACGATGTTGGTGATCTTGATCATCGGGTTCACCGCCGGACCGGAGGTGTCCTTGTAGGGATCGCCCACCGTGTCGCCGGTGACGGCGGCCTTGTGAGCCTCCGACCCCTTGCCGTGGACCACGCCGTTCTTGTCGGTGAAGCCCTCTTCGATGACCTTCTTGGCGTTGTCCCAGGCGCCGCCGCCCGAGGTCATCGAGATGGCCACGAACAGGCCGGTCACGATGACGCCCATCAGCATGGCGCCCAGGGCGGCGAAGGCGTTGGCCTTCTCCGGCTGGATGAACAGCACGACGACGAACAGCACGATCGGCGACAGCACCGGCAGCAGCGACGGCACGATCATCTCCTTGATCGCCGCCGAGGTCAGGATGTCGACCGCCTTGCCGTATTCGGGCTTCACCTCGCCGGTCATGATGCCCGGGTTCTCGCGGAACTGACGGCGCACCTCGGCGACGACCGATTCGGCCGCCCGGCCCACGGCGGTCATCGACATGCCGCCGAACAGGAAGGGCAACAGCCCCCCGAACAGCAGGCCGACCACGACATAGGGGTTGGTCAGGTCGAAGGCGACCGTACCGAGGCCTTCGAAGAAGCTGCCCGGCAGGGCGGTCTCGGCGAAGTATTTCAGGTCCTCGGTATAGGCGGCGAACAGCACCAGGGCGCCCAGGCCGGCCGAACCGATGGCGTAGCCCTTGGTCACGGCCTTGGTGGTGTTGCCCACCGCGTCCAGGGCGTCGGTCGAGTGGCGCACTTCCGGCGGAAGGCCCGCCATCTCGGCGATGCCGCCGGCGTTGTCGGTGACCGGACCGAAGGCGTCCAGCGCGACGATCATCCCCGCCACGCCCAGCATGGTCGTGGTGGCGATGGCGATGCCGAACAGGCCCGCCAGCTGGAAGCTGACGACGATGCCGACGATGATGGCCAGGGCCGGAAGCGCGGTGGCCTCCAGCGAAACGGCCAGGCCCTGGATCACATTGGTGCCGTGGCCCGAGACGGAGGCGTTGGCCACCGAACGGACCGGACGGAAGTTGGAGCCGGTGTAGTATTCGGTGATGACCACGATGGCGGCGGTGACGACCAGGCCGACCACGCCGGACCAGAACAGCTGCATCGAGGTGATGACCAGCCCGCCCGAGGTGGTGACCGTGGCCGGAGCCACCTGGTCGATGATCCACCAGACCGCGCCGATCGACAGGACGCCGGTGACGATGAGGCCCTGATAGAGGGCGCCCATGATGTTCTGGCTCTTGCCCAGGCGGACGAAGAAGCTGCCGATGATCGAGGTGACGATGCAGATGGCGCAGATGGCCAGCGGCAGCAGCATCATCGCGCCGACGTACTCCGTGCCGCGGAAGAAGATGGCGGCCAGCACCATCGTCGCCACGGTCGAGACGGCGTAGGTCTCGAACAGGTCGGCGGCCATGCCGGCGCAGTCGCCGACGTTGTCGCCCACGTTGTCGGCGATGGTGGCGGCGTTGCGGGGGTCATCCTCGGGGATGCCGGCCTCGACCTTGCCCACCATGTCGCCGCCGACGTCGGCGCCCTTGGTGAAGATGCCGCCGCCCAGTCGCGCGAAGATGGAGATCAGCGAGGCGCCGAAGCCCAGCGCGACTAGGCCGTCGATGACCTCGCGGCTGGTGTTCTCGAGCCCGAGCCCGGCGGTCAGGAAGGCGTAGTAGCCCGCCACGCCCAGCAGGGCGCCGCCGGCCACGAACATGCCGGTGATGGCTCCCGAGCGGAAGGCGAGGTCCAGCCCCTTGGACAGGCTCTCGGAGGCCGCCTGGGCGGTGCGGACGTTGGCCCGGACCGAGATCAGCATGCCGGCGAACCCGGCCGCGCCCGAAAGCACGGCGCCGATCAGGAAGCCGAGGGCGGCCCATTGGCCGATCAGCAGGTAGGCGGCGATCAGGATGACGACGCCGACGGCGCCGATGGTCATGTACTGGCGGCGCAGATAGGCGGAGGCCCCCTCCTGGATGGCGGCCGCGATCTCGCGCATGCGGTCGTTGCCGGTGGGAGCTTTCATCAAGGCGGCCGTCTGGATCGCTCCGTAGAGAATTCCGAGACCGCCCGCGGCTATGACAAGCCACAGATAGTTAGACATGGCGTTTCCAAACCCTGTGTGTAGGGCGCCCGGACCCTTGGCGCGGCGGGCGTTTTCGCCTCTCTCCGCCTTCCGGTCCCCCCGTGCGCAACGGTCGCGTCAGGGGCGACCACTCGGGATAACGGAGGAAGCGTGCCAAATGCGTCGGAGTGACGCAACAGGGGATGGTGAACGGTGTTCAGCCGGCCCGCAGGCCGGTCCGCCAGCGCGGGGCCTGGCTGATGATCTCGACGCGCGCGATCGAGCCGCGTCCGACGATGGCGGCGGCGGCGCGCATCAGGCTGGCCGACATCAGGTCAGTGTCGATGCGGGTCCAGTCGTTGGGCACGATGAAGGGCGTGCGGTGACCGGCGCGGACCAGGGCGTCGCGGAGGTAGGCCTCCTTGCCGCGCATCGATTCCACGGTGGCCGAACCGCCCAGGTGCAGGCGCATGGAGACGAAGACGTAGTTGCGCAGCCGGCCTTCGGCGATGACCGGCAGTCCGACACCCGAGATGTTGACCGTCGCTCCGCCGGACGAGCGGGGGGCGTCGCCGGCGGCGGCCGTCGAGGCGACAGCCGCGGCGGGCAGGACGGCGGCGGCAGAGAGGAGGTCACGACGGCGCATGGGGACACCCTGCCCCAGACGCCTTGAGATTTCGTTGTCAGCCGTGGGTGAAGCCCGACGCCGCGATCTGGACCGGCTGGCCGGCGAAGCGGGCGGTGACGCCCTTGCCCTCGACGACCCGGCCCAGGCAGGTCAGCCAGATGTGGCGGCGCTCGGCCTCGCGGCGCAGGGCGGGCTCATCCCTGGCGGCGGCGGTGAAGGCGATCTCATAGTCGTCGCCGCCGGTGGCCAGGGTCTCAAGCGCCGCCTGTTCGTCCACCCGCCCGGCGAACCAGGCCTGCCCGGCCGGGGACAGGGGCGTGACCTCCAGATCGATGTCCAGGCCGACGCGGCTGGCCCCGGCGATATGGCCCAGGTCGGCGATCAGGCCGTCGGAGACGTCCACGGAGGCCGTGGCCATGTCGCGGATGGCGTCGGCGAAGATCAGGCGGGGGATCGGGCGGCGATAGTGCTCGACGAGGGCGGCGAGGCGCTCGGGCGCGAGTCCCAGCTTCTCCCGCGCGGCCTGCAGGCCCAGCCAGCCGTCGCCGATGAAGCCGGTGACGAAGACCAGGTCCCCGGGACGGGCGCCGGCGCGGCTGACCGTCTTCCCCTTGGGCGACCAGCCCATCAGGGTGGCCGAGAACGTCGCGGGACCGGGCGTGACCACCGTGTCGCCGCCCAGCAGGGCGACGCCGAAGGCCTTCTGATCGTCGGCCAGTCCCTTGGCGAAGGCCTGCCGCTCGGGCCAACCGCAGCGCTCGGACCAGCCGCAGGACAGCAGGTAGCCGAAGGGCTCGGCGCCCTTGGCGGCGAGGTCGGACAGGTTCACCCGCAGCAGCTTCTGGGCCACCGTATCGAGCGGATCGGTCGGCAGGAAGTGGACGCCCTCGACGATAGTGTCCTTGGTCAGGACCAAGTCGAAGCCGGGCCGGGACGGAACCACGGCGACGTCGTCCAGCAGGCCCCTGCCCCATTCGGGATGGGCCAGCGGGGCGAACAGCCGCCGGATCGTCTCGAACTCACCGGCGACGTCGATTGCCGGCATGGGATCAGCCGCGCACGTCCCGGGCGACGCCGTCGAGCGCCGCGTTGACGAACTTGGCCTCGGAGTCGTCGAAGAAGGCCTTGGCCAGCTCGACATACTCGTCGATGACGATCTCCTTGGGCACGTCGCGGCTTTCGCGCAGCTCCCAGGCGCCGGCGCGCAGCAGGGCGCGCAGGGTCGAGTCCAGCCGCTCCAGACGCCAGTTAGACGCCAGGCGGGCCTTCACCGACTCGTCGATGGCGCGCTGGTGGCCGACCACGCCGCGCACGATGGCGGCGAAATAGGCCTCATCGGCCTCGGCGAGGGGTTCACCCTCGATGTCGGCGTCGAAGCGGTGGTTCGAGAACTCGGTGATGACGGTGTCCACCCCCTCCCCGGCCAGCTCCATCTGGTAGAGCGCCTGGACGGCGGCGAGGCGGGCGACGGTGCGGGCCCGGCGCTGACGCGAGGTCAGGGCCGGTTCGGCGCGGGACTTCTCGGCCTCGGCGAGTTGCTCGAGGACGGACTTGAGGCTGTTGGGTTCGGTCACGCGCCCAGTCCTACGCGCAGCCGCTTGCGCAAGGCAATGAGGTCGAGCGCGGCGCGCGCGGCGCCGCCGCCCTTGTCGCCCTCGCTGCGACGGGCGCGGGCCCAGGCCTGGTCCTCGTCCTCGGTCGTCAGGATGCCGTTGCCGACCACCACGCCGTTCAGGCCCAGCTGGGTGATGCCGGCGGCCGACTGATCCGAGACGATCTCGAAATGGTAGGTCTCGCCGCGGATCACCGTCCCCAGGGCGACGAAGCCGTCGTAGCGCGGCGCGGTCGGATAGCGCCCGGCCTCGACGGCCAGGGCGATCGCGGTCGGCACTTCCAGCGCGCCCGGAACGGAGATCACGTCGAACTGGACCCCCTGTTCGCGCAGGGCGTCCTTCGCCCCTTCCAGCAGGGCGTCGGCCAGGTCGTCATAGAAGCGCGCCTCGACGATGAGGACGCGGATGGGATCGCTTACGATTGGTCTTCTCCGTCCATGTCGCGCCAGCCGACGATACGCAGGCCGTAGCCTTCCAGCGCGGTGGGATTGGGGCGCGTCGAGCTCATCACGATCATGTCGCGCACGCCGAGATCCAGCAGGATCTGGGCGCCGACGCCGTAGTTGCGCAGCGAGCGGTCGACCGCCTTGGGCTTCTCGACGCCGGCCAGGCGCTCGGCCAGGCCGTGCAGGTCGGGGTCGCGCAGGAAGACGGTGACGCCGGCGCCGTCATGGTCGCTGATCGCCTTCAGCGCCTGCGGGATGTAGCACTGGCGGGCCTCGACATGGCCCAGCAGGTCGGCGGCGAAGTCGACCTGGTGCATGCGCACGAGGGTCGGCTTGCCCGGCTCGATCCGACCGTGGACCAGGGCGACGTGCTCGTTGCCCTCGATGGTGTTCTTGTAGAGCATCAGCCGGAACGGGCCGCCGTGGACGCTCTCGAACGGCGTGTCCATGATCCGCTCGACGAAGCGCTCGGTGCGGCGGCGGTAGGCGATGAGGTCGGCGATGGTGCCGATCTTGAGGCCGTGCAGCTGGGCGAAGGCGATCAGGTCCGGCATGCGGGCCATCTCGCCGTCGTCCTTGATGATCTCGCAGATGACGCCCGACGGGTTCAGGCCGGCCATGCGGCTGATGTCCACGGCCGCCTCGGTGTGGCCGGCGCGGACCAGGACGCCGCCGTCGCGGGCGACCAGCGGGAAGATGTGGCCGGGCGAGACGATGTCGTCCACGCCCTTGGACGGGTCGGTCGCGACATGGATGGTGCGCGAGCGGTCGGCGGCGGAGATGCCCGTGGTGACCCCGTCCTTGGCCTCGATCGAGACGGTGAAGGCGGTGGTCATGCTTTCGCGGTTGTCGGCGGCCATCGGCGGCAGACGCAGCTGGCGGGCGCGGTCGGCGGTCATGGCCAGGCAGACCAGGCCGCGGGCCTGTTTGATCATGAAGTTGATCTGGTCCGGCGTGGCGAACTGGGCCGGGATGATGATGTCGCCCTCGTTCTCGCGATCCTCGGCGTCGACGAGGATGTAGGGTCGCCCGTTGCGGGCGTCCTCGAGGATGTCCTCGATGGGGCTGATGGGGCTGTCGTTCATGTTCGCGGCCAGTTGCATTACGCCGTCTCCTGCCACCGCGCGAGGTATCGCGCCAGCATGTCGATCTCGAGATTCACGTCGTCGCCGATTTTCAGTTGGCCGAGCGTCGTCACGTCCCAGGTGTGGGGTATAAGATTAAGTACGAAAACGCGCCCCTCGACCGCGTTCACGGTCAGGGAGACGCCGTCGACGGTGATCGAGCCCTTGGAGGCGATGAAGCGGTGCAGCGGCGCCGGGGCCTCGATCTCGATGCGGTGCGAGCCGCCGTCCGGCGTGATCGAGACGACCTTGCCCAGCCCGTCGACGTGGCCCGAGACGACGTGGCCGCCCATCTCGTCGCCCAGCCGGGCCGCGCGTTCCAGATTGACCCGATGGCCCTCGGTCCAGTCGCCCAGGTTGGTCTTGGACAGGGTCTCGCCCGAGACCTCGACCGCGAACCAGCCGGGCCCTTTCTCGGTGACGGTCAGGCAGCAGCCCGCGTGGCTGATCGAGGCGCCCAGGTCGATGCCGGCGGTGTCCCAGACGGTCTCGATCTCGTAGCGGCGGTCGCGCGCGGTCTGCTCGACCTTACGGACGCGGCCGATGTCGGTGACGATTCCGGTGAACATTCAGGCGGCCTTGGACGGAAAAAACAGGGTGCGAACAGTGCGGATCGGACCCGGAAAAACACCGTCCGATGCGTCCGAAGCGTCCGGATGGACCGGCGCGAACTCAGCGGAGGGCGTCATAGCGTTCCCACAGGTCGTCGCCGACGGGTTCGGCGGACAGACGCCGGAACTTGGGGGCGTCGGCCAGGTTTGCAAGCGCCAGGGCGGCGACGCAGGGCCGTCCGTCGCCGCCCAGCAGGACGGGCGCGCGGAACCACTCGATGCGGTCGACCAGACCCGCGCGCAGGAAGGAGGCGGCGACCTGCCCGCCCCCCTCGATCAGGACCGAGGCCACGCCCTTGCTGCGGAGGGCGGTGAGGACGGCGGCGGGGGCCGGACGGCCGTCCAGGGTCTCGACCCATTCGACCGTGGCGGAGCCGATGGGGACCGGTTCGGACGCCGTCAGGATCAGCGCGTCCCCGGCGGCCACCCTGGCGGTCGGGGGCGTGCGCAGGCGGCTGTCGAGGACCACGCGCAGGGGCTGGTCCACCGGGCGGCCCGGCAGGCGGGCGGTCAGTTCGGGGTCGTCGGCCAGGACGGTCTCGACGCCGACGAGGATGGCGTCATGGGCGGCGCGCAGGCGGTGTCCCTGCAGCCGCGCCGCCTCGCCGGTGATCCATTTGGACTCACCGGAGGCGGTGGCGATGCGACCGTCGAGGGAGGTCGCCAGCTTCAGGGTGACCGTCATCGTCGTGGACGCGGGGCGCATCAGCGCGATCCGGACTCGTCGTCCAGACCCTCGTCGCCGAGGAAGCGGGCGAAATCGCCGGTGTGGCGGAAGTCCTTGTAGACCGAGGCGTAGCGGACGTAGGCGACCTCATCGACGCCCTTGAGCGCCTTCATGATGAAGTCGCCGACGGTCGAGGACGGGATCTCGGTCTCGCCCAGGCTTTCCAGCTGGCGGGTGATGCGGCTGACCAGCTGTTCGATCTGCTCGGGCTGAACCGGGCGCTTGCGCAGGGCGATGCCGAGCGACCGCTCCAGCTTGTCGCGGTCGAAGGGCGTGCGGCGGCCGTTGCGCTTGAGGATCATCAGCTCGCGCAGCTGGACCCGTTCGAAGGTGGTGAAGCGCCCGTTGCACTGCGGGCAGGACCGCCGGCGGCGGATGGCCGCGCCGTCATCCGACGGGCGGCTGTCCTTCACCTGGGTGTCCGGGTTTCCGCAGAAGGGGCACTTCATCGCGCGCTTATCCGTAGATCGGGAAGCGGTGCGTGAGCTCGCGCACCTGGGCGGCGACGGCCGCGACCACGGCCGGATCGGCTTCGTCCCCGCCGTTCATCGAGGAGACGACGTCGGCGATCCAGTGGCCGATCTGCTGGAACTCTGCCTCGCCGAAGCCGCGCGTGGTGCCCGCCGGAGTGCCCAGGCGGACGCCCGAGGTGACGGTGAAGGGCGCGGTGTCGAACGGCACGCCGTTCTTGTTGCAGGTCATCAGCGCCATCTCGAGCTGGTGCTCGGTGGCCTTCCCGGTGACGCCCTTGGGCCGCAGGTCGACCAGGGCCAGGTGGCTGTCGGTGCCGCCCGAGACGATGGCCAGGCCGCGGTCGATCAGCACGGCCGACAGGGCCTGGGCGTTCTTCACGACCTGCTGGGCGTAGAGTTTGAACTCGGGCTTGAGGGCTTCGCCGAAGGCCACGGCCTTTGCGGCGATGACGTGCTCCAGCGGGCCGCCCTGCAGGCCGGGGAAGACCGCCGAGTTGATCTTCTTGCCCAGCTCGATGTCGTTGGACAGGATCATGCCGCCGCGCGGACCGCGCAGGGTCTTGTGCGTGGTGGTGGTGACCACGTGGGCGTGCGGGATCGGATCCGGATAGACGCCGCCGGCGATCAGGCCGGCGTAGTGGGCCATATCGACCATCAGATAGGCGCCGACCGAGTCCGCGATCTCGCGGAAGCGCTTGAAGTCGATGTGGCGCGAATAGGCGCTGGCGCCGGCGAGGATCAGCTTGGGCTTCTCCTTCTGGGCCATCTCGGCGACGTGGTCGTAGTCGATCAGGTGATCGTCCTCATTGACCTTGTAGGTCACCGGGCGGAACCACTTGCCCGACTGGTTGGCCGGCGAGCCGTGGGTCAGGTGGCCGCCGCAGGCCAGGTCCATGCCCAGGAAGGTGTCGCCGGGCTGCAGCAGGGTGAAGAAGACCGCCTGGTTGGCCTGGGCGCCCGAGTGCGGCTGGACGTTGGCGAAGGCGGCGCCGAACAGCGCCTTGGCGCGCTCGCGGGCCAGGTTCTCGGTGACGTCGACGAACTCGCAGCCGCCATAGTAGCGGCGGCCGGGATAACCCTCGGCGTATTTGTTGGTCAGGACCGAGCCCTGCGCCTCCAGCACCGCTTGGGAGACGATGTTCTCGGACGCGATGAGCTCGATCTGCTCCTGCTGACGGCCCAGCTCGCCCCGAATCCCCTTGAAGATCTCCGGATCGGCGTCCGCGAGGGACTTCGAGAAATAGTCAGCGTGGGTGAAGGCGGTCACTCGCGTCCCCGAATACTAGAGTGGTGGTCTGGATGCCGACCTATCTAGGCCCCGGCGCCGCCGACCACAACATCTAGTGTCCCGCTTCGGAACGGGGGCCGCGAACGCCTACCAGCTGTTGCGGCCGTCGACCTTGGTGATCGCCAGCGTGGACAGGTCCAGGTCGTCGATCATGCGCAGGTTGATCGCCGCGTTCTGACGCTCGGGAATCCCCTCCTTCATCCCGGGCTTCAGCGTGCCGTCGTTGTTGTACAGGGACGCCCAGTCCGGGCTGAAGCCGTGGGTGTTGCCGCCGCACTGGCCGCAGAAATGATGGTGGTTCATGCCGCTGGGGGCGTAGTCGCGGGCCGGCTCGCCGGCGGTCGTGATCCGCAGATCCTCGGGCGCGTAATAGCCCCAGACCGCGCCCGTGCGGTGGCAGTAGGTGCAGTTGCACTCCTTGGCCTCGGCCGGGAGGCCCGGAACCTCGATCTTGATAGCGCCGCAGTGGCAGGATGCGGTCAGGGTCATGGCAAGCTCCTCCTCGGTTTCAACGCTGTTGTAGCCCATCCGACTGTCAGGAAATGGCAGCAGTCTGTCAGGAGGGATCGATCCGGTGGCGACGGGATCAGCCCTGGGCCAGCGCCCGCTTCAGCTTGGCCAGCGCGACGCGCTTCAGCCCCTCCGGCTCGTGCACCGGGCCCATGGCCGAGACCTCGCGGCCGGTGGCGACGTGGATCGCCGAGCATTTCAGATAGGCGCCGTTGCGGGTCAGCTCGAAGATGACCTCGCCGGGATCGTCAGCGATCATGTGCCCCCCACTCCGCTCATCCCGGCGAACGCCGGGACCCAGTGCTTTGGGTGATGGTAACGCGTTTCCCCGCTCCGCAGGCAAGTCCTGAAACACCGGCGTCAGGCTGGACAGGACTGGGTCCCGGCGTTCGCCGGGATGAGCGGAAAAGAAAAAGGTCAGGCCACCGCGGGCAGGCGCGCCACGTTGCAGTGGGTCCACAGGGCGTCCATCGCCTTGACCAGATCGTCCATCATCGCGTCGGTGTGGTTCGGCGACGGGGTGAAGCGCAGGCGCTCGGTGCCCTTGGGGACGGTCGGATAGTTGATCGGCTGGACATAGACCCCGTGCTGCTCGAGCAGCATGTCCGAGATCATCTTGGTGTGCACCGGATCGCCCACGAAGACCGGGACGATGTGGCTTTCCGATTCCATGACCGGAATGCCGGCCGCGGCGAGGCGGGCCTTGAGCGTCGCGGCGCGCTCCTGATGGGCGTCGCGCAGTTCCGGGTGGGCCTTCAGGTGACGGACCGAGGCGAGCGCGCCGGCGGTCAGGGCGGGCGGCAGGCTGGTGGTGAAGATGAAGCCCGAGGCCCAGCTGCGGACCGCGTCCACGATCACGGCGTCGGCGGCGATATAGCCGCCCATGACGCCGATGGCCTTGCCCAGGGTGCATTCGACGATGTCGATGCCGTCCAGCACGCCGTCCCGCTCGGCCACGCCCGCGCCGGTCGCGCCATACAGGCCGACCGCATGAACTTCATCGAGGTAGGTCAGGGCGTTGTACTTCTTCGCCAGCGCGATGGTGCCGGCCAGGTCGGCGATGTCGCCGTCCATCGAATAGACGCTCTCGAAGGCGATCAGCTTGGGCGCGTCGGCCGGGGCCGCGGCCAGCAGGGCCTCGAGGTGTTCCAGGTCGTTGTGGGCGAAGATGTGCCGCTCGCCGCCGCCGTTGCGGATGCCCGCGATCATCGAGGCATGGTTCAGCGAGTCGGAGAAGGTGATCAGGCCCGGCAGGATGCGCTGCAGCGTGGTCAGGGTCGCCTCGTTGGCGACGTAGCCCGAGGTGAAGAGAAGCGCCGCTTCCTTCTGGTGCCACGAGGCCAGCTCGGCCTCGAGGTCGACCGCCGAACGGGTCGTGCCGGAAATGTTGCGGGTGCCGCCGGCGCCGGCGCCGACCTGGTCGATCTCGGCCTGCATGGCCTCCAGCACCACCGGATGCTGGCCCATGCCGAGGTAGTCGTTCGAGCACCAGACCACGACGTCCTGTTCGGAGCCGTCGGCGCGGCGGCGCTTGGCCAGCGGGAACTGACCGCGCACGCGCTTCAGATCGGCGAAGACGCGGTAGCGCCCCTCGCTCTTCACCTGCTCAACAGCGGTCTGGAATGCGGCCTTGTAGTCGAACAACCCTGTCACTCGCATGGTCTTGTCGGTTCGGCGCGTATGTGCGCCCCGTGCGGGTGAAAGTCTATCAGCGGAGGCGGCTAAATCGTCGCAACTCGCTAATTGATAACGGTTCTCAGTTTCGTTCGTGCGCATGAGCGAGCATCGGCGGAAGGACCGTGCGCCGCATTGAGGTGGATCAAGCCCCGGATCAGGTCCGGGGCAGTTCGTCCAGCTTGCCGCGCAGCAGCTGCAGGATGGCCGAGAAGTCCTTGTCGCCGTAGCCGAGGCCGTTGAACATCTGGAACAGGGCCTCGGTCTGGGCGCCGAGCGGGGTGGAGGCGCCGGACTTGGCCGCGGCGTCCTGGGCCAGCTTGAGGTCCTTGAGCATCATGGCGGCGGCGAACCCGCCCTCGTAGTTGCGGTTGGACGGCGCGGTCGGCACCGGGCCGGGCCACGGATAGTAGGTGGTGGTCGACCAGCTCTGGCCCGAGGACTTGGCGACGATGTCGAACATCTTGACCGGATCCAGGCCCAGCTTCTCGGCCAGGCCGATGGCTTCGCAGGTGCCCAGCATGGTGATGCCGAGGATCATGTTGTTGCAGATCTTGGCCGCCTGCCCTGCCCCGTGGTCGCCGGCGCGGAACGTGGCGCGGCTCATCGGCTCCAGCGCCGCCTCGATGCGGGCGAAGTCGGGCTCATCGCAGCCGACCATGAAGGCCAGGGTGCCGGCGTCGGCCGCCATGACGCCGCCGGACACGGGCGCGTCGGCGAAGGCGTAGCCCGCCTCCCTGGCCAGGCCGGCCACCTTGCGGGCGGTGTCCACGTCGATGGTCGAGCAGTCCAGCAGCAGGGCCGAGGACGGCGCGGCGCCGATGATCTGCTCGGAATAGACCTTCAGCACATGCGGACCGGCGGGCAGCATGGTGATGACGATGTCGGCGGCCTTCACCGCCTCGGTGACGCTGGCGGCCGGGGTGCAGCCCGCGGCGGCGGCGCGGTCCAGCGCGGCCTGCGACAGGTCGAAGGCCAGCACCTTGTGCCCCGCCTTGGCCTGGTTGGCGGCCATGCCGCCGCCCATGTTGCCCAGGCCGATGAAGGCGATGGTGGTGGTCATGGCGCGTCTCCCTTTGACTTTGCCGACGGGTTAGCCGGGGCGGAGGGAGAAGGCCAGTCACGAGTGTGGTGTGCTCACCCCGGCTTCTTGAACCGCAGCAGGAACTGGCTGGTGTGGCCGCGGATCGCCGGGTCGAAGACGTTGGCCGTGCGGGGGTCGGCGGGATTGGCCAGGATGTCGCTGGACCCGTCCAGCACGAAGCCCGCGGCCTCGACCTCGGCGATCAGGGTCGCGCGGTCGATGCGGTGCAGGGTGTGCGGCACGGTCAGGTCCGAGCCGGCGACCGCGTCATGGTCGATGATGACGTAGACGCCGCCCGGCTTGAGCGCCGCGAAAGCCGCCGCATTGACCTTGGCCGCCGTGTCCGTCGCGAACGGGCGCAGGTGCAGGTCGTGATAGTTCTGGGCCGTGAAGATCAGGTCCAGTCCCGACGGGAAGACCGGCGCGCCGATGGCCGAGTGGACGCCGTCCACGTTCGGCAGGGCGTCGGCGGCGGTGACGGCCTCGCCATAGGAGGCCTGGAAGCCGATGAACTCGTCCGGCTGCCAGGCCGTGACGTGGCCCGACGGTCCGACGGCGGCGGAGAAGACGCGGGTGAAGTAGCCGCCGCCGATGATCATGTCGGCGACCTTCCAGCCCGGCCGGACGCCGGTGAAGGCCAGGGTCTCGGCGGTGTGGCGGGCCGTGTCGCGGGCGCGGTCCTCATCGGTGCGGACCGGCGAGGCGAGGACGGCGGCGTAGTCCGGCGACTGGACGGCCGCGACGACCGGCGCGGAGCCGGCCTGGGCCGTAACGGCGCCGGTCAGCAGCAGGGCGGCGGCGAGCGCCGGGATCAGGGAGCGACGCATGGACTATCCTCCTGTGAGACCCGGTCTCAGCCGGGCTTTCTGAAACGGTAGACGAAGCGGTCGGTGCGGCCGCGGATCGTGGGATCGAAGACGGTCAGCGTATGGTCGTCGCCGGGGACGCGGACGGCGCTGCTTTCGCCGTCGAAGACGAAGCCGGCGGCCTCGACCTGACGGCGCAGCTCGGCGGCCTCGATGCGGTGCAGGCTGCCCGAGACCGAAATGCCGGCGCCGTCGGCGGCCTGGTGGTCGAGGATGACGTAGAGGCCGCCCGGCTTCAGCACCTCGAACACCCGGCGGTTCATCGCCGCCACGTCCACGCCGAAGCGGGGGATGGTGAAGTCGTGGTACTCCTCGCCCATGAAGACGACGTCCAGCGGCTGGTCGAAGGTCATGGTCTCGAGCGCGCCGGTGACGCGGCTGGTGTTGCCGTAGGTCGAGGCCAGGGTGTCGGCGAAGGCGTTCTCGCGGGTCGCCGTCTGATTGGGCACGAAGGCGTAGACGTGGCCGCCGGCGCCGACGACGGGCGCGAACAGGCGGGTGAAATAGCCCTCCTCCGGACGGATGTCGGCGATGACGTGGCCCGGCCGCAGGTTCATCAGGGCCAGCATGTCGGCCGGCTTGCGCAGCGGGTCGCGGGCGACCTCCTCGGGCAGGCGGCGGGTGTCGGACAGGGCGTCGGCGTAGCGCGCCTCCGGCGACACGGACGCGGCGGCCGGGGTGGCGTGAACCACCGTCTCATCGCTGCTCTCGTTGGCGATGATGACGCAGCCCGACAGGGCCATGGCGCAGACGGTGGCGAGGACGGCGGTTCTCAGCATGGGGATCCCTGTTTTGCGCAGCGGAAGCTACGCTTCACCCGGCCCGATGCAAGGGCTCATCTGCTCAGGGCAGCGGCGTCCACTCTTCACCCGCAGGCAACGGCGCGAACAGGGCGTCCAGGACGGCGTCGGTGACGCCCGACAGGTCGGCGGGCGACCATTTCGGGGCGTTGTCCTTGTCGACGATGACGGCGCGGACGCCTTCCTGGAAGTCGTGGGTGCGAACCACGCGGCCGCCCAGGGCGTATTCCATGGCCATGTTCTCGGCGAAGGTCTCCAGCGCCGCACCGGTGCGCAGCTGGCGCAGCGAGACCTTGAGCGACTGGGGCGACTTGGTCTTCAGGATCGCCAGCTGGGCCAGGGCCCAGTCGGAGCCGTCGGCTTCGAGCGCGGCGAAGATCTGCTCGACCGTGTCGAAGGCGAACAGGCGGTCGATGGCCTCCAGATGGGCCTCGATCGGCGCCTCGCCCGCGTCGTCCTCCAGCCCGTCGGCGACATCGATGGGATAGGCCGGATCGACGGACAGGATGGCGCGGAAGGCCTCCAGGGCGTCGGTCGGCAGATAGTGGGTGTGAATGCCCAGGAAGACGGTGTCCGCCGCTTTCAGCCGCGCGCCGGTCAGCGCCAGCCAGACGCCCGTCTGACCCGGCAGGCGCGGCAGGAACCAGCCGCCGCCCACGTCGGGGAACAGGCCGATGCCGGTCTCGGGCATGGCGTAGGTGGTGCGCTCGGTGGCGATGCGGACCGTGGCCGGCTCGGAGATCCCGACGCCGCCGCCCATGACGATGCCGTCCACGATGGCCGTCACCGGCTTGGGATAGTCGAACAGCAGGTGGTTCAGCTGGTACTCGGCCTTAAAGAAGGCCTTGGCCTCCGAGGCGTCCCCTGCCCCGCTTTCGGCGATCATGCGGATGTCGCCGCCGGCGCAGAAGCCGCGCTCGCCCGAATGGTCGATCAGCACCGACTGGACCGCCTCGTCCTCGCGCCACGCCAGGAGCGCCGCGATCACGGCGTCGCACATGGCGCGATTCAGCGCGTGCAGGGCCTTGGGCCGGTTCAGGGTGATGACGCCGACGCCGGAGGCGACGCGGGTGAGGATTTCAGGCTCGGTGGTCATGCGGGCCGACTTAGTCGGCTGCGACCGCGCCGTCCACCGGGCTGTCCGCGGGCCAGTCCGGGCGGGGGCACGGCGTCGGGCTCGGCCTGGCGGTCGGCGGGCAGACCCAGACGTCCAGGCTGAAGGTGTCGCCGGGCCGGACGCCGGGATCCGCCAGCCGGGCGCCGGCCATCGCGCGCAGCAGGCGGCCGCCCAGCCGCGTCCCCTCGGGCAGACGGCGCTCGACCTCGCAGTCGACGGGGCGACCGCCCTCCGCGACCCCGCACTTCAGCCGAACCATGGGCACGCCCCGCTCCCCGTCGGGATAGGAGACGTGAGGCGGGGTGGAGAAGGTGACGGCGCTCCAGTGCCGAGGCTCGGCCGGCGGCTCCTGCAGTCCCATCAGCGACGCCAGCAACAGAACGCTCAACATGACCTGCCCCCTCGCCCCGGTTTCCTGGAACCGGCGAAGCTGGGCACGGGTCGAGGCGCTTGGTCAACTCGGTTCGCCCGAGATCATGCACTTTCCGGAGCAGTCTGACCGAGATGGTCCAGCAGACGGGTCAGCGTGAGAGCGCCGTCTATGCGCGAGGGGTGAAAGCGAGCCACCTCGGCGCCGCCTGCCCGAATGATGATCGGGCCTCCCTCCCTGGATATCGAGTATCGGATGTCCGTTGTGGAGACCTCGAACCGGCGCGTGCTGAAGTTCCGCACGGTCAGGGTCCTTCCGTCGAATTCCACAGCGGGCTTACGCAGGATCGTCAGCCAGACCCGGGGCAGCCTCCACAGCATCACGACCACGACAAGCGCGCAGAGAGCGTAGACGAACCACAGGCCCGGCAGCGCTTTCAGGGCCTGATAGTAGGTCGTCGGAAGAGTTTCGTAGTTCCACAACCCCACGACCATCACGGCCATGACGACAAAGTCCCTGAAGACAATAAGGGGGCGGTAGTAAACTCTCGTCGTCTCGCCCATCACCGGACTACTGCCGCATCATCTCACGCGCCGTGATCACGCGCATGATCTCGTTGGTGCCTTCAAGGATGCGGTGGACGCGCAGGTCGCGGACGATGCGCTCCAGCGGATAGTCCTTCAGATAGCCGTAGCCGCCGTGCAGCTGCAGCGCCTCGTCGGCGATCTGGAAGCAGGCGTCGGTGGTGAACCGCTTGGCCATGGCGCACCACTTGGTCTTCTCGGGGTGGCCGGTGTCGACGGCCCAGGCGCCTCGCAGCACCATGAGGCGGCAGGCGTCCAGCTGGGTGGCCATGTCGGCGAGCTTGAACTGGGTGTTCTGGAACTCGGCCAGGGCCTTGCCGAACTGCTTGCGGGTCGAGACGTAGTCCTGGGCCGTTTCCAGGGCCAGACGGGCGCCGCCCAGCGAGCAGGCGGCGATGTTCAGCCGGCCGCCGTCCAGACCCATCATGGCGTAGCGGAAGCCGTCGCCTTCCTTGCCCAGCAGATTGGCCGCCGGGATGCGGCAGTCGTCGAAGCTGACGATGGCGGTGGGCTGGGAGTTCCAGCCCATCTTCTTCTCCTGCGCGCCGAACGACAGGCCCGGCGTGCCCAGGTCAACGACGAAGGCCGAAATGCCCTTGGCGCCCGGCTCGCCGGTGCGGGCCATGACGACATAGACGTCCGAGGTCCCGGCGCCGGAGATGAAGGCCTTGGAGCCGTTCAGGACATAGTGGTCGCCGTCGCGGACGGCCGTGGTGCGCATGGCGGCGGCGTCGGAGCCGGAGCCCGGCTCGGTCAGGCAGTAGCTGGCGATCTTCTCCATCGTCACCAGCGACGGGACGTAGCGGGCGCGCAGATCGGCCGAGCCGAAGCTGTCGATCATCCAGGTCGCCATGTTGTGGATCGAGATGAAGGCGGCGGTGGAGACGTCGCCGCGCGACAGCTCCTCGAAGATCAGCGCCGCCTCGACCCGGCCCAGGGCCATGCCGCCGTGCTCCTCGCCCGTATAGATGCCGCAGAAGCCCATCTCGGCCGCGTGGCGCATGACGTCGACGGGGAAGGTCTTGGTCTCGTCCCACTCGGCGCTGTGCGGGGCCAGCTCGGCCTCGGCGAAGGCGCGGGCGGCGTCCTGGATCGCGCGCTGGTCGTCGGTAAGGGCGAAGTCCATGGGCAGTGTTTCCTCGAGTCTGTCGCGGGCTTCTAGCACTCCCCTCTCCCGATGGGAGGGGTTGGCGTCTTGAACGCATCAAACCGTAGGGGCTGGAAGGTCCGTCGTTGACAGCCCGGCATGCGTCCGATCCACCTATGGTTTCAATCTCGCGAAGCCTTGTCCTGCGAACGGACCCTGAGATGCGCCGCATTGTCTTCCATGCCGCACTATCATCTGCCCTGATCGCGGGATCGGCGGCGGCCCAGAATCTGGAGCCCGCCGGTCGGGAGGGGCGAACCCTGTTCGCAATCGATCTTGGGAACACCTCCCGGACCGACGCGGGGCAGGTTCAAACCGTCCTGTATGAGGTCGCCGACCGTCCAACGCCCCAGCGACGGTATGCCCTGCTTGCAGCGACCTACGACTGTGAAGCCCGGTCACGGTCCGTGCATATCCGCGAGGAATTCAGCGGTCTGCGCGATCCGGTGAAAACAGTCTATCGGCCGCCGGTGGTGACATCGGCTTCACAGAGCCCGGCGGTCGCCGCGCAACTCCGCATCGTTTGCGGCGATCCCCGACCGCCGGGAACGATGGACCTGACGACCTTCCTCCGGATGCGTTGATCCCTCGCATCGCAACCCCGCCAGCCTCCTATCGACCGGCGGGCGACCGAGGCGCTCCGCCACCTTCTCCCGCCGGAAGAAGGGGTCTATGGAGCCGCCATGACCCAGCCCTTCCCGCCCGCCGCCTTTCCCTACGCCCGTCCGCGCCGGCTGCGTTCCAGCCCCTGGGTGCGCCGGCTGGTGGCCGAGACCACGCTGACGCCCGCCGACCTGGTCTGGCCGCTGATCGTGCATGACGGCAAGGAAGACCGGGTCCCGGTGGCGTCGATGCCGGGCGTCTTCCGCCTGAGCCCCAAGGCGGCGGCGCAGGCGGCCGTCGAGGCCCGCGACCTGGGCATTCCGCTGGTGGCCCTGTTCCCCAACGTTGACGGTGCGATCAAGGACGGCGTCGGGACCGGCGCGACCGATCCGGACGGCCTGATCCCCGACTGCATCAAGGCCATCAAGGACGCCGCGCCCGAGATCGGCGTCATGACCGACGTGGCGCTGGACTGTTACACCGACCACGGCCACGACGGGGTCGTGGAGGGCGACCGGATCGTCAATGACGCCAGCCTGGAGCGGCTGGCCGAGCAGGCCTTCATCCACGCCCACGCCGGGGCCGACATCGTCGCCCCCTCGGACATGATGGACGGCCGGGTGCAGGCGATCCGCGAGGCGCTGGAGGCCAACGGTTATCAGGACACGCTGATCCTCAGCTACGCCGCCAAATACGCCTCGGCCTTCTACGGCCCGTACCGCGACGCGGTGGGCTCGGCCAAGCAGCTGCGCGGCGACAAGAAGACCTATCAGATGGACTACGCCAACACCGAGGAGGCCCTGCGCGAGGTGGCGATGGACATCGCCGAGGGCGCCGACGCGGTGATGGTCAAGCCGGGCATGCTGTACCTCGACATCGTGCGGCGCGTGTCCGAGACCTTCCACCTGCCGACCTTCGCCTACCAGGTGTCCGGCGAATACTCGATGATGCGCGCCTCCATGGCCAACGGCTGGCTGGACGAGGACCGGGCGATTCTGGAAAGCCTGCACGCCTTCAAGCGCGCGGGCGCCGCCGGGGTGCTGAGCTATTTCGCCCCGCAGGCGGCGCGGCTGCTGGGCACCTGAAACTTCATCAAAGCTTCACCGTAAGCCGATTGACGACAGAGACCCGCGTTCTCCAGAAAGGTTAACGGGGTAGTCGCGATTTCGGGGGACGGGCGATGGGCTTTCTGTGGTTCGGTCGCAAGAAGACGCCTGCGCGGGTTTCACCCGCGGCGGAGTCCGTCGTCGAGACCCCCGCGGACGAAACGCCGGCGATCGAGGCCCACGCCGCCGTCGCGGAGGAAGTCCACGCGCCGCATCCCGAGCCCGAACCTGAACTCCCGCCGACGCCCGCCGAGGCGCTGGACCTGCTGAAGGCCGGCAACGCCGCCTTCCTGAGCGGCGACACCCGGCTGGGCCACGTGACCGCCCAGGACCTGGACGCGCTGCAGGGCGGCCAGCATCCGATCGCCACCATCGTGGGCTGCGCCGACAGCCGGACGCCGCCGACCATCCTGTTCAACCAGGGCCTGGGCCGGCTGTTCATCATCCGGGTGGCCGGGAACACCGTGGACCGGCGCGGGCTGGCGTCCATCGTCTATGCGGTGAAGCACCTGCACTGCCCGCTGGTGGTGGTGATGGGCCATACCGGCTGCGGCGCCGTGGCCGCCGCCGAGGCGGTGGTCGACGGCCGCGTCGAGTTGGATCCGTCGCTGGAGGAGATGATCGTGCCGATCCTGCTGGCGGTGCTGTCGGCCCGGAAGATCGGCGGGCCCGACCAGGCGCGGCGGGCGGTCGAGGAGAACGCCCGCCGCGTGGTGGCCCGACTGCTGACCGCCGACACCGCCCTGGCCGAGGCTGTCCGTACCGGCCAGATCATGGTGGTGGCCGCCGTGAAGGACATGGCCACCGGCCGGGTCGACTTCCTGGATGAAGCGCCGCCGGCGTCAGAGCCCGAGGCTCAGGCCGCGGCCGACGACGGGCATGCGGACTCTCATGAGCACGCCCACGTGCACGCGCACGCCTAGCGGCGTTCCGAGCGGGCCAGGAGGTCGATCAGGTCCTGTTTCCAGAAGCGCGCCCAGGTGTGCGTCCCGTGACCCTTGCCCTCGGGGCTGTTGGGGATCAGGCGGTAGACGCCGTGGCGCAGGCGCGGCGCGAACCGCTCGGACAGGCCCAGCTCCGGCGGGTTGATGAAGTCGTCGGCCGAGTTGATCCAGGTCACCGGGACGGTGATGGCCTCCAGGTTGGCGGACGGATCGTAGTCCCATGAGGCGTTGACCTGGTACCAGAGGTCGTTGGCGTCCAGCGGCGCGAGGCGACGGGCGATCTGGCCCTGCAGCCATTCGTCGGCGGCGGCCCGGGTCGGGAGCTGATCCTGCAGCGGAACGGGCGCGCCGCCCGCCAGGATCAGCAGGTCGACGGCCGTGCGCAGGCCCTGCACGGGCTGGCTCTGGTAGTCGCCGCCCCGCCAGGCGGGATCGGCGCGGATGGCGTCCTGCAGCATGGCGCGCCACAGGCGGTTGCGGCCGACGATGGCGGTCGGCTGGCAGGCCAGCGGCATCAGGGCGTCGGCGAAGCCGGGATGGGCCTCGCCCCAGACGAAGGCGTGCATGCAGCCCATCGAGGTCCCCAAGATCAGCCGCAGGTGGTCGACGCCGAGGCCGTCGACCAGCAGCCGGCGCTGGGCCTCGACCATGTCGGCGTAGCCGTACTCGGGGAAGCGGGCGCGCAGGCCGTCGGACGGCTTGGACGAGGCGCCGTGGCCCAGGTTGTCCGGCATGATGACGTAGTAGCGGGTCACGTCGAGCGGCTGGCCGGGGCCGAACAGCTCCGTCGCGAACGGGGGCGACAGGAACTGGGCGCCCGTGCCGCCGGTGCCGTGCAGCAGCAGGACGGCGTTGGCGATCTTGCCGTCCGCGCCGCGCCGGGGCTGGCCCAGCGTGCGGTAGTGGATCTTCAGCTCCGGCAAGGTCTGGCCGGCGACGGCGAAACCGGCGGCGGTGAAGTCGCCCTCGGCGGGGGCGAACGTCTGGGCCTGGGCCGGAGACGACAGGGCCAGCGCCAGGGCGCCGCAGAGGGCCGGAAGAAGCCGTTTCATCGTCTCGGACTCCAGATCAAAGGGACAGGCGGGTGCTCCAGCCGTCGTAGGCGACTTCGACGTTTGGCGGAACAACAGCCGACAAGGCGTTGTAATCCAGATCGATATGCAGGTTCGTCAGCACCGCGCGCTTGACGCCGGACCGGGCGATCCAGTCCAGCGTCTTGTCGACATGGGCGTGGGTGGGATGGGCGGTCCAGCGCAGGGCGTCGACGATCCAGAGGTCGCAGCCGGCCACCGCCTCGATCGCCGCCGCATCCAGATCCGACACGTCGCTGGAATAGGCGACGGGCCCGCAGCGATAGCCGACCGAGCGGATCGGGCCGTGGGCCTGGTCGAAGGTGACGACCGGAACCTCGCCGCCCGGCCCCGGCACGGCCCAGGGCGCGCCATGGAGCGGGATGTCATGCGGGTCGAGGATCGCCGGATAACCCTCGACACTTTCAAAGATATAATGAAACCGCCCCTCCAGCGCCGCGCGCGTGGCGGCGTCCATGAAGGCCGGGATGCGCCGCCGGGCGCGCATGGCGAAGACGCGCAGGTCGTCGATGCCGTGGGTCTGGTCGGCGTGGTCATGGGTGTAGAGGACGGCGTCGACGGACTTCACCTGGGCCGCCAGCATCTGGGCGCGCAGGTCGGGCGAGGTGTCGATCAGGACGCTGGTGATCCCCTCCGAGCCGTGGCGGCGGATCAGGGCCGAGCAGCGGGTGCGGCGGTTCCGGGGCTCGGCCGGGTCGCAGGCGCCCCAGTCGCCGTCGCCGCGCGGCACGCCCCCGGAGGAGCCGCTGCCCAGGATGACGACCTCCAGCGCGTCCATCATGCCCCCTGAGGTCTCGGAATGCGGTCGAACAGGGCGAAGAAGGCGTCCGTGGTGCGCGCCTCGGCCTCGGCGCGGGACCAGCCGCGGATCTCGGCCAGCTTGTCCAGCACATGGCCGACATAGGCCGGCTCGTTGCGGCGCCCCCGGTGCGGGATGGGCGCCAGGTAGGGACAGTCGGTCTCGACGATGATCCGGTCGGCGGGCATGACGGCGATGATGTCGCGCACGTCCTGCGCCGCCCGGAAGGTGGCGATGCCGGAGACCGAGAACCAAGCCCCAAGTTTCGCCGCCTTTTCCGCCAGTTCCGGACCGCTGGTGTAGCAGTGCATGAGGAATTTGAACGGCGCCCTGGCCTGTTCTTCCTCGAGGATGGCGGCCATGACGTCGTCGGCCTCGCGGGTGTGGACCACCAGCGGCAGGCCGGTCAGGCGCGACGCCTCGATATGCTGGCGGAAGACGGCGGCCTGCACGTCGCGCGGGCTGAGGTCATAGTGGAAGTCCAGCCCGCACTCGCCGATGCCGATCACGCGCGGACGGCCGGCCAGCTCGGCCAGCTGGGCGGCGGTCAGGTCGGCGTGATCCTTGGCCTCGTGCGGGTGGGCGCCGACGGTGCACCAGATGTCGCCGTGGGCCATGGCCAGCCCATGGGTGGCCTCGAAGGTCGACAGCTTGTCCGAAATCTCGACCATCAGCCCGACCCCGGCCTCGCGGGCGCGGGCGATGACCGCGTCGCGGTCCTCGTCGAACTGGGGGGCGTGCAGGTTGACGTGGCTGTCGATGATCATCCGCGCGCGGCCTTGGTGCGTTGCAGGTCGGCCAGGGCCCCGGCCAGGACGTCGCCGCGATCCAGATTGATGGCGGCGGTGCGGTCCGGCAGTTCGGACAGGCGGGTCCACAGCTCGGCCCATTTGGCGCCGGACGCCCCCTCCTCCAGCGCGCGGACCTTCACGGCGGCGATCAGGCGGTCCATCAGCGTCTCGAACCGCTCCTGCCCCTCCGTACCCCGGAACTTGTCCGCCAGGGACAGGGCCTCGGCGCGGTCGATCTGGTCGGCGGCGACCCAGGCCTGGGCGATCTGGTCGGCCTCCAGCGTCGCGCCGGAGGCCAGGGCCAGGGCCTGACCGGGCGAGCCGCCGGCCATGGCGGCGATGCGCGCGGCCTCGGCGGACGGCACGCCGGTGCGGTCGCGGACCAGTTCCTCCAGCGCATGCTGGGGCCAGACCGGGAAGGCCAGCCGGCGGCAGCGCGAGCGGATGGTGGCCAGCAGGCGGCCGGGCGCATGGGTGACGAGGAACAGCACGCCCCGCTCGGGCGGCTCTTCCAGAACCTTCAGCAAGGCGTTGGCGGCGTTCAGGTTCAGGTCGTCGGCGGCGTCGATGATGGCGACGCGGTAGTGGGCCTGGGACGGGCTCTTGGAGAAGAACTCCGGCAGGTCACGGGCCTGGTCGACCGAGATGGACTTCTTGGTCTTGCCGCCCTCGACGGCGCGTTCCAGCACCAGCAGGTCGGGATGGGACTGGGCCGCGATCTGGCGCGACACCGGGTCGTAGGGGTCGGCGCCCAGAGGCCCGCGCGACGGGTCGGGCGCGGCGCCCAGCAGGCGGCGGGCGGCGCGGTAGGCGAAGGTGGCCTTGCCCGAGCCCTCGACCCCGCACAGCAGCCAGGCGTGGTGCAGGCGGCCGCGCGCCTGGGCGTCGATGAAGGCGGCCTCGGCGGCGGCGTCCGGGATCAGGTCGAAACGGTCCCGCGGATGCTCGCTCACAGCAGCCGGCCCTCGACGGCGGCCCAGACCCGGGCGGCGACCGTCTCCTCGTCGCCGACGGCGTCGATGATCACGCAGCGGTCGGCTTTCTCCTCGGCGATCTCGAGGAAGCGCCGGCGCAGCCGCTCATGGAACTCAAGCCCCTTGGACTCGAACCGGGTCTCGAACAGGCCGCGGCCGAAGGCCCGCTCCAGCCCGACCTCGACCGGCAGGTCGAAGATCAGCGTCAGGTCCGGCTGGGTCGCGCCGACGATGGCGGCGTCCAGGGTCTCGATGAATTCGGCGGGCGCGCCCCCGCCGGCGCCCTGATAGGCGCGGCTGGAATCGGCGAAGCGGTCGCAGACGACCCAGCGTCCCGCGTCGAGCGCCGGACGGATGGTCTTCTCCAGATGGTCGCAGCGGGCGGCGAACATCAGCATCGTCTCGGTCAGGGGCGACCAGCGGCCCGCGTCGCCGTTCAGGGCGATGTTGCGGATCTCCTCGGCGCCTTCCGAGCCGCCCGGCTCACGGGTCTTCATGACGTCGATGTCGAGCGCGCGCAGCCGCTCGAGCAGCCGGCCGACCTGCGTCGACTTGCCGGCGCCTTCGCCGCCTTCGAATGTAATGAATCTGCCGTAGGTCACCGGCGCACAATGGCGGCGCCGGCTTCGGGCGCAAGCTTTACTGGGCCGATATCAACAGGGCGTCGGCGTAGCCGCGCGCGACCACGGCCTGACGGGCGTGCTCGGCGGCGTTCGGATCGGGCCAGGGGCCGACGAGGACGCGGTACAGAGCCGAATCGCCCTGCCCCGCCACATCGACGGTGGCGCGGTCGCCCAGACGGTCGGCGGCCCGGCGGGCGGCGCGGCGGTCCGCGAAGGACCCGGCCTGGATCCAGTAGCGGCCGGTCTCGGCGGCGGGCTGGGGCCGCGGCGGCGCGGGGGCCGGGGCGACCGCGGCGGCGTACTGCATCGGCTGGGCCGAGCCGAGGCGCGGCGCGGGGCCCAGGTAGCGCACCCGCACCTCGCCCACGCCCCGCTGCAGCATGCCCAGGGCGTCGGCGGCGCCGCGCGACAGGTCGATGATGCGGCCGTCGACGAAGGGCCCCCGGTCGTTGACCCGCACCACGACGCTGCGCCCATTGGCCAGGTTGGTGACCTCGACCAGGCCGGGCAGCGGCAGGGTCTTGTGGGCGGCGCTCAGGGCGTACATGTCGAAGCGCTCGCCGGTCGCGGTCGGACGGCCGTTGAACTGGTCGCCGTACCAGGAGGCCATGCCGGTCTCGTCATAGTTCGGCTGTTCGGCCGGGCGGTACCAGCGGCCGCGGACCTGATAGGGCCGCATGGTCCCGGACACGATCGGCGCCGGATCGGCGACCACGGGAATGCGCCCGCCGCCGGGCCGCGCCGCCGTGGCGCAGGCCGCCATCAGCGGCAGCAGCGCGACGATACATGCGCCCTTGAGAAATCTTGCCGTCATCGCCCCGATCCTTGAGACGGCCTTCATGCCCCGCAGACATTTCCGCTTTGGTTAACGGGAGATTTGAGGGTATGCGGCGTCTCCGCTCGCGGGACACGGACAGGTGGCCGAGTGGTTTAAGGCAGCGGTCTTGAAAACCGCCGTAGGTGTGAGCCTACCGTGGGTTCGAATCCCACCCTGTCCGCCACGGCCGAGGCCCCCGCCGGTGACGAGGACTGACGTCTTGGCCTGCAACTATAGATCCTATTTCGATCCCGATTTCGTCTTCGACGATGACGATGTCGCGTTCGCCAGCGCCGCCCGCAGCCATGTGAAGTTCAGCGAGTCCGGATTCAGCGAGTCCGAGAGTCAGGCGCTCGTGGCCTCCGGCTACACGGTCTTGCTGGACGATCTCGTCATTGATCGCTTCTACGGCGGCGCGATCTCCTCATACGACATGAAGTCCCGGCTTCCCTTGAAGGACTTCCGCCGCTGGTTCGGCTCCGCACCGAACAGGCTGCCGCTCTTGCGCGCCGAAAGCCGGGCGGACCTTGAGAGGATCATCGAGGACCTCAGGACCGCCAACCGGCATCCCCTGATCTTTCGAGGTCAAACAAGCCACTATGCTCTGGCGCGCTATGTCCCCAATCCGAGCTTCGTGCACGAGACCCTGGGCGAGATTTCGCTACTGCCCTCGGTGTGGCGGCGTGTCCTGCAGGAACGCCCCGGCGCACTCCATCACTTTCGCGATCTGTCGATGATGGAATGGTCGCTCATCATCTACGACCTGTTCGACCTTCGGGAGGTCCACGAACATGAGAAGCGACTGGACCTGTTCCCGGGAAGCTTTGCGACGGACGAACTGCCCCCTGATCCAGACTACAAGCTGGTGCGGGACTTCCACACGCATCGCGACGCGTTTCTTAACGCGTTCCGCATGGGAGGCAGCCCGGCCTTTCTGACGCTGCTTCAGCACTACGGTCTCTATTCCCCGGTGCTGGATCTGACGAGCGACCCACAGGTTGCGCTGTTCTTCGCCACACAGAAATTCGCGCGGTCTGGCGAGCGCGCGCGATACGACTTCGCAGGCACCAACGAGCGGCGCGCGATAATCTACGTCCTTCGGCAGGATCGGGACGAAACGCTCGCCTATGAACGCGACAAGATGCTGGAAGAGCTGGACCCCCAGCGGCCGAAGCGCCAGGCCTGCGTCGTGATGCCCACAAGCCCCTATGCGATGAACCTGGCCGGCGATTTCCTGGTGGCCGCCATCCAGCTGGATTTCGACATGACCGAGCCTGGGAGCCTCACGGCGGAACACCTCTTTCCCGGCGCGGCCGAAGACCGCCTCCTGGGCGCCTTCAGGAACAACCTGCATGACGCTCAGCGGGCCGCCCTGACCGAATTCTTCTGACGGAAGACCCGGGACCCGCGCCCCACGATCCGTCAGCCGATGCGGAAGGGCGAGATCAGGGCGAAGAGGCGTTCGCGGCTGTTGATCGACAGCTTGCCGTACAGGCTGCGGATATGGGTCCGTACCGTCTCGACGGAGACCCCCAGCCCCTCGGCCGCCTCATCGGCCGCCGACCCCTCGAGGATGCGTTTGGCGACCTCGACCTCGGCGCGGGTGAGCCGGAAGGCCTCGCCGAAATTGGTCCAGACATAGCGCTGGGCCGGCTCGGTCGAGAACAGGTTGATCGCGATGGCCCGGGCGCCGTCCTCGGCGCGAAGGACATGGGCGCGCACGATCGTCGGCGCCCCGGACCCGGACTTGATGATCCAGGCCTCGCTGGTTTCGCCCAGCCTTTCGAAGAAGCCGCGCAGGGCCGCGGCCTGCACCTTGTCGGCGGCGGTCAGGACGCCGTCCCGGACGACAAAGGGCTCGCCGGCCGCGAAGACCGCCGCGGCGAGACTGTTCGCCCAGATCAGCTTCTGGTCGAGCGAGACGAGGGCCAGGGGCGCGGAATGGCTTTCCGCCCACGCGGACAGATAACGCTCCGGCGCGGTCTGTTCGTTGATCGTCTCCGGGTCGTCGGCGACCGGGGGGCAAACGCATTCGGCAATCATTGTCCCCTCGGGCTTGCGCCCCCTCCTCGCGATACGCCTCCATGGGCGCCGAGACGCGGCCGACCCTGGAGTTAATGGAGCGCTCAACCTGGAGCATCCCCAAAAATGACTGTTAGTTCGAATGGCCGGGACCGCGCCACGCCCACCCGTCCCAGAATGGCGCACCGGCGTCCCAGCGCCCGGACGAAAGGCCGCAGCGGCGGCCTCTTCCGCCTCTGACTGGAACCTGCCCCGTCACTCGATCCGGCGCCGGATCATCCGATGATGGATGCTTTGTCACGGAAGACCGGCCTTTGCCGCTTGCGTCGGTTCGATCCCGGACCCTAGTCTGGCCTTCGGTCGGAGGGGCGACCGGGGGAGACGTAGGCGTGTTGCTTGTTGCCGGACTGATCGCCGTCGCCCTGTCCTGCGCGCCGCAGACCGTGCCCATCTTCCAGCCCGGCGCACCGGGCGCGCCGTCCCGGGTGATCACCGCCGGCGAGGCGCTGGAGCTGGCCCGCACGAGCTTCACCGAAGACGACGTCGGCTTCATGCAGCACATGATCGTCCACCACGCCCAGGCGGTGGAAATGGTCGGCCTGCTGGAGACGCGCGGCGCGAACCCGCGCGTGAAGCTGCTGGGCCGCCGCATCGCCCTGTCGCAGGAGGCCGAGATGGCCCTGATGCGCGACTGGCTGACCGAGCGGGGACAATCGACCGACATGCCGGACATGCACGCCGGACACGGCGGCATGGATCACTCCGCCCACATGGGTCACGCCATGCCCGCGTCCGAGACGCCGCTGATGACCGGCATGCTTTCGCCCGCACAGATGCAGCGGCTCGCGGCGGCGCAGGGCGCCGATTTCGACCGTCTGTTCCTGACCGGCATGATCCAGCACCACCAGGGCGCGCTGGACATGGTCGCCGAGCTGCTCGAACACCCGAACGCCGCCCAGGACACGATGCTGTCGGACTTCACCACCTCGGTCGTCGCGGACCAGTCGACCGAAATCCTGCGCATGCAGTCCCTGCTCTCCGATCTCTGAACCTCGAAACCCAATCCCTTCCCTCTTGGAAAGACCGGCCATGAACGTTCGCAGCACCTTGCTTACCTCCGCCGCCGCCCTGGCCGTCCTGCTGGGCGCGACCGCCGCGTCGGCGCAGCAGGCCTCAGGCCCCGGCCAGACCCAGACCATCACCGCCGATGTCCGCAGCGCGCTGACGCCGGGCCTGAACGACGCCGGCCAGTCAGCGTCCGGAATGGTTCTGGAGCACACGATCGGCAAGCCGCCGGGGTTCGTCGATCCGGACATCGGCTTCTCGCCGCCGACCAGCCGGGCCGAGGGCGAGGCCCTGATGGCCCGGGCCCACGCCAATCCCAACTTCAGCGTGCTGGGCATGGCCAACACGGACCTGGCCGTCTCGAACGGCAAGCTGTTCGTCGGCAACTTCAACGGCTTCAACGCCTATGACATCTCCACCCCCGGCGCGGAGCCGCGGCTGGTGATGTCGGTTGTCTGCCCGGGCGGCCAGGGCGACGTCTCGGTGCACGGCAACCTGCTGTTCATGTCGGTCGAGGAAGGCCGCGGCCGCCTGGACTGCGGTCCCGCGACCACGACGGACGAAATCAGCCCCGAGCGTTTCCGCGGCGTGCGCATCTTCGACATCAGCGACCTGAACGCGCCGCGCCAGATCGCCGCCGTCCAGACCTGCCGCGGTTCGCACACCCATACGCTGGTGCCGCATCCGACCGACGCCAATGTGCTGTACGTCTATGGCCAAGGCACCTCGAGCGTTCGCAAGACCGGCGAACTGGCGATGTGCACCGACGGAGAGCCTGACGCGAACCCCGAAACGGCCCTGTTCTCGATCGATGTGATCAAGGTCGATCTGAGCCATCCGCAGGACGCCGCCGTGGTCAACCGGCCGCGCATCTTCGCCGATGGAACGACGGGCCGCGTGGCGGGCCTGTGGCGCGGCGGCCGGGCCGGCGTCGCCAGCCAGAACACCGCCCAGACCAACCAGTGCCACGACATCACCGTCTATCCGGAGATCGGCCTGGCGGGCGGCGCCTGCAGCGGCAACGGCATCCTGCTGGACATCGCCGATCCGGAGCACCCGACGCGGGTGTCGGACATCTTCGATCCGGACATGGCCTACTGGCACTCGGCGACCTTCAACAACGCCGGCGACAAGGTAGTCTTCACCGACGAGTGGGGCGGCGGGATCGGCGCACGCTGCCGGGCCGAGGATCCGGCGACCTGGGGCGCCAACATGATCGCCACGATCGAGAACCGCACCCTGACCGGCAAGAGCTTCCACAAGCTGCCCTCGGCGCAGGGCGCGACCGAGAACTGCGTGGCCCACAACGGCAACATCATCCCGGTTCCGGGCCGCGACCTGATGGTGCAGGCCTGGTACCAGGGCGGCGTCTCGATCATGGACTTCACCGACCCGACCAAGCCCGTCGAGATCGCCCACTTCGACCGGGGCCCGATCAGCGCCGAGCGTCTGTACGTCGGCGGTTCGTGGTCGGCCTACTGGCTGAACGGCCGCATCTACTCCAGCGAGATCGCGCGCGGCCTGGACGTGCTGCGTCTGGTTCCGAGCGACACGCTGTCGGCGGCCGAGATCGCGGCGGCCGAGGCCATCACGGCCGCGGAGATCAATCCGCAGCTGCAGACCCGCATCACCTGGAGCGACACCCCCGACGTGGCCCAGTCCTATCTGGACCAGCTGACGCGCGGAAACGGGATCGAGGCCGACCTGGCCGACCGCGCCGGCACGGCGATCACGGACTGGCGCGGAGGATCCGTCGACAAGCGGGCCGCCGGCCGGTTGGTCGCCCCCCTGCGCGCCGCCGCCGAAAAGGCGACCGGGGCCGGCAAGGCGCGCCTGACCGCCCTGGCGGACCTGTTCGGGCGCGTGTCGGCCTGACGAACGGACGGGGCGGCGCGCCTGACGGGCCGCCCCGATCCTTCTCCTGCGTCAACCGGCGTTCCTGATAGGCTGGCGCAACAGCCAGACAGGAGAGACGCCGTGTCCGACGCAAACCAACGCCTGATGACCCGCAAGGCCGACATCGGCGACACGCTGAAGGCGGCGATCCCGGATCACGGCCCGCTGGCCGAGGGCGAGGCGGTGCTGGCGCCGGACCGGTTCTCGCTGACCACCAACAACATCACCTACGCCGCCTATGGCGACGCCATCGGCTACTGGAAGGTCTTCCCGACAGGCCGCGACGACTACGGCATGATGCCGGTCTGGGGCTTCGCCGACGTGACGCAGTCGCGGGCCGAAGGGGTCGAGGTCGGGGCGCGGGTGTTCGGCTACTTCCCCATGGCCGATGCCCTGGTGGTGCAGGCCGAGAAGATCACCCGCGGCGGCTTCGCCGACGCCTCGCCGTGGCGCAAGGCGGTGCCGGACATCTACAACCGCTATGTCCTGTGCGCGGCGGACCGCCACTATGATCCCGCGCTGGAGAACAGCGAGGCCCTGTTCCGGCCCCTGTTCGTCACCTCCTATACGGCGGTCGATTTCCTGCGCGACAATGGCTTCTTCGGCGCCAAACGGATCGTGGTGTCCAGCGCGTCGAGCAAGACGGCCTACGGCTCGGCCTGGTGTTTGAAAGACGACGATGTCGAGGTGATCGCCCTGACCGGCGCGCGCAATCGGGCCTTCGTCGAAGGGTTGGGCGCCTATGACGCCGTCCACGGCTACGATGATGTCGAGGCGCTGCCGACCGACGCGCCGACCCTGTATCTGGATCTGGCGGGCGACCCGGCGCTGCGGCGGCGGGTGCACGCCCACTTCGGCGAGCGCCTGACCTACGACTGCCTGGTCGGCTCGACCCAGAGCGACAACTTCACCGGCGCCGATCCGGAGCTGAGGGGGCCGAAGCCGGTCTTCTTCTTCGCCGCCACCTGTCTGGACCAGCACCGCGAGCGCGGCACGCTGCACGCCTTCTACGAGCGCTTCCTGGCCGACCAGAAAGCCTTCTTCGAACGGGTCGTCGACCCGGCCTCGCCATGGATCCGCATCGTCGAACACCAGGGGCTGGACGCGGCGGCGGGCGTGGTGCGCACCCTGGCGGACGGCGCGTCCGATCCGGCCGAAGGGGCCGTCGTCCGCATCGCGCGCTGACGCGCCGCTTCAGCCGGCGGGCGCGCAGCCCCCCTGCCCCAGCGCCCCGTCGATGTTCAGGGTGGCGTCGGCGTTCTCCATGACGCCGAGGCTGCAGACCTTGATCCCGTGGTCCGCCTCCAGCGCGGCCAGCCAGGCGAAGGTCTCTCGGCCCGGCGCCTGCGACATCTGGATGCCCAGACCGCCGCCCCGCGCCATGGTGGTGACCACCGTCAGGCCCGCGGTCTCGGCGGTGCGTCGCACCAGCGGCTCAAGGCCCTCGGTCGAGACGACGGCGGGCGCTGTCTCCGGGGCGACGATGCGAAGGCCGCTGCGGACCTCGGCCAGGGTCTGCTCGGCCTCGAAGCGGCGGTCGGCCGCGCCGGCCTGCCAGGCCTGCACCGGGCGCACGACCAGGAGCCAGACCAGCACGGCGGCGACGAGCACGGCCATGACCGTCAGCAGACGGCGTTCGCGCGCCGTGCGGCCGTCCCACCAGCCATGGGCGCGGGCGAGAAGAGCGGTCATCGGGCGGCTCCGATCGTGATGTCGCTGACCACGCGTCCGGCGTCGTCCTCGGTTCCGGTCTCGGTGACGGTCAGGCCCGAGGCGCGCATGGCGCTGTCGATCAGCTTCACATCGCCATAGTCGGGATGGGTGACGCTGGCCTTCATCCCGTCCTCGGGATCGACCACCAGCATGTCCAGCTCGGCGTCCGGCACGCCCTCGACGGCGGTGAACAGGGCGGCGGTGGCGGCCATGACGCCGCCGGGCGGCGGCGCGGCGCGGACCCGTCCACGCAGGGCGGCGACGGGGTCCGGCGTGCGGGCCAGTTCGGGATCGACGCGGGCGATCTCGGCGCGGGCCTGATCGTCGGCGCGGGCGGCGGCCATCTCGTCGCGACCGGCTCCGGCGACCATCAGCACCAGGGGCGAGACGACGACCGCGGCGGCCAGGGCGGCGGCGCGGCTCCAGCCCCGGCGGCTCTCGGCCTTCTCGCGGACACGGGCGGGCGTCAGGTCGATCGGAGGGTTGAGCGCGGCCTGCACCAGCGCCCGCTCGACCGAGGCGGGATCGTCGACGGGCTCCACCGACCGGCCATGCGCGACCAGATCGACCAGATCGGGCTGGACCGAGGCGGCGAAACGGCGGCCGCGGAGCGCGATCGAGGTTCCGAAGGCGACGGCGGTCAGGCTGTCGTCGGACGGCTCGGTCAGGGTCAGGACATCGGGGACCAGCACGTCGGCGCGCACGCCGAGCCCGGCCAGATAGTCGGTCCAGGCGTCCAGCAGGGACAGGCCGACCACGGCGGCCAGCCGCGGCTCGCCCGTCGCCGGGACCGGTCCGAGGGCGACCGACAGCCGGTCCGGCGCGACGGCCAGATCGTCCTTCAGCGCCCACAGGGCCGCCGTCCGCTGCTGGGCCGCGCTGCCCGGCGGCAGGTCAAGCCAGCGGACCAGCACATCGGCGCCCGGCGCGACGGCGACGGTGCGCATCGGCTCGGGCCGCTCGACCGCGTCCATGGCCAGCTGACCGCGCTCAAGGACGTAACCGCCCGCCCCGATGATCAGGTAGGGCGCGGGATCGCCCGCCAGCGCGGGGATCAGGATCAGGCGTGTGGGCTTCATTCTTCGGGGGTCCAGCGCTGGATGACGGTGCGGACGGCGCCGTCGGGACGGGCCTCCAGCAGGGCGGTGCGGACGGCGCGGACGCCGGCGTAGTCGACGTCCACCCGCAGGCGGAAGAAGCGGGTCAGGACCGTGGCCTGGGCCCGGGTCTCGTCGTCAGGCGTGAAGCCCTGCAGCTCGGACTGGCTCCAGAAGGCCTCGCTGCTGCCCCAGCCGTCGCGGGGGCGGCGGGCGATCACGGCGCGGGCGCGTTCGGGCCCAACCACGCCGGCGGTCAGCATGGTGATCAGGGGCGCCTGGGCGGGCGTCAGGGTGTTGACGTTGAGCGGCGAGAGCTGGCTGGTCGGCAGGGCGCAGACATAGGGGCGCAGGCGGCGGTAGGCGTCGGCGTCCACCCCCTTCACGGCGCGCAGCTCGCTGACCTCGGCCAGCATGACCCCGGCGGTGCGGTAGGGACTGGCGAGGCCCGCATAGGCCCCGTCCTCGGCGCCCAGCGGCAGGGCCTGATTGTCGGCGTCCAGCCAGTCGGTCAAGGCGTCGGCGATGGCGCGCATGCGGCTGTCGGGCACGCCCACGGCCCGGCCCAGCGCCCGGAACTGCGTCGCGCCCAGCGGCCGGGCGACCAGATCCTCGCCCACGCCCAGCACCACGCTGTTCAGGTTGAAGCAGGCCTGTCCGTCGGTGACCGTGGCGCTGATGGCGCCGTTGTCGACCGGGAAGTCGAGGCGGCGGCCGTTCCACTCGGGCTGCAGCGGCGTGCGGGACGGATTGATCTGGATCAGCCGCTTGATGCGGTTGCGCGCCAGCAGCTCGGCGCCCGAGGCCAGCCACTGCGCCTGCCCGCCGATCTCGGCGTTGGTGGCGCGGCGCACCGAGAAGCGCACGTCGTCCAGCAGGGCCACGGCCACGACCGACATCACCGCCACCAGCAGCAGGACGGTCAGCAGGGCCATGCCCTCGCGGTCGGCGCGGCGCCTCATCGGCCGCCTCCGACCAAGAACAGCTGCTCGACCGGCCCATAGCCGTCCAGCGTCATGGTGATGCGCACCGCGTCGGGCAGCGGCCGGTCGAGGGTGGAGGTGAAGGCGGGCGCCGCCTCCCCGTCTCGGAGGAAGGCCACGGTCACGTCGCGCACGCCCCGATACAGCACCTGGGGCGGTCCGGGCAGGGCGCCATCCAGCTGGCCCGCGACGCGGCGTTCGAGACGGTTGTCGACCAGGCGGTATTCGACCCGCTGCAACGAAGGCCGCGCCTGCTCGCCGGGATTGCTCCAGCCTGAGCGCGTCAGGGTCAGGACGGGATCGACCGGGCTCATGGGCCCGGTCATGGCCTGGGGCGCCGGGCGACCGCTGGGGCCGCGCGCACGGCGGGCGGTGGCCTGCCCCAGGTCGGCGCGCAGGAGGCTGCGCATGCGCTGCAGGTCGCCGACCCGGTCGCTCTGGGCCTTCACGGCGAAGCGGTTGTCGATGGTGACGCCCAGCACCGCGGCCCCCGCCGCCGCCAGCATGGCGAAGATCAGCAGCGAGACCAGCACCTCGACCAGGGTGAAGCCGGACCGGTTCACGGCGCCCGCCTGCGGAACAGGGTGCGGTCGGCGGCCTGGCCTTCCTCGTCGCGAACGTGGACATCGATACGCAGCAGGTCGGGGTCGGCGGTCGCGGTCACGGCCCGGCTCCACGCCCAGCGGCGACCGCCCAGGTCGGACTGGCCGGAGCTCTCCCCTTCGCCGAGCGCCGGCGAAACGGCGGCCTCGACGGCGACATTCTCGGCCACCATGCCGCCGAGGGTCCGCACCTCGACCCGCTGGGCCGAGCGGGTGCTCTCACCCGACAGATTGAGCAGGGCCATGGCGGCCAGGCTGAACACCGCCAGCGCCACCAGCATCTCGATCAGGGTGAAGCCGCCGCGCTCAGCCATCGATGCGCACCTCGCCCGCCCCGTCCACGGCGATGCGGCGGCTGCGCCCGTCGCGGGCCAGCGTCAGGGTCGCCGGATCGGCCACGCCGGAGGGATCGAACACCACCCGCACGGGGGTGTCGGACGGCGACACGGTCGAGCCTTCGGTCCAGGTCTCCGGTCCGAACGGGCCGTCGGCCAGCGGCGTCCACTCGGCGCCGTCGAAGGTCGAGAAGGCGTAGCCGCGCGCCGTCGCCTCGACGGCCACGGGACGGTTGCCGAGGATGGCCTCCTCCCGCGCGCGGACCAGCCGGGCGGCGAAGCGCTCGGCCTCCGCCGCAACGGCGGGCTTGGGATTGGGCACAGACAGAACGACAGCCCCGGCGGCCAAGCCGATGATGGCGACCACCATCAAGAGCTCCACCAGGGTGAAGCCCTCCCTTCCCGCCCTATCGCGGCGCGCGCTCAAGAAGCGAACGCCCGCGTCGTGAGCGTTAGCGCGCCCCAGAGCGTCAGACTCTCCAGTTGCCGAGGTCGGCGTCATTGCCCTCGCCCCCTTCGCGACCGTCGGCGCCGAACGACCAGACGTCGAACTGGCCGCCATGCTGGCTGGGACGACGGAACTGGTAGTCGTTGCCCCACGGATCCTTGGGCAGGCGACGGACGTAGCCGCCCTCGCGGTAGCGCTCCGGATTGGCCAGGCCGGCGGGCGCGGTCGCCAGGGCCTGCAGCGAATCCGGGAAGGCCAGGTTGTCGAGACGGTAGGTCTCGATGGCCTGCTCCAGCGTCGCGATGTCCGCCCTGGCCTTGCCGACCATGGCCTTGTCCTGGCTGGGCAGGACGTTGATCGCGACCACGGTCGCCAGCAGGCCGATGATCACGATGACCACCATCAGCTCCACGAGCGTGAAGCCCGCTCTCCTTTGGGCGCTAACGCGTCGCGCGCGGCGCGACGCGGCTTGAGCGCGAAGGCGACGTTGAGCAGTTTTCTTTTCAGATTCAGTCATATCACAACTCATCTTCAACCCATCGCGAGGGTGTTGATCTGCAGGATCGGCAGAAGGATCGACAGGACGATCAGGGCCACGACCCCGCCCATGACCACGATGATGGCCGGCTCGAGCAGGCTCAGCATCACGGCGGTGAAGGTGGAGAACTCGCGCTCCAGATAGTCGGCGGCGCGCTCCATCATGGGCTCCAGTCGGCCGCTGCTTTCGCCCGAGGCGGTCATGTAGACGAGGATCGGCGGGAAGACGTCGGCGCGGCGCATGGCGGCGGACAGGCCGCCCCCTTCCCGCACCGCCTCGGCCATGGTCTCGGTGGCCAGGCGCAGGCGGCGGTTCGAGACCGTGCGCGCGGTGATGGTCAGGCCCTCCAGCACGGGCAGGCCCGCCGCGATCATGGTCGACAGGGTGCGCGCCATCTTCGCGCCGTGCAGGTCGCGGGTCAGGCGGCCGATCAGCGGCAGCTTCAGGACCAGGGTGTCGGCGCGCAGGCGCACGGCGGGATTGCGCAGGGCCGCGGCGCCGAGGGCGGCGCCGACGACGAGGAGCAGGATGATCAGCCAGCCCCAGTCGCGCATCAGGTGCGACACGCCGATGACCAGCCGGGTCAGCAGCGGCAGGGTCTGGTGCATGCTGTCGAACTGGTCGACCACTTTGGGCACCACGAAGGCCATCAGGGCGGTGATGACGCCCAGCGCCACGACCGCCAGCACCGCCGGATAGACGAGCGCGGTGATCACCTTGCCCTGGACCTGCTGGTCGCGCTCCAGCCCGTCGGCGAGGCGTTCCAGGATCGGCTGCAGCGCGCCCGAGGCTTCGCCCGCCGAGACCATGGCGCGGTACAGCGGCGGGAAGGCCTGCCCCTGCAGGCTCATGGCGTCGGACAGGCGGCGGCCCTCCATGACCCCGGCGTGGACGCCTTCCAGCACGCGGCGAACGGCGGGCCGGTCGGCCTGCAGCGCGATAGTGCGCAGCGCCTCCTCGATCGGGGCGACGGAGACCAGCGTGGCCAGCTGGCGCGTGGTCAGGGCCAGGGTGCGGGCGTCCAGTTTACCGCCCCGGACCAAGGGTGTGGTCGTGCGAGCAGCGCCGGTGCGGGCGGGCAGGACTTCCAGCGGCATCAGGCGGCGCTTGCCCAGCAGGGCGCGGGCCGTCGTCTCGTCGGACGCCGTCACGGCGCCGGAGACGGTCCGGCCGCCCGCGTCCACCGCCACATAGTCGAAGGCCGCCATCAGGCCGCAGCCTCGGACGGCGCCGGATCGTGCGCCTCGCCGGTCTCCTGGCGGGTGACGCGCACGGCCTCCTCGACCGAGGTGACGCCTTCCAGCACCAGCTCACGCGCGCGCTGCGACAGCGTTCCGCCGGTCTCGAAGGCGGCGGCGACGATGGCGTCCTCACCGGTCTCGGCCGCGATCAGGCGGCGGATGCGGTCGTCGACGCGGATGACCTCGTACAGGCCGACGCGGCCGACGTAGCCGGTGTTCTGGCAGTGGGCGCAGCCGTGCGGACGCCAGACGGTCTCGCCCTTCCTGATTCCCGCCAGTTTCGCGGTGGCCTTGTCGGCGGGCTCGGCCACGCGGCATTCGCCGCACAGGCGGCGCACGAGGCGCTGGGCCACGATCAGGCGCAGGGTCGAGGCCAGCAGGAAGGGCTCGACGCCCATGTCGCGCAGACGGGTGACAGCGCCTACGGCGTCATTGGTGTGCACGGTCGAGAGGACGAGGTGGCCGGTCAGGGCGGCCTGCACGGCGATGCCCGCCGTCTCCACGTCGCGGATTTCACCGACCATGACCACGTCCGGGTCCTGGCGCAGGATAGCGCGCAGGCCGGCGGCAAAGGTCATGCCGACCTTGGTGTTCACCTGGGTCTGGCCGATGCCGTCGATGGCGTATTCGACCGGATCCTCGACCGTCAGGATGTTGCGCGTCGCATCGTTCAGCAGGCTGAGGCCGGCGTACAGCGAGGTGGTCTTGCCCGAACCGGTGGGTCCGGTGACCAGGATGATGCCGTTGGGCTCCTTCAGCGCGCCGCGGAAGGCGTCGAAGGCGTCCGGCGACATGCCGAGGCGATCCAGCGTCAGCCCGGCCTGGTCCTTGTCGAGGATGCGCAGCACCACCCGCTCACCCGCCCGCGACGGCAGGGTCGAGACGCGGACATCCAGGGTCTTGCCGCCCAGGGCCAGCGGGATGCGTCCGTCCTGAGGCACCCGCTTCTCGGCGATATCGAGCCGGGCCATGACCTTGATGCGCGAGACCAGCAGCGGGGTGATGCGCGGGCTGAGCGTCAGCGCCTCGCGCAGGACGCCGTCCACGCGCATGCGCACGATCAGGGCCGTCTCGAACGGCTCCAGGTGGATGTCCGAAGCGCCGGTGCGCACCGCCTCGGCGATGACGCCGTTGATCAGGCGGATGACCGGAGCGTCGTCGGCGGTGTCCAGAAGGTCGGCGGCGGCGGGGATGTCGTCGATCAGCCCCTCGAGCCCGGCGGGCATGTCCAGGTCGTCGCCGTCGGCGGCGTTCAGGTGATCGCCCGCATAAACTTCCGACAGCTGGCGGTCGAAGGCGGCCTGGCCCAGCGACTCGATGCGCAGCGGGCGGCCCAGCACGCGGCGCGTCTCGATCAGGGCCGAGGGGTCCGCGCCTTCACGCAGGCCGATCACGGCGATCTCGCCGGCGTCCAGCAGGATCACGCCGTGCCGCTTGGCGAAGCCGTAGGGCAGCGTCGGATTGATCAGGGTGATCACCGCCCGGTCACTCCTGCGGAGCCGCGGGCGGCAGGGGCGAGACCACCACCTCGCCGGGGACCAGTTCGGGACCCGGGGCGACCGGCGGCTGGGTGCGCATGTAGTCGCGCAGCATCTCGTCCAGGCTGGGCTCGCGGGTCGGATCGTTGAGCAGTTGCTGGTTGCGCATATAGCCCCAGCGGTCGGCGCTCAGGCGCTGGGCGTCGGCGGGCGAGCGGATGATGGTCGGGCGCAGGAAGATCATCAGATTGGTGCGCCCGCGCTGGCGGCTGGTCGAGCGGAACAGGGCGCCGATGCCCGGGATGTCGCCCAGCCCCGGCACCTTGTCGACCGACATCCGGTCGTTCTGGTCCAGCAGGCCGCCGGCCACGGCGATGTCGCCGTCGTCGACCACCAGGGTGGTCTCCAGCTCGCGCTTGTTCAGCACCAGGTCGCTGGCCGAGCTGGTCAGGACGCCGTTGATGCTCGACACCTCCTGCCGCAGGTGCAGGGTGATGGAGCCGCCCGCGTTGATCTGGGGCCGGACCACCAGCTTGACCCCGATGTCCTGCCGCTGGGTCGTGCGGAAGGGGTTTGAGTTGCCGTCCAGCAGCGCCTCGCCCGTGGTGATCGGCACTTCCTGACCGACCAGGATGGTGGCCTCCTCATTGTCGAGGGTCATCAGCGACGGGGTCTGCAGCAGGTTGGATCCGTCGTCCGACTTGGCCGCATTGATGATGAAGCCGAACAGGCCGTCGCCGATGGAGACCCCGCCCCCGCCCACGAAACCGTTGGCGCCCAGCAGGGAGTTCAGCGCGAGGTTCTGAAGCCGCGCGCGCATCGGGTCGGTGGGCTCCAGCCGGCTGGCCGCGGCGCCGCCCACGATGGGCAGCAGGGGCGTGGCGCTGTCGCTGTAGTTGGTCAGGCCGATCGGATTGCCGTCCTGCCCGGCGAGCAGCCACTGGACCCCCAGTTCGCGCACCGCGGTGTCGCTCAGCTCGACCACGATAGCCTCGATCAGCACCTGCTGGCGGCGCTGGTCGAGCTGGCGGACGACCTCGGCCAGCATGCGCTGGGTGTCGGCCGAGGCCGAGATGACCAGGGCGTTGGCGCCGGGGAAGCGGGCGATGGTGGCGCGCTGGCCCGGAACGGCGGGCGCTACCGGCGCGGCCGTCGTCGCCGCGGGCGCGCCGTCGGCGCCGACGGCGGGGGTGGCGTTGGCCTGGGCCGCGGTGATCGGCTGGCCGACGATCTGCTGCAGCACGGGCAGGAGCTGCTCGGCGTTGGCGTGCTCCAGGAAGATGACCTTGATGTCGTCGGCCGACTGGGCGCGGCGGTCCAGATCCTCGACCAGCGGGCGCACCCGGGCGACGGCGGAGGCATCGCCGCGCAGGACCAGGGAGTTGGAGCTGTCGACCGGAGTGACCGACACCATCCCCTGCCCCGGCTGGCCGCCCGGAGGCGCCAGGACCGACTGCAGCACGGCCGCGATCTCGCGCGCGGAGGAGTTCTCCAGCGTGATGACCTCGAAGCTGGCGCGGTCCACGTCGATGCGCCGGATCAGGGCCCGGATGCGGCCCAGATTGTCGGCGAAATCGGCCACGACGACGCTGTTGGCGCCCGGGTTGGCCAGCACCTGCCCCTGCGCGCCGACCAGCGGACGGATGGTCTCGGCGGCCGAGGCGGCGTCGATGTTGCGCAGTTGGAAGACCTCGGTCGTGAAGCGCTCGGCGCCCACGGTGGCCGGTCCCTGCGCCGCGCCCTGGGCCGGGCTGATGCGATAGGCGCCCGAACCGGTCTGGGTCACCACCAGGCCGTTGGCGCGCAGGGTCGACAGGAAGACCTCGAACAGTTCCGTCCGCGACAGGGCGCGCTCGCTGGTCACGGTCACCGTGCCGCTGACGGCCGGATCGACGATGAAGGTGCGGCCCGTCATGCGGGCCACGTCCTGGATAAAGGCGCGGATGTCCGCGCCCTGCACGTTCAGGGTCTGGCGCGCGCCGGCCTGCGCGCCCGGCTGGGCCATGGCGGGCGCGGCGGCCAGCGGGCCCTGGGCGATCATCAGCCCGGCCAGCACGGCGCAGACGGCGTTTCGGCTCATGCGGTTCACCGGGCGGTCCTTATGGTGGTGGTGCGTACCTGCCCGCCGCGCTCGTAGCGGATCTCGGCGGTGGGGCTGTTGGCGAGGTCGCGGCGCAGGTCCGCGATACGGTCCAGACTGTTCAGTTCGGCCCCGTTGACGGCCAGGATGACGTCGCCCGACTGCAGGCCGGCGGCCTTCAGCGCGGCGCCGTCGCCGGCGGCGGAGACCGTGAAGCCGTTGATCCCCAACCCGCGCATGCGGGGGCGCAGCGAGGCCTGGGCCATCAGCCGGGCCGGGTCGACCACGGCGGCCTCGGCGGCGGCCGGAGCGGCGGCGGGGGCCGGCGGGGCGACCACCTGCGGCGTGGCGGGCGGCGGCGGCGGCGCGGCGGCGCCGACCGGCGTCTCGGCGAAGATCAGGCGGCTGAGCGCGCCGTTGCGCGACAGGACGACATGGTCCGCGCCGACCGACTGCAGCGTCAGGCCGGGCTCGACCTCCTCGCCGACTCCGACGGAGATCTGGCGGCCGTCGGCCAGGCCGATGATGGCCGAGCCGCCGCCGGCGCCGTCGGCGCGGACGCCGAACAGGCGCATCTGGCTGCTGCCCGCGGCGGTGGCTTCCGCCATGCTGGACTGGCCGCCGGTGCGGAAGAAGGCGTCGAAACGCTGGAAGATGGAGGTGTCGGCGGAGCGGTTCGCCGCCGGCGCCTCCGCCGAGGCGACCGGCGGCGGCTCGACGAACAGCCAGACCAGACGCCCGGCCTGCACCAGCAGGACGGCGACCAGCAGGCCCTCGACGAGGGGCCGGAGCCGGACCGGACGCGCCGCGACATCCTGCGCGAACGCGCGGGCCGAGGTGGTCCAGTTGCGAAGAACAGCGATCACGAGAGGACGCCCGTCATGGGCCCCGACGGCCCGCAGCGTTCCTAGACCAATCGTCCGGGTTCGGGCTTCACGGCCCCATGACGGCGGCGCGAACTTGCCGTGACGGTTAAGCCGCGAACGGACGAAGCGTCATCGAAACAATACAAATGAAAAGGGCCGACTCCGGATGGAATCGGCCCTCTGTCGCTGGATCAGAAGCGGGCGGTCAGGCTGACCGAGCCGCTGGTGCCCAGCTCATAGCCGTTGATGACGACCCGATTTCCGAGCTCCTGGTATTCAAGGAATTCCTCGCCCAGCAGGTTCCGCAGCTCGACCGCCACGCCGTATTCGCGGCCCGCGTAGTCGAAATCCTTGCGGAAGACGAAGTCGAGCTGGACGCCTGGCTCCTGGATCAGGTCCGGTTCGCCCGGACGGCCGCGCGCCGAGGTGCGCTCCGACACGAAGTTGGCGATCAGGGTCGCCTGCGAGCGGGCCGTGTCGTCTTCCCAGCCCAGTTGCAGGTTGGCGACGTGCTCGGACTGGCCTTGCAGGCGGCTGCCGTCGACCACGTAGAACGAGGCCGGCTGGGCGACGCCCAAGCTGTTCTGGGTGATGACGGTGTCGCCCGACCCGACGTTCACTTCGGACTTGGAGTAGGTGTAGTTGGCCTGGATCAGCCACCGCTTGTTGGCGATGAAGTCCATCTCCGAACCGAACTCGAAATACTTCTTCACCTCGACCTCGGCGCCCTGGATGGTCGCGTTGGGCGCGTTGAGGAAGGTCTGCGAGATCGACGAGCCCTGGTCGACGACGCTCGACTCGATGGGCTTGTCCAGGTCCTTGTAGAAGAGACCGGCCGTCACATACTGATCGCGGGCGAAGTACCATTCCCAGCGCGCGTCGATGTTCAGGATCTCGGTATCGACCAGGTAGGGGTTGCCGATGAAGGTCCGGTCGCTCTCGACGTCCGTGTACTGCTGCGGCGCCAGTTCGCGGAACTGGGGGCGGCCGATCGTCTTGGACGCGCCGAAGCGGAGCTGCATGTCCTCGGCGAAGTTCCAGGTGATGGTGCCCGCCGGCAGGATGTACTCTTCCTCGATCCGGGTCGGCAGGAAGCCGGTCGTGCCGCCGAACAGGTCGCGCGGGGTCACGGTCTGCTCGCCCTGCTCGGCGCGGACGCCGATGTTCAGGTTGACCAGCGGGATGATCTCCGCCGCCACCTGGGCGTAGGCGGCCTTGACCGTCAGCTGGCCGTCGAAGGCTGCGGCGCCGTTGGTCCCGGTGATCTCCTCGATCTGGAGGTACGGCCCGATGTTGATGTCCGCGAACAGGAAGTCGACGCGCGACTCCAGCTGATCGGCGCTCAGGCCGTTCGGGGCGATGAAGCGCAGGGTGCGCTGCTCGGATTCCCGGTTGTTGTCCGAATAGGCGACGCCGAAGGAGAAGACGGCTTCGCGGGCGTCGGAGAGCGGCAGGGTGTAGCTGACGTCCGCGCCGCCCGACACGATGTCGTCGTCCAGTTCGCTGAACGAGATGGCGTTGGTCTCGATGTCGTGGATCCAGTCGCCGGCCACGTTCTGGCCGTAGCCGAAGCGGCTCTCGTACGGCGCGTCACGCGAGGTCTTGGCGTAGGCCGCCCGCCAGTCGAACTCCCACTCGCCGGCGCCGCCGAAGGTGTGCTCGCCGGCCAGCTGGGTCGAGAACAGCTGACGCACGAACCATTCGGTGTTGTCGGTGCGGCGCTGACCGCCCGAGCCGTCATCGAAGCCCGCTTCCGAACGCGCTTCCTTGGTGACGTTGCGGACGTAGAGGTTGGTCCACTTCAGCGTGTTGGTGTCGCTGGTCAGGCTCAGGGCGCCGAGGAAGTTCAGGGTCAGGTCGTTCTGGTTCGATTGGAAGTCGAAGTCGTTGGCGGTGACCAGCTGGCCGCTGTCGATACGGCCCGTCTGGCGCACGCCGCGACGGCCGCTCCACTTGTTGTCGTACGAGGCCACGAAGACGCCGCCCAGCGTCCCCATGCCGGTTTCCATGTTCGTGCCGCCGGTGAAGCGCAGGCCGAAATTGGCGGGCGTGGTCTCACGCTGCAGCAGGCGCAGCGGCGCGTTGACCAGCGACTGGCCCATGTGGCGCAGTTCGGTAGCGGTGAAGTTGGCCGCCGAGATGCGCTTGCCGCTGCCGAAGCCGAGCTGGAGCGCGCCCGGGACATCGCGGGTGCCGTCGTCGAAGCTCGTGAAGTCGGTGCGCGAGCCGTAATAGATCAGCGATTCCTTGTTCGTCGTCTCCGTGTTGCCGCCGATCGAGGCCTGCATGCTGAAGAACGGCTGGCCCGGCGTGTCGATGGTGTGCAGGTCGACGACGCCGCCGCCGAACTCGCCGGGGAAGGACACCGAATAGGTCTTCTGGACCGTCAGGCCCGCCAGCACTTCCGACGGGAACAGGTCCAGCGGGACGACGCGTTGCAGCGGCTCGGGGCTGGGCAGCGGCGAACCGTTCAGCAGGGCCGACGAATAACGCTCGCCGAGACCGCGCACATAGATGAAGCGACCCTCGACGATCGACAGGCCGGTGACACGCGACAGGGCCTGGGCGGCGTCGGCGTCGCCGGTGCGCTGCAGGTCTTCGGCGGTCACGAAGGCGGCGACCTCGGGGCTCTCGCGGTTCGGCTGCGGGATATAGCGGCCCAGAACGACGACCTCGCCGAGGTCGGTCTCCGTGTCGACCGGCGGCTCGGCCTGCGCGGCCGGCGTCTGGGTCGTCGGGGCGGTCTGGGCCAGGGCGACGCCCGGCGCGACCAGGGCGGTGGTGGCGAGCAGAAGCCCACCAAAGGACATTTTCACGGTCTTCATGGTCTGCGCCTCGAAGGGATCAACGGAAGGGTTCGGTAGCCGGGCGGCGGCGGGAAGCCGCCGCCCGTCCATCCGTCGTCAGCAGGTCAGGCTGGGGGCCGCGGCGTTGGCCGCCTGCAGGCCGCAGGTCCAGCCCTGGTACCAGGTGTCCGCCGCGTTCCGCACGGCGCCGACGTAGGTCACCGCGGTGAAGAAGCTGTAGATCGCCGGGGCGTTGGCCGGGGTCACGGCGGTCTCGTTGGCGCCGTTGATGAAGGCCAGGCTCTGGGCCGTCAGGGTGGCGCCGGCCGGAGCCGTCATCGACGAGACGCCCGTCGCGGTGTTGCCGACGTTCGTGGCGTTGATGAACACCGCTTCAGTGGCGACCGCGTTGACGTTCGAGTCGTTCTCGTACGGACGGTTGCAGGCGAAGAAGACCGAACGGAACACCGGAGCGTTGGTGACCGTCTGGGCGTCGTCGATGTCCAGGCAGGCCGCGGCCGAGGTCGACGGGTTGGTGATCACCGAGTTGATGATCGTCGGCTGGGTGCCGGTGTTCAGCGTCAGCAGGGCGTCGGCGGCCACGGCGGCGTTACGGCCGACGATGGTCCAGTTCGAGACCTTGGGCTGGGCGTAGAAGGCGGTGCCCGACGGGGCGGCCGACCATTCGAAGCCGCGGCTGCCGTTGGTCACGGCCGTGGCGCGCTGGGTGATGATGCCGAACTGGGCGCCGCCGCGCCAGCCGGTGTCGGTGTCCAGGCCGTCGTCGTCGGCGCCGTTGATCACGATGTGGCTCAGGTTGACGGTGCCGCCGAAGATTTCGATGCCGTCGTCCGAGCTGTTGTAGGCCTGGACGTGGTCGATCACGGTGCCGGAACCGACGCCGGCCAGGGTCAGGGCCTGCAGCTCGTTGTTCGGCGAGATTTCGAAGCCCGAGTAGCGGATCTGGACGTAGCGCAGACGGCCCGAGTTATCGGTCGGGTTGTTGCCGCCGTAGTTGGCGCTGGTGCCTTCGACCTGACCGACGCAGGCGATGTTCGGCGCGGTGACGCCGACCGGGCAGACCGCCGTCGGGGCGCGGCCGGCGATGACGACGCCGCCCCACTGGCCTTGCGAGTTCTCGGTGGTGGTGCCTTCGACGTTGGCGCGGCTGGTGAAGATGATCGGGTTGGTCGCGGTGCCTTCGGCGAAGATCTGCGAACCGCGGTTGACCAGCAGGTAGTCCGAGCCGCCCGAACCGTACAGGCGCACGCCGGCTTCGATGGTCAGGATGCCTTGCTGGGTGCCGGCGACCGGCGCGGCCGGATCGGCGCCGCGGTCGTTGCCGACTTCCGTGCGACCCGAGATCGAATAGATGGTGCCGGCGCGCAGCGGCACGGTCAGGTTGCCGGTGATGGTGGTCGGCAGTTGGCAGGCGCGCAGCGTGCCCGCGGCGACAACGCCGACGTTGGCGAAGCCGGTGGGGCAGTCGGCGGCCGGGGTTCCCGGAGCCGGGGGCGTCACGCCGCCGCCGCCGCCCGTGCCGCCGCCGAAGTCGCCTTCGCCGGGCGAAGCCACTTCAGACGAACCGCAGGCGGCGAGGGTCAGGGCGCTGGCCGACAGGGCCAGCAGGGTGGTCAGTTTGAAGCCGGTCATCGTTTTCACCGTGTCTGGTCCAGAGGAACTCACGGCAGGTGAGACCGCGCGCCCATGCGCCCGATCCTGACGAAGCATCGCCCCCGCCTGCCCTGTCCGTGGTTAGGAGCCGGATATGACAGCGGGGCCGCCGAACCGTGACGGTTCGGTCGCCCTTGCGTGAAGATGTCGTCGCAGCTTGATGAAACACCGTCATGATACGGCGTAACCGTCACAATAGGTCCGACCCCATCGGCCTTGCGGCGCTTGGACGAGCCGCCTATCGCAACGGTCGCGGAGCCGGTCGGAGGGATCGTGGACGTCGTCACTGTCACAGTCGTTTTCGCCGCCGCGGGGTCCATGATCGGCCTCGCCCTGGCCTGGATCAGCGTCCGTCTTCCCGGATCGAGGCCGCGGTCCGGCGCGCATTGGCCGCTGAGACTGTCCGCCTTCGCCCTGGCGGCCGCCGCGATCGGCGCCTGGGCCGGGCTCTCGCAGGCCTCGGTGTCCGCCACCCTGCTGACGGCGATTCTGGGATGGATGCTGCTGCTGATCGCCGTCGTCGACGCCGAACATTTCTGGTTGCCGGACGAGCTGACCCTGCCCCTGGCCGCCGCCGGCCTGGGCGCCGCCCTGCTCCCCGGGGGGACAGGGCTGCTGAACGCCGCGATCGGCGCCGCGACGGGCTTCGCCGCCCTCTGGCTGCTGGCGTTCGCCTATCGGCGCCTGAGGGGACGGGATGGCCTGGGCGGCGGCGATCCTTTCCTGCTGGCGGCGGGCGGCGCCTGGGTCGGATGGATCGGCCTGCCGACCGTGCTGCTGTGGTCAGCGGCGGCAGGGCTCAGCCTCGTGCTCGCGCGCGCGCTCATGAAGAAGCCCCTGGCCGGAGACGACCGGCTGGCCTTCGGCGTCTTCCTCGCGGTCGGAATCTGGATGACCTGGCTGTTCGGCCCGCTCGGCCTCTGAGCACAATGGAGACCGGATGAGTCGGAGCAGCGGAATGGATCAGGCCCCGAGCGGCTGGCGCTTCTGGATCGACCGGGGCGGCACCTTCACCGATGTGGTGGCCCGCGCGCCGGACGGAACTCTGACGACCCGCAAGCTGCTGTCGGTCAATCCCGAGCAGTACGCCGACGCCGCCGTCGAGGGCGTGCGCCGGGTGCTGGGAGCGGGACCGGGTCCCCTGCCCGCCGGCCTGGTCGAGGCCGTGCGGATGGGCACCACCGTGGCGACCAACGCCCTCCTGGAACGCAAGGGCGAGCCGACCGTGCTGGCGATCACCAGAGGCTTCGGCGACGCCCTGCGCATCGGCTGGCAAAGCCGCCCCGACCTGTTCGCCCGCCACATCCGCCTGAACGACCAGCTCTATGACCGGGTGGTCGAGATCGACGAGCGCGTCCGCGCCGACGGGGCTGTGGACAGACCTGTGGATATCGAGGGGACAAGGCGTGGACTGAAGGCCGCGCGCGACGCCGGCTTCCGGGCCGTCGCCATCGCCCTGGTGCATGGCTGGCGCTTCACCGACCACGAGCGGCAGGTGGCCGGGATCGCCCGCGAGCTGGGCTTCGAGCAGATATCGGTCAGCCATGAGGTCGGGGCGCTGATCAAGCTGATCGGGCGCGGCGACACCACCGTGGCCGACGCCTATCTGTCGCCCATCCTGCGCGCCTATGTGGATAAGGTCGGCGGCGAACTGGGCGAGGCCACGCCCCTGCTGTTCATGCAGTCGAACGGCGGACTGACGGCGGCGGGCGTTTTTCGGGGCAAAGACGCCATCCTGTCCGGTCCGGCGGGCGGCGTGGTCGGCATGGCGGAAACCGCGAAGGTCGCGGGGTTCGACCGCGTGATCGGCTTCGACATGGGCGGCACCTCGACCGACGTGTCCCATTTCGCCGGCGAGTATGAGCGCACCTCCGACGCCGTGGTCGCCGGGGTGCGACTGCGGGCGCCCATGCTCTCGATCCACACGGTGGCGGCGGGCGGCGGCTCGATCTGCCGTTTCGACGGCGCGCGGCTGCGGGTCGGACCGGAATCGGCGGGCGCCGTGCCGGGGCCGCGCGCCTATCGCCGGGGCGGGCCACTGACGGTCACCGACTGCAATGTGTTGCTGGGCAAGCTGAAGCCGGAGCTCTTCCCCGCCGTCTTCGGACCGGGCGCGGACCAGCCGCTGGACGCCGACGCCGTGCGCGCGGGCTTCGCCGAACTGGCCGCCGAGGTCGAGGCGGCGACGGGCCGCGCCACCACGCCCGAAGCCCTGGCCGAGGGCTTCGTCACCATCGCCGTGCAGAACATGGCCGAGGCGATCAAGTCGATCTCGATCCAGCGTGGCTACGACGTGACCCGCTACGTCCTGAACTGCTTCGGCGGCGCGGGCGGGCAGCACGCCTGTCTGGTGGCCGACGCCCTGGGCATGACGACGGTGATGCTGCACCCGTTCGCGGGCGTGCTGTCGGCCTACGGCATGGGTCTGGCCGAGGTGCGCGCCATCCGGCAGGCGACGGCGGCGATCCCGCTGGAGATCGCTGCCGACGCCGAAATGGCGGCGCGGGTGGGCGAGCTGGCCCAACAGGCGCGGGCCGAACTGGCGGCGCAGGGCTTCGCCGACGACCGGATCACGGTGACGGCCCGGGCCGAGATCAAGTTCGCGGGCTCGGACACGCCCCTGAGCGTGCCCTTCGGTCCCGCCGACGACATGAGGTCCGCCTTCGAGGCCCTGCATCGCCGTCGCTTCGGCTTCTTCGCCGAGGGCAAGGCGCTGGTCGTCGAAACGCTGGAGGCCGAGGCCACCGGTGCCTCGGGCCAGACCGCCGCGACCGATGGCGACCCGCGCGAGCGGACGCTCGAGGCCGTGACCCGCACGCCGGTCTGGATGGCCGGGGAAAGCCACGACGCCCCCGTCTATCGCCGCGAGGACTTCGGACCCGGCGCCGCCGTCGACGGCCCGGCGGTGATCTTGGAGGACACCGGCACCACCGTGGTCGAGCCGGGCTGGCGCGCCGCCGCCGACGCGGGGCTGAACCTGATCCTGGAGCGGGTCGTTCCCCTGCCCGCCCGCACGGCCATCGGCGCCCACGCCGATCCGATCCTGCTGGAGGTGTTCAACAGCCGCTTCATGGCCGCTGCTGAACAGATGGGCGAGGCGCTGCGGGCCACGGCCTATTCGGTGAACATCAAGGAGCGGCTGGACTTCTCCTGCGCCGTCTTCGACGCGGGCGGCGCCCTGATCGCAAACGCGCCGCACATCCCGGTGCATCTGGGTTCGATGGGCGAAAGCATCCGCACCGTGGTCGCCTCGCGCGGTGGCGCCCGCGGGCAGGCCCGGGATGGACGCGGCATGAGGCGCGGCGACGTCTATATGCTGAACGCCCCCTACAACGGCGGGACGCACCTGCCGGACATCACCGTCATCATGCCTGTCTTCCTGGATGCGGATGAGGCGCCGGCCTTCTTCGTCGCCGCGCGCGGACACCATGCGGACGTGGGCGGCATCACCCCCGGCTCCATGCCGCCGACCTCGAAGAAGGTCGAGGACGAAGGGGTGCTGATAGACGACTTCCTGCTGGTCGACGCCGGGACGCTGAGGGACGCCGAGACCCGCGCCCTGTTCGCCTCCGGGCCTCATCCGTCGCGCAACGTCGACCAGAACATGGCCGACCTGAAGGCCCAGGTCGCCTCCTGCGCGCGCGGCGCCGACGAGCTGGCCCGCATGGTGGCCGAGTTCGGGCGCGACGTGGTCGCCGCCTACATGGGCCATATCCAGGACAACGCCGAGGAGGCGGTCCGCCGCGCCATCGCCGCCCTGAAGCCCGGATCCTTCGATCTGGAGATGGATGACGGCGCGATCATCCGTGTACGGATTGACGTGGATCCGGAGGCCCGCAGCGCGGTCGTGGACTTCACGGGGACCAGCGCCCAGCGGCCCAACAACTTCAACGCGCCGCTGTCGATCACCCGGGCCGCGACCCTGTATGTCTTCCGGACCCTGGTGGACGACGCCATCCCGCTGAACGAGGGCTGCCTCAAGCCGATCGAACTGATCGTGCCCGAGGGATCGATGCTGAACCCCCGCTATCCCGCCGCCGTCGTGGCCGGGAATGTCGAGACCAGCCAGGCCGTCGTGGACACGCTGTACGGCGCACTGGGCGTGCTGGCGGCCAGCCAGGGGACGATGAACAACTTCACCTTCGGCGACGCGACCCGCCAGTACTACGAGACCATCGCCGGCGGCTCGGGCGCCGGGCCCGGCTTCGACGGCGCGGCGGCGGTGCAGACCCACATGACCAACAGCCGCCTGACCGACCCCGAGGTGCTGGAGACCCGCTTCCCGGTCCTGCTGGAAGCCTTCGCCATCCGCCCCGGCTCGGGCGGGGCGGGTGCGAACCGGGGCGGCGACGGCGCTGTGCGGCGCGTGCAGTTCCTGGAGCCCCTGACCGCCGCCATCCTGTCCAACCATCGCCGCACCCCGCCCTTCGGCGCGGCGGGTGGCGAGCCGGGCGCGGTCGGCGTGAACCGCGTCGAGCGGGCGGACGGAACGGCGGAGACACTGGGCGCCACGGCGGAGGTCGAGATGGCGGCCGGGGACGTGTTCGTGATCGAGACTCCGGGCGGCGGCGGGTTCGGGAGGGCCTAGGGCTTCCCCAACCCCGCGAACCGCGCAACTCTCCGCCCGGGGACGAAAAGGGGGACGGCGGATGCTGGTGCTGCTCGGAATTGCGGTCGTGGTCGCGGGCTTCATCGCCCGGATCAATCCGCTGCTGGTCATATTGATCGCCGCCGTCGTTACGGGCGTATTGGCGGCGGTGACGACAGGGGCGGATCCTCGAGCCCTGTTCGACGCCGGCGTGGCGACGCTGGCCCGACTGGGCGAGGCCTTCAACGACAACCGCTACTTCCACATCACCTGGCTGATCCTGCCGGTCATCGGCGTGCTGGAGCGCGCCGGGCTGCAGGAGCGGGCGCGCCAGCTGATCGCCCAGGTGCGGGCCGCCACCGCGGGGCGGCTGCTGCTGGTCTATCTGCTGGTCCGTCAGGCGACCTCGGCGTTGGGCCTGACCTCGCTGGGCGGGCATCCCCAGATGGTCCGACCGCTGGTGGCCCCCATGGCCGAGGGCGCGGCGGAGGCCGAACACGGTCCCCTGCCCGACAAGGTCCGCTTCCGCATCCGGGGCATGTCCGCCGCCACCGACAACGTCGGCCTGTTCTTCGGCGAGGACATCTTCATCGCCATCGGCTCCATCGTGCTGATGGTCGGCTTCCTCGAACAGGCGGGCATCCGGGTCGAGGCCCTGCACATCTCCCTGTGGGCCATCCCCACCGCGATCGCGGCCTTCCTCGTGCACGGCGTCAGGCTGTGGCTGTTCGACCGGTCGCTGAAGCGCGACCTGGCCACGCCCGCCGCCGCCGATGCGGAGGCGGCGCAATGATCACCCTGCAGCACGCCTACATCCTCGTCGGGCTGATGTTCCTGGCCTTCGCCGTCTTCACGGCCACGGACCGGACCCACCCGACCCGTATCCGCAACACCCTGTTCTGGGGCCTGATCGCGGCCTCCCTGCTGTTCGGCGATCTGCTGGGCGGACTGGGCAACGGCCTGCTGGTCGTGGCGCTGGTGATCGTCGGCGCCGTTGGAAAGATGGGCGTCGGCCGGCCCGCGACCACCACGCTGGAGGAACGGCGCGAGGGCGCGGCCCGGCGGGGCAACGCCCTGTTCGTACCGGCCCTGATCATCCCGCTGGTCGCCGTCGGCGGGACACTTCTGGCCAAGTACACGGGGGCCGGGGCCTGGCTGATCTCATCGACACAGACGACCCTGATCGCCCTGGGTCTCGGCTGCGTCATCGCCCTGTTCGCGGCCATGGCCTGGTTCCGTCCGCCGGTCCTGGCCCCGGTGCAGGAAGGCCGCCGGCTGATGGACTCCATCGGCTGGGCGACCCTGCTGCCCCAGATGCTGGCCTCGCTGGGCGCGGTCTTCCTGGCCGCCGATGTGGGTGGAGTGGTCGGTCAGCTGGTCAGCCAGACGGTCCCCCTGACCACGCCCCTGCTGGCGGTGATCGCCTACTGCCTGGGCATGGCGCTGTTCACCGTGGTCATGGGCAACGCCTTCGCCGCCTTCCCGGTGATGACCGCCGCCATCGGCCTGCCCATCGTGGTGCACCAGTTCGGCGGCAATCCGGCCATCGTCTGCGCCATCGGCATGCTGGCCGGTTTCTGCGGGACGCTGATGACGCCCATGGCCGCCAACTTCAACGTGGTGCCCGCCAACCTGCTGGAGCTGCCCGACCGCAACGCCGCCCTGAACGGGGTGATCCGGGCCCAGCTTCCCACTGCCCTGCTCATGCTGATCGTCAATATCGGGCTGATGTATGCGCTCGCCTTCCGGTTCTGAGATGACTCACACCCTCGACGCCGCCACCGCCTCCCGCTTCGCCTCCGCCGCGCTGGGGCACGTCACCCTCGAGTATCCGAACAAGCTGGATCACGTGATGACCGGCAGGCGCGACGTGCGAGGTCCACGCGACCTGCACCCGATCTTCTTCGGCAGCTTCGACTGGCATTCCTGCGTCCACGGCTGGTGGACCCTGTTCACCCTGCTGCGGTTGTACCCGAACAATCCCGAGGCGCCGCGGATCTGGGCGCTGGCGAACGAGCTGTTCACGCCGGACAACGTCGCCGCCGAGGTCGCCTATCTGGCCCAGCCGTCCAGCCGGGGCTTCGAGCGTCCCTACGGCTGGGGCTGGCTGCTGATGCTGGCCGCCGAGATGGACCGGCACGACAGCGAGGACGGCCGCCGCCGCGCCGCCACCCTGCGTCCGCTGGCGCGGGCCTTCGCCGACCGCTTCCACGCCTTCCTGCCGCTGGCCGGCTATCCGGTGCGGGTCGGGACCCACTACAACACCGCCTTCGCCCTGCGGCTGACGCTGGCCTGGGCCGAGACCAACGATCCGGCGCTGGCGGCCCTGTGCCGCGAGAAGGCGCTGGCCTGGCACGCGGACGACCGCGACTGTCAGGCGTGGGAGCCGTCGCAGGACGAGTTCCTGTCCCCGGCCCTCATGGAGGCCGCCCTGATGCGGCGGGTGATGGCGCCCGAGGCTTTCCGGGACTGGTTCAACGCCTTCCTGCCGAAGGTCGGATCACAGAAGCCGGCGACCCTCTTCACGCCCGCCAGCGTCAGCGACCGGTCGGACGGGAAGATCGCCCACCTGGACGGATTGAACCTGAGCCGGGCCTGGTGCTGGCGCGAGATCGCCTCGGCCCTTCCTGAAGACGACATCCGCGCCGTCATCGCCGGTCGGGCCGCCGCGACCCACCTGGACGCCGCCCTGCCCCACGTCACCGGCGACTATATGGGCGAGCACTGGCTGGCCAGCTTCGCCCTCCTGGCGTTGCAGGCCTGACGAGATTCGACCTATAAGTGTCGGAAATCTATGTTTTTCTTGTAGCCCGGCATCGGATGAAACATGGTTATCCCAATCCGGGATAGAGCATGTTCCAGTCGCTACGCTGCAGGATCAGGGGTCACATCTTCGTCGACAGCCGCGCGCTGCCCGGCATGCAGACCTGCATCCGTTGCCGCGTCCGCCAGCCGTTTGAGAGCCTGAAGCTGGCCGCCTCCGCCGAAGGTCCGGCGCCGCTGGATCGGTCCGACGCCTAGACCAGCCGGCTCTGCACCACAGCCGCGGCGATGAAGCCGGCGAACAGGGGGTGCGGCGCGAACGGCCGGCTCTTCAGCTCCGGGTGATACTGCACACCGATGAACCACGGGTGGTCGGTGCGCTCGACGGTCTCGGGCAGGACGCCGTCCGGCGACAGGCCGGCGAAGACCAGCCCGGCCTTCTGCTCGATCGCCTCGCGGTAGTTGATGTTGACCTCATAGCGGTGGCGGTGCCGTTCGCTGATGGTGGTCGAACCATACATCTCCGCGATCTTGGATCCCGGCTTGAGCGTCGATTCATAGGCGCCCAGGCGCATCGTGCCGCCCAGGTCGCCGCCCTGCTGGCGCAAGACGCGCTGGTTGCCCTGGGTCCATTCGGTCATCAGGCCGACGACCGGCTCGGTCGTGGGGCCGAACTCGGTGGAGGAGGCCTTGGGATAGCCGGCCAGGTTCCGCGCCGCCTCGATCACCGCCATCTGCATGCCGAAACAGATGCCGAAATAGGGGATGTTGCGCACCCGCGCGAAGCGGGCCGCCTCGATCTTGCCTTCCGAGCCGCGTTCGCCGAAGCCGCCGGGCACCAGCACCGCATGCGCGCCCTGCAGCCGGGCCTCGCAGGCCTCAGGGTCGCCCTCGAAGGTGTCGGCCTCGACCCAGTCGATGTTGACCTTGACGTTGTTGGCCACGCCGCCGTGGTGCAGCGCCTCGATCAGGGATTTGTAGGCGTCCTTCAGGACCGTGTACTTGCCGACCACGGCCACGGTGACCTCGCCGTCGGGCTGCAGCCGGCGACGGGCGATCTCCTGCCAGCGCGACAGGTCGGGCGCCGGGGCGTCGGTGATGCCGAAGTGGGCCAGGACTTCCGCGTCCAGCCCCTCGCGGTGATAGTCCAGCGGCACGGCGTAGATGTCGGCCGAGTCCATGGCCTGGATGACGCCGCTTTCGCGCACGTTGCAGAACAGGCCGATCTTGCGCTTTTCCTCGGCCGGGATCGGGAATTCGCAGCGGCACAGCAGGATGTCGGGCTGGATGCCGATCGAGCGCAGCTCCTTGACCGAGTGCTGCGTCGGCTTGGTCTTCATCTCGCCGGCGGTCTTGATGAAGGGCAGCAGGGTCAGGTGCACGAAGCACGACTGGCCGCGCGGCAGGTCCTGGCCCAGCTGGCGGATGGCCTCGAAGAACGGCAGGCCCTCGATGTCGCCGACCGTGCCGCCGATCTCGACCAGCACGAAGTCCACATCCTCGCCGTCATCGGTCACGGCCGGCGTCAGGCAGAAGGATTTGATCTGGTCGGTGACGTGCGGGATCACCTGCACCGTAGCGCCCAGATAGTCGCCCCGGCGCTCCTTCTCGAGGATGGTCGAATAGATGCGGCCGGTCGTGATGTTGTCGGACCGAGCGGCCGACACGCCGGTGAAGCGCTCATAGTGCCCCAGGTCGAGATCGGTCTCGGCCCCGTCGTCGGTCACGAAGACCTCGCCGTGCTGATACGGGCTCATCGTGCCCGGATCGACGTTCAGATAGGGGTCGAGCTTACGAAGGCGAACCTTGTAGCCGCGCGCTTGCAGAAGCGCGCCGAGAGCGGCGGAAGCGAGGCCTTTTCCCAAGGAGGAAACCACGCCGCCAGTGATGAACACGTAACGGGCCATGGGAGATCACCTTACCGCTGATTCGGTCCGCCGGATCAGCGGCGACCGCGCAAACATGTGGAAGAAGGGTCGCGCGAAACGCGACCCTGAACTGCGAAGACTTTGAGGGCGGGAGAGGAAGGCGGGGAGAAGGTCCCCGCCCATCCTTACTGAGCGGGCGCCGGCTGGGCCGGGGCGGGAGCCGGGGCCGCCGAAGCGCCGGACAGGCTCGACTCGAGGTCCTGCATCGACGGGGCGGCCGGTTGGGCCGGGGTCGCCGGATCGGCGGCGGCGGCGCCCGGCGTGGCCGACGGCGGCGGAGCGGCCAGTTCGCCGACGGCGTCGGCGTCCACGATCGACCGGTTCGACCGTTCGACATTGCCCAGGATCGTCAGCGACAGGGCGCAGAGGAAGAACAGGAAGGCCAGGACCCAGGTGGTCTTGGTCAGCAAATTGCCCGCTCCGCGCGCGGTCATGAAGCCCGAGGGACCTCCGCCCATGCCCAGCGCGCCGCCTTCGGAGCGCTGCAGCAGGACCACGCCCGCGAGCGCGAGCGAGATGAGGATCATGACGACGAGGAGAATGATCTGGAGCATGGCAGCCGATATGTGTGGCGCAAACCCGCGCCGATCAAGCGGCGGCGTCTATCATCGTTGTGTGCGGTGGGCAACGACGGCGCGAGGGATGGGGTTGGTGGCCAGGGACGAGGGGTTCGCCGACGGCCGCAGCCGCCCGCTGATCACCCGCCTCCAGTCAGGCGGCGCGGATGATGCCCAGGAAGTCCGCGGCCTTCAGCGAGGCGCCGCCGACCAGGGCGCCGCCGACCTCGGGCGTCGACAGGATGTCGCGCGCGTTGTCCGGCTTGACCGAACCGCCGTACAGGATCGGCGGCGTGGCGGCGGCCAGGCCCAGGCGTTCGATCATCGCGGCGCGGACGGCCCGGTGGACCTCCTCGATCTGCTCCAGCGTCGGGGTCAGGCCGGTGCCGATGGCCCAGACGGGCTCATAGGCTACAGCGAACGCCTGACCGGCCAGCGCCAGCGGCAGGGAATGGATGACCTGGTCGCGCACGACCGCGACCGCCTGCCCCGCCTCGCGCTGTTGCAGGGTCTCGCCGACGCACACGATCGGCGACAGGCCAGCGGCCAGCGCCGCCTCGGCCTTGGCCAGCACCAGGGCGTCGGTCTCTCCATGGCCCTGACGGCGTTCGGAGTGGCCGAGAATGACCAGGCTCGCGCCGGCGTCCTTCAGCATGGCGGCGGAAATGTCGCCGGTGTAGGCGCCGGAGGTCTCGGCGCGGCAGTCCTGTCCGCCGACCTCGACGGGGCCGCCTGCACAGACGGCGGCCAGGCGATCGACCAGGGTGGCGGGCGGACACAGGGCGACCCGACAGGCCGCCGGTTCGGCCTCCAGCGCGCTGCGCAGGGCCTCCGCCTCGGCCAGGCTCGCGCCCAGCCCGTTCATCTTCCAGTTTCCTGCGACCAGCTTCACGGATTGTTTCATGCGCGCTTCTCTAGGCGGGGACGGCGGCCAAGCCAAGATGCGCGAACAGACGAAGCGTCGCCATCGTCTTGCCGTGCTGGCCCCTCACGCCCTATAGGCCGAGGTGGCCATTCTCGCCGCCCTTCCGTTCAGGACCGACCATGCTCACCGCGTTCCGCAAATTCGCCAAGTCCAAGTGGGCCATCGGCCTGCTCGTCCTGCTGGGTGTGGGCCTGCTGGTCACTGGCGGCTCGCAGATGCCGGACCTGCTGTCCAGCTTCGGGCCCAAGCATGTGATTTCGGCGGGCGAGCGCAGCATCGACGCGCCGGAGTTCCGCGCCGACCTGGACCGCATCCGCAATCAGGCCCAGGAACAGGCCGGTCGCCCCCTGACGTTCGAGGACCTGGTCGGCGGCGGGCAGCTCCCGGCCTATCTGGCCCAGCAGTCCGAGCGCCTCGGCTTCATGTCGTGGGCTGACAAGGTCGGCATCCGCCCCGGCAAGGAACTGGTCCTGCGTCAGATTCGTCAGGTCCCCGCCTTCTTCGATTCGGTCACCGGCCGCTTCGACCAGGGCGCTTACGTCGCCGCCCTGCAGCAGAACAACGCCACGCCCGAGCGCTTCGAGAACGAGATGCGCGACGAGATCGTGACCCGCCACTACGGCTCGGCCATCGGCGCCGGCGTGCGCCTGCCGCGCATCTACGGCGCCGTCCTGGCCAACCAGGCGCTGGAGACCCGCGACGGTCGCTGGTTCGCCGTGACCCAGGCCATGGCCGGCTCGGCCGCCGCGCCGACCGACGCCCAGCTCAACACCTTCATCCAGCAGAACGCCGCCCAGCTGCGCCTGCCGGAATTCCGCAGCGCCTCGGTGGTGCTGTTCGACAGCCCGGCCGACGGTCAGGGCGAGATCACCGACGCCCGTATCCAGGAACGCTTCAACTTCCGCCGCGACGCCCTGTCGCAACCGGAAACCCGCACCTTCGTGACCCTGACGGCGCCGAACAAGGCCGTGGCCGACCGTATCGCCGCCGCCCTGCGCGCCGGCCAGACGCCGGAAGCCGTCGGCCAGGCGAACAACCTGGCGCCCTCGGCCTTCACCGATCGCCCGCGCACGGCCGTGACCGATCCGGCCGTGGCCGCCGCCGTGTTCGGCATGACCCCGGACCAGGTGTCCGACCCCGTCCAGGCGCGCGTCGGCTTCGTCGTCGCCAAGCTGACCGGCGTGAAGCCGGGCCGCCCCTCGACGCTCGCGGACGTCCGCGCCCAGGTCGTCGAGGAACTGCGCCAGGAAGACCGCCGCGCCGCCGTCTATCGGCGCGTCGAGGCCTATGACAAGGCGCGCAAGGACGGCAAGACGCTGGAAGCCGCGGTCACCGAGGTCGGCGCCCGCATCCTCGCCGTGCCGCAGGTGACCCAGGACGGCCGCAGCATTCAGCAGCCGAACTTCCGCGCGCCGCCCCAACTGCTGGAAGCGATGTGGAAGCTCGGCCGCAACGGCGAGAGCGAAGTCATGGAAGCCGGTCAGGGCGAATATTTCGTCGTCCGGATCAACGAGATCGTGCCCCCGGCCCTGCCCTCGCTGAGCAACCCCAGCTTCCGCTCCGAACTGGCCGCCAACTGGATCGCCCGCGAGAACAACCGCCTGCTCAACGCCCGCGCCAACGCCCTGGCCGGCCGCATCCGCGGCGGCGAGGACATGGCCGCCGTCGCCCGCTCGGCCGGCGCCACGCTGCAGACCGCCGCCAACATCGGCGCCCAGGACCAGTCCGCGGGCCAGGGCGTCGTCCAGGGCCTGTTCTCCACGCCGCGCGGCCAGGTCTTCTCCCAGCAGCAGGCCGCCGACAGCTTCGTCATCGGCCGTACGGACGCGATCACGGCGCCCAACCCGACCCTGGCCGCCGGCCCCGCGGACCAGTTCCGGGCCCGTATGGCCGGGGACAACCTGAACGCCGTCGGCGAGGCCGCCATCAAGGCCGCCGCGGCCCGCGTGAACGCCACCTTCAGCGAACCGCAGGCCCGCCTGGCCCTGGGCCTGTCGGAAGTCGCCCCGGCGACCCCGGCCGGCGGCGCCGCTGGAGCCGCCGCTCCGCGCGGTCCGGCCCCCGCCCCGGCGCAATGACGACGGCGGACCTCTCCGCCGCCTTCTCCGACTTCCGCGACGGCTGGTCCTCGGGCCGGCCGCAGGTGGTCGTCCGCCGGCTGGTCGATGATCTGGAGACTCCCGTCTCCGCCTTTCTGAAGGTCGGGCGGGGCCGGTCCCACGCCTTCCTGCTGGAGTCGGTCGAGGGCGGCGCCGTCAACGGCCGCTATTCGATCATCACGCGCGAGCCCGACGTCGTCTGGCGCTGCCGCGACCGCCGGCCGGAGACGGCCCGCGGCGCGGATATCGCGGCCGACCGCTACGCTCCCGACGGCGAGGATCCGCTGGCCTCGCTGCGCGCCCTGATGGCCGCCTCGCGCTTTGAACTGCCCGAGGACCTGCCGCCCATGGCCGCGGGCCTGTTCGGAGTGTTCGGCTACGACATGGTCCGCCTCCTGGAGCCGCTGGGCGCGCCCAACCCGGACCCGCTGGACCTGCCCGACGCGGTCCTGACCCGTCCCGCCATCGTCGGCATCTTCGATTCGGTGAAGCACGAGATCGTCCTGGTCTCGGCCGCCTATCCGGACAGCGGACAGGACGCCCGCGCCGCCTGGGACGCCGCCGTCGAGCGTCTGGACCGGTTCGAGGCTGACCTGCGCACGCCCCTGCCCGCCCTGCCCGCGCCGGTCGAGGCCGCCGGCCCCGCCTTTGTCTCGCCGGTCGATGAAGCCGCCTTCGGCGTCATGGTCGCCCGGGCCAAGGAGTACATCGCCGCCGGCGACATCTTCCAGGTCGTACTCAGCCACCGCTTCTCGGCGCCGTGGGACGCGGACCCGCTGGCCTTCTACCGCGCCCTGCGACGTCAGAACCCCTCGCCCTATCTGTTCTTCCTCGACTTCGGCGACTTCCAGCTGGCCGGGTCCAGCCCGGAGATCCTGGTCCGGCTGAAGGACGGCCGGGTGACCATCCGTCCGCTGGCCGGCACCCGTCCGCGCGGCGAGACGCCCGAGGCCGACCGGGCGCTGGAGGCCGAGCTGCTGGCCGATCCCAAGGAGCGGGCCGAGCACCTGATGCTGCTGGACCTGGGCCGCAACGACGTGGGCCGGGTGTCCGCGCCGGGCACGGTCGAGGTCACCGAAAGCTTCAAGGTCGAGCGCTACAGCTCGGTCATGCACATCGTCTCGGATGTGCAGGGCATGGCCGATCCCAAACTGGACGCGGTCGACACCCTGCTGGCCGCCCTGCCCGCCGGCACCCTGTCGGGCGCGCCGAAGGTGCGGGCGATGGAGATCATCGACGAGCTGGAAGAGGTGAAGCGCGGCGTCGGCTACGGCGGCGGCGTGGGCTATATTTCGGCGGGCGGCGAGGCGGACATCTGCATCGTCCTGCGCACCGCCCTGTTCGCCGACGGCCAGATCCATGTGCAGGCGGGCGCCGGCGTCGTCGCCGACAGCGATCCGGCGGCGGAATATGCCGAAACCCGGGCCAAGGCGCGCGCGCCCATGCGGGCGGCGGACGAGGCCTGGCGCTATCCGTTCGGCAACAGGGCCTGATCGATCGGCGGTGCGTCCTGGAAGCGGACGCCCGGCCCGAGGATCATCACCCCGGCCATCAGCACCGCCGCCGTCGCGGCCAGGGCCGCCGCGCCGAGCGCGGGCCATGGGCTGCTCCGCGTCGCCGCGGGATCGGTCAGCAGGATACGCGCCTTCTGGATGCCGTCGGCCATTCGAGCCTCCCCGTTCGAAGAGTCCCAATTCGATCCAATACGGTTAACGCAGTCTTACCGGCCTCCTGAGACGCCTTGGGCGCTTGGCGCGGCGGGCCGTAGTCCCTAGAAGCCAAGTCATGATCCTCGTCGTCGATAACTACGACAGCTTTACCTACAACCTCGTCCACTACCTGGCGGAGTTGGGCGCGGAGACGCGCGTCGTGCGCAACGACGACCTGACCGCCGCGGAGGCCTGGGCCCTGAAGCCCGAGGCCGTGCTGCTGTCGCCCGGTCCGTGCACGCCCAACGAGGCCGGCGTCTGCCTGGCCCTGATCGACACCGCGCCTCTGGACATGCCGATCTTCGGCGTCTGCCTGGGCCATCAGGCGATGGGTCAGGCGTTCGGCGGCGATGTGATCCGCGCCAAGGCCCTGATGCACGGCAAGACCTCGCCGATCCTTCACGAGGGCAAGAGCGTGTTCCGCGGCCTGCCTTCGCCGTTCACGGCCACGCGCTACCACTCGCTGGCGGTGAAGCGGGAGACCCTGCCGGACGTGCTGGAGGTCACCGCCTGGACCGCCGACGGCGAGATCATGGGCCTGGCCCACAAGACCCGCCCCATTCACGGCGTGCAGTTCCATCCGGAATCGATCGCCACCGAACACGGCCACGACCTGCTGGCCAACTTCCTGGACCTCGCGGGCGTGAAGCGCCGGGCGATGGTCTGAGGTGGCCGACACCTTCAAGCCCCTGCTGGCCAAGCTGGTCGACGGCAAGACCCTGTCGGACGCCGAGGCGCACGCCTTCTTCGCCGCCTGCCTGCGCGGCGAGCCGACCCCGGCCCAGGTCGCCGCCGCCGTCACCGCCCTGCGCATCCGCGGCGAGACGGTGGGCGAGATCGCGGCCTTCGCCACCGCCATGCGCGAGGCGGCCCTGACGCTGGATCACCCTTGGGATGTCATCGACACCTGCGGCACCGGCGGCGACGGCCAGCACACCTTCAACATCTCCACGGCGGCGGCGCTGGTGCTGGCGGGCGCGGGCCTGAAGGTCGCCAAGCACGGCAACCGGGCGCTGAGCTCGAAGTCCGGCTCCTCCGACGTGCTGGCGGTGCTGGGGGTCAATCTGCAGGCCGGCCAGGCCCAGCAGCTGCGCGCGCTGGACCGGGCGGGGATCGCCTTCCTGTTCGCCCCCTCCTACCACGGCGCCATGCGCCACGTCGGGCCGGTGCGGGCCGAGATCGGCTTCCGCACCGTGTTCAACCTGCTGGGCCCGCTGTCTAATCCGGCCCAGGCGAAGCGGCAGGTGATGGGCGTCTACGATCCCCGTCTGTTGGAGCCCCTGGCCGAGGTGCTGGGCCGCCTGGGCGCCGTGCGGGCCTGGACCGTGCACGGCCAGGGCCTGGACGAACTGACCGTCACCGGCGAGACCGAGGTGGCCGAATGGAAGGATGGCGCCGTGCGCCGCTTCACCGTCACGCCCGAGGACGCCGGACTGGCCCGCCACGACCTCTCTGCAATCCGCGGCGGCGACGCCGAGGCGAACGCCGCCGCCCTGACCGCCCTGCTGGACGGGGCCAAGGGCGCCTATCGCGACGTGGTGCTGCTGAACGCCGCCGCCGGGCTGGTCGTGGCCGACAAGGCCGCCGACCTGGCCGAGGGCGCGGCCCAGGCCGCCGCCGTCATCGACGACGGTCGCGCGGCCAAGGCCCTGGCCGAACTGGTCGCCGCCACCAACACCCCCATCGAGGAAGAGGAGCCGGCGTGACCGACGTGCTGGACCGCATCGCCGCCTACAAGCGCGAGGACGTCGCCGCCCGCAAGGCCGCCCTGTCGCAGGACGCGGTCGAGGCGCGCGCCGCCCTCGTCTCCGCCCCGCGCGGCTTCCGCGCCGCGTTGGACAACCACGTCATCGAGACCGGTCGCCCGGCCCTGATCGCCGAGATCAAGAAGGCCAGCCCGTCCAAGGGACTGATCCGCGCCGATTTCGATCCGCCGGCATTGGCGAAGGCCTATGAGCGCGGCGGAGCGACCTGCCTGTCCGTGCTGACCGACGGCCCCAGCTTCCAGGGCGACGACGCCTATCTGGCCGCCGCCCGGAACGCGGTCGCCCTGCCCTGCCTGCGCAAGGACTTCCTGGTCGATCCTTGGCAGGTGGCCGAGAGCCGGGCCTTGGGCGCCGACTGCATCCTGATCATCCTGGCCATGATCGACGACACGCTGGCCGCTGAACTGCTGTCAGAGGCCGAACGCTTCGGCATGGACGCCCTGATCGAGACCCACGACGAGGCCGAGATGGCCCGCGCCTGCAAGCTGGGCGGCGATCTGGTGGGGGTGAACAACCGGTCGCTGCGGACCTTCGAGGTCGATCTGGAGACCACCGAGCGGCTGGCCATGCTCAGCCCCGTCCGCGCCCTGCTGGTAGCCGAGAGCGGCATCTTCACCCCGGACGACGTGCAGCAGGTCAGCGACGCCCACGCCCAGGCCATCCTTGTCGGCGAAAGCCTGATGCGTCAGGACGACGTGGAAGCGGCGACCCGGGCGCTGCTGGCCTGATCGGCCGCTTCGCGCGGATCCGGCCCATACCGGTTCGCACCCTTCTGACCCGGCCGCAGCAGCAGTATCAGGAACGTCAGCGCCAGCACCATCATGCACAACTCGAGGCCCTGAACGAACGACCGCTCGGTCAGCCATTGCGGGTTCAGGACCGCGAAGGTCGCCCGGTAGGATTGATACAGGCCCACCGCCGGTAGCGGCAGGATGATCGGCGTGAACCAGCCCGACAGGCCCTGATCGTGCAGCCGGCGGCAGAAGAGGGCGATGAACGGCAGGCAGACCAGCGTCTTCACCGTCGCGCCGACCCACCAGCTCACGTCCCACGCCAATGGAGTGATCAGCGCCAGGGCGATCAGCTGGACCAGAACCATGGCGATCCAGAGATGGAAGACGTCCACGATCCGCGAACGGCCCCGAAACCGCATCATGCCGGTCGTGGAGTCCAGGACAGATCGCCAGGCGTCGTTCAGCCTCTCTCGCATCTTCGCCTCCCGCAGCTTGGCCCCTGTCGTGTCATCGCCGTCTTGGGTTCGCAATGGCGCCGCTTCGGTAACCCTGCCTTAACCGGAACACCTCAGGAACAGTTTCTGGACGTTTGCGGTTTGTTCCGCTAGCGTTCTGGAAACCGGATTCGCCTCGAGGACGTCATGCTCACGCGCAAACAGCACGAACTGCTCATGTTCATCCACGAGCGGATTCAGGAGACCGGCGTGTCTCCGTCCTTCGACGAGATGAAGGAGGCGCTGGATCTGGCGTCCAAGTCGGGCATCCACCGCCTGATCACGGCGCTGGAGGAACGGGGCTTCATCCGCCGCCTCGCCCACCGGGCCCGTGCGCTGGAGGTCACCAAGCTGCCGGAACAGGCGACGCAGGGCGCGCCGCGCGGTCATGCGGGCTTCAAGCCGGGCGTGATCGAGGGCGGCGGCCGTCCGCAGGCCGCCGAACCGGCGAACGACACCCGCGAACTGTCGCTGATGGGCAAGATCGCGGCGGGTACGCCCATCGACGCCATCGAGCACGAGACCGCCCGCTATCCGGTGCCGGAGGCCATGCTGGGCTCCGGCGAGCATTATCTGCTCGAGATCGAGGGCGACTCGATGATCGAGGCCGGCATCCTCAACGGCGATCTGGTGATCATCAAATCGACCGAGAACGCCTCGTCCGGCGAGATCGTCGTGGCCCTGGTCGAAGGCGAACAGGCCACGCTGAAGCGCCTGCGCAAGAAGGGCGCCTCCATCGCGCTGGAGCCCGCCAACCGCAACTACGAGACCAAGATTTACGGCTCGGACCAGGTCGCGGTTCAGGGCAAGCTGGTCGGCCTCATCCGCCGGTATCACTAAGCGCGTCGCCGAACCGGCTCCACGGCCGATCGCCACGCACATCTGACACCCACAGGGCTCGCCAGCGGTTCGCCGCGGCGGGCCCTTCGCGTTTCAGCTCCACCGCCCCGCCCCGGGCGTAGTCCAGCCCGTCCAGCACCAGCCGCCCTTCGCAGGACGGCGGAAGCGCGGCCAGTTCGCCCCGCACGCTGACGACCGGCGCTGACCGGCACAGGGCGTCCAGCTGCTCCGCCGACGGCGCGCGGCGGCCCCACCACAGGGCTGCGGGACCGGAGGTCTCCGGCGCGCAGGAGAACCGGCCGCAGGTCCAGCGTTCCGCGGGCCGATCGACCGCCTGCAGCCCGCGCCGCCGGGTCCAGACATCGACCGCGAACTGGCGCACGCCGGGCCGGACGATCACGGCCTGCCGGTCCTGAACAAAGGCCGCCTGCGTGCCGGCGTCGCCGATCCACAGGTCCGGCGCCGGGTCGCGCGGCCAGATCAGCACCGCGCAGGCCAACGGCAGGCCCAGCCACCGCAGCGGCCCGCGCCACAGGCAACAGAACAGCACCCCGAGGAAGGCGATGGGCAGGACGATGTCCGGCGCGCTGGCGATGGTCCGCACTGCACCCGGCAAACCCGCAACCCGTTCACCGATGGCCAGCATCAGGTCGATGCCCCGCGCCGCCAGCCACAGGAAGGGCGCGCCCAGCCCGATCGGCTCCAGCAGGGCGCCCAGGGCCAGGGCGGGCATGATCAGGAAGTCCGACAGCGGCGCCGTCGCCAGATTGGCCGCCAGCCCGTACATGGCCGAGCGGTTGAAATGCTGCATGGCGAACGGCCCTGTCGCCGCCCCCGCCACCAGACTGGCCAGCACCGCCGCCCCGACCCAGGCGCCGGTCCGCTGCACCATCAGGATCGGCCACGGCGTCGAAATCTCCCTGGGACGGTGCGGCCAGGCCTCGACCAGAGCGACCAGCGCCGCCGTGGCCGCGAAGGACATCTGGAAGCCGGGTGTGACGATGGCCTCGGGCTGGAGCAGCAGGACCACCAGGGCCGCCACCGCCAGCGCGTGCATGGTGATCGCCTGCCGGTCCAGCAGGACCGCCAGGAAGGCGATGGAGGCGGTCACCGCGGCCCGCTCCGCCGGCGGCGGCGCGCCGGACACCACCAGATAGGTCCCGACCGCCAGCAGGCCCGCGACGGCCGCCGCCTTCTTGCCCGGCACGCGTAGCGCCAGCCAAGGCCAGGCCGCGATCAGCAGCCGCACCAGAAAGAAGGCGAAGCCGCCCACCACCGCCATGTGCAGGCCCGAGATCGACAGGATGTGCGCCAGCCCGGAATCGCGCATGACATCGACTTCGGCGGGATCCAGCCAGGCCTCGTGGCCCGTGGTCATGGCCGCCGCCACCCCGCCCGCGCGCTCGCCCTGCCGGGCCACGATCCGCTGGGCCAGGTCGAAGCGCATGGCGTTGACCCACATCACCAGGCGCAGCCGCCACGGGGCCTCGGACAGGACCGCCGTCCGCGTCTCGCCGAGCGCGAACGCCACCCCGCCGATCCTCTGAAAGAAGGCCGTGCGGCCGAAATCATAGGCCCCGGGGCTGGCGGGCGCGGGCGGCGGATTGAGGATGGCGAACAGGCGCACGGCCTCGCCGGGCTCGGGCGCCACGCCCTTCACCGTCGCGCGGATACGCACGGGCGTCTGCTCCGGCTCAAGCCCGCGGATGCGCACCGGGGCGACGATGATGCGCGGCCCCGCCGCGCCGGGGCTGTCGACATCCACCACCCAGCCCTCGATCACCGTCGGCCCGTCCATGGCGGGCGCTATGGGCGCGCTGACGGCGTCGGTGCGCAGCTTGGCCGCCGCCAGTCCGAGGGCGAAACAGGCCAGCATCAGCAGGCACAGGCTGACCACACGCGCCGCATGCAGCCGCCGCCCCATGAGCCAAGCCAGCGAAGCCAGACCCGCAAAGGCCAGCAGCGGCCACAGCGGCGGCTCGGCCTTGAAGGCGAAATAGGTCGCGCAGCCCGCGCCGAACGCCACCGGCGTCCACAGTCGCCAGCGCAGGGTCTGCGCCTTGATCTGGGCGCGCAGGAAACCCGCGATCCTCACCCGGGCGCTAGGCTTTGCGGCAGGCGGGGGTATAAGGGCGACCCGATCGGACCGACCTGAAATGACCTCCTCTTCCGCCCCGACTTCCGAAGTGGTCACCCGCTTCGCCCCCTCGCCCACCGGCTTCCTGCACATAGGGGGCGCCCGGACGGCGCTTTTCAACTATTTGTATGCACGGCGACACAACGGGAAGTTTCTCGTGCGCGTCGAGGACACTGACCGCGAGCGCTCGACCGACGAGGCCGTGAAGGCCATTTTCGACGGCATGGCCTGGCTGGAGCTGTTCGCCGACGAGGAGCCGGTGTTTCAGTTCGCGCGCGCCGACCGTCACCGCGAGGTCGCCAACATCCTGCTGGAGACCGGCCACGCCTACCGGGATTTCCTGACCGCCGAAGAGACCGGCGCCCTGCGTGACCAGGCCAAGGCCGAGGGCCGCCCCTTCGAGTCGCCGTGGCGCGACCGGACGCCCACGGTCGATGACCTGTTGAAGCCGCACACCGTCCGCTTCCGCCGCCCGGCGGACGCGCCCGTCGTCGTGGACGACGCGGTGCAGGGTTCGGTGCGCTGGGAGACAGCCTCGCTGGACGATCTGGTCATTCTGCGGTCGGACGGCGCCCCGACGTACAACCTGGCCGTGGTGGTCGATGACCACGACATGGGCGTGACCCACGTCATCCGCGGCGACGACCACCTGAACAACGCCGCTCGTCAATCGTTGATCTATGACGCCCTGGGCTGGACCCGGCCCACCTTCGCCCACATCCCCCTGATCCACGGCCCGGACGGCGCCAAGCTCAGCAAGCGGCATGGGGCCCAGGCGGTGCACGAATACGCCGAGATGGGCTATCTGCCCGAGGCCATGCGCAACTACCTGGCCCGCCTCGGCTGGGCCCACGGCGACGACGAGCTGTTCTCCGATGAACAGGCCCAGGCCTGGTTCGACCTGGGCGGCGTCGGCAAGGCGCCCGCGCGGTTGGACTTCGACAAGCTGGCCCACGTCAACAGCCACTGGATCCGGCTCGCCCAGGACGACCGGCTGGCCAAGCTGACCCTGGACGTCCACCTGTCGCGCGGCCACACGCTCGGCCCTGACGACGAAGTCCGCCTGCTGCGCGCCATGCCCTTCGTGAAGGACCGCGCCAAGAGCATTCTCGAACTGGCCGACCAGACCGCCTTCGTGCTGCGCGCCCGGCCCCTCGCCATCGACGAAAAGGGCCAAGGCCTGCTGTCCGGCGAGTCCGGCGAGCGCATCGGACGCCTGCGCGATCGGCTGAAGCTGTTCGGAAGCTGGGACGTTTTCGCCCTCGAGGCCGAGCTGAAGGCCTTCGCCGAGGAAGAGGCCGTGGGCTTCGGAAAGATCGGCCCGGCCACGCGCGCGGCCCTGACCGGCGGGGCCGCATCGCCCGACATCGCGAAAACGTTGGGGGCCCTGGGACGCGAAGAAAGCCTCGGGCGCTTGGATGATGCGCTGCAACAGACTAAGTGACGTTTACAAACAAAACGCGGCCCGCCGCCTCCCCGCGCGAGGCTGCCGCTGACAAGGGGCTGAAATGACCGAACAAGCCAAACCCGCCGGGACGGCGACCCTCAACTACGCCGGCAAGACCGTGGATCTGCCGGTGCTGTCGGGTTCGACCGGCCCCGACGTCATCGACATCCGCAAGCTCTATGCGGGCACCGACGCCTTCACCTACGACCCGGGCTTCACCTCGACCGCGGCCTGCGAGTCGGCCCTGACCTTCATCGACGGCGACGCCGGCGTGCTGCTGCACCGCGGCTATCCGATCGACCAGCTGGCCTCGCAGTCGAACTTCATCGAGGTCTGCCACCTGCTGCTGCACGGCGAACTGCCGACGGCCGCGGAATACGAGGCCTTCGAGCGCAACATCACCATGCACACCATGCTGCATGCCCAGTTCGACCGCTTCTTCGAAGGCTTCCGCCGCGACGCCCACCCGATGGCGATCATGGTCGGCACCGTCGGCGCCTTGTCGGCCTTCTACCACGACAGCCTGGACATCCATGATCCGGTGCAGCGCAATATCTCGGCCATCCGCCTGATCGCCAAGATGCCGACCATCGCGGCCCGCGCGTACAAGTACCACGTCGGCCAGCCCTTCATCTCGCCGCGCAACGACCTGTCGTACGCCGAGAACTTCCTGCGCATGTGCTTCGCCGTTCCGGCCGAGGACTATCACGTCGATCCGCGCCTGGTTCGCGCCATGGACCGCATCTTCACCCTGCACGCCGACCACGAGCAGAACGCCTCGACCTCGACCGTCCGTCTGGCCGGCTCGTCGGGCGCCAACCCCTTCGCCTGTATCGCCGCCGGCATCGCCTGCCTGTGGGGCCCGTCGCACGGCGGCGCCAACGAAGAGGCGCTGAACATGCTCAAGGAGATCGGCACCCCGGACAAGATCCCGGAGTTCATCCAGGGCGTGAAGGACCGCAAATTCAAGCTGATGGGCTTCGGCCACCGGGTCTACAAGAACTACGACCCGCGCGCGAAGGTCATGCAGCAGTCGGCCTACGAAGTGCTGGCCGCCACGGGCCGCGAGAACGATCCGCTGTTCGTCGTCGCCAAGGAGCTGGAGAAGGTCGCCCTGCAGGACGAGTACTTCACCTCGCGCAAGCTGTTCCCGAACGTGGACTTCTATTCGGGCATCACCCTGTCGGCGATGGGCTTCCCGACCTCGATGTTCACCGTGCTGTTCGCCCTGGCCCGCACCGTCGGCTGGATCGCCCAGTGGCAGGAAATGATGGCCGACCCGGGCCAGAAGATCGGCCGTCCGCGCCAGCTGTACACCGGCCCGACCGAGCGCGATTACGTGCCGATCGAAAACCGCGGCTGATCCCGCCTCTACCGGACAGAACGCCGGGGCCCCGCGCCCCGGCGTTTTTCTTTGTCCGGACACGATTTCCCGGCGTCCGGACGCCTTCGCCGTTGAAGCCGCCCGTGGGGCGCCGTCTGCTGAGCTCATGACCCAACACGCCAAGACCGCCCTCCGCCCCTCCCAGGGGCCCGTCCGCGAACTGATCGACACCGTCCGCGTGGTCGCGATTGGCCTGCTGGCCGCCACCGCCATCCAGACGACCCTGTACCAGCCCTTCACCATCCCCTCGTCCTCGATGGAGCCGGGGCTGGTGATCGGCGACTATGTGGTGGTGTCGAAATTCGCCTATGGCTGGAGCCGGGCCTCACTGCCCTTCAACCCGCCGCTGCCGGACGGCCGCCTGTTCGGCCGCACGGCCGAGCGGGGCGACGTGGTCGTCTTCCGCCGCCCCAGCGCGCCGCAGCAGACCTGGGTCAAGCGCGTCATCGGCCTGCCGGGCGACCGGGTGCAGGTCATGGGCGGAACGGTGTTCGTGAACGGCAGCGCCATCCCCCGCACGCCGCTGAACCTGGTCCAGGACCAGGATGATTCCGGCGTCCAGGTGCTGCGGGTGCGCGAGACCACGCCGGAGGGCCGGCAGTACCTCACCTATGACCGCGGGTCCGGCCTGCCAGGCGATGACACCGGCGTCTATGTGGTGCCCGAGGGCCAGTATTTCATGATGGGCGACAACCGCGACAACTCGCTGGACAGCCGCTGGCCCGGCGATGTTGGCGTCGGCCTGCTGCCGGCCGAGAACATCGTCGGCAAGGCCGAGATCGTGGTCGCGTCGTGGAAGCCCGGCGCCGGCCTGTTCAAACCCTGGACCTGGCTGAACCTGCGCGGCGGACGGCTCTTCAAGCCGGTCCGCTAGACCCGTTAGCGGCGGAACTCGTCATAGCTGACGACGCCGTCGTGGTTACGGTCCAGCCGCTCGAAGGCGGCGCGGGACGCAGGCGCGCTCTGGGCCAGCGACGGAGCGGCGATGGAGCCCAGGGCCAGTCCCGCCGCCAGCGCCGCGACCGCGTGCCACAGGCGGGTCCGACCCCGCCCCGACCGCCTCTCGCCGCCGATCTCGCGCTCCATGAAGGCCCGTACGGCTTCGCTGACCGTCTGGCCGTTCTCGCGGCAGCGCTCGGCGAAGGCGGTCTTGGCGCCGTAGGGCACGCGCACCTCGATGGTCTCGCTCTTCTTGGGGGCTTTCTGGCGGGTCATCGCTCAATCCTCTTCGAGGGCTCAGCAAGCCCCGATCTCCGGACCAGAATGTGGCCTCGGCCCCGCCGCGTCTAGACCAGACGCAGGTCGCGGAAACGTTCGCCCAGGTCGTCGAGATCGCGGTGCATGTGAGCCAGACCGATGGCCGCCGCACCCCGGGCCAGATCGCCGTCGGACTCGCCGCCGCCCAGCGCCAGCACCGGATCGGGATCGCCCAGCGGCTCCCCCGCCTCGCCCCGCGACAGCGCCTCCAGACGAACCACCGCGGCCGTGGCGGCGTGAATCCACGGCTCCAGACGGTCCAGCGCCCCGGAGGCCTGGAAGCCGCGCCCCAGGATGACGATGTCGCTGCGCACCCGCCAGAAGGCCCGCACCAGGGCCGCGCGGTCGGCGGTCTCCTTCTGGCTGCCCGGCAGGTCGATGACATTGGTCGCCGCCTGCCCCAGCGCGTCCAGCCGCTTCTTCATGTCCGCGTGGCTGCGGGCCAGGTCGCCCGCGTCGGCGGCGTCCCCGCGCATGACCAGCGCCAGCAGGGCCGCGGCCTTGCCCGCCGCCTCCCGCGCCTGCAGCCGGAAGGTCTGGCGCGCATGCCGGGGAAACAGCAGCAGGATGGCGATGACGCCGACCCCGCTGCCGGTCAGGATCTCCATCACCCGGTCCAGCGCCAGCGAAGCGGGTCCCTCGGGCCCCGCGCCGCCCGCGATGACGATGGCGGCCGTCACCGGCGCGATCTTCAGCCAGGGCCGACCCGCGGCGAAGAAGGCCAGCCCCGCCGTCGACAGGGCCAGGGCTCCGACCATGGCGCTGACGCCCTCGGGCCGCACGAAGGCCACCGCTCCGCCGATCAGGGCCCCGACGATGGTGCCGACGGCCCGGTCGCGCGCCACGGCCACCACCCCGCCGCCGACGCTGGTCTGGATGACCACGATGGCCGAGATCACGCTCCAGTAGGGATGCGGCAGGCCCAGCGCGGTGGCCAGATAGAAGGCCGCGGCGGCCCCGACCGCCATCTGCACGGCGGCGCGCACCTCGGCCGCCCGGCGGGGGCTGAGGGCGCGCGCCATGCTCAGCGCTCCATCCAGTGGGCCAGCGCCCCGCTGACCAGCTCCGGCGCCTCGATCGGCGTCAGGTGGCCGCAACCCGGCGCGATGACCAGTTCGGCGTCCGGGACCAGCCCGGCGATCTCGCGGTGACCCGCCGGCGGGGTGATCTGGTCCACCTCCCCGCACAACACCAGCGTCGGCCCGCGATACGCCCGCAGCGCCGCCTCGCCGTCCCCGCGAACGATGGCGCTCTGGCGGATGAAGACCTCGGCTCCCAGCCGCTGGGTCATCGCCTTGACCCGCTCGGCCATGTCCGGGTTCGCGACGTGGTCGGGGGCCATATATGTCCTCAGCAGCCGGTCTCCGATCCCGACGAACCGGCCGGACGCCGTCGCCAACCGGGTCTGCGTCGCCCGCTCGGCGGCGCGCTCGGGCGTGTCGGGACGAATCCCGGTGTCCAGCAGGGCCAGCCGCTCGATCCGCTCCGGACAGTGCATCAGCATGGCCTGGGCCACATAGCCGCCCATCGAGAAGCCCGCGACCGCGACCGGTCCCTCGGCCAACGCGAAGACGGCCTCGACCAGCGCCGCCATCGTCTCGCCCCGGGTGATGTCCGCGACCCGCACGTCGAAGCGCGGCGACAGGGCGGCGACCTGGGCCCGCCACAGGTCCGCGTCGTTCAGCAGCCCCGGGATCAGGATCAGGGGCGCCGGCGACACGGTCTCAGCGCCCCGCCCTGGCCGCGATGACTCGCAGCACCGCGTCAGCCGCCAGGCTGGACGGGTCCGGTGCATTGCGGCCCATCAGATCCAGCGCCGCCGTCTGCCGCTCGGCCTGCGTCCGGCGCGCCTCGGGATCGGCCAGCAGCCGCTCCACCTCTGCGGCGACCTTCTCCGGCGTGGCGTCGTTCTGGATCAGCTCGCGGGCGATCTCCTCGTCCGCCGCGTGATTGAACAGGGTCGCGTACTTGCCCGTGAAGAAGGGCTTCATGATCGCGTAGCTGAGCGGCTGGAAGCGATAGCCGATCACCATCGGCGCGCCGGCCAGCGCCAGCTCGGTCGAGACCGTGCCGCTGGTCGCCAGCGCCACGGTGGCGGCCTTCATGGCGTCGTACTTCTCGGCCTCGGACACCAGATGCACGCGGAACGGCCAGGCGGCGATCCGCCCGGTCACGTCCTCGGCGACGGTGCCGGCGGCGACTACCGCCACTTCGAGCGCCGGATTCTGGCGCTTCAGCCGCCCCACGGCGCCCTCGTAGACAGGCGTCATCAGCCGGATCTCGGACGGGCGGCTGCCCGGCAGGACCAGCAGCAGGTCGGCGTCCGGCGCAATGCCCCGGCGGGCGCGGAAGGCGGCGGGGTCCGCCGCGCTCATGTCCACATGCAGGGCCTGCGAGCCGACGACCGTCGTCGCCAGCCCCTCGCGCTCGAACCACGGCGCGTCAAAGGCGTAAAGCGCCAGCAGGTGATCCACGGACTGCGCCAGGGTCTTGGCCCGGCCCGGCCGCGAGGCCCAGACCTGCGGCCCGACGTATTTGATCAGGGGTACGCCAGGCAACGCCGCTTTCAGCGCCTTGGCCACCCGGATGGTGAAGCCCCAGCTGTCGATCAGCACGACCGCGTCGGGCTTCTCCGCCACGGCATGGGCCACGGTGTCGGTCACGCGGCGCTTGACCACGCCATAGGCCTTCAGCCCCTCGATCCAGCCCAGGATGGACAGTTCGGCGATGTCGAACGGGCTTTGCACGCCTTCGGCGGCCATCTTGGGCCCGCCGACGCCGACGAAGGTCACGTCGTCGCCCAGCCGGGTCTTCAGCGCCTGCGCCAGACCGGCGCCCAGCGCGTCTCCAGACGCCTCGGCGGCGACCAGCATGATCTTCAGCGGACGGCTCATCGGTCTTCGCCCCAGACATAGAGCCCCAGCCGGTCGGCGGCCTCGATCAGGGACGGACGGTCGATGACGATCAGCTTGCCCGCCACCCCGCCGACGCCCGCCAGACCGGCGGCGGCGGCCATCTCGATGGTGTGCGCGCCCATGACCGGCATGTCGACGCGCAGGTCCTGGATCGGCTTGGGCGCCTTGCCCAGCGCCCCCTTGCGGACGGAGGCCGAGCCGCGCAGGTCGGCGGGCAGGCTGGCGACGCGCATCAGCATGGCGTCCGTGCCCTCCTGGGCCTCCACGGCCAGCACCAGGCCGTCGCAGACGACCGCGCCCTGGCCGATATCCAGTTCGCCCGACTTCTCGGCGACGTACAGCGCCTTCCGCAGATCGGTCAGCTGGTCTTCGCTCGGCTGGACCCGGCCCAGCGCTCCGGCCGGAAGGGTCTCTCCGCCCAGGATGTCGTCGGCGCCCTCGACCAGGTAGCCGTCGGCCTCGAACACCGACAGGATCTTGCGCAGCAGGGCGTCGTCGCCCTTGGTGGCGGCGGCGATGATGCCCGGCAGGACGGTCGCGCCCTTGAAGTCAGGCTTCAGGGTCTTGAAATCGGGCCGGCTGACCGTCCCGGCCAGGCAGACCGCCTTGCAGCCGGCCTTCTTCATCGCCGACAGGATCTTGCCGATCTCGGCCATGCCCGCGTCGATGCCCGGATAGTGGGCCAGGTGCGGGTCGGCGAAGCCCGCCAGCCGGATCACGAACACCGGCCGGCCCTCGGCCTCGCAGCGCGCCGCCACCGAGACGGGCAAGGCCCCGCCGCCGGCGATCAGGGCCAGCTTGCCGCTCATACGCGTTCCGGAAGAGCGACCGGTCGCCGCGTGTCCTCGCGGATGAAGGCGACGATCTCCTGGATCTCCGGCAGGTCGGCATAGGTCGCGGCCGCCTCGGTCAGGCGCTCGGAGAACAGGCCCTCGCCCTCGAAGATGTCGCGATAGGCGGCCAGCAGGCGGCGAATGGCGTCCTTGCCGTAACCCTTCCGTTTCAGGCCGATCAGGTTCAGCCCGTGCAGGCGCACGTGATTGCCCCAGGCCGAGCCGTAGGGGATCACGTCGCGCGTCACCGCCGACAGGCCGCCGACGATGGCGCCCTGTCCGATCCGCCCGAACTGGTGCACCGCCGCCAGTCCGCCGAGGAAGACCTTGTCGCCGACCCGGGCGTGACCGCCCAGGGTGGCGTTGTTGGCGAAGGTCACGTTGCTGCCCACGATGCAGTCGTGCCCGACGTGGGCCCCGGTCATGAACAGGTTGTTCGAGCCGATGGTGGTCAGCTTGCGGTCGCCCGGCGTGCCCCGGTTGAAGGTCGCGTGCTCGCGGATGGTGTTGTTCTCGCCGATCTCCAGCGCAACCGGCTCACCCTTGTAGCCGCCGTGCTGAGGGTCCCCGCCCATGACGCAGAACGGGTGGATCGTCGTGCCGGCGCCGATCGCGGTGTCCTGCTGGATCACCACGTGACTGGCGACGCGCACGCCCTCGGCCAGCACGACGTTCGGCCCGATGATGCTCCACGGGCCGATATCGACGCCATCGGCCAGTCTGGCCGACGCATCGACCTGGGCTGTGGGGTGGATGGCCATCAGGTCGCCGGCTGATCGACGGTCACGACCATCGCCATGAACTCGGCCTCAGCGGCCAGCTTGCCGTCGATGAAGGTCTCGCCCCGGAACTTGTAGGCGTCGCCGCGGGCGCGGGTCACCCTGACCTCCATGCGCAGCTGGTCGCCCGGCCGGGCCGGTTTGCGGAAGCGCACGCCGTCGATCGACATGAACATGATGACCTTGTCGGCCACCGCGACATCCATGGTCTTGGACATCAGCAAGGCGCCCGTCTGGGCCATCGCCTCGACGATCAGCACGCCCGGCATGACCGGATCGATCGGGAAATGTCCCGGGAAGAACGGCTCGTTATGCGTGACGTTCTTGATCCCGGTGATCGAGGTCGCGGGCACGAAATTCTCGGCCTTGTCGACGAGCAGGAAGGGATATCGGTGGGGGAGCCGCCGCATCACCTCGGCGTAATCGATGCTGCCGTTCTCGTCGGCCATGGCTCTACTCCCTGTCGTCCTTTTTCTTCGACGCCTGTTTGGACACCCAGATCGTTTCGCGCAAGAATTGTCGAATGGGTTTCGCTGGATAACCGGACCAGGTCTCCCCCGCCGGGATGTTCGCCAGCACCCCGGCGCCGCCCGCGACCCGGGCGCCTTCGCCGATGGCCAAGTGGTCGCCGATGCCGGCCTTGCCGCCGAACATGACGCCGTCGCCGACCGTCACCGACCCGGAAATCCCCGTGTGGGCGGCGATCAGGCAGTTGCGGCCGATCGTGCAATTGTGCGCGATCATGACCAGATTATCGATCTTGGTGTTCTCGCCGATGACCGTGTCGTCATAGGCGCCGCGGTCGATGCAGGTGTTCGCGCCCACCGTGACTCCGTCCTGGATGACGACCCGGCCCAGCTGGGGCACATCGACCGGTCCGGCGCGCGATCCGGCCGCGCCGAAGCCCGGCTCGCCGATGCGAACGCCGGAATACAGTTTCACCCGGTCGCCGATCAGGGCGAAGCCGATGGTGACGTTGGAGCCGATGTGACAGTCGCGGCCAATCTGCACGCCCGGGCCGATCACCGTATTGGCGCCGACGCGGGTGCCGCGGCCGATGCGGGCGCCGTGACCCAGCACCACGCCGGGCTCCAGCACGACCGTCTCGTCCTCGACGGCGAAAACAGGGTCGGCGGCCTTGTCGAGCGCATGCGGGCGGTGGAACAGCAGCGACGCCGCCGCCCAGGCGGCCTGGGGCGTCGATGACACCAGCACGGCGGCGGAGGCCGGCGCCAGGTCGGCGGCGGCGGCCGGAACGATCACGCAGCCGGCGGCGGTGGCCTTCAGTTGTTCAGCGAATTTGCGGTCGCCGAGAAAGGCGACCTCGGTCGAACCGGCGGTCCCCAAAGGCGCAACGGCGGAGACCTTTCGGTCCCCGCCGCGCGAGACTTCCGCCCCGATCCGTTCGGCCAGCCCGGCGACGTCCAGCGTCGGCAGGCTCTCGAAAAATCGCGGGTCAGGCATTCCGGATCGCAGGCTTATTGCTGCGGCTGGACCGGCACGGCGCTGCGCGTGAACTGCGGCAGCGACGGCAGGGCCTGGTTCAGGCGCTGGATCGCGGCTTCGGTCAGATCCATCTGCGGGTTCACGGCCAGAACCGAACCGCCGTCCAGCAGGATGCTGCAGCCCTTCTCCTGATAGAGGGCGGTGATGATCGGGCGGGCGGCGTTGACGATCGTCTGGGTTTGCAGACGCTCGGTGTAGCGCAGCTCGTTGGTGCGGGTCTCTTCCAGCTGCTGGGCTTCCTGCAGGCGGGTCTGCCAGGCACGGCCGCGCGAGCCGTCCGGATCGGCGGCCTGGCCGCCCTGTTGCAGCGCCGTGGCTTCGGTTTCCAGGGTCGCGGCGTACGGGGCCAGCTCGCCACGCACTTCTTCACCGAGGCGTTGCAGGCCGGTGGCCAGCGAACGGCCGGCGGTGCTGTTCGTGATCAGGGCTTGCGGGCTGTACATGCAGACGCCCGCCAGGACCGGTCCGTGCGTGAGCGGAGCCGGCTGCTGGGCCTGGGCTTGGGCCGAGGCGGTTCCGGCGGCGAGGGTGGCGACGGCGAAGGCGCCGATAGCGAACAGTTTCATGGTCAGGCCTTTGGAGCGGGACGTCGTCCCGCGGTTAGAACTGGGTTGAAGTCGAGAAGCGGAAGGTTTCGGTTTTGTCGTAGTCTTCCTGGCCGATAATCTTGCTGAGGTCGAAGCGGATCGGACCCATCGGCGAACGCCAGTGGATGCTGATGCCGGCCGACGCACGCAGTTCGAGCTCGTCCACGATCTTGGCGTCGGGAAGCCCCGCCGAGGTGACCGTGTAACGATCATCCAGCGCGCCCAGGGTGCCCACATCGGTGAACAGCGAGGTCCGGATGCCGTATTCTTCCGGAAGATAGTTGGGGACCGTCAGCTCTAGCGTGCCGATGACGTAGAAATTGCCGCCCAGCGCGTCGGTGGTGTTCAGGTCGCGCGGACCGATGCCCGCGGTTTCGAAGCCGCGGAAGCTGTTGCCGCCCTTGAAGAAGCGGTCGTTGATCCGGATCGGATCCCCGCCCCAGCCGGCGACATAGCCGGTCGAGGCCTGGGCCGTGACGATCCAGGCGGGGGAGAAGCCCCAGTAGGCCGACACTTCGGCTTCGGTCTTCACATAGTTCACGTCGCCGCCGATGCCGGCGAAGTCCTGACGCAGGGTGCCCGTCCAGCCGCGCGTGGGGCGGACCGGGTCGTTCCGGCGGTCGACCAGGATGGTGTAGCCGGCCGAGGAGTTGATGTACGAGCCGACCTGGTCGCACAGGGCGTTCGAGCCCGAGCCGCTGCTGCTGCAATAGCCCGACGGAACGATGATCTCGTCCGACTTCAGGAAGTAGCGGGTGCTGAGCAGGGTGAAGCCGTTCAGCGGATAGGACAGGCGCACGCCGCCGCCGGTCGAGCGGTAGTCGTACGACGAATATTCGCTCAGGTCGTAGCGCGAGTGGAAGGCGTCGAAGCCGGCGCGCAGGTCACGACCGAGGAATTTCGGCTCGGTGAAGCGGAAGTCGATCTGCTGGCGCAGCGAGCCCCACTCCAGACGGGCGACCACGTTCTGGCCGCGGCCGCGGAAGTTGCGCTCGGTGATGCCCAGGTTCAGCACGAAGGAGTCGACCGAGCTGAAGCCGGCGCCGACCGACAGTTCGCCGGTGGGCTGTTCCTGCACGGTGACGTTGACGATCGACCGGTCCGGAGCCGAGCCGCGGGCTTCCTCGACGGTCACGTCCTTGAAGAAGCCCAGCGCGCGCAGATTGTTGCGCGACCGCTCCAGCAGGGTGCGGTTGAAGGCGTCGCCTTCGCTCAGCATCATTTCGCGGCGAATGACGTTGTCGAGGGTCCGGGTGTTGCCGACCACGTTGATCCGGTCGACGTAGACGCGCTGGCCTTCCTTGATGTTGAAGGTCACGTCGACCTTGTCGGTCTCCGGATTGGCGCGGTACTCGGGCTCGATCTCGACAAAGGCGTAGCCGGCCGAACCGGCGGCGAACGTCAGGGCGTCGACGGCCGTCTCGATCTTGTCGCTCTCGTAGAGGTCGCCCTCGTGGATCGGCAGCAGCAGCTGCAGGAATTCCGGATTCAGGCGGTCATTCTCGGTGACGATGTTGATCGTCCCGAAATTGTACCGGTCGCCCTCGTCCACCGTCATGGTGATGCCGAAGTTGGAGTCGTCTGGCGTCAGCTCGCTGACCGCCGAAAGGACGCGGAAGTCGTAGTAGCCGCGGTTGGTGTAGAATTTCCGCAGCTGCTCGCGATCGTAGTCCAGGCGGTTCGGATCGTAGTTGTCCGTGCTGGAGAACAGACGCCACCACTGCGACTGCTTGGTGATCATGACCTCGCGCAGGTCGTTGTCCGAGAAGGCCTGGTTGCCCAGGAAGGTGATCGCGCGCACGCCCGTTTCCGGGCCTTCGTTGATCTCGAACACCACATCGACGCGGTTCTGTTCAAGCTGGACGATCTTGGGCGTGACGGTCGCGCCGATACGGCCCGACAGGCGGTACAGCTCGACGATCTTGCCGACGTCTTCCTGAATGCGGGCGCGGGTGTAGATGCCGCGCGGCTTCAGGGTGACTTCCTCGGTCAGCTTCTCCTGGCCGAGCGCGCTGTTTCCCTCGAACACCACCTGGTTGATGATCGGGTTCTCGACGATCTCGACGATCAGGTCGCCGTTCGGCTGGACGCCCAACTGGACGTCGGCGAACAACTGGGTGCGGGTCAGGGTCCGGACCGCCACGTCCAGCACGGCGGCGTCGACGACGTCGCCCGGCTGGATCGGCAGGTAGGACAGAACCGTCGTCTGGTCGATCCGCTGGTTGCCGCGCACCAGGATGCGGGAGACCTGCACCCGATCCGCGGGGGCTGGAGCCGCCGGGGCGGCCTGGGCGGCGGCGGGCGCGGCCTCGATCGGAGGGCCCGGCTGGAGGACCGGCGCGGCAGGCGGCGCGCTCTGGGCCAGCGCCGGTCCCGCCAGGCCGGCGGCGATCGCCAGCACCAGCAGGCTGGGGCTCGCGGCGCGAGCGAAACGAAGGGCGGACGCGTCTTGTCGGATCATACGGGGAACCATCGGGGGCTGGCGTTGGCTCATCAGGCGAGCCCGCCGAGGAATTTGAACAAACTCAGTTTCTGGAGATCGTTCCAGGTTGCGAACAACATCAATCCCGCCAGCAAAGCAAGACCGACCCTGTAGCCGACCTCCTGAACACGGGCGGGGACTGGCCTGCGCGCCACAGCCTCATAGCCGTAGAACACCAGGTGGCCCCCATCCAGAACGGGAATCGGCAACAGATTAACAATACCCATTCCGATCGAAACTATGGCGGCGAACTGCAAATAGGTCAGCATCAGATTCAGCATCAGGATGGCGGGCGGCGCCTCATAGGCGACAGCCTGCTGGGTCACGCCCCCGGCGGCCTTGGCGATGCCCAGCGGACCGTTCAGCAGGTCGCCGGATTCCTTGCCGGAGAATATCCGGCCGATGTAGCGGAAGGTGCTGCTGACCACAGACACCATGGTGTCGGCGCCCTTGCCCACGGCCTCGATCGGATTCAGGCGGTTGTAGTGGATGTCCTGCGGCAGCGAGGACAGCGTCATCCCGGTGCGCGCCACCCAGATCCGGCCGGCGATGGGATCGTTCTCCAGGCGGCGCAGGGGCGTGGCGGTCAGCTGCAGCGTCCGCCCGCCCCGCTCCACGGTGAAGGTCAGGGCGTCATTGGCCGACAGCACGATGGTGCGCGTGACTTCCCCGCTGTCCCGGATCGGGCGTCCGTCGATGGCCGTGATCAGGTCGAGCCGCTGGAAACCGGCGGCGGCGGCGGGGCCGCCCGGCTCCACCTCGGCGACGCGCGGCGCGGCGATCTGCTCGCCGACCACGCTGAACAGCAGGGTCAGAAGCACCAACGCCAGCGCGAAGTTCGCCGCCGGGCCCGCCGCCACGATCAGGGCGCGCTGCCAGACCGGCTTGAAATGGAAATAGTCGCGCTCGGCTCCGGGACCATGCTCCGCGATCACCCGCGACTTAAGCTCGGCCAGTCCGGCCTGGTCCGGCACGCTGGATGCGTCCAGATCGCCCGAGAACTTCACGTATCCGCCCAGCGGGATCCAGCCCAGGCGCCATTCGACGCCCCGGCGATCGACGCGGCTCAGCAGCGGACGGCCAAAGCCGATCGAAAACCGGTCGATCTTCACGCCGAAGGCGCGCGCGACAAGGAAATGGCCCAGCTCATGGATGGTGACGATGAACGTCAGCACCAGCAGGAATGGCACGATGTAGATAAGCGCCTGGCCTAAAAAGCCCGTCATGCCGAAAAGGGTCCTCCGCCGTTCAGGCCGCCGCCGCGAGACCCCGAACGATCGATTCCGCCACCCGTCGCGCCTCCGCGTCCACGGCCAGGGCCGCGTCACAAGCGTTATGGGAACCGGAATCCACCCCCGAAGCCGTTATGCGCGACAAGGTGTCGGCGACGACTGCGGCAATATTGAGAAAGCCCAGTCGGCGGTCAAGGAAAGCCAGGGCCGCGACCTCGTTGGCGGCGTTGAATACGATCGGGGCCGCACCGCCCGCCTGCAGCGACCGGCGCGCCAGCCCCAGCAACGGGAAGCGCGCCTCGTCGGGCGCTTCGAAGGTCAGCCGGCCCAGCGCGGCCAGGTCCAGCCGCGGCGCCGGCCAGGCGATCCGGTCAGGCCAGGCCAGGGCGCAGGCGATCGGCGTCTTCATGTCCGGCGGCCCCATCTGGGCCAGGGTCGAGCCGTCGATGTATTCGACCAGGCTGTGAATGATCGATTCCGGGTGCACGACGACGTCGATCCGCTCGGCCGGCATGTCGAACAGATAGGCCGCCTCGATCATCTCCAGGCCCTTGTTGGCCATGCTGGCGCTGTCGACGGAAATCTTTGCGCCCATGCTCCAATTGGGGTGAGCCACCGCCTGTTCCGGCGTGATCGCGGCCATGTCGGCGGCGCGGGTGGTGCGGAACGGGCCGCCCGACGCGGTCAGGGTCAGTTTCGAGACCTGTTCCGGCGCGTCGTGCGGGAAGACCTGGAAGATGGCCGAATGCTCCGAATCGACCGGTATCAGCCGTCCGCCGGACCGGCGCACCCGCTCGATCAGGGCCGGACCGCAGCAGACCAGGCTTTCCTTGTTGGCCAGGGCCAGCGTCGCCCCGGTCGAGGCGGCGGCCCAAGCCGACTTCAACCCCGCCGCGCCGACGATCGAGGCCATCACCCAGTCGGCGGGCCGCGAGGCCGCCTCGGTGATCGCCGCCTCGCCCGCCGCGGCCTCGACGCCGCTGCCGGAGAGGGCGTCGCGCAATTCATCCAGGCGAGCCGGGTCGGCGGTCACCGCAACCTTCGGCTTCCAGCGGCGGGCCTGTTCAGCCAGCCGGGCGATGTTGGCGCCGCCGGTCAGGGCCTCGACCTCGAAGGCCCCCGCCCCGCCCGCCTCGGCCTGTTCCATCAGGTCCAGGGTCGAGCAGCCGACCGAGCCCGTGGAGCCCAGCACCGTGATGCGGCGACGGATCATGCTCCGCCTCCGCCCATCATGACGGCGATCAGGCGTCCGCAGGCCACCACCACCGCGGCGAACATCAGGCCGTCCACCCGATCCAGCAGGCCGCCGTGTCCGGGAATCAGATTGCCCGCGTCCTTGACCCCGTACCGGCGCTTGAGCGCGGACTCCCACAGGTCCCCGGCCATGGTGGCGATCGCGGCCGCGAGGCCCAGCAGACCGCCCCACAGGCCGATCCCCATGTCCAGGTAGACGCCCATCAGGGCGCCGGCCACGGTCCCCGCGGCCAGTCCCCCGATGAAGCCCGACCAGGTCTTGTTGGGCGAGAAGCGCGGCCACAGCTTGGGCCCGCCGATGGTCGAGCCGGCCAGATAGGCCATGATGTCCGAGGCCCAGGCCACGGCGAAGGCGAAGACGGTCCAGTACAGGCCGACATGCGGTCCCGCCTCGGTGTCCGCCCCGCGCAGCCAGATCAGCAGAACGGCGGGCCAGCCGAGGTAGAGCACCCCATAGGCGGCATCCAGCGCCTCCTGCCCGCGGCTGCGGGCGAACATCCCGGCCGCGGCGGCGCAGAACACCAGCATCACCAGGGCCAGGGACAATTGGCCGACGTGGGCCGAGATCACCGCCGCGAACAGGCCGAAGCCGACGGCGCCCGCCATCAGCCGCCAGGCGGCCGCGGCGCTCATCATCGCCCATTCGATCGACAGCAGGACGCAGGCGAGCAGCATCAGGCCCAGGAACCACAGGCCACCCGCCCAGATGGCCAGGACGGCGGCGGGCACCAGCACCAGGGCCGAAGCGGCTCTCAGTCCGATGTCGCCGGCCCGAACCGCCATCAGCCGGCCACGCGGGCGGCGGGACGGCCGCCGAAACGGCGATCACGGCTGCGGAACTGCGCGACCACGTCGGCCAGGGCGGCCTCGCCATAGTCGGGCCACAGGATGTCCTGGTAGATCAGCTCGGCGTAGGCGGCCTCCCACAACAGGAAGTTCGACAGCCGGTATTCGCCCGAGGTGCGCACGATCACATCCACCGGCGGTCCTCCCGCGGTCGACAGGCCCGCGCCCAGCGCGGCCTCGTCCAGCGGTTCGACGGCCTCGCCCGCCCTGACCCGGTCAAGGTAGCGCTGCGCGGCGTCGACGATGTCGGCCCGGCCGCCATAGTTGAAGGCGACCTGCAGGGTGAATTTGGTGTTGTGGGCCGTCGTCGCCTCGGCGCGGTCGACGATCTCGGCGATGTCGGCGGGCAGGCCCTGCCGGCGGCCCAGGATGCGCAGGCGCACCCCTTCCCGCTCCAGCCGCTTCAGGTCGCTGCCGACATAGGTGCGCACCAGCCCCATGAGGTCCGAGACCTCCTCGGCCGGGCGCTGCCAGTTCTCGGTCGAGAAGCCGAACACCGTCAGGCAGGTGATGCCCAGCGCGGGCGCGGCCTGGATGGTGCGCTTGAGCGCCTGCACGCCCTCCCGGTGCCCGAGGGCGCGCGGCAGGCCCCGCGCCTCGGCCCAGCGGCCGTTGCCGTCCATGATCAACGCGACATGGCGCGGCCCCGGAGACGCAGGACTTGGGGGTTCAGGACTGAGAGGTTCGGCGCTCATGCGTCGGCTATCCTATGGCAGATCGCGCCATCAGACCTGCATGATCTCAACTTCCTTGGCCTTCAAGGCCTCGTCGACGCGCTTGATGGCCGCGTCCGTGTCCTTCTGGACCTCGGCTTCCATCTTCTTCTGCTCGTCCTGGCTGATGTCGCCCGCCTTCTCGGCCTTCTTCAGGTCGTCGTTGGCGTCGCGGCGCACGTTGCGGACGGCGATCTTCTGCTGTTCGGCGTATTTGCCGGCCAGCTTGGCGAACTCCTTGCGGCGTTCCTCGGTCAGCGGCGGGATCGGGATGCGCAGCATCTGGCCGTCCAGGATCGGGTTCAGGCCCAGGCCGGCGGAGCGGATGGCCTTCTCGACCGCGACGACCATGCCCTTGTCCCAGACGCTGACCGACAGCAGGCGCGGCTCGGGCACGCTGATGGCGGCGACGGCGTTCAGCGGCGAGGTCGAGCCGTAGGCTTCCACCTGCACCGGATCCAGCAGGCCGGCGTGGGCGCGGCCGGTGCGCAGGCCGTTGAACTCTTCCTTCAGGGCGGCGACCGCCTTGTCCATGCGATCGCGGTAGGTCTTCAGATCGGGCTTGGCCATGATCGTTTCTCTCGTCTTCTTATAAGGTTGTCAGGCGGCCTTGCCGTCGGCGCTGATGACGGTGAAGTGGCCCTTCCCGGTCAGGGCGTTCCGGAACGACCCGTCCTCCCGGATGGAGAAGACCACGATCGGAATGCCCGAGTCACGCATAAGGGCCACAGCCGAGGCGTCCATGACCTTCAGGTCGCGCGCCAGGACGTCGTGGTAGGTCAGGGTGTCGTAGCGGGTCGCCGTCGGGTCCTTCTTCGGGTCGGCGGTGTAGACGCCGTCCACGCTGGTGCCCTTCAGCAGGGCGTCGCAGCCCATTTCGGCGGCGCGCAGGGCGGCGCCCGAGTCGGTCGTGAAGAAGGGCGCGCCGACACCGGCGGCGAAGATCACCACACGTCCCTTCTCAAGGTGGCGCAGGGCGCGGCGGCGCACATAGGGCTCGGCCACCGCATTCATGGTCAGGGCGCTCTGCACCCGGGTCTGGACCCCGATCTTCTCCAGCGCGGCCTGCATGGCCAGGGCGTTCATGACCGTCGCCAGCATGCCCATGTAGTCGGCCGAGGCGCGGTCCATGTCGCCCGCCGCCTTGGACAGGCCGCGGAAGATGTTGCCGCCGCCGATGACCAGGCAGATTTCGACGCCCTCGCGGGCCACGTCGGCGATGGCCCCGGCCACCGAGGCCACGGTCTTCATGTCGATGCCGTAGCCCTGATCGCCCATCAGCACCTCGCCCGACACCTTGAGCAGGACGCGTTTGTAGCGGAACTCGGACGGAACGTCGGGCATGGGCAGACCTTGGGCGGGGGATTCGGCTCCTTATAGGAACCTCACCGCCCGCTTCAAAGCCCCGGCGACATACAGACCCCGGATGATCGCGGTTCCGGCCCGCTTCCTAGAGCCGCAGGATGATCGTCTCGACGATCGGACGACGGTCCCAGATCTGCTGGCTGGCCTTCTTCAGCACGCGCGAGATGGCCTGCTCGATGACCATTTCGTCCTCCAGCGCCGGGCCCTTGAGCTTCAGGACCGTCTGCTCGACCCGTTCGGCCAAATCGTCCAGGGCGTCGCCCAGCGGCGCCTCTTCATCGCCCGGCAGGCCGATGGCCCGCACGTCGATGTCGCTGACGATCTTGCCGCGCCGGTCCATGGCGAAGCTGACGATCAGCACGCCGTTGGTCGAGGCGTGACGCCGCTCGTGCAGGGCCTCGCCCTGTTCGGTCACCAGACGCCCGCCGTCGACGTACAGGCGGCCCGAGGGCACTTCGTCGATGATGGCGGCGGGTCCGGGGGCCAGGCGCACCATGTCGCCGTTGCGCGGCGTCGCCGTTTCCGGAACGCCCATGTCCTTGGCCAGGTTGGCGTGTTCGGCCAGGTGGCGGCGCATGCCGTGGGTCGGCACGGCGATCTTCGGCCGCGCCCATTCGTACATCTGCTTCAGTTCGTCCCGGCACGGGTGGCCCGAGACGTGGATGCCGCGGTGATCCTTCTCGGTGTAGAGGCGCACCCCGCGGTCCGCGAGCTTGTCCTGCAGACGCCCGACCGACAGCTCGTTGCCCGGGATGACCCGCGACGAGAAGATGCAGTGGTCGCCGTTGCTCAGCTTCACATAGGGGTGGGTGCCCTCGGCGACCCGGGACAGGGCGGCGCGAACCTCGCCCTGGCTGCCGGTGCACAGGTACAGGATCTCATCGGCCGGCCAGATGCGGGCCTCCTGCTCGCTCAGGAACGGCTTGATGTCGTGCAGCATGCCCACGTGCTTGGCCGCCGCGGTGATGCGGTGCATCGACCGGCCGGCCAGCGACACGCGGCGTCCCGCGGCCTCGGCGGCGCGGATCACGCTGTCCATCCGGGCCACGTTGGACGCGAAACAGCCCACGGCGATGCGGCCCTTCAGCCCGCCGATCAACTCGGTCAGGGCGTCGCGCACCCCGCCCTCGGACCCGGCCGAACCCTCGACGAAGACGTTGGTCGAGTCGCAGACCATGGCCAGGACGCCGTCGTCGCCCAGCTGGCTGATGGCCTTGGCGTCGGTGACGCCGCCGATGATGGGATCGTCGTCGATCTTCCAGTCGCCGGTGTGCAGCACCGTGCCCAGCGGCGTCTTGATCGCCAGGCCGTTCGGCTCGGCGATCGAGTGGGTCATGGTGACGAAGGTGACGTCGAACGGCCCCAGGTTGATCGAGCCGCCCAGCGGCACCTCGATCAGTTCGACCTGGTCCAGGATGCCCGCCTCGCGCAGCTTCTCGCGGATCAGATAGGCGGTGAACGGCGTCGCATAGAGCGGAGCCTTCATCCGCGTCCACAGCCAGCCCAGCGCGCCGATATGGTCCTCGTGCGCATGGGTCAGGACGATGCCGCGGATCTTCTCGCCTTCCAGGAAGGCCGGATCGGGCACGATCACGTCGACGCCGGGCGTCGACAGGTCGCCGAAGGTCACGCCCACGTCCACGATCAACCATTGCCGGTCGCGCTCGGGGCCGTAGCCGTACAGATTCAGATTCATTCCGATTTCGCCCGACCCGCCTAGCGGCAGGAAGACGAATTCGTCGTCAGCTTGTTTTTTCATTTGTCCTTGAGATGGGTGTTCCGCCGCCAGATTTCGAGCAGGCCGCGGATGGTCAGGTCCGGATCGAACCGGTCGATGCTGTCGGTCGCGCCTTCGAACAGGGAGACCACGCCCCCGGTTCCGATGACGGTCATGGGCTTGCCCCACTCGGCCTTGATCCGGGCCACCAGGCCTTCGATCAGGGCGATATATCCCCAGAACACGCCGGACTGCATGTTGGTGACGGTGTCCTTGCCGATCACCTTGCCGGGTTTCTGGATGGCGATGCGCGGCAGCATGGCCGCCGCCTCGTGCAGCGCCTGCAGGCTGAGGTTCACGCCGGGTGCGATCACGCCGCCCTCGAACGCGCCGTCCGCCGCGATGACGTCGAAGGTCGTGGCGGTGCCGCTGTCGATGACGATCAGGTCGCCCGGATACATCAGGTGCGCGCCCATGGCGTTGACCAGCCGGTCGGCGCCCGCCTCGCTGGGCTTCAGGATGCGCACCGGAATGCCCAGTTCGACATTGTCGCCGATCACCATCGGCTCGACGTTCAGATAGCGCCGCGACAGGTTGCGCAGGTTGAAGATCGACTGCGGCACCACGCTGGAGATAATGCAGCCGTCCAGCTGGTCCAGGGTCAGGCCGCGCATGGTCAGAAGCTGGGTCAGCCACACGGCGTATTCGTCCGCCGTGCGCTGGGAATCGGTCGCCGCGCGCCACTGGGCGATCCAGTCGGCGCCGTCATGCACCGCGAAGAGCGTGTTGGTGTTGCCCTGTTCGATCGCCAGCAACATTCAGCCGCCCTCCCCGAAGAACACGTCACCCGCCGAGATAAGGCGCAGGCTCCCGTCCGCCAGTCTCAGCCGCAGCGCCCCGTCCGCCTCCACGCCCTCGGCGCGGCCCTCGACGGTCTCGTGGCCCAGCCGGGCGACGGCGGGCCCGTCCAGGCCCGGCGTCCGCGCCGCCCAGGCGTCGAGGATCGGCTGGAAGCCCAGCGTCTCCCAGCGGTCGATCCAGACCCCGAAGGTCTCGGCCAACTGCTCGGCCGCGACCTCCACCTTGGGCGGGGCGATGTGTTCGGCGGACAGATGGTGCGACAGGGCGGCCGCGGGACGCTCAGTCCCCGCCGGCGCCTCAGCCAGGTTGACCCCGATGCCCACGGCCAGCCACAGGCCGCCGCTCGCATGGGCGCCGGACTCCACGAGGATGCCGCAGGCCTTCCGGCCCGCCAGCATCACGTCATTGGGCCATTTGATCGTCACCAGCGACGGCGGCGCATACCGGTCCAGCAGGTCGGCGACGGCCAGGGCGGCGATGAAGGTCACCTGCGCCGCCTCGGCGGGCGGCTTGCGGGTGGTCGTCAGCAGGGTCGTGAACAGATTGCCCGTGTTGGCTTCCCACGCCCGCCCCCGCCGACCGCGGCCGGCGGTCTGACGGCGCGCGGCGATCCACAGCGGTCCGGCCTCGCCGGCCTCGGCCCGGCGACGGGCCTCCGCATTGGTGGAATCGGTGTGGTCGAGCAGCAGGACGGGGGCGGTCGCCACCCCTATCCGACCCCGAAGCCCGTCGCGGCGCGAGCGGCCAGCGGAACCAGCCACGGCAGGGCCACGATGACCACGGGGAAGCTGAAGGCCGCGCAGGCCATGGCGATGGTGCGGGCCTCGACCGGCGCGGCGTCGGTCGGCGCGGTGCCTTCCGGAGCCGGATCGAACCACATCAGCTTGATGATGCGCAGATAGTAGAAGCCGGCCACGACCGAAGCCACCAGACCGGCGGCGCCGACCATCCAGTAGCCCGCCTCGGCGGCGGCGCCGAAGACGTAGTATTTGGCCCAGAAGCCCGACAGCGGCGGCATGCCCAGCACCGACAGCGACAGGACGGTCAGCGCGATGGTGGTCAGCGGACGCTCCTTCCGCAGGCCCGCCAGGTCGGCGATCTTGCGGATCGGACGGCCGCCGCGGCTCAGCGACAGCAGGATGGCGAAGAAGCCGAACTGGTCGATGACGTACAGGGTCATGAACATCAGCATGGCCTGGATGCCCAGGGTCGTGCCCACGGCGATGCCCAGCAGGGCGTAGCCGATGTTGGCGATCGACGAATAGGCCAGCAGGCGCTGCAGGTCCTTCTGCGCCAGGCCGCCGAAGGCGCCCACCGCGAAGCTGATCAGGGAGATCAGGATCAGCACCTGCGACCACTGGTCATGTGAGCCGGCGAAGCCGCCTTCCAGGGTGCGGGCGATCAGGATCATGGCCGCGACCTTGGGGGCCGTGGCGAACAGGGACACGACCGGGGTCGGGGCGCCTTCGTAGACGTCCGGCGTCCACATGTGGAACGGCGCGGCGGAGACCTTGAAGGCCAGGCCCGAGATCAGGAACACCAGGCCGAAGATCAGGCCGGTCGACGGGTTGGCCGCGGCGTAGGCGGCGATGTCCTCGAACCGCATCGAGCCGGTGAAGCCGTAGATCAGGCTGGCGCCGTACAGCAGCAGGCCCGACGACAGGGCGCCCAGCACGAAATACTTCAGGCCCGCCTCGGACGCCTTCAGGTCGTCGCGGTGGAAGGCGGCCAGCACATACAGGGCCAGCGAGTGCAGCTCGATGCCGACGTAGAGCGAGATCAGGTCGCCCGAAGAGGCCATCATGCCCATGCCGGCCGAGGCCAGCACGATCAGGACCGGGAATTCGAAGCGCGCGATCTTGGACCGGTGCATCCAGCCGTTGCCCAGGACGATGGCGGCGGCGCTGGACAGGAAGATCACGGCCTTGCCGTAGACGGCCAGCGGATCGGCCACATAGGCGCCGTTGAACGCCTGGCCCAGCGGACCCGTCACGGTGACGGCGGTGGCGGCGATCAGCAGCAGCACCGACAGCCAGGACACCAGGCCGGCGCTGCGCTCGCCCGAGAAGGCGCCGACCATCAGCAGCACGAGGCCGCCTACGGCGAGCGTGATCTCGGGGGCCGAGAGTTGGAGGGCGGAAATCAGATCAGGCATCATGGTCTCAGCCACCGATCGCGAGTTGATAGGCGGACGTCAGGGCCCCGACCGAGGCGTTGGTGTAGTCCAGCACCAGCCCGGGCTGGACGCCCAGCAGCAGGGTGCCGACGATCAGCGGCGTGAAGATCAGAAGCTCGCGCTTGTCGATATCCAGGATGTCCTTGAGCTTCGGATTGGTGATCTCGCCGAACATGACGTTGCGGTACAGCGTCAGGGCGTAGACCGCCGAGAAAATCACGCCCGAGGCGGCGAACAGGGCCGTCCAGGTGGAGACCTGGTAGACGCCGGTCATGGTCAGGATCTCGCCGATGAAGCCCGAGGTCCCCGGCAGGCCGACGTTGGCCATGGTGAACATCAGGAAGATGGCGGCGAACCACGGCATCCGGCTGGTCAGACCGCCGTAGAAGGCGATCTCGCGGGTGTGCATCCGGTCATAGACCACGCCGACGCAGAGGAAGAGCGCGCCCGAGATCAGGCCGTGGCTCAGCATCTGGAAGACCGCGCCCTGCACGCCCTGATCGTTGCCGGCGAAGATGCCCATGGTCACGAAGCCCATGTGCGCGACCGATGAATAGGCGATCAGCTTCTTGATGTCGGTCTGACGGAAGGCGACCAGCGAGGTGTAGACGATGGCGATGGCCGACAGGGTGAAGACCAGCGGCGCGAACATCTTGGACGCGTCCGGGAACATCGGCAGGTTGAACAGGATGAACCCGTAACCGCCCAGCTTCAGCAGGATGCCGGCCAGGATGACCGAGCCCGCCGTCGGCGCCTGAACGTGGGCGTCGGGCAGCCAGGTGTGCACCGGCCACATCGGCATCTTCACCGCGAACGAGGCGAAGAAGGCCAGCCACAGGATCGGCTGCGCGGTCGGCGAGAAGGCGAATTCCTTGAGCGCCGGGATGCTGGTGGTGCCGGCGGTATGCGCCATCCACAGCATGGCCAGGAACATCAGGACCGATCCCAGCAGGGTGTACAGGAAGAATTTGTACGCCGCGTAGATGCGGTTCGCCCCGCCCCACACCCCGATGATGATGAACATCGGGACCAGGGTGCCTTCGAAGAAGATGTAGAACAGGAACAGGTCCAGCGACGTGAACACGCCGATGACCAGCGTCTCCAGCACCAGGAAGGCGATCATATAGTCGCTGACGCGGTCCTTGATCGAGTTCCAGCTGGCCAGGATGCAGATCGGCATCAGGAAGGCGGTCAGCAGGACGAACAGGATCGAGATCCCGTCCACGCCCAGGTGATACTGCGCGCCCGCGAACCAGACGTAGCGTTCGACGAACTGATAGGCGGCGCTGGACTGGTCGAAGTTCGCGACCAGCACGACCGAGACGGCCAGCGTCACCAGGGTGGTGACCAGGGCGATCCAGCGCGCGGCGCTGTCCACCGAGCCCTTGCCCAGCAGGCGGGTCAGCAACAGCAGGCCCGCGCCGACCAGCGGCAGGAAGGTGACGACGCTCAGGATGTAGGGGATCTGAGGCATGATCAGGCTCCCCACGCGGAGATGGCGAAGGCCAGGAACAGGCAGAGACCGATGAGCATCACGAACGCATAGAAGTAGACATAGCCGGACTGGAAGCGGGCGAGCCCGCCGGCGAACTTACGCGACAGCCAGGCGAAGCCGTTCGGCCCTCCTCCGTCGATGATCTTCACGTCGCCGATTTTCCAGAAGAAGTCGCCCAGCGCCTTGGCGCCCTTGACGAACACGAACTGGTACAGCTCGTCGAAGTACCACTTGTTGTACAGGAAGGCGTGAACCACGCCGCCACGATCGGCCATCCGGCGCGCCATGCCCTCCTTGAGGACATAGAGCCAGAAGGCGGCGAAGGTGCCGACGAGGGTCATGACCAGCGGCGACCACTTCACCCAGGTCGGAACCGAGTGGGCGTCGTGCAGGACGTGGTTGTGCGGACCCGAGAAGATCGCGGCCTTCCAGAACTCGCCCTCGTGGTGCCCGATGAAGAAGGGCGCGAAGACGAAACCGGCGGCCACGGCGCCGACCGACAGGGCCAGCAGCGGAACCAGCATGATCCACGGGCTCTCGTGCGGCTTCAGCGGGCCGTGGTGGCCATGGTCGTCATGAGCGTGATCGTCATGCGCGTCCGGCTCGGAGTGGGTCTCCAGCTGGGCGTGCGAGGCGTGGTCGTCATGCGCGTGCGCATGATCGTCGTGGTGCTCGTCCTTCCACACCGGCTTGTTGTGGAAGGTCATGAACACCAGGCGCCACGAATAGTAGGCGGTCAGGCCGGCGGCGAAGATGCCGACGAAGAAGGCGAACAGGCCGATCGGCGAGTGGCCCGACGCCGCGGCGGCGAAGGCGCTCTCGATAATGGCGTCCTTGGAATAGAAGCCGGCCAGGCCGCCGATCCCGGGGATGCCCAGGCCGGTGATGGCGATGGTGCCGATGGTCATGACCGCATAGGTCACGGGCAGAAGCTTCCACAGGCCGCCCATCTTCCGCATGTCCTGCTCGTGGTGCATGCCGTGGATCACCGAGCCGGCGCCCAGGAACAGCAGCGCCTTGAAGAAGGCGTGGGTGAACAGGTGGAACATGGCCGCCTCATAGGCGCCCACGCCCGCGGCGAAGAACATGTAGCCCAGCTGCGAACAGGTCGAATAGGCGATGACCCGCTTGATGTCGTTCTGGGCCAGACCGACGGTCGCGGCGAACAGGGCCGTGACCGCGCCGATGGTGGCGACGATGGCCGAGGCGGTCGGCGCGTACTCGAACAGCGGCGACAGCAGGCAGACCATGTAGACGCCGGCGGTGACCATGGTCGCCGCGTGGATCAGGGCCGACACCGGGGTCGGGCCTTCCATCGCGTCCGGAAGCCAGGTGTGCAGGAAGAACTGGGCCGACTTGCCCATGGCGCCGATGAACAGCAGGAAGGCCGCCAGATCGAGCCCCGACCAGGTGTGGCCCAGGAACTCCCAGCCCGTGCCGGCCTTGGCGGCGATCATCGGGAAGAACTCGGCGAACTGGATCGTGCCGAACATCCAGAAGACGGTGAAGATGCCCAGGGCGAAGCCGAAGTCGCCGACCCGGTTGACCACGAAGGCCTTGATGGCGGCGGCGCTGGCGGTGGGCTTCTTGTACCAGAAGCCGATCAGCAGATAGGACGCCAGGCCCACCCCTTCCCAGCCGAAGAACAGCTGCATGAAGTCGGCGGCGGTGACCAGCGCCAGCATGGCGAAGGTGAACAGCGACAGGTAGGCGAAGAACCGCGGCTTGTCCGGGTCCTCGGCCATGTAGCCCCAGGAGTACAGGTGAACCAGCGACGACACGCTGGTCACGACCACCAGCATGGTGGCCGACAGGGCGTCGATGCGGATCGACCAGTTGGAGACGAAGTCGCCGACGTGGATGAAGGGCGCGAGGGTGAGCGTGAACGGCTCGAGGTGTCCCCACGTCCACTGGCTGAACACGATCCAGGCGATGACGCACGAGAAGAACAGCAGGCCCGTGGTGATGGCCTGGGAGACGACGTTGCCCAGTCGGCGGCCCGACAGGCCGACGATGGTCGCGCCCAGAAGCGGGGCGAAGATCCCGAGAGTGACGAGGAGCTGGATATTCACGATCAGCCCTTCATGACCGAGGCGTCGTCCACGGCGATGTCGCCGCGGTTACGGAAGAAGGTCACCAGGATGGCCAGGCCCACGGCCGCCTCGGCGGCGGCCACGGTCAGCACGAACATGGCCATGATCTGCCCCGACACATCGTTGAGGTAGCTCGAGAAGGCGACGAAATTGATGTTCACGGCCAGCAGGATCAGCTCGATCGACATCAGGATGATGATGACGTTCTTGCGGTTCACGAAGATGCCGAACACCCCGATGGTGAACAGGATGGCGGCGACCGCCAGATAGTGCTGCAGGGTGACGACCATCAGACCAGATCCTCGGGGGTGACGCCCGCGCCGGTGGTGACCGACTTCACTTCCATGGCCGTCTTGGCGTCGCGACCGACTTGGTCGGCGACCTTCTGGCGCTTGATGTGGGGCTTGTGGCGCAGGGTCAGGACGATGGCGCCGATCATGGCGATCAGCAGCACGATGCCCGCGGCCTGGAAGAAGTAGACGTAGTCCGTATAGAGCACCCGGCCGATCGTCTCGACGTTCGAGGCGTCCGCCGTCGCGACCATCGGCGAGGCCGCGTCCGCGGCGGCGCCGCGGTTCACCACGGTCAGCGAGATCATGACCATCTCGGCCAGCAGGACACCGGCCACGATCACCGCCAGCGGCAGATACTGCGCGAAGCCTTCGCGCAGCCGCAGGAAGTCGACATCCAGCATCATGACGACGAACAGGAACAGCACCGCCACGGCGCCGACGTAGACCACGATCAGAAGCATGGCCAGGAACTCCGCCCCCAGCAGGACGAACAGCCCCGCCGACGAGAAGAAGGCCAGGATCAGCCACAGCACGCTGTGCACGGGGTTCTTCGCCGTGACGACCAGAAGGCCGGCCACGACGGCCACCGTCGACAGCAGATAGAAGGCAATGCCTTGCAACATCGGAGGCCTCAGCCCCTTTCGGTTATGGGCGGCGATCCCTGGTGGAATCGTCCTCCCCGTTCAGCGATTGCGCCTTAGCGGTAAGGCGCGTCGAGTTCCAGATTCTTGGCGATCAGCCGTTCCCAGCGGTCGCCGTTCGCCAGCAGGCGATCCTTGTCATAGAGCAGTTCCTCGCGGGTCTCGGTCGTGAACTCCGAGTTCGGACCTTCCACGATGGCGTCCACCGGGCAGGCCTCCTGGCACAGGCCGCAGTAGATGCATTTGACCATGTCGATGTCATAGCGGGTCGTGCGGCGGCTGCCGTCGGCGCGCGGTTCGGCCTCGATGGTGATGGCCTGTGCCGGGCAGATGGCTTCGCACAGCTTGCAGGCGATGCAGCGTTCCTCGCCGTTCGGATAGCGGCGCAGCGCATGCTCCCCGCGGAAGCGCGGCGACTGCGGGTTGCGCTCGAACGGATAGTTCACCGTGGCCTTGGGTCGGGCCATGTACTTCAGCGACAGGCCGATGGCGCCGACGGCGTCGAGCAGCAGAGCGCCTTTCGCGGCCTGGACGAGACGGTTCAGCATTATTGCGCGCCTCCGGTACGCGGGCACTCGCGGGCGTAACGCTCGCTCTGTTTATCCATCGCCTCGCAACGCTGGAGGCGCTCGGCCTCCTGACGCTGGATGCGTTCCTGGCGCTGCTGCCACTGATGGGGCGACACCGGCAGGGGTTCGTAGGGCTGGCCCGCGCAGGCGGTCAGCGTGGCCGCGGCCACGAGAAGGGTCAGGACGCGCATCATTGGCCGCGCTCCATCCGCTCGCAGGCCTCGCGCCGGCGCCGCTGGTCCTCCTGGCTTCCGCCACGAGGCTCGATCCTGCAGTCCGGATGTGTCTGGGCGCCGCGCTGGCGGGCGCCCTCGGCGCGATCCATGCGGTCGATCGGCGAGATCACCTCGGGCTGGATCGGCTTGAAGACCGTCTGGCAGCCGCCGGCGGCCAGCGCCGCCAGCATCAGTCCGGAAAGGGCGAGGGTGCGGATCATGAACCCACCGCGAACACGCGCCAGGCGGCGACGGCGACCACGCAGACCAGCGAGGTCGGCAGGAAGATCTTCCAGCCCAGGCGCATCAGCTGATCGTAGCGGTAGCGGGGCACGAAGGCCTTCACCAGCGCGATCATGCAGAACCAGAAGACGATCTTGGCCAGGAAGGTGACCAGATAGACCGCCTGCTCCAGCCAGCCCGGCAGGGCGTCCAGCCAGTCCTGCGGCACGCCCGGGTTCCAGCCGCCGAAGAACAGCAGGCTGATCATGGCGCACATGAAGACGATGTTGGCGTACTCGCCGATCATGAACAGCAGGTACGGGGTCGAGGAGTATTCGACCTGATAGCCAGCCACCAGTTCGGACTCCGCCTCGGGCAGATCGAACGGCGGGCGGTTGGTCTCGGCCAGGGCCGACACGAAGAAGATGATCGCCATCGGGAACATCACCAGGATCGTCGGCCAGGTCCCTGCCCCGCCGCCGAAGGCGAACCAGTTCCAGATCATGCCCTGCTGCTGGGTGACGATCGAGGTCAGGTTCATCGTCCCGGCCAGCAGGATGACGTTGATGATCACCAGGCCGATGGAGACTTCGTACGAAACCATCTGCGCGGCGGACCGCAGCGAGCCGAGGAACGGATACTTCGAGTTCGAAGCCCAGCCGCCCATGATGATGCCGTACACGCCCAGCGAGCTGATCGCGAAGATGTACAGGATGCCGACGTTCAGGTCGGAGACGACCCAGCCCGGCGCGAACGGAATGGCCGCCCAGGCGATGAAGGCCAGGATGAAGGTCAGCAGCGGCGCCAGCAGGAAGACGACCTTGTCGGCGCCGGCCGGGACCACGATTTCCTTCAGCACGAATTTGAAGAAGTCGGCGAACGACTGCAGCAGGCCGAACGGACCCACCACGTTGGGGCCTTTGCGCATCTGCACGCCCGCCCAGATCTTGCGGTCGGCCAGCAGCAGGAAGGCCAGCGAGATCAGGATCCCGACGGTGACCAGCAGGATCCCGCCCGCGGTGATCAGGGTCCAGCCCACCGGGCCGGCCCAGAAGGCCGGCGGGATCAGGCCCCAGGCCCAGACGGCCAGGGCGACGAGGCCCGCGGCGACGGCCAGACCGACGACGGTCAGGAACAGCACCGCCAGGACGTTCGGCTTGGACTTGGGGGAAACGACGTCGGTCATCGGTTACTCCGCCGCCATCGCGACCGGGGCGATCCGCTGGGCGGACAGCTCGGCCATCGTCACGCTGGCGCGCGTGATCGGGTTGTTCAGGTAGGGGTCGCGCACCGTCGAGGCGAAGGCCACGTCGCCCAGGTCGCCCTTCTTGCCCAGCGCCGCCACGTCGAACGACGCCGGCGTCGGCAGGTAGTCGATGCGGCCGAAGGTCGGATGGTCCGCCATCAGCTTGGCGCGCAGCGCGTCCAGCGTGTCGTACGGCAGGGTCTGGCCGACCAGGGCCGACAGGGCGCGCAGGACGGCCCAGTCTTCCTTGGCCTGTCCCTTGGGGAAGACGACGCGTTCAGCCATCTGCACCCGGCCTTCGGTGTTCACATACAGGCCCGACTTCTCGGTGTAGGCGGCGCCCGGCAGGATCACGTCGGCGCCGTGGGCTCCCCGGTCGCCGTGCGAACCCAGGTAGACGCGGAAGGCGTCCGAGCCGCCCAGTTCGATCTCGTCGGCGCCCAGCAGGAACAGCACGTCCAGCGCGCCCGGCTTGATCATCTCGGCGACGGTCTTGCCGCCCTCGCCCGGGACGAAGCCCATGTCCAGGCCGCCCACGCGCGAGGCGGCGGTGTGCAGGACGTTGAAGCCGTTCCAGCCTTCGGTGACCACGCCGACCTTCTTGGCCAGCGCGCCCAGGGCGTTCAGCACGGCCGGGCCGTTCGCGCCGGTCAGGGCGCCCGAGCCGACGATGATCGCCGGACGCTCGGCCTTGGTCAGGAAGTCCATCGCCGCCTTGGGCAGCTTGGCCAGGGTCTTGGAGCCGGCGCCCAGCCAGCTGTAGTCGAAGGTCAGGGCGGCCTGTTCGCCGATCAGGCCGATCTCGGTCTTGCCGGCCAGCCAGCCCTTGCGCAGGCGGGCGTTCAGCAGCGGCGCCTCGGTGCGCGGGTTGGCCCCCACGATCAGGACGGCGTCCGCGTTTTCAATGCCTTGCAGGCCGGTATTGAACAGCCAACCCTCGCGCGGGCCGACGCCGAGAGCGGCTCCGTCCTGGCGGCAGTCGGTGTGGGCCGAGCCCAAGGCGCGGAACAGGTCCAGCGCCGCCTTCATCGATTCCGCGTCCTGCAGGTCGCCGCCGACCAGGCCGATGCGATCGGCCGGGGCGGCGTTCAACTTGGCGGCCACAACGCCCAGGGCCTCGTCCCACGAGGCGGCGCGCAGGCGGCCGTTCTCACGCACATAGGGGCGGTCCAGGCGCTGGCGCTGCAGGCCGTCGACGGCGTAGCGGCTCACGTCCGACAGCCATTCCTCGTTGATGCCCTCGTTCACGCGCGGCAGCACGCGCATGACTTCCGAGCCCTTGAAGTCGGCGCGGATGTTCGAGCCCAGCGCGTCCATGACGTCGATGGTCTCGGTCTTCTTCAGCTCCCACGGGCGGTAGTGGTACTGCCACGGGCGGTGCGTCAGGGCGCCCACCGGGCACAGGTCGTTGACGTTGCCCGACAGCTCGCTGTCGATGTTCTTTTCCAGATAGGTGGTGATCTCGGCGTCTTCGCCGCGCGAGATCATGCCGATGTCCGGCACGCCGGCGACTTCGGTGATGAAGCGGACACAACGCGTGCACTGGATGCACCGCGTCATGAAGGTCTTCACCGTCGGACCCATGTTCTTTTCTTCGACCGCGCGCTTGTTCTCGGCGTAGCGCGAGCCGTCACGGCCATAGCCGACGGCCTGGTCCTGCAAGTCGCATTCGCCGCCCTGGTCGCAGATCGGGCAGTCCAGCGGGTGGTTGATGAGCAGGAACTCCATCACCCCTTCGCGGGCCTTCTTCACCATCGGCGTGTCGGTGAAGATCTCCTGGCCCTCGGCGGCCGGCAGGGCGCACGACGCCTGCGGCTTCGGCGGTCCGGGCTTCACCTCGACCAGGCACATGCGGCAGTTGCCGGCGATGGACAGGCGCTCGTGGTAGCAGAAACGCGGGATCTCATGGCCGGCCTTTTCGGCGACCTGGAGCACGGTCATCCCGGGCTCGAACTCGGTTTCTACGCCGTTGACCTTGGCGACGGGCATCAGCGGGCCTCTTGCTCAGCGGCCACGGAATACTGTTCCGTGGCGGTGCTCCCATCCGGGAGCGTCGTGTTGATGGTGATGGCGTCGCCGTCAAGGACGAAGCGCACCGCCGGGTCGCCGGACTGGTTCATCCAGCGGTTTTGTTCGGGATTACTCGCATCGACCGGCTTCCAGGTGACCATGTCGCCGTCGACCCGGCATTGCGCCCGACGACGTCCGCCGTCGACCGGCGCACGCCACGACGCGTTGACCACCGGGCCTTCCAGCCCGTCGATCTGGATGGCCGACAGGTCCTGTCCGTGGATCGCGGCCAGACCGGCCTGACAGACGCGGCGCAGGTCGGCGGCGGTCAGCACGACCGGCACGCTGGCCTCGGCGTCCGACGCGGGGTTCACGGCCGAGACCTTCTCCGCCGGCGTCGCGGCAGGCGCGTCCGTCCGCTCGCCGCAGGCGGCGAGGGAGAGGATCAGCATCAAAGGCGCGACAGCGTGTTTCACTCTTCGAACGCGGGGCGGGTGTTGGACCATTCGATGGACTGCACGACGCCCGGCTGGGGGCCGTCGACGGTGAAGATCTTCAGGAAACGGCCGTCCGGGCTGCGCCAGTTGGTCAGGCAGTTGCCCATACCGGTCCCGGCGCAGCTGTTCACTTCCGGCAGCACCTCGACGGTGCTGGGGCATTCGCGGACGGAAATCTCGCGCTGCTGCTGCATCGCGTCCGGACAGACCGTGAACTCCTCGTCATTGGTGTCCACGGGCGTGAAGCCTGCTGCGACCAGCCGGGCGCGCACCGTCCAGTAGCTTTCACCGGCCTTGGGCGTCACGTCCGACGTCGCGGGCACAGCAGCCGGGGCGGCCGGCTCGGCGGGAGCAGCCGCAGGCGCGGGGGTCTCGGCCTTGGCCGGAGCCTCGGCGGGCTTGGGCGAGCAGGCGACCAGCGCCGCCGCCGACAGCATCAGGATTGAAAGACGCGTGGACATCTTCCCCTACTCCGCCGCGATCGCATGGCCGGCGAAGTTCGCGCGGCGGCTGCGGTATTGGGCGATGCGGTCCTCGATCTCATGGCGGAAGTGGCGGATCAGCCCCTGCACCGGCCACGCCGCGGCGTCGCCCAGGGCGCAGATGGTGTGACCTTCCACCTGGCCGGCCACGTCCAGCAGCAGGTCGATCTCGGACGGGTCGGCCTCGCCGATCGCCATCCGCTCCAGCACGCGCCACATCCAGCCGGTGCCTTCGCGGCACGGCGTGCACTGGCCGCAGCTCTCGTGCTTGTAGAAATAGCTGATGCGGGCGATCGCCTTCACCAGATCGGTCGACTCGTCCATGACGATGACCGCCGCGGTCCCCAGACCCGAGCGCATATCGCGCAGGGAGTCGAAGTCCATCAGCGCCGTCTCGGACATCTCGCGCGTGATCAGCGGCACGGACGAGCCGCCCGGGATCACAGCCTTCAGATTGTCCCAGCCGCCGCGCACGCCGCCGCAGTGCTCTTCCAGCAGCTGCTTCAGCGGGATCGACATCGCCTCTTCGACATTGCACGGCCGGTTCACGTGGCCGCTGATGGTCATCAGCTTGGTGCCCGTGTTGTTCGGCCGGCCGAAGCCGGCGAACCACTCGGCCCCGCGGCGCAGGATGGTGCCGACGACCGCGATCGACTCGACGTTGTTCACCGTGGTCGGGCAGCCGTACAGGCCCGCGCCGGCCGGGAACGGCGGCTTCAGGCGCGGCTGGCCCTTCTTGCCTTCCAGGCTCTCCAGCAGGGCGGTCTCTTCGCCGCAGATGTAGGCGCCCGCGCCATGGTGGATGTAGACGTCGAAGTCCCAGCCGTGGACGTTGTTCTTGCCGATCAGCTTGGCCTCATAGGCCTGCTTGACCGCCGCCTCCATGCGCTCGCGCTCCAGCACGTACTCGCCGCGCAGGTAGATGTAGCAGGCGTGCGCCTGCATCGCGAAGCTGGCGATCAGGCAGCCCTCGATCAGCAGCTGCGGATCGTGGCGCATGATCTCCCGGTCCTTGGCGGTCCCAGGCTCGGATTCGTCGGCGTTGACCACCAGGTAGTGAGGACGATCCTTCACCTCCTTGGGCATGAAGGACCACTTCAGGCCGGTCGAGAAGCCGGCGCCGCCGCGTCCGCGCAGGCCCGAGTTCTTGACGTTGGTGATGATCCAGTCCCGACCCAGGTCGAGCATGTCCTTCGTCGCGTTCCACGCGCCGCGTTTCTTCGCGCCCTCGAGGCCCCAATCCTGGAGACCATAGAGGTTGGTGAAGATGCGATCCTTGTCTTCGAGGATTCCGACCATGGTCAGTTCAGATCTCCACGCCGGCTGTCGGCGTTGCTCAATTGGTTTCGCCCGAAGACGATGAAGCCGACGCCAACCAGCGCCATCACTCCGCCGACGATCGCCAGCACGTCCATGCCCGGGCCGAACAGACCGGTCAGGCTCGCCAAAGCCAGCCCCGCCCCGATCACGACATCGCTGACGCCGACCCAGAAATAGATCTGCCCCAGCTTCTTGGGATCCTGCTCAGCCATCACAGGCCCTCCCTCAGGCGGCGCTTGTGGTGCTGGGTGCGCATGAACCGGCCGGCCAGGAACAGCACCCAGCCCGCGGCCACGGCGCCGAAGGCGACCACCGTCAGCGTCTGGTCGGCGGGCAGGCCGGCGTAACGGGTGCCCAGGACGTAGCCGGCGCCGGCCACGACCAGCGCCAGCCCGCCCAGCCGGTACGGACGGCCCACGGCCATCAGTTCCTTGCGGTAGGCCGCGCGGCCTTCCTCGGTGTCGAGATCCGGCAGGCTCATGACGCCCCGCCCCTGCGCGCCCGCGCCAGGTTGGCGATCCCGAGAAGCACGAACATCGCGCCGACGCCGTAGAACGCCGCCTCTTTACCCATCCAGGCAGCCAAGCACCACATCGCACCCGCGGCGATGAACAGGCCCGAGGCGACTTGGGGGCTGAGAGTCGGCTTCTGGCTCATGCCGTCACCGGATCGCTGTTGGGCAGCTTCTTGATCGGCTTGGCCGCCGAGCCGTCATACAGCCTGGCGTCGGTCAGGGTCAGGGCCCCGCCTTCCGGCTCCGAGCTGGCGCGGCCGACGCGCGAGCCGGGCTTGGGCTTCTTGCCGGCGGCGAAGTCGTCGATGATCTGCGCCATGTTCTCGGCGGTCAGGTCTTCGAAATAATAGTCGTTGATCATCGCCATCGGGGCGTTGGCGCAGGCGCCCAGGCACTCGACCTCTTCCCAGGTGAAGCGGCCGTCGGCGCTCAGGGTCTGCTTCGGCCCGATCTTCTTCTTGCAGACATCCATCAGGTCGCCGGCGCCGCGCAGCATGCAGGGCGTGGTGCCGCACACCTGGATCAGGGCCGCCGAGCCGACCGGCTCCAGCATGAACATGGTGTAGAAGGTCGCGACCTCCAGCACCCGGATGAAGGGCATGCCCAGCAGTTCGGCGATGGCGCGGATGGCGGGCTCGGACACCCAGCCCTCCTGCTTCTGGACCAGCCACAGGATCGGGATCACCGCCGATTGACGACGGTTCTCGGGATATTTGGCGATCCACCAGTCGCACTTGGCCTTGGTCGCCTTCGAGAAGGCGAACGAGGCCGGCTGTTCCTTGGCGAGACGACGAACGCTCATCGGTCCACTTCTCCGAAAACGATGTCGAGCGAACCGAGGATGGCGGACACGTCGGCCAGCATGTGGCCGCGGTTCATCCAGTCCATCGCCTGCAGCGAGCGGAAGCCCGGCGCCGAAATCTTCACGCGATAGGGTTTGTTGGTGCCGTCCGACACCAGATAGATGCCGAACTCGCCCTTGGGCGCCTCGACCGAGGCGTAGACCTCGCCCTCGGGCGTCTTGAAGCCCTCGGTGTAGAGCTTGAAGTGGTGGATCAGCGCTTCCATCGAGCGCTTCATCTCACCGCGCTTGGGCGGGACGATCTTGTTGTCCTCGATCATCACCGGCTCGCCGGGACAGTTGCGCAGCTTGTGGATGCACTGCTCCATGATCCGCACCGACTGCTTCATCTCCTCGATGCGGCACAGGTAGCGGTCCCAGCAGTCGCCGTTCTTGCCCACGGCGATGTCGAACTCGAGATCGGCGTAGCATTCGTAGGGCTGCGACTTGCGCAGGTCCCACGGAATGTCCGAACCGCGGATCATCACGCCGGTGAAGCCCCAGTCCAGCGCCTGCTGCTTCGACACCACGCCGATGTCGACGTTGCGCTGCTTGAAGATGCGGTTCTCGGTGACGAGGCTCTCGATGTCCTTCAGCGCCGCCGGGAAGGTCTGGCACCAGCGGCCGATGTCGTCGATCAGGTCGCTCGGCAGGTCCTGGTGGACGCCGCCCGGGCGGAAGTAGTTGGCGTGCAGACGCGCCCCGCAGGCGCGCTCGTAGAACACCATCAGCTTCTCGCGTTCCTCGAAGCCCCAGAGCGGCGGCGTCAGGGCGCCGACGTCCATGGCCTGGGTCGTCACGTTCAGAAGATGGGAGAGGATGCGGCCGATTTCCGAGTACAGGACGCGGATCAGCTGGGCGCGGTACGGCACCTCGACGCCGAGCAGCTTCTCGATCGCCAGGCAGAAGGCGTGCTCCTGGTTCATCGGCGCGACGTAGTCGAGGCGATCCAGGTACGGCACGTTCTGCAGATAGGTGCGCGCCTCCATCAGCTTCTCGGTGCCGCGGTGCAGCAGGCCGATGTGCGGATCGACGCGGGTGACCAGCTCGCCGTCCAGCTCCAGCACCAGGCGCAGCACGCCGTGCGCGGCCGGGTGCTGCGGGCCGAAGTTGATGGTGAACTTGCGGTCGTCCATCGCCCGGGCGTGGTCGGTCCGCCCGTCGTGCGGCAGGTCGTCGAACACGTCGGTGCCGACAGGGGCCGGGATGGTGTTGGAATCAGCCATCAGCCCTTCACCTTCTCGTCGCCCGGCAGGACCGGGGCGGGATACTCAGCGCCTTCCCACGGCGACAGGAAGTCGAAGTTGCGGAACTCCTGGGTCAGCTTGACGGGTTCGTAGACCACCCGCTTCTGCTCCTCGTCGTACCGGACCTCGACATAGCCGGTCATCGGGAAGTCCTTGCGCAGCGGATGTCCCTGGAAGCCGTAGTCGGTCAGCAGCCGGCGCAGGTCCGGATGGCCCTCGAACAGCATGCCGTACATGTCGAACGCCTCGCGCTCGAACCAGTCGGCGCAGGGGAAGACCGACACGGCGCTCGGCACCGGCTGGACCTCGTCCGTCGTCACCTTCACGCGGATGCGCGCGTTCCGGGTCAGCGACAGCAGGTGATAGACCACCTCGAACCGCTCTTCCCGGTCCGGGAAGTCCACGCCGCACAGATCCAGCAGCTGCTGGAAGCCGAAGCGGTCCTTCAGCACCGTCAGGACCTCGACGATCTTCTCGCGGTCCGCGACCAGCGTCAGCTCGCCGAAGGCCACCTGCGCCTGCACGCCCAGCTCGGCCACCATCTCGGCGCCCAGCGGCGTCAGGGCGGTCTCGAGTTCCTGTTGCTTCACCAGAGAGGTCATCGGTCGATGGTCCCCGTGCGGCGGATCTTCTTCTGCAGCTGCAGCAGCCCGTACAGCAGCGCCTCCGCCGTCGGCGGGCAGCCCGGCACATAGGCGTCGACCGGGACCACCCGGTCACAACCACGAACAACGCTGTAGCTGTAGTGATAATAGCCGCCGCCGTTGGCGCAGCTGCCCATGGACAGCACATAGCGCGGGTCCGGCATCTGGTCGTAGACCTTGCGCAGGGCCGGAGCCATCTTGTTGGTCAGGGTGCCGGCCACGATCATCAGGTCGGACTGACGCGGGCTGGCGCGCGGGGCCATGCCGAAGCGCTCCATGTCGAAGCGCGGCATCGAGGCCTGCATCATTTCCACGGCGCAGCAGGCCAGACCGAAGGTCATCCACATCAGCGAGCCGGTGCGCGCCCAGTTGATGACGTCGTCCAGCGAGGTCGTGATGAAGCCCCGCTCGCCCAGTTCGGCGTTCACGGCCTCGAAGAATTTGTCGTGGATCGCCGGGTCATAGCCCTCGACGGTCGAGCGCGCGCCCATCCCGAAAGCGACGGGCGACGAGGCGCCCGGCCCCACCGGCGACGCGCCGGAGTTGCCCATGCCGATCAGCGGCACGTTGTTGGTCGTCACTCCCATTCGAGCGCGCCCTTCTTCCATTCGTAGATGAAGCCGACGGTCAGCACGCCGAGGAACACCATCATCGACCAGAAGGCGAAGATCATGCCCGCGTGCGACAGGTCGAACATCGACACCGCCCACGGGAACAGGAAGGCCACTTCCAGGTCGAAGATGATGAAGAGGATCGACACCAGGTAGAAGCGCACGTCGAACTTCATGCGCGCGTCGTCGAACGCGTTGAACCCGCACTCATAGGCGGACAGCTTCTCCGAGTCGGGGTTCTTGGGGGCCAGCACCCAGGCGGCCAGCATGAAGCCGAGCCCGAGCACCGCCGCGATCCCGAGAAAGATCACGATCGGCAGATATTCGAGAAGGAATGCATTCATCCGGAGGGACCTCGTCCGCCACAGAGGGAGGGGCGGATTCGGCGCTTTCTAGCCCCGGAACTGCCGGGGTTCAAACCCATATGGTGAAAGGTTTTTCTTGCGAACGGTTCGCAGATTTGCGGGCGACATGTCGCAGGGCCCGCGTCTTGTCCCGAACCGCCGCTTCACGCCTATGGAAGTTCGCGAAACAATCCGGGGGAGATACGCGGATGGCCATTGGCGCACGGGTCCTGAACGCCGTCGAACGGGTGGGCAACCGCCTGCCCGACCCGGTCTTCCTCTTCCTCTGGCTCATCGGCGGGCTGATCGTGCTCAGCCTGATCGGCTCGGGCCTGGGCTGGGCGGCGGTCAATCCGGTCACCGGCGACACCCTGAAGGCGGTCAGCCTGCTCGCGCCCGAGAATCTGGAGCGGCTGATCATCGGCATGCCGCGCACCCTGGCGGAGTTCCCGCCGCTGGGCATCGTCATCACCATCATCTACGGCGCCTCGGTCGCGGAGCGCAGCGGACTGTTCTCCACCGCCATCCGCAGCGCCCTGCTGAACGCCCCCAAATCCATCCTGACGCCCATCGTGGTGATCACCGGCATGGTCTCGCACCACGCCTCGGACGCCTCCTACGTCGTGGTCATCCCGCTGGCCGCGGTCATCTTCGCCGCGGCGGGCCGTCACCCGCTGGCGGGTCTCGCCGCCGGCTTCGCGGCCGTCTCGGGCGGCTACGCCGGCAATCTGTTCCCCGGCGCCAGCGACGCCCTAATCCTGGGCATCACCGAGCCGGCCGCCCACCTGATCGATCCGTCCTATTCGGTGAACATCGCGGGCAACTGGTTCTTCATCATCGGCGTCGTCGCCGTCTTCACCCCCATCGTCTGGTTCCTGACCGATCGGGTCATCGAGCCGCGCCTGGGGCCGTGGAAGCCCGCCGCCGGCGTCAACGCGCCCGCCGCGGACGAGAAGACGCCGCTGACCGCCGACGAAAAGCGCGGCCTGCGCTTCGCCGGCCTGACGGTGCTGGGCATGATCGCCCTGTGGACCCTGATCACCCTCCTGCCCGGCTCGCCCTTCGTCGATCCGGACGCCGAGGCCGCCCAGCGTTTCAACCCGCTCTACAAGTCGCTGGCCGCCTTCTTCGCCGTCACCTTCTTCGTCACCGGCGCGGCCTTTGGCGTCGGCTCGCGCACCGTGACCAACCATCGCGACCTGGTGCGCATGATGCGCGAGGGCATCTCCCAGCTGGCGCCCTACCTCGTGCTGGCCTTCTTCGCCGCCCACTTCGTAGCCATGTTCAACTGGTCGGGGCTGGGACCGATTCTGGCCATCAACGCGGCGGCCGGCCTGCAGCAGATCAACCTGCCCGCCCCGCTGCTGCTCATCAGCGTGGTCCTGGTGTCCTGCTTCTTCGACCTGTTCATCGGCTCGGCCTCGGCCAAATGGTCCGCGCTGGCGCCCATCGTGGTGCCCATGTTCATGCTGCTGGGCATCAGCCCGGAGATGACCACCGCCGCCTACCGCATGGGTGATTCCGTCACCAACATCGCCACGCCGCTGATGAGCTACTTCCCGCTGATTCTGACCTTCGCCCAGCGCTGGGACCCGAAATTCGGCCTGGGATCGCTGATGTCGACCATGCTGCCCTACGCCGGGGCCTTCCTGGTCGCCGGCTTGGCCATGGTCGCCGCCTGGGTCGCCTTCGACCTGCCGGTCGGCCCCGGCGTCGGCGTCCACTATGAACCGCCGCCGCCCGCCGTGGCCGCCCAGCTGCCCGCGGACGGCGGCGTGGCGGGCCCCGTCGCGCCTCCGGAAGCCGCCGCGGTGGCGGGTCCGGGGGTCGCCAACCGCTGATCCGGATTTTCCTTATCCGACGTGCTTGACGCGCCCGGCGAGCCCGCCTAAACGACGCCCCTCGCCGCGGCGCACCAGCGCTTCGGTCGGGAAACGCGGGTGTAGCTCAGTTGGTTAGAGTGCCGGCCTGTCACGCCGGAGGTCGCGGGTTCGAGCCCCGTCACTCGCGCCATTCCTTCTTCTGAAGGGATGGCGCACCGCCCCCCTCCATCGATACCGACGACAACAAAACGGCCGCTCCCTTCGGAGCGGCCGTTTGTGTTTCGGGCCTGACCACATGCGGAGCGCCCGCCGCTAACCCGCCGAGGCCTCACGATCGATGTCGCAATCGCCATCCTTGGCCCAGTAGATCCTTTTGGGAACGCGCCGTGTCCCTTGCTCGGTCTCGATCGCCTGTCGCTGCCGCGCATTCGGCTCGTCATAGCTATCCAGGTGACGAACCCCCGCGGCTTCGAGAATGGATCGAGGGAACCAGACCAGATGGTAGTCCTCAGTGGACGTAAAACGCTCGCTGGTCGGAAGCGTCAGGTCTGGTCGTACCGTATGCACCTGGTTCTGTAGGCGGTTGGCGCACAGGAACAGCCAAGGCTGAATTCGGGCCTCATCCAGGACGGCGGTCAGCGCGGCGGCGCTCGATTCGGCAAACCGGATTTCCTCATCACGCATCGTTCCAGGGTTGGCGCGCATCCACGCCAGCGAACTGATCGGGTTGCCATGGAAGGTGATAGCGGTGAACCCGTCCACCATCCTCTCCCGCGCCGTCACCCACACGATCGCGCAACCAGAGCTGCATTCGGCCGTGGTGCGAACCCGGGCTCGCCGCTCCCGGACAAGGCGGGCCATGTCGATGGTCGCCCAGATGTCTCCACCCGGGCTTTGCACATCGAGGATCTCCCCCTCGCCGAGGATACGAGACAGACGACTGACGTTCTCCGGGTCGATCTCCTGATGGAAGAGCACGAAGTCCATCCGCCTGATCGTAAAGTCGCGGATGCTGTCCTGAGCCGGCGTCTGCGATAGGGCCGCAGCGAGGAGGAATTCGAGGAGCATCACGGGATACTAGCCGCCGCAGCCGCCACGTCGAGCTTGCTCCGCGTCGATCCGCTCAAGGTTCTGCTACTCTGAAGGGATGGCGCACCGCCCCTCTCCATCGATACCGACGACAACAAAACGGCCGCTCCCCCGGAGCGGCCGTTTGTCTGTGCGCCTCAGGCGGCGGGTTGAGCGCCCCTACTGGCGTCCAGCGAGCAGCACGTTCTGGACGCGGCGGCCCAGCGGATCGCGCGACTGCCAGGTGTCGCCGACATCGGCCTCGATCAGCGCCGTGCAGAAGCGCGGGATCAGCATGTTGGGGCGCATGTTCGTCAGGCAGATCCGCTCGCCCTGCACGCTCCAGCGCGCGGCCAGGCGGCGGCCGTCCGAGAACTGGGCGGCGTAGCTGCCGTCCGGATTGAACCAGTGCTTGACCCAGCCGCCGTCCGGATACCGGGACATGACGGTGTTGCCGAAGGCGGAATTCATATCGGCCCGACCCGGGCCGGCGGCGAGACAGGCGACCGCAACGGTCGCCACGGCTAGCGCACGCAGCATACAGATACCCTCACAAAGACCCTTCCCGAGACGGACATTAACATCGTGTAAGGTTCTGCCAACCCCCGAACGCCGTCACACGAATAGTTGACTATCGCGCAGGGGCTTCTATATGCGGCCCACGTTACGGGACAGGACTGGCGAATTCGCGCCGCCCGCTCGCCCACGGCACAGGGCGGTTCCGAGACATCGCACGACGGCCCGATGCGCGGGGCGTCCTTCCACAGTCCCAAGGACCCATGACAGAATTCTCGCAACTGGGCCTCTCGCCCACGACCCTGCAAGCGGTCGCCCATACCGGCTATACGACCGCCACCCCCATTCAGGCCGCCGCCATCCCGGTGGCCCTCGCCGGCCGCGACGTCCTGGGCATCGCCCAGACCGGCACCGGCAAGACCGCCGCCTTCACCCTGCCCCTGATCGACCGGCTGCAGTCCGGCCGCGCCCGCGCCCGCATGCCGCGCGCCCTGGTGCTGGCCCCGACCCGCGAGCTGGCCGACCAGGTCGCCGAAAGCTTCGCCAAATACGCCAAGGGCACCAAGCTGAACTGGGTGCTGCTGATCGGCGGCGTGTCGATGGGCGACCAGGTCGCCGCCCTGAACAAGGGCGTGGACGTGCTGATCGCCACCCCGGGCCGCCTGATCGACCTGTTCGAGCGCGGCAAGATGATGCTGAACGGCGTCGAGATCATGGTCGTCGACGAAGCCGACCGCATGCTGGACATGGGCTTCATCCCGGACATCGAGAAGATCTTCAAACTGACGCCGCCCAAGCGCCAGACCCTGTTCTTCTCGGCCACCATGCCGCCCGAGATCACGCGCCTGACCACGCAGTTCCTCAAGGATCCGACCCGGATCGAGGCCTCGCGTCCGGCCATGACCGCCGACACCATCACCCAGTACATCGTCCGCATCCCGACCTCGGATCCCAAGGCCAAGCGCACCGCCCTGCGCGCCCTGGTCGGCCGCGACGACGTGAAGAACGGCATCGTCTTCTGTAACCGCAAGTCGGAAGTCGACATCGTCGCCAAGTCGCTCAAGCTGCACGGCTTCGACGCCGCGCCGATCCACGGCGATCTGGACCAGTCCCTGCGCACCAAGACCCTGGCGGACTTCCGCTCGGGCGCGCTGAAGATTCTGGTGGCCTCCGACGTCGCCGCGCGGGGCCTGGACATCCCGGATGTCAGCCACGTCTTCAACTACGACGTCTCGCACCACGCCGACGACTATGTGCACCGCATCGGCCGCACCGGCCGCGCCGGCAAGCTGGGCCAGGCCTTCATGATCGTCACCCCCTCCGACGACAAGTCGCTGGATAAGGTGCTCAAGCTGATCAAGATGGACCCGCAGGAGCTGACGCTGGACGGCATCGACTTCGCCGCCATCAAGGACCAGCCGCGCCGTGACGGCGGTCGTGACAGTGGTCGTGATGGGGGCCGCGGCGACAAGCGCGGCCGCACCCGCAGCGAACGCCCTGCCCGCGCCCGCGCCGAGGACGCATCGGTCGAGGCCGCGGTCGAACAGCCCGCCGCTGAAGTCGCCGCGCCCGCCGCCGAAGAGGCCGCGCCCGCCCGCCGCACCCGCAGCCGTCGCGGCGCCAAGCCCGCCGTGGATGCGCCGGTCGAGGCCGCCCCGGTCACTGAGGCCGCGCCGGACGCCGTCGCGCCCGTGGCCGAAGCCGCGCCCGCTGCCGAGCCTCGCGAACCCCGCGAACCGCGCCGCGAGCGGGGTCGTGGCCGGGATCGTGATCGGGACCGCAACGCCGACCGCCGCGAGGCCGCTCCGGCGGACGACGCGCGCGCCGGCAACGGCCGTCCGTTCGGCGAGGCCGATATCCCGGCCTTCCTGCGCCGCCCGGTGACCATCAAAAACTAACGGCTTTTCCGGCCTTCTTACGGTTACGCTTAACCCGGCGTTACCGATCGGCGTTCTAGCGTCTTGCCGCTGTATCCGTTCGTCAGGGGCGGATGCATGGGGAAGAATTCCGCATGACCTCGTCGGTCGAGACCACGCTCCGGGGACCGGAAGCCTATAGCCTGTCGCGTCGGGTGATCGATGAGATGGAGGCGGCGGGCGTCTGGCCCACCCCGCTGAATTTCGAATTGTGGCTCCACTATCTCGGGGACCCCGATGGAGCCCTGGGCCGTGAGATCCAGCGCATCCTGGCCGCCGAAGAGCCGTTCACCGAGGCCACCGCCGACATGCTGGCGGCCGAATACCTGCCGCGCGGACGCCTGACCGAAGAGATCCGCGACGCCGGCCGGGTGCTGGACCGCGAGCTGTCCAGCGTCGCCGACGCCATATCCCGGGCCCACAGGTCCCAGGCCGCCTACGGCCAGACCCTGGACAAGGCCGCCAGCAGCATCGACGCCGCCGGCGACGGCGAGACCCTGAAGACCATCGTCGGCGGCCTGAGCACCGCCACCCGCCGGGTCCAGCGCGAGAACGAGACGCTGGAGAAGAAGCTCGACGCCTCCACCAAGGAGGTCGCCCGCCTGCGCGAACACCTGGAACAGGTGCGCCGCGACGCGATGACGGACGCCCTGACCAACCTGGCCAACCGCAAGGCCTTCGACGAACATCTGGCCGCCGCCTGCCAGCAGGTCGAGGCCGACGGCGAACCGATGGTCCTGGCCGTCCTCGACGTCGATCACTTCAAGCGCTTCAACGACACCTGGGGCCACCAGACCGGCGACCAGGTCCTGCGCTATGTCGCCAGCGTCATCGGCCGCTACGGCCAGTTGCCCCGCATCGCCGCCCGCTACGGCGGCGAGGAGTTCGCCGTCATCTTCCCGCGCGAGAGCAGCAAGCAGGTCGAGGTCGCGCTGGAGGCCATCCGCAAGGAGATCGCGTCGCGCTCGCTGCGACGCCGCTCCACCAATGACGAACTGGGCGCGGTGACCATCTCCGCCGGCTTCGCGGTGCGCCGTCCGGGCGAGACGGGCTCGACCCTGCTGGAACGCGCCGACGCGGCCCTCTACGCCTCCAAGCGAACCGGGCGGAACCGGGTCACCTCGGCCGAATCGCTCGACATCGCCGCCTGATCGGTTGGCCTGCCGTCAGAACAGGGCATAGTCCCCCCATGCGCAGCTTCGCCTTCGCGATCGCCTACTGGTCGCTGTCCATCGTCTACACCCTGGCCGCCTGTATCGCGGCCCTGGCGCCCGGCCGCGGGGCCACAGGCTGGATCATCCGCCGCTATGTGAAGCGGATGGTGCAGGCCATGCGCGTGCTGGCGGGCATCCGCATCCAGTATCGCGGCGAGGACCGGCTGCCCCAGGGCGCCTTCATCATCGCCTCCAAGCACCAGAGCTGGGGCGACGGCTTCGCCACCTACGACCGGTTCCAGGACCTGGCCTTCGTCACCGGCGACCACCTGGAGAAGTTTCCGCTGCTGGGCACGGTGCTGCGCAAGCTGGGGGCCATCGTCGTCAACAACTGCGGCGGTCGCGCCGCGCGCGACGCTCTCAAGCACCGCGCCGCCGACGCCCACGCCGAGGGCCGCAAGATCCTGATCTATCCGGAAGGCAACCTGGCCAAGGTCGGCGAGAAGTATCGCTACCGCTCGGGCGTCTGGCACATGTACCGCGACTTCGACATGCCGGTGGTGCCGGTCGCGACCAACCTGGGCCTGTTCTGGCCGCAGGAGGCGTTTCGCAAGAACCCGGGCACGGCCACGCTGGAGTTCCTCGACCCCATCCCCACCGGCCTGCCGAAAGACGAGTTCCTGGCCCGGCTGGAGGCCGCCGTCGAAGGCCGCACCGCCGAACTGATCGCCGAGGCCACGGGCAATCCCGTGACGCCGGCGGTTCAGGTGCCGACGCCGGACGAGGTGAAGAAGGCTGAGGCGGCGGCGAAGGCCGCCGCCGCATGAAGCTCCGTGGTCGAACCATAGCTGTTACGATGGGCTCAGATGTCCCGCGAGACGGGATGTATCTCGAACTCTTCTACGACGGGCACGAGCACGAGAACTCGATCGCCGAGGTCTTCCGCAGCGACCGGGACGGCTCGATGACCTTCTCGGCCTTCGAACCTGAAATCCCGCTTGAGGTGGTGGAGTGGCTGATCAGCGAGGGGAAGCGTCGCCTCCCCCCTAGTTCCTAAGCCCTACTCCCTCGCCCCTCACGCCGCCGGAATCACCGCGCCTTCGTACTTCTGCGCGATGAAGTCCTTCACCGCCTGGCTGCGCAGGGCGCGGGCCAGGGCCTGCACGCGCGGGTCGTTCTGGTTGTCGGGGCGCGCGACCAGATAGTTGACGTAGGGGCTGTTCGCCCCCTCCAGCACCAGGGCGTCGGCGCGCGGCTTCAGGCCTGCGTCGAGCGCGTAGTTGGTGTTGATCACCGCCGCATCGACCTGCGGCAGGATGCGCGGGATGGTCGCCGCCTCGACCTCGCGGAAGACTAGACCCTTCGGGTTGCCGGTGATGTCGCGCACCGTCTGCAGAGGGTTCTGGCCGTCGCGCAGGGTGATCAGACCCGCCGACTGCAGCAGCAGCAGCGAGCGGCCGGTGTTGGACGCGTCATTCGGCAGGATCACCTGCGCTCCCGCAGGCAGGGCGGCCAGCGCCGTATGCTTGCGCGAGTACAGGCCCAGCGGCTCGACGTGCACGCCCGCGACGGTGATCAGGCTGGTCCCGCGCGCGGCGTTGAACTCGTCCAGATAGGGCTTGGTCTGGAAATAGTTCACGTCCAGCCGGCGCTCGGCCAGCTGCACGTTCGGCTGGACGTAGTCGTTGAACACCTTGATCTCGATCGGCACGCCCTCGGCGGCCAGGATCGGCTTCACGACCTCCAGGATCTCGGCGTGCGGCACGGCGGTCGCGCCGACCAGCAGCGGGCCGCCCTCGGCGCCCTTCTTCTCCCCGCCCGCGCCGCAGGCTGCGAGCGTCAGGACGGCGGCGGCGGAAAGCAGGAGCGAACGACGGATCATGGCAGGGCCTTTCGGGGGGAGCGATCAGCGGTGGGACACGGCGGCGACCACGCGGTCGCCGATCATCTGGAGGATTTGCACCAGCACCAGCAGCAGGACGACGGTCACGACCATGACGTCCGTCTGGAAGCGCTGATAGCCGAAACGCACGGCCAGGTCGCCCAGGCCGCCGGCCCCGACCACCCCCGCCATCGCGGTGTAGCTGACCAGGGCGATGGCCGTGACGGTCGCGCCGGCGATGACGCCCGGCAGGGCTTCGGGCAGCAGGGCGCGGGTGACGATCTGGAAGGTCGAACCGCCCATGGCCTGGGTCGCCTCGACCACGCCCTTGTCCACCTCGCGCAGGGCCGTCTCGACCAGGCGCGCATAGAAGGGGGCCGCGCCCACGACCAGCGGCGGGATGGCCCCGGCCACGCCCAGCGAGGTCCCGACCAGCAGCACCGTCACCGGCAGCATGACGATCAGCAGGATGATGAAGGGCACCGAGCGCAGCACATTGACCACGAAGGACAGCACGGCGTTCAGCACCGGATTGGCCGCCAGCCGCCCCTTGCCCGACAGGTACAGCAGCACGCCCAGCGGCACGCCCAGGATCACCGTCAGCACCAGCGACCCACCCAGCATCAGCAGGGTGTCCACGGTGGCGCGGCCGATCTCGCTCCAGTCGACGTTGTCGAACATCAGGCGGCCTCCCCCAGGACGCTTTCAACCGAAACGCCGCGCGCCGTCAGTTGCGCCACCGCCGCCTCGGCGTCGCCGCCGGTGAAGGCGACCACCAGCTGGCCGTAGGGCTCGCCCCGGATGCGGCTGATGCGGCCCGACAGGATCGAATAGTCCACGCCCACCGAGCGCGCGACGCGGCTCAGCTCGGGCTCATAGGTCGAGGCGCCGCGGAAGGTCAGCTTGGCCAGCCGCGCCCCGGCGGGCACGACCGAGGCGTCGAACGCCTCCTCGCCCTCGGCCAGCATGGCGCGGGTCACCGGATGCTGCGGATGCAGGAAGACGTCGGCCGTCGCGCCCTGCTCCACGATCCGGCCGTCCTTCAGCACCGCCACCCGGTCGCAGACCCGGCGCACCACCTCCATCTGGTGGGTGATCAGCACGATGGTCAGGCCCAGGTCGCGGTTCAGTCCGTCCAGCAGGGTCAGGATCTCCTCGGTCGTCTCGGGATCCAGCGCGCTGGTCGCCTCGTCGCACAGCAGGACGCCGGGGCCGCAGGCCAGGGCGCGGGCGATGCCGACGCGCTGCTTCTGGCCGCCCGAAAGCTGGGCCGGATGCTTGTTCGCGTGCTCGGACAGGCCCAGCCGCTCCAGCAGCTCCGCCGTCCGCGCCTTCACCTCCGCCTCAGGCCGCCCTTCCAGCCGCAGCGGAAAGGCCACGTTCTCGGCGATCGTCTTGGCGTTCAGCAGGTTGAAATGCTGGAAGATCATGCCGATCCGGCGCCGTGCCGCGCGCAGCTCGGCCGGGTTCAGGGCGGTGATCTCCTGCCCGTCCACGAACACCTTGCCGGCGTCCGGCGTCTCCAGCCGGTTGATGGTGCGGATCAGGGTCGACTTGCCGGCGCCCGAGCGGCCGACCACGCCGAACACTTCGCCCTTGGCGACATGCAGGTCGGCGCTGTCCAGCGCCACGCGCTCGCCCGCCGCGCTGCGATAGCGCCGGGTCACCCCCTCGAGGCGGATCATCTCAGTCGGCCTTTACCGGAACGATGGTGACGCTCTCGCCGCAACCGCAGGCATCCGTCTGGTTCGGGTTCCGGAACACGAATTTGGAGGCCAGCTTGGAGGTCTCGAAGTCCAGCTCCGAACCGATCAGATATAGCACCGCCTTGCCGTCGATCAGCACGGTGGCGCCCTTGTCCTCGACCACCTCGTCCAGCGGCTGGATGCTGTCGGCGAAGGCGAAGGTGTATTCCTGACCCGCGCAGCCGCCGTTCTTGATGCCGACGCGCAGGCCCACGACCGAACCCTCGGCCGAAGCCATCAGGTCCTTCACGCGCGCAGCGGCGGCGTCCGTCAGGCTGATCGCCTTGGGACGGGGACGGCGCGGACGGGTGGTGGTCGAAAGTTCGCTCATCCAGTCCTCAGAACATGTTGAGCGCGAGTTTGGCCTCGTCGCTCATCTTGGAGGGATCCCACGGCGGGTCGAAGACGATGTCGGCGCGGGCCGAGCGGATGCCGTCGACCTTCATCACCGCCTGCTCGACCCAGATCGGCATCTCGCCGGCCACGGGACAGCCGGGGGCGGTCAGGGTCATCTCGACCTGCACGTCGCGCTCGTCCGACAGGTCGACCTTGTAGATCAGGCCCAGCTCATAGATGTCGACCGGGATTTCCGGATCGAACACCGTCTTCAGCGCCTCGATGATGTCGTCGGTCAGCTTGTCCAGCTCCTGCTGGCTGATCTTGCCGGATTCCACCGCGGCGGCGCGGCCGCCGTCATCGTCCGGTGTCGGGGCTTCAGAGGTCATCGGGTCGGTCATGCAAAGAACTCACGCGCCTTGATGAGGGCGTCGGCGAACGCGTCGGCGTCCTCGGTCGTATTATATAGGGCGAAGCTGGCCCGGGCGCTCGACGTCAGGCCGAACCTTTTCGCCAGCGGCTCGGCGCAGTGCAGGCCCGCGCGCACGGCGACGCCGTAGCGGTCCATCACCTGGGCGATGTCATGGGCGTGGGCGCCCTCGACGGTGAAGGTCAGTATGGCCCCCTTCCCTTCCGCCTCGCCGATCACCTTCAGCCAGTTCACGCCGTCCAGCCGCGCCCGCGCATGGGCGTACAGCGCCCGCTCGTGGGCGTCGATCGCCGCCTTGTCGTACTGGCTCAGCCACTCGATCGCCGCGCCCAGGCCGATGGCCTCAAGGATCGGCGGCGTGCCCGCCTCGAACCGGTGCGGCGGCTTGGCGTAGGTGACCCGGTCCATCTCGACGGTCTCGATCATCTCACCCCCGCCCTGGTAGGGCGGCAGGGCCTCCAGCGCCTTGGTCGTGCCGTACAGGGCGCCGATGCCGGTGGGGCCGTACAGCTTGTGGCCGGTGAAGGCGTAGAAGTCGCAGCCGATGGCCTGCACGTCCGGCAGGCCATGCACCGCGCCCTGGCAACCGTCGATCAGCACCTTGGCGCCGACCGCATGGGCCATGCGGGTGATCTCGGCCACCGGATTGATGGTGCCCAGCACATTGGACATGTGGGTGACGGCAACGACCTTGGTCTTGGATCCCAGCAGGTCGGCATAGGCCGCCATGTCCAGCGACCCGTCGTCCAGCAGCGGAATCCACTTCAGCACCGCCCCGCGCCGCTCGCGCAGCAGGTGCCACGGCACGATGTTGGAGTGGTGCTCCATCTGGCTGACGATGATCTCGTCGCCCGGCTGGATGGACAGGCCGATCCCGTTGGCGACCAGGTTGATCGCCTCGGTGCCGCCCTTGGTCCAGACGATGTTGTCGGGGCTTTCGGCGTTCAGGAACCGCGCCACGCTCTCGCGCGCGGCCTCGAACGCCTCGGTGGTTTCATTGGCCAGGGTGTGCAGGCCGCGGTGGACATTGGCGTAGCTGCCCTCCATCGCCGCCGTCAGGGCGTCGATGACCGCCCGCGGCTTCTGCGCCGAGGCGGCCGAGTCCAGATAGACCAGCGGCTTGCCGTTCACCGTCCGCGACAGGATCGGGAACTGGGCGCGCGCGGCGTAGGCGTCGAAGGTCTTCACAAGCGTTCCGTCAGCCACGTCCTCGCCACCTCTCTCGCGCCCTCGTGCGCGATGCGGTCCACCACCTCGATCAGGAAGGCCTGGGTCAGCAGGGCCCGCGCCTCATCGGCCGGAATGCCGCGCTGCTGCATGTAGAACAGGGCGCTCTCGTCCAGATTGCCGACCGTATTGCCGTGCGCGCACTGCACGTCGTCGGCGTAGATGATCAGCTCCGGCTTGGCGTCGATCTCGCCGCGCTCGCCCAGGATCAGGGCGTGGTGGCCCATGCGGGCGTCGGTGCCGTCGGCCCCGCGCTCGACGATGATCTTGCCCTGGAAGACCCCGCGCGCGGTGTCGCGCACCACCCCCTTGGTCAGCTGGCTGGTCAGGCCGTCGGGGCCCAGGTGATCGACCACGCTGGTCAGGTCGGTGTGGCGGTCGCCGGACAGGGCGTAGAGACCGTCCATGCGCACCGTCGCGCCCTCGCCCGCGTGGGCGATGCGGGTCTCCAGACGCTGCAGCTTCGCGCCCGAGGCGGCGATGGTCTGGTGATAGGCCGCCTGCTTCGACAGCCGCACCTCGACTGACGCCACCGAGATCGCGTCGTGCGGCTCGTCGACCAGGACGACCCGCTCCAGCGTCGCGCCCTCCTCGACCGTGATCTCCAGCAGGGTGTTGGACAGATAGGCCTCGCCCCAGCCTTCGTGGGATTCCAGCAGGGTGGCGTGGGCGCCGGCCTCGACCACCACCCCGATCCGGGCGTGGTGGCCGGTCCTGACCGCGTCGCTGAGCAGGCGCAGCGCCAGGGTGCGGGGCGCGCCGGCCTTGAACGAGATGATGTAGACGCCCTCCAGCGCCTTGCCCGCGGCCAGCGCGCCCATCGGCATCTCGTCGGCCATCCGCGGCGCGTCCGGGCCGGCGTGGTGGCTGACCTCGATGCCCGGCTCCATCTCGCCTTCCGACCACCAGTTCAGGCGGCCGTTGGCGATCAGCACCTCATTGCGCGTCAACGCCTTGAACGGCCCGGCATTGGGCTCGCCTTCGGGCAGGGCGGGCGACAGCGGCGGCTCGTCGCGCAGCCAGCGGCGCAGGTCGGAGTATTTCCACGCCTCGGTGCGTCGCGACGGGATCGTCTCGACAGCCTTCAGGTCGATGCGCACCGGGGCGTTCACGCCGCCTGCACCATATACTGGTCGTAGCCGTCCGCCTCGAGCTGGTGCGCCAGCTCCGGGCCGCCCGAGGCGACGATGCGGCCGCCGACCAGCACGTGGACGCGGTCGGGTTTGATGTAGTCCAGCAGGCGCTGGTAGTGGGTGATCACCAGCATCGACCGTTCCGGCGAGCGCATGGCGTTGACCCCGTCGGCGACGATGCGCAGGGCGTCGATGTCCAGGCCCGAATCCGTCTCGTCCAGGATCAGCAGCGACGGCTCCAGCAGGGCCATCTGCAGGATCTCCATCCGCTTCTTCTCGCCGCCCGAGAAGCCGACGTTCAGCGGCCGCTTGAGCATGTCGAAATCCATCTTCAGCGCCGCCGACGCCGCCCGGACCAGCTTCAGGAAGGCGGGGGCCGAGACCTCCTCCTCGCCGCGTGCCCGCTTCTGGGCGTTCAGGGCGGTGCGGATGAAGGTCATCGCCGGCACGCCGGGGATCTCCAGCGGATACTGGAACGACAGGAAGACGCCCTTGGCCGCCCGCTCGGCGGGGTCCAGCGTCAGCAGGTCGTCGCCCTTCCACGCCACGGCGCCCTCGGTCGCCTCATAGCCCGGCCGGCCCGACAGGGCGTAGCCCAGCGTCGACTTGCCGGCCCCGTTCGGCCCCATGATGGCGTGCACCTCACCGGCGGGAACGTCGAGCGTCAGCCCCTTGAGGATCGGCTTGTCGCCGACGGAGACGTGGAGGTTGGAGATGGAGAGCATCAGTCTTCTTCTTCGTTGAGGCGCTCGGCCTCATCTTCAATTTCGCGGATTTGAACAGGCGAGAAACCAGCGGCCGTCGCCGCGGCTGAGAAGCGGCGCTGGATGACGCTCCCGCCCCACCACATCAAGGCGGCGCCGGCGACCAGAAGGACCAGGGCCAGGCGCCAGTCGGGCCGAAGGGTTCCGGACAGGCCGGGCAGGCTGGCGATCAGCAGCACCAGTCCCAGGATCGACAACAGGAATCCGACGACCGACGCCGCTCCGGAGATGTCTCGGGGGATCGTACGAGCCCGTCCGACAAGCTGATCGCGTGTAGCGGCGCTCACCCCACGCTCCCTTCCAGACTGATCGCCACCAGCTTCTGCGCCTCGACGGCGAACTCCATCGGCAGTTGCTGCAGCACGTCGCGCACGAAGCCGTTGACCAGCAGGGCCACCGCCTCCTCCTGCGACAGCCCGCGCTGCTGCGCATAGAACATCTGGTCGTCCGACAGCCGCGTCGTCGTCGCCTCATGCTCCAGCTGGGCCGAGCCGTTGCGGGCCTCGATGTAGGGGATGGTGTGCGAGCCGCACTCTTTTCCGATCAGCAGGCTGTCGCACTGGGTGAAGTTGCGCACGCCGGTCGCCTTCGGGTGCACCGAGACCAGGCCGCGATAGGTCGAGTCGGACTTCCCGGCGGAGACCGCCTTGGCGATGATCCGGCTCTTCGAATTCTTGCCCAGGTGGATCATCTTGGTGCCGGTGTCGGCCTGCTGATGTCCGTTGGTGATGGCGATCGAATAGAACTCGCCCGAGCTCTCCTCGCCCTTCAGGATGCAGGACGGGTATTTCCAGGTGACGGCCGAGCCGGTCTCCACCTGCGTCCACGACACCTTCGACCGGTCGCCGCGGCAGTCCGCGCGCTTGGTGACGAAGTTGTAGATGCCGCCCTTGCCCTCGGCGTCGCCGGGGTACCAGTTCTGGACGGTCGAATACTTCACCTCGGCGTCGTCCAGCGCCACGATCTCCACGACCGCCGCATGCAGCTGGTTCTCGTCGCGCATCGGGGCGGTGCAGCCCTCGAGGTACGAGACGTAGCTGCCCTTGTCGGCGATGATCAGGGTCCGCTCGAACTGGCCGGTCTGGCTCGCATTGATCCGGAAATAGGTCGACAGCTCCATCGGACATTTCACGCCCGGCGGGATGTAGACGAAGGACCCGTCGCTGAAGACCGCGCTGTTCAGCGCCGCGAAATAGTTGTCCGACACCGGCACGACCGAGCCCAGGTATTTGCGCACCAGCTCAGGATGTTCGCGCAAGGCCTCGGAAATCGGCATGAAAATCACGCCGACCTTGGCCAGCTCGGCCTTGAAAGTCGTCACCACGCTGACACTGTCGAACACGGCGTCCACCGCCACCCGCGGCGCGCCCTGCACCCCCGCCAGCACCTCCTGCTCCTTCAGCGGGATGCCCAGCTTGGCGTAGACGGCCAGCAGCTCCGGATCGACCTCGTCCAGGCTCTTGGGCCCTTCCTTGGTCTTCGGCGCGGCGTAATAATACAGGTCCTGATAGTCAACCGGCGTGTACTTCACCGCCGCCCAGGTCGGCTCCTCCATCGCCTGCCAGCGCTCGAAGGCGGCCAGCCGCCATTCCAGCATCCACTCGGGCTCGCCCTTCTTCTCGGAGATGAAGCGCACGATATCGGCGTTCAGGCCCTTGGGCGCGAACTCCTGTTCGATGTCAGAGCTGAAGCCGTGCTCGTACTTCTCGAGAGCGGCGACGGCGTCGATGGTTTCCTGAACGGCGGCCATGATTTACGCGACTTCCCTCGCCCGCTCACTGGTGCGCGCGACATGCTTTTCGTACGCCGCGATCCAGGCGTCGGCGAACCGGATCCAGTCCTGTTCCGTGGTCCCCCACCCGCCTGAGACGCGCACCCCGCCCGTGGCGAGGTGATCCAGCCCCATGGCGCTGATGGCCTTGGACGGCTTGGTCTTGCCCGACGAACAGGCGCTGCCGGCCGAGATCATCACGCCCGCCAGGTCCAGGGTGATCAGCTGCTGCGGGCTGTCCCAGCCCTCGACGGCCATGAACAGGGTGTTGGGCAGGCGCGCCACGGCGCCGCCGATGATGGTCGCGCCGGCGGCCTTCACCCGCGCCTCGGCGGCGTCGCGCCAGCCGACGTGGGCCATGGCGTCGTCCAGGTCGCGCGCGGCGCAGTCGGCCGCGACGCCGAAGCCGCTCAGGCCCGGCACATTCTCGGTGCCCGCGCGCAGGCCGCGCTCCTGTCCGGCGCCGTGCAGGATGCGCACGCCCTCGCGGCCCGGCTTCAGCACCAGGGCGCCGACGCCCTGCGGTCCGCCCAGCTTGTGCGCCGACAGGGTCAGGGTGTCCGTGTCCAGGGCGCGCATGTCGACCGGAATCTTGCCTGCCGACTGGATGGCGTCGACGTGCAGCCAGCCGCCGGCGGCCCGCACCAGCTTCGCCGCCTCGGCGATCGGCTGGATCACGCCGCTTTCGTTGTTCGCATGATGGATGGCGACCACGGCCCTGCCCGGCCGCGCCAGCGCCTCGGCCAGCCAGGCCAGGTCGACCACGCCGTCCGCATCGACCGGCAGCACCTCGACCGGCGCGCCAGAGGCCATGGCGGCCTCGGCCACGCAGGGATGCTCGGTCGCGCCGACGATCAGCCGCTCGCAACCGCCCGCCAGGGCGCTGACGATGGCCTGGGCGTTGGATTCGGTGCCGCCCGACGAGAAGATGACCGCCGTCGGATCGGCCCCGACCAGATCGGCCACCTGGGCCCGGGCTGTCTCGATCCGCGCCCGCGCCCGGCGTCCGGCGGCGTGCACCGCCGACGGATTGCCGTTGTCGGCCAGGGCCTTGGCCATGGCCTCCTGCACTTCCGGACGCACCAGGCCCGAGGCGTTGTAGTCCAGGTAGACGCTCACGCCGCCGCCTCCATGCCCGGGGCCTGCGACCGGCGGCGCGCGCCGGTGCGGTTCAGGACCACGTCCTCCAGCGACACCGCCGCCAGATAGGCGTGGATCTCGGCGCCCAGGTCTTCCCACAGATTGTGGGTGATGCAGCGCTCGCCCCCCATCATGCAGCCGCGCGGCGTGCCCAGGCCCGAGCAGCGCGTGGCCCGGATCGGCTCGTCCACGGCCAGCACGATCTCGGCCACCATGGTCGCCTCGGGGCCCCGCGCCAGGCGGTAGCCGCCGCCCGGACCGCGCACGCTCTGCACCAGCCCGCTCTTGCGCAGGCGCGCGAACAGCTGCTCCAGATAGCTGAGTGAAATCTCCTGCCGGGTGGCGATTTCGGCCAGCGAAACGGCCCGCGTCTCGCCGCTCACGGCGCGTCCGTTCCGGGCCAGATCGGCCATCGCCATCACGGCGTAACGTCCCTTGGTCGACAGTCGCATCGCGCACCTTCAAAATTTGCGCGCTTTACGAGGGTCCTGTGCTAGAACCCGCGCCTTCGCAAAAGCGGCGGCACGCAAGGCGGACTTAGAAAGTCCTACCCCCGTGGTCAAGTATTACGCAGCTGCGAAATGATGTTTGAACACGGGAATTCGCTCCGCCCATGCCTGAAGTCATCCTGCCCGGCGCATCTGGCCGCATCGAAGGCCGTTATTCCCCGGGCAAGCGTCCGAACGCCCCCATCGCCCTGATCCTGCACCCGCACCCCAAGGCGGGCGGGCATATGAACAACCCGGTGGCGGTGACCCTGTACCAGCTCTTCGTGAAGCGCGGCTTCGCGACCCTGCGCTACAACAGCCGCGGCGTCGGCAAGTCGCAGGGCGAGTTCGACTCGGGCATCGGCGAGCTGGCCGACGCGGCCACTGCCCTGGACTGGCTCCAGGCCAACAATCCCGCCGCCACCCAGACCTGGGTCGCCGGCTACCAGTTCGGCGCCTACATCGGCATGCAGCTGCTGATGCGCCGCCCGGAAACGGACGGCTTCATCTCGGTCTCGCCGCCGTCGAACATGTACGACTTCAGCTTCCTGGCCCCCTGCCCGGCCTCGGGCCTGTTCCTGCACGGCACCGCCGACACCATCGTCCCGCCGGTCGAGGTCGAGCGCGTGGTCAACAAGCTGCGCACCCAGAAGGGCATCATCATCGACTACGAACTGGAAGAGGGCGCGACCCACTTCTGGCAGGACCATATCGGCGCCGTCGAACGCCGCGTCGGCGCCTATCTGGACAAGCGCCTGGAAGAGAAGCCGGCCTGACCTCGAACGGATCACGGATCGTCGAACAATCAAACGCCGCCGGGTTCGCCCGGCGGCGTTTCCCGTTCCGGACCCGAGGCGTGACGTCCGTTTCTGACGCACGCCCGTGCCAGCCTGATCCCGGTCTTTGACATCGCCGTCCGTCTCGCTCGCCTGCGGTAGAACCCGCTCGCCGCCACCCCGCCACACGAGAAAAAGTGCACGATGTGCACTCCATTTTTTCGGAGTGCACTTTTTCCCGCCTGACGCGTCAGTGGTCGCCTTCCACTACCGCCACGGCGGATGTCCGGTGCGCGCGCAGGCACCAGACCACGCTGACGATCATCAGGATCATGGCCACGATCTCCACCACAGTCGGCCCGCGCCCTTCCCACAGATAGCCGTACAGGAAGGCGAACAGGGTCTCGAACACGATCATCTGGCCCAGCATCGACAGCGGCAGCAGGCGGCTGGCCTGGTTCCAGAAGGCGTTGCCGACGATGGAGGCCAGAACCGCCACCCCGACGCTGACCGCCGCCAGCCGCGCCCACTGCTCCGCCGTCGCTTCGCCCGCGCCCAGCAGAGCCGGCACCGCCAGCAACAGGGCGAAGGCGCCGGTCACCACGCCGGTCAGCAGCGACCAGTTATGCGCCCCCACCTGCGGCAGCCGCGCCATCCAGCGGCTGTTGCCGACCGCATAGGCCGACCAGCACAGCAGGGCCGCCAGGCCACAGCCCAGTCCGATCAGCACCGAGACCGCGTCCCGCCCGGCGGCGGCGTCCCGCGACAGGCTCTCCCAGCCGATCAGGGCCACGGCGAAGGCCGCCAGCAGGATCGGCGGCCCGACCTTCCTCAGCGGCGGCGCATCGGGATCGCGCAGGCCCCAGACCGCCACGACCACCGGCACCATGCCCACGATCAGGGCCGAGGCGGCGACTCCGGCGAAATGCACGCTGACCACCAGGAACAGGTAGTAGACGATGTTTCCCGCCAGGCTCAGCCAGGCCAACGCCCGCCACGCCCTGGCGTCCAGCAGGGCCGCGACTCGCTTCCAGCGCGGCGCCAGCAGCAGGGCGGCGATGATCCCGTAGGCCAGATAGCGGCCCGCGCTCATCAGCATGGGCGAGGCGTCGGGCGCGACCTTGGGCGCCAGGAAGACCAGCCCCCACATGGCCCCGGCCCCGAGGCCGCAGGCGACCCCGATCAGGCGGTCCCGGGACGCGCTCACCGGTACAGCAGGAAGGGCCGGCGGGTGTCCAGCCAGGCCTGCTCGTCCGGCCGGGTCAGGGCGTCCAGATCGTCCGGCGTCGAGGCCGGATCATCGACCCATTGGCGCAGCTCCGGCCCGCCGTTGATCACGTCGATCGGCAGCTTGCCGAAGGCGTATTCGTACGGGAAGTCGCGCCACAGGTCGTAGTCCGGATACAGCCGCCGGATCGCCTTGAAGCCCAGGGCCTGCACCCGCCACGGCTGGAACGCCTCATGGTCGTAGGCCGGGTCATCGACATGGATCTGAACGCCCGAGCACAGCTTGCCCACGTGCTTGTGGAAGGTCGGCTCGAACCACATGTCGCGCAGCACGCAGCCCTTCAGCCACTGCGGCGCGAAGGCCTTCATCTCGGCGATCACCGCGCGGGCGTCGATGTCGGGCGCCCCGAACAGCTCCAGCGGCCGGGTCGTCCCCCGCCCTTCTGACAGGGTCGCCCCTTCCAGCATGACGGTGCCCGCATAGGCCCGGGTCATGGAGACGTTCGGCGCATTGGGGCTGGGATTGATCCAGCTGCGCTGGCTCAGCGGCCAGCCGTATCCCGGGCCCTCGGCGGGCTTCCAGCCCTCCATCTCGATGACGCGGTAGGCCACATCCAGCTTGAAGTGGTCGATGAACCAGAGGCCCATCTCGCCCAGGGTCAGACCATGGCGCATCGGCATCGGCCCGGCGCCCACGAAGCTCTCCCAGCCCTCGCGAAGGATGGTCCCTTCCACGGGCCGCCCGGCGGGGTTGGGCCGGTCCAGCACCCAGACCTCCTTGCCGTGCTCGGCGGCGGCCTCGAGCATGTACAGAAGCGTCGTCACGAAGGTGTAGATGCGGCAGCCCACGTCCTGCAGGTCGATCAGCACCACGTCGAAGGTGCTCATCCACTGGCCGTGCGGGCGACGGACCTCGCCGTACAGGCTGAAGACGGGGATGCCGTGCACCGGATCGGTATAGTCCGGGCTTTCCATCATGTTGTCCTGCAGATCGCCCTTCATCCCGTGCTGCGGGCCGAAGGCGGCCGTCAGCTGGATGTCCGGATGCGCCGCCAGGGCGTCCACGGCGTGCGTCAGGTCCTGCGTCGTCGACGCCGGATGGGCCACCAGCGCCACGCGCCGCCCCTTCAGCGGCGCACTGAGCGCGAGATCGGACAGCAGGCGGTCGAGGCCGAACTTCATGGCAGCTCCGGAACAGGCAGGACGAGCGCGAACGACTCGGGATGATGGAAGTCCGGCTTACCCGCAGGATGGGCCAGCGCCCAATAGGAGATCACGCCGTCGATGTCTTCGATGACCGCGGACAGACCGACACGAGCGGCGTCCGCCGGGATTTCGACCAGGCCCTCTAGGGCGACCCAGGCCTCCGCCGTCTCCAGGCCCAGGATCTCCGCCCTTTCGTCCGCCGCAGCCATCCCGGCCCGGTAGCCGTCGAACCGGTACGAGGCCCAGGCCCCCGAGGGCGACAGGTTGAACTCGCGGTAGCCGTCATCGGTCGGGGCGAAGGCCTCGAAACAGGTGCGCCGCCACAGCTCGTCGGCCCGGCCCGGCTCGACCGCTCCCGGCCAGAACACCCGGGCGACGTCTCCGAAGACGGTGTAGCGCAGCCAGACGAACTCCTCGCGGCGCTCCACATCGACCTCGATCCGCTGAACGGCTGTCGAGGGCGTGTCGGGGTGTGGCGTCAGGGAGACCAGCATCCGTCTTCGATAGCCGCCGCTTGACCGCGGTCAATGGCTGAGGCTACCCAGAGGCCATGTTCGCCCGCACGCCCCGCACCGGCCTGTATTACCGCCTCTCGATCTGACGAGCGGCCAGCGAACCCCTGCGCCGCCCCTTCCCCGGCGCGCAAACCCCCAAGACGCCCGCCGGCTTCCCTGCTAACGGAGCCGCCTATGAGCGACCAAGATTTCAAGTCCGACTTCCTGCGCACCCTGCGGGACCGCGGCTACATCCATCAGATCACCCACCCCGTCGAACTGGACGAGGCGGCGTCGACCGGGATCGTCACGGCCTACATCGGCTTCGACGCCACCGCGCCCTCGCTGCACGTCGGCAGCCTGATCCAGATCATGATGCTGCGCCGCCTCCAGCAGGCCGGGCACAAGCCGGTCGTCCTGATGGGCGGCGGCACGACCAAGGTCGGCGACCCGACCGGCAAGGACGCCTCGCGCCCCCAGCTGACCGACGCCGACATCCAGGCCAACATCGGCGGCATCCAGCAGGTCTTCGCCAAATTCCTGACCTTCGGCGACGGCCCGACCGACGCCGTCATGGTCAACAATGACGAATGGCTGTCCCAGTTCGGCTACATCCAGTTCCTGCGCGACTTCGGCACCCACTTCACCGTGAACCGGATGCTGGCGTTCGACTCGGTCAAGCTGCGCCTTGAGCGCGAGCAGCCGATGACCTTCCTTGAGTTCAACTACATGCTGATGCAGTCGGTGGACTTCCTCGAGCTGAACCGCGCCCGCAACGTCACGCTCCAGATGGGCGGTTCGGACCAGTGGGGGAACATCACCTCGGGCGTCGACCTGGTCCGCCGCGTGGACCAGAAGGCCGCCTTCGGCCTGACCACGCCGCTGCTGACCACCGCCTCGGGCGGCAAGATGGGCAAGACGGCCCAGGGCGCGATCTGGCTGAACGCCGACCAGCTGAGCCCCTACGACTACTGGCAGTTCTGGCGCAACGCCGACGACGCCGACGTGGGCAGGTTCCTGCGCCTGTTCACCGACCTGTCGCTGGACGAGATCGCCGCCCTGGAAGCGCTGGAAGGCGCCCGGATCAACGACGCCAAGAAGGCCCTCGCCGACGCCGCCACCACCATGCTGCACGGCGCAGAAGCCGCCGCGACCGCCCGTGCGGCCGCCGAGGGCGCGTTCGAGCGCGGCACCCTGTCCGCCGATCTGCCCACCGTCGAACTGCCGACCGCTGAGGTCATCGGCGCGATGGTCGCCGCGGTCACGACCAAGGCCGGCCTGACCGCGTCCAACGGCGAGGCCCGGCGCCTGGCCCAGGGCGGCGGCCTGCGCCTGAACGACGAGGCGATCGCCGACGGCGCCCGCCTGATCGAGGCCTCGGACGTCAACGCCGACGGCGTGCTGAAGCTGGCGGCGGGCAAGAAGAAGATCGTGCTGGTGAGGCCCGTCTGATGACCGAGATCACCGAAGGCATGAAGGCCCCCGCCTTCGACATGGCCACCGCCGACGGCGGCCGGACCACGCTGGCGGCGCTGAAGGGCAAGACGGTCGTCCTCTACTTCTATCCCAAGGCCGACACCCCCGGCTGCACCACCGAGGGCCAGGACTTCTCGGCCCTGATCGGCGACTTCGAGGCCGCGAACGCCGTGGTCGTCGGCGTCTCGCGCGACCCGGTGAAGAAGCTGGCCCGCTTCCAGGCCAAGTACGACCTCAAGGTCGTGCTGGCCTCGGACGAGCCGGAGGACGTCACCCTGGCCTGGGGCGTCTGGGTCCAGAAGAAGCTCTATGGCCGCGAATACATGGGCATCGAGCGCGCCACCTTCCTGATCGACGGCCAGGGCGTCGTCCGCCGGGTCTGGCGCAAGGTTTCGGTCAAGGGCCACGCGGCCGAAGTTCTCGCGGCCGCAAAGTCGCTCTGACCACGGATCAAAACGCCCGAAACCAGATTCGGGCGGGCCTTCCAAGGTTCGCGCATACGCCTGACAGGCGAAAATCAGACGCGATTACCGTCGTTCTTCGCCTGAAGACGCCTCGGCGTGGTTAACGAGACGTAAAGAGACTTGCCGTCGTCCCCCAGTCGTGGCTCATACCCAGCCGGGCGTGGGGGCGTTTGAGTATGGCCGAGCACGAGGCTGAAGTCAGACGGTCGCTGATCGGGCGCTGGTTCCCGACGCGCTACCTCTATCTTCGCGACGGCGACGACGTGAAAGCCTGGGCGCTGACGCCCGGCCGTCAAATCCTGGGCGCCGCCGGCGCCGTCCTGATCGGCGGCTGGTTCCTGGTCGCCTCGGGCGGCTTCGCCCTGGACATGGTCCGCCAGAGCAACGCCGACCGCACCGTGGCCCGTAGCCGCGCCGAGGCCCAACGCCTGAACGCCGACCTGCAGGCCCGCCTGGACAGCGCCGTGGTGCGCATGACCGCCACCACCGGCTCGCTGGATGAAATGGCCGAGATGGTCGAGCGCCGCCACGCCGCCCTGACCCGGGTCATGACCATGTTCCGCGGCGTCGAGGGCGCTCCCGCCGCCCTGGCCCCCGCCCCGGCCCTGAACGCCGACCGCAACACCCCCGTCCAGCGCATGATCGCCGTGCGCATGGACCAGGAGCGGCTGATCGCCCGCGCCGAAAGCGTGGCCAGCACCCGCGCCGAACGGCTGCGCCTGGCCTTCCGCCTCGCCGGCCTGAACCCCGCCGCCTACGCCCCGCACAACGCCGCCCTGGGCGGGCCGCTGGTCGACGCCGGCGATCCCCGCGCGCTGGGGGCCGTGCTGGACGTGGACGAGGCCTTCGCCGTCCGCATCCGCAACGCGGCCGACAACCTGTCCGACATGCGCCAGCTGGCCGACGCGGCCCAGGGGCTGCCGTTCCGCCGTCCCACCAGCGCGCGGACCACCTCGGGCTACGGCGTCCGCTTCGACCCCTTCAACGGCCGCCCCGCCCTGCACCAGGGCCAGGATTTCGCCGCGCCCCTGAACAGCCCCATCTACGCCACCGCTCCCGGAATCGTGTCTTTTGTCGGTATCCGTTCAGGGTATGGCAACGTCGTTGAGATAGACCACGGTCGCGGTTTCAAGACCCGTTTCGCTCATCTGAACTCCATGGCCGTGCAAGCGGGCCAGCGTGTCGCGCTTGGCCAACGCATCGGCGCCATGGGAACGACAGGACGCTCCACCGGCGTTCACCTGCACTACGAGGTGTGGATGAACGGCCGCCCGCAAAACCCAGCCCGCTTCATGAGAGCCGGAGACCAACTTGTTCAACAAGACTAAATCCCCCGCCCAGCAGCCCCTGTCGCGTTCGGACAGCGGTTCCTCCATTCCGCCGCTGCCCGACCTGCCCGCGCCGGGCGGTTCGTCCGCCGCCACCGCCGCGCCGCGGCCCGCAGCGCCGGCCGTCGCCTCGCGCGGCCTGTCGACCCTGTCGTCGGACCTGCAGTTCGAAGGCAACGTCGGCGGCGCCGGCGACCTGCAGATCGACGGCCAGGTGAAGGGCGACGTGAAGGTCGGCCGTCTGATCGTCGGCGAGACCGGCGCGGTCGAAGGCAATGTCGCCGCCGACTATGTCGAGGTGCGCGGCCGCGTCGTCGGCGCCGTCTCGGGCAAGCAGGTCAAGCTGATCGCCACCGCCTATGTGGACGGCGACATCACCGCCGAGCAGCTGTCGATCGACATCGGCGCCTACTTCCAGGGCCGCGTCCTGCAAGGCCGCCGCGAAGCCCCGCAGGCCACCGCCCCGGCTCCGGCCCCGCGCCCGGTCGAGCCCGCGCCGCACATCATCGACATGAAGCCGCCGGCCGCCTGAGGCGCCCGACCGGCCTGAAAGAAGAAAGGCCCCGGATCGCTCCGGGGCCTTTTGCTTTGGCGGGACGCCTAGTGCGGGCCGTCTCGGACACCGGTGCGGTGAAGTGGTTAGTGGCTAGTGATTAGTGGACGCGACGGCCAACGCTAGGGCGCCCCGTTCGAGAGCGGCTCCCGATCCAAGCCACCCACTAATCACTAACCACTAATCACTTTCCGGCACTCAGCCGGCCGCAGGCCCTCACTCGACCGTGCTGCCCCGCGTCTCACCCACGCGGGCCGCCAGGGCGGCCCCCATGAAGTCGTCGAGGTCCCCGTCCAGCACCCCTTGGGTGTCCGACGTCTCCACGTTGGTCCGCAGGTCCTTGACCATCTGGTACGGCTGCAGGACGTAGCTTCGGATCTGGTGACCCCAGCCGATGTCGGTCTTGGCGTCGGCCAGCGCCTGGGCGGCGGCTTCGCGCTTCTGCAGCTCCAGCTCGTACAGGCGGGCGCGCAGCATCTTCCACGCCTGTTCGCGGTTCTGGTGCTGCGAGCGCCCAGCCTGACAGGCCACGACCGTGTTGGTCGGGATGTGGGTCAGGCGGACGGCGGAGTCGGTCTTGTTGATGTGCTGACCGCCCGCGCCCGAGGCGCGGTAGGTGTCGGTGCGCACGTCCGACGGATTGATGTCGATCTCGATGGCGTCGTCCACCACCGGCGACACCCCGATCGAGGCGAAGGAGGTGTGGCGCTTGGCGGCGGCGTCATAAGGGCTGATGCGCACCAGCCGGTGGACGCCCGATTCCGACTTCAGCCAGCCATAGGCGTTCGGTCCGGTGATCAGGATGGTGGCGGACTTGATGCCCGCCTGTTCGCCCGATTCCTCGGCCTCGATCTCAACCTCGTAGCCGTGGGCGCGGGCCCAGCGGCTGTACATGCGCAGCAGCATGCCGGCCCAGTCGTTGGACTCGGTGCCGCCGGCGCCGGAGTTCACTTCCAGATAGGCGTCATTGCCGTCGGCCTCTCCGGACAGCAGGGCTTCCAGCTCGGCGCGGGCGGCGCGGTCCTTGATCGCCTTCAGGTCGGCGCGCGCGCCGTCCAGGGCGGCCTCGTCGCCTTCCTCATCGGCCATGTCGGCCAGCATGACCCCGTCCTCGAGGCCCTGCTCCATCTCCTTGACGGTATTGATCTGGGCTTCCAGGCGCGAGCGGTCGCGACTGACGGCCTGGGCCTGTTCGGGATTGTCCCACAGCGTCGGATCCTCGACGCGGGCGTTCAGCTCATCGAGCTTTCGAAGCGCGACATCCCAGTCAAAGACGCCTCCTGAGCAGAGCGATGCTCTGCTCGATGTCGGCCTTCATGGCCTCGACATCCGGTCTCATCGCAATCTCCTGCGATCCAAAAGTGAGGCGCGGACATAGAGCGCGTCGCGCACTGTGGCTAGGGGCTAACGACAGGCGGCGGCCTGTGGAAGTGGTTAGTGGATAGTGATTAGTGGATCGCTCGCGGCGATAGCAGCGCTCACCAGGGAAGAACTGACGGCGGCCCCAGCCACCCACTAATCACTATCCACTAACCACTCGTCGTTCCGGCGCCGCCGCTCAGTACAGCCCATCCAGATCCTGCGCCGGTTCCTTCTTGGGCGGCGGCGGAGTGGTGGCCTGGGGCGTGGTGGGCGGTGGCAGGCCGGCGGCCTCCTCCTGCTCGCGGCGCAGCACCTCGTTGTAGTTCTGCGGGCCGAGCGGGATCTCCGGAGCGGGGGCCTGTTCCTCCTCGCGGCGGCGCTCGGTGCCGGGGCGGAAGGCTTCCTCGATGCCGTTCACGGTGCGGAAGATGGCGTTCTTGGGCCGCACGAAAGGCCGCGCCGGGCGCTCGCGCAGGGCCACCTGCATGAAGTCGGTGAACACCGGCACCGGGCCGGTCGCGCCGGTCTCGCCCGAGCCCAGCGGCCGGTTGTCGTCGAAGCCGATGAAGACGCCGACCACGATGTCCGACGAGAAGCCGACGAACCACGCCGAGCGGTACTCGTTGGTCGTGCCGGTCTTGCCGCCGACCCAGCGGCCCAGGCCGCGCGCGGCGGCGCCGGTGCCGCGCTGGACCACGCCTTCGAGCATGGAGCTCACCTGATAGGCGGTGATCGGGTCGATGACCTGCTCGCCCCGCGCTTCCAGCCGCGGCGATTCCTGCCCGCTGAACGCCCGTCCGCATTCGCGGCAGCGGCGGTCGTCGGCGCGGAAGATGGTCTCGCCGTCCCGGTTCTGGACCAGCTCGATCAGGTAGGGATTGACCCGGCGCCCGCCGTTGACGAAGGCGGCGTAGGCGGCGGTGAGGTTGTAGGGCGTGGTCTCCCCCGCCCCCAGCGACACCGACAGGTTCGGCTGCAGGTCGTCGGCCACGCCCATCTTCTCGGCCAGCGAGACGACGTTCTTCATGCCGATGTCCTGCGCCAGGCGCACGGTCATGACGTTGCGCGACAGCTCCAGGCCGCGGCGCAGGGTCTGCGGGCCGTAGTACTCGCGGCTGTAGTTCTCGGGGCTCCAGCGGGTGCCGTTGGGGCCGCCGGCGAAGCTGATCGGCGCGTCCAGCACGATCGAGACCGGGGTGTAGTCCCCCTCCAGCGCCGTCGCATAGACGAAGGGCTTGAAGGCCGAACCCGGCTGACGCCGGGCCTGGGTCGCCCGGTTGAAGCTGGACAGGGCGTAGGAATAGCCGCCGACCATGGCCAGCACCCGGCCCGACTGCGGCTCGATGGCCACCAGGGCGCCGTTCACGCGCGGTACCTGCTTGAGCGCGTACTGCCCGCCTTCGCGCTCGACGAAGATCAGGTCGCCGCGCTTCAGGGGGCGGTTGGCGTTGGCCCAGGCGGCGTCGCCGGTCAGCAGATAGCCGACGCGGTCGTCCTTGGCGCTGCGGATGCGCACGCTGTTGCCGGCCACGTTCTCGACCCCGGCGGCTTCCCAGCTGCGGCGCTCGGGCGGGCGGGTGCCGGCCAGGGCCGTGCGCTGCCAGCCCTCGGCGAAATCGGTCGTGCCCCAGGCGCCGCGCCAGCCGTGGCGACGGTCGTAGTTCTCGAGCCCCTTCATCAGGGCGTCGCGCGCCGCCGACTGCAGCTTGGGATCCAGGGTGGTGCGCAGGTAGTAGCCGCCGCGGTTGACCTCCTCGGCGCCGAAGCGGCGGATAGCCTGGCGGCGCGCCTCCTCGACGAAGAAGTCGGCGTCGGCGTACTGGGCCCGGCGCGGCGCGTCCTGGGCGACCAGCGGGCGGGCGCGGGCGGTCGCCACCTGTTCCGGCGTCAGGAAGCCGTTTTCGCCCATCTCGCCCAGCACCCAGTCCCGGCGGCCCTTGGCCGCGCCCGGGTGGCGCTTGGGATGGTAGTTGTTCGGCCCCTTGGGCAGGGAAGCCAGGAAGGCCGCCTCGTCCGGCGTCAGCTGATCCAGCGACTTGCCGAAGTAGTTGTAGGCGGCCGCGGCCACGCCATAGGAGCGATAGCCGAGGAAGATCTCGTTCAGATACAACTCGAGGATCTGCTGCTTGGACAGGGTCGCTTCCAGCCGGTTGGCCAGGATGGCTTCCTTGACCTTGCGGTTGATGCTGCTCTCGTTGGTCAACAGGACGTTCTTGGCGACCTGCTGGGTGATGGTCGAGCCGCCCTCCAGACGCCGCCCGGTGGCAGCGTTGAAGACGTTCTTGAACATCGCCCGGCCCAGACCCGACACATCGATGCCGCCGTGTTCGAAGAAGCGGCTGTCCTCGGCGGACAGGAAGGCCTGGATCACCGGCAGCGGGATCTGCTCATAAGGCACATAGATGCGGCGCTCGTCCGAGAACTCGCCGATCAGGGTGCCGTCGCCGGCGTAGACCCGGGTCGCCGTGGCCGGGCGGTAGTCCGCCAGTTCGGACGCGTCGGGCAGGTCGTGGAACAGCCAGGCGGCGTAGACGGTGACGATCAGGCCCGCGAGCGTGATCGCGCCCAGCAGGGCCACGCCCGCCAGGACGAACCAGCGTTCGGCGATCTTGACGCCCGTGATGTTCGGAAAGCGCGCTTGCGGCATGAAACCGCTTTAGCCCGCGTCGGTCGCGTTCGCCAGAGCACCCGTCGCCGCCGTTGCACGACGTTCCAGTTCCTGTCGCGCGGCGGCCACGACATCGGCGTCCATGTCCGACTGCCCGGCCATCCAGCGCAGATAGTCGGCGGGGGCCTCGGTCCAGCGGCTCCCGCGATGTTTGCCGAACGGGATCTTGTCCAGACGGCGGGGTTCGCGCGTCCACTGGATCATCTGTTCGACCGTCGCCTCCTTCAGCAGATCGATCAGCAGATGCGCCGTGACCCAGGCGTCCGGCCCCGCCCGGTGGGCCGGATTGGCCAGCGCCGGGTCCAGCTTCAGCTGCCGCCAGTAGCGCAGCACCTGGTTGGAATGGCCCGGCGCTTGAGGCCAGACCGCCTTGGCCGAGCGCACGGTGCAGATCCACGGCAGGCCGCCGTGGGCCGTGTCGGCGATGAAGCCGCGTTCGAAATTGGCCGCATGGGCGACCATGACGTCCGCCGGCTCGGCGAACATCGCGCGCAGGGCGTACTCGTCGCAGTGCGGGTCGGCCTCGTGGAAATCGTCGGGGGTGATGTGGTGCACCGCCATGGCGTGCACCGAGATCTCGCCCCGCGGCCGGAACAGCTTCGTCACCGGCGGCAGGGCCTTCCAGCCCGCCCCGTCCGGCACGACGTCGACGATGCCGACCTCTATGATTTCGGCGGTCCGGTCTCCGCCGGAGGTTTCCAGATCCACGACACGCAGGCGCATGAATTCCAGATAGTCGGTTCAGCGCCCGGGCGCGAGCCTGGCCGTCAGGGTCGCCCGGCCTCGCTGGTCGAGGCGACCTGCAGCGCGCCGGTCGGGGCGGCGAAATAGGCGTCGATGCCCGACGCCACGGCGCGCATCAGGCGGCGGCGCGCCCGGACGTCGGTCAGCAGCCGCTCATCCTCGGGATTGGTGATGTAGCCCATCTCGAGCAGGACGGCGGGCACGTCGGGGGCCAGCAGCACGGCCAGGCCGGCGTCGCGGTGGCTGCGGCGCAGCAGCGGACGGTCCGAACTCTCGATCTCGGTCAGCAGGGTGCGGGCCAGCACGGCCGAGCGGTTCTGGGTGGCGCGCTGGGTCATGTCCAGCAGGATGCGGTCCACCGAGGCGTCGCGGCCCGGCAGGTTCAGGCTGCGGTGCCAGTTCTCGTCGCGGGTGATCTCGCGCACGGCCCGGCCCGCGCCCTGTTCCGACAGGGTGTAGACGCTGGCGCCGCGCGTGGCCGGATCGGCCAGGGCGTCGGCGTGCAGGGAGATGAACAGGTCCGCCCCCGCCTGACGGGCGATGGCCACCCGGCGGTTCAGTCCCACATAGACATCGGTGTCCCGGGTCAAGCGCACCCGATAGCGGCCCGAGCGCTCCAGCTCCTGCTTCAGGGCCAGGGCGGCGGCCAGGGTCACGTCGGCTTCCTCGGCATGCGCGCCGCGCGCGCCGGGGTCGCGGCCGCCGTGGCCGGCGTCGATGAAGATCAGGGGGCGTTCTGCCGGACGCGGCGCGGCGGGAGCTGCACGGCGCGGCGCGGTCGGGGCGCGGCCGGTGGCCTTCAGGTCGATGACATAGCGATAGTGCTGCACCCCGTCGCCGGGCGGCAGCAGGAAGCGGCGTTCGATCTCGGCGCTGACGGCCAGGTCCAGCTCGACGCGCGAGGAGGCGCCGGAGCCCGCCACGCGATAGCCGCGCACCAGGCCCACGCCGGTCCCGGACAGGCCGCGTTGCGGCGCCACGCCCGACAGGGCCACGATCACCCGCCCGTCGCCGCCCGGCCGGATCACTTCGCCGCGCGAGGTGCGGTCCAGATCCACGACCACGCGGGTGCGTTCGGCGTCGCCGCCGAAGCGGACGCGCATCACTTCACCCACGGCGCCCGACGCCAGGCCGCGCCCGGCGATCAGCACGGCGGCGCAGAAGACGACGAAGGCGAGCGCCGTCATCGCCCACTCGCGGAGGCCCCACTGCGACAGCCTGATACGCGCGAAAGCGCCCATTGCGACGAACAACCCACCATTATGGTTGCCGTGACCATGCACGAACGTCGTCGCCAACGGGTTAAGGCGAAGTCCGCTTTTAATTCACATTTCCAGTGACTATGCTCTGTGCGCTGGCGAAATGATCGCGTCCCCCCGTTTGACGGAACCGGGATGCGCCCTCCTCACAGCGCTGCTTTCACTGAATCCGAGGGTCGCCCGGCCACAAGGCGCCGACGACCCGACGAACCGGATCCGCATCGCCGCCTTATAGACAGGCGCGGAAGGGTCCAGGACCGAACCGACCCATGGGCGCATACGCCAGCCTCAACCTCCGGTCAGCATCGACCGACTCCGCCCGCGGCGTCCGCCGTGGCGACGAGGCTGCGCCTGCCTGCGCCCCCCTCCCCCTACCCATTCGGCGAGCCGCCGCGTCCCTCAGCCACGCGCTGACCGGACCGGCCCGAGCGCGCCAGAGAGAGACTACTGATGTCAAAGACCATGTTGATCGACGCGGCGCACGCGGAAGAAACGCGCGTCGCGATCGTCGAGGGCCGCCAGGTCGAGGAATTCGACTTTGAATCCCGCTCGAAGCGTCAGCTTCGGGGCAACATCTATCTCGCCAAGGTCACCCGCGTAGAGCCCAGCCTGCAGGCGGCGTTCGTCGAATACGGCGGCAACCGCCACGGCTTCCTGGCCTTCAACGAGATCCACCCCGACTATTACCAGATCCCGGTCGCCGACCGTGAAGCCATCATGGCCGAGGCCCACTCGGACGATGACGACCACGACGACCTGGGCCGCGACAGCGACGACGGCGACCACGAAGGCGGTCTGGCCGACGAGGAGCGCCTGAAGCGCCGCCTGATGCGCCGCTACAAGATCCAGGACGTCATCAAGCGCCGCCAGATCCTGCTGGTGCAGGTCGTCAAGGACGAGCGCGGCGGCAAGGGCGCGGCCCTGACCACCTGGCTGTCGCTGGCCGGCCGCTACTGCGTGCTGATGCCCAACACCGGCAAGGGCGGCGGCATCAGCCGCAAGATCACCCAGGCGTCGGACCGCAAGCGCCTGAAGGCCGCCGCGGCCGCCCTGCATGTGCCGCAGGGCATGGGCCTGATCATCCGCACCGCCGGCGCCAAGCGCACCAAGGCCGAGATCAAGCGCGACTATGAGTACCTGCTGCGCCTGTGGGAGACGATCCGCGAGACCACCCTGGCCTCCAACGCCCCGGCCCTGATCTACGAGGAAGAGAACCTCGTCCGCCGCGCCGTGCGCGACATGTTCGACAAGGACTTCGACGGCATCCAGGTCGAGGGCGTGCAGGGCTTCAAGGAAGCGCGCGACTTCATGCGGGTGCTGATGCCCTCGCAGGCCAAGAAGGTGCACCTGTACCAGGGCTCGCGTCCGCTGTTCGCCTCGAACGGCATCGAGGAGATGCTGACCCAGATCCACCAGCCGACCGTGCCGCTGAAGTCGGGCGGCTATCTGGTGATCAACCAGACCGAGGCGCTGGTCGCCATCGACGTCAACTCCGGCCGCGCCACCAAGGAGCGCAACGTCGAGGCCACCGCCTTCAAGACGAACATGGAGGCCGCCGCCGAGGCCGCCCGCCAGCTACGCCTGCGCGACCTCGCCGGCCTGATCGTCATCGACTTCATCGATATGGAGGAGTCGAAGAACAACCGCGCCGTCGAGAAGGTGCTGAAGGACGCGCTGGCCAAGGACCGCGCCCGCATCCAGATGGGCCGCATCTCGGGCTTCGGCCTGATGGAGATCAGCCGCCAGCGTCGCCGCCTCGGCGTGATCGAGGGCGCGACCGAAGTCTGCCCGCACTGCCAGGGCGCCGGCCGCATCCGCTCGGCTGAGAGCGCCGCGCTGGTCACCCTGCGCGCCGTCGACATCGAGGCCGGCAAGAACGGCGCGGGTTCGGTGAACCTGCGCGTCTGCACCGCGGTCGCCCTCTACATCCTGAACCACAAGCGCGACTATCTGCAGAGCCTGCTGATCCAGCGCGGCCTGAACGTCGTGATCCTGATCGACGACACCCTGGGCCAGGGCGAAAGCACGATCGAGCGGACCGAGACCAACGAGGACTTCTCGCCGCCGGAAGGCGCCGAGCCCTTCATCGACCTGGACGACGATTTCGACGACAGCGCCTACGCCGATGAGGACGAGGACGACGACGAGATCATCGAGGACGATGACGACGCCGAAGACCTGGACCGCGAGGACAGCGACGACGACGAGCCGCGCGAGCGCGCCGAGCGTCACGACGGCGAGCGCGGCCGCGGCCGTGGCCGCCGCCGTCGCGGCGGTCGCCGTGACGAGGCCGACGCCCCCGCCGCCGCTGACGCCGAAGACGGCGCGCCGGTCGCCCTGGCCGATGACGAGGACGACGGCGAGGGCGGACGCCGCCGCCGCCGCGGCCGCCGCGGCGGCCGCCGGATGCGCGAGGAAGGCGGCGCCGCCGCCGAGCGTGACTCCTTCTTCTGGGTTCGCGGCCGCACGCCGTCGCTGGACGACCCCTATGTCTGGTTCGACCCCATCAACCCCGAGCGCGCGCCGCGCACCGAGGATTCGGGCGCTGAAACCGAGGCCGCCGACGTCGACGAAGTGGTCGGTGAACGTCCCGAGGGCGAAATCGGCGGCGAGCGCGGCGGACGTTCGCGTCGTCGTCGCGGCCGCGGCCGCGGCCGGGATCGCGGTTCGGAAGCCGGCCTGACCCACGAGGTGAAGGTCGAGACCCGCGCCACCAACGAAGGCATGCCCGCCGACGGTTCGCCCGACACCCCGTCGGCCGTGATCATCCCGGACGCCGAGATCGAGGCCGAGGCCGCGCCGGTCGCCATCCCGGAAGAGCCCAAGCGCCGCCGCGTGCGCCGCAAGGTCTCCGCCTCGGCCACCGAGCATTCGGACGTCGCGCCGGTCTCGGCCGTCGAGCCGAACGAGGCCGAGCCGGAAGGCGAACCCGCCGTTCTCGACATCGAGCCGGACGCGCCGGTCGTCACCCCCGAGCCGGTCGCCGCGCCCGAGCCGGTTCCGGCCCCGGTCGTCGAACGCGTCGAACCGCCCAAGCCTGAAGTCGACGTGGCCGCCCTGATCGCGGAAGATCCCGCCCAGATCGCGGCCCCGCCCGAAAAGCCGAAGCGTGGATGGTGGCGCCGCTGAAAGGCCGCGATTAGATTGTGAGCATCACAACGGACGGGGGCGTCCGGGTCTTGAGGAGTTCGCCATGTCCTGGCTGTCCCGAAACGCCGCCCGCCTGATCGGCGCAGCGACCGCCGTCGGCCTAGTGCTGACGGCGGCCTCCCCCGCCGCCGCCCAGAGCGCCATTCGCGACACCGAGATCGAGGCGATCATCCACGACTGGTCCGCCCCCGTGTTCACGGCCATGGGGCTGGAGCCGGACGAGGTCGAGATCCTGCTGATCAACGAGAACGACCTGAACGCCTTCGCCACGCGCGGGCGGATCATCGGCGTCAACACCGGCCTGATCCTGCGCACCCGCAACGCCAATGAGCTGCTGGGCGTGATCGCCCACGAAGCCGGGCACGTGAAGAACCGCCACACCCTGCGGGACGGCGCCCAGAACGCGGGCATGCAGCCGATGCTGATGACCATGGCCCTGGGCGCCCTGGCCATCGCCGCGGGCGCGCCGGACGCGGGCGCGGTCCTGCTGGGCAACAGCCAGTATTTCGGCACCCTCAGCGCCCTGCGCTACATGACCCACCAGGAAGGCGAGGCCGACAACAGCGGGGCCCGCGCGCTGGAACGGGCCGGCGAATCGGGCCGGGGGCTGCTGACCTTCTTCGAGAATTTCCGCTCGCAGGAAGTCTTCTCCGACGCCCGCCGCTATCCCTATTTCCGCAGCCACCCGTTGTCGTCGGACCGGATCGAGAACCTGCGCCGCCTGGTCGCCGAACAGCCCCACTACGACCATCAGGACAGCCCCGAGCGCGTCGCCCAGCACGCCCTGATCCTGGCCAAGATCCACGCCTTCATGGATGCGCCCAACACGACCCTGCGCGCCTATCCCGAAACCGACGAAAGCCTGCCGGGCCGCTACGCCCGCGTCATCGCCTGGTATCGCGACGGTCAGACCGAGAAGGCGCTGGCCGCGGTCGACGTCCTGCTGACCGAACAGCCCCAGAACCCCTATTTCTGGGAGCTGAAGGGCCAGATCCTGTTCGAGGAAGGCCGTCCGGCCGAAGCCATCGGCGCCCACCAGCGCGCGGTCGATCTGAAGCCCGACGCCCCGCTGCTCCGCATCAACCTGGCCCACGCCATGCTCGAGACCCGGGACCCGGCCCAGATCGAGCTCGCCGTCGACCAGCTGAAGCGCGCCACCGCGCTGGAGAGCGACAACTCCATGGGCTGGCGCCTGCTGTCCCAGGCCTACGCCAGCCAGGGCAAGGAGGGCGAGGCCCGCCTGGCCTCGGCCGAGATGTATTTCGCCCTCGGCGCCAAGACGCAGGCGACCCAGTTCGCCCTGCGCGCGCGAGACATGCTGACGCCGGGCAGCAACGAATGGACCCGGGCGATGGACATCGTCTTCGCCTCGGGCGCCACCCAGGACGACGTCGATGACGTCGACCGCCGCAACAGCCGCAACCGCCCGGTCGTCGTTCCCGCCGCCGGCTGATTCTTTTCTCACGGAAGACCGCATGACCGATACGCCCGAGCCCCAGGCCGATGTCCCCGCGCCGCGCCCGTTCCTGAGCGGCCTGAGCACCGGAAAGGCGGCCCTCGCGGTCTCGGTGGTGGCCCTGGCGCTGGCGGCCTTCCCTTATTTCGGCGGTGGGACCTCGGACGCCCGCATCCGCGCCTACCTGCTCAACAATCCCGAAGTGATGCAGGAGATGAGCACCGCCCTGCAGATCAAGTCCGATTCCCAACTGGCCGACAGCATCACGCGCCGCGCCGCCGCCAGCCCGTCCCTGCTGACCGTCGACGCCCGCGACCCCGCGTTCGGCCCGGTCGACGCCAAGGTGACGGTGATCGAATTCTTCGACTTCCGCTGCCCTGGCTGCAAGCAGACCGCGCCCGAGGTCCTGCGCATGATGCAGGCCCATCCGGACGTGCGCTTCGTGTTCAAGGACTGGCCGATCCTGGATCGCGGCGATCCCGCCGGTCCGTCCCACTACGCCGCGCGCGCCGCCCAGGCCGCCCATGACCAGGGCAAATACCTGCCGGTGTTCCGCGCCCTGATGTCCGAAGGCGACCTGACGCCCGAGTCGGTGGACGCCATCATGGTCGCCAACGGCGTCACCCTTGAAGCCGCCCACGCCGCCATCGGCAGCCCCGAGATGACCCGGCACCTGACCGACACCCACACGGCCGCCTCGGCCCTGGGCCTTCAGGGCACGCCGACCTTCATCATCAACGGGCGCGCCGTGGCCAGCATCCAGCCCGCCGCGCTGGAAGCGGCGATCCGGGAAGCCAAGAGCCGCTAGACCTCAGGCCAGCTTCAGGTCCATGGCGCCGCCGATCCATTCGACCTGCGCGCGGCGGAGGGCTTCGGCCGCCGCCGCCGTGTCGCCCAGCGCCGCCTCGGCCCGCGACAGCACGAAGTAGCTGTAGGGGTCGTTCGGCCAGTCCTCGAGCAGCTCCAGCACCTTTGCTTTGGCCCCGGCGGCGTCGCCGCCGGCCAGCAGGGCGGCGGCCAGGCTGCGGCGGGTCGGATACCAGATGGCGGGCGGATCGCCGCCCTCGTCGCCCTGCGCCTGGATCTCGGCCGCGCGGGTGAAGGCCGCCACGGCGGCGTCCGCGTTGCCCTCGAGCATGGCGGCCCGGCCTTCCAGGACCCGCTGGGACAGTTCGGTGAAGTCGTTGCGCCGCTTGGCCATCGGCCCGGCCTTGAAGCTGTCGGCCTCGCGGATCGCCTTGATCGCCTCGGCCTCGGCGCGGACGGCCGCGGCGTCGCCGGCCCGCGCCGCCGCCTCGCCCCGGGCGTAGCGCCAGCTGACGCGCAGCATCGGACGGTCGGCGCCGGGCTCTTTCAGCGCCGTCACCTGCTCCGGCGTCCCGAAGCGGCCGTAGATGGCGTAGGCGTTGTTGGCCACGATCTGGCGCCAGACGTTGGTCGCCTCGATGTCCGGATAGGTGGCCAGGAACCAGTCGGCCAGCAGCAACCCCTGCTCGCCCCCGCCCGCCATCAGGGCGCCGCCCATGCCGAAATGGATGTTGTGCCCGTGCAGCGGCATGCCGGGCACGCCGCCGGGCGGCCGCGCCAGCCCGTCGTAACGCCGATCCAGCGCCACGGCGTTGACGTTGGACATCATGGCGTCGCGGTAGCGTCCCACCCGGTAGAAGGTGTGCGACGGCATATGCACCAGATGGCTGGCGCCCGGCGCCAGGGCGGCCAGCCGTTCGCCATACGGGATCGCCTTGTGCGGATCGTCTGACCATTCGGTCAGGTGGATGTAGAGGTGGATGGCGCCGGGATCGTCGGGCGCGAAGGCCAGCGTCTGCTCCAGAATGCCGAGGGCGCGGGTGATGGCCGGATCCGCGGCCTTGCCGTCCTCGTCCCACCAGCGGTCGGCCTTCAACATCCAGGCGTCGGCGGTGATGGCCGCAACGGTGACGTCCTGCGGATTGCGGCGGGCGATGCGGTCCATCGCCTGGGCGAAGCGGCGCTCGCGGGTGGCCTTGGCGCCGGAATAGCGCTGCACCAGGGCGTCGATCATCTGGCGCTGCATCGGCGTGGCGCGGCGGGCCATGCGGCGGGCGTCGCGCGCGGCCTTCAGCGCCGCCGCCTGGCTCTCGTCGTCATTGCCGCCGCCGTTCAGGTTCGGCCCCAGGGCCCAGGCCTCGCCCCAGGCGCACATGGCGCAGGTGGGATCCAGCAGCCGCGCCTTCCTGAAGGCTCGCGCCGATTCCTTGTGCTCGAACGCCCAGCGCAGACGAACGCCGTGGTTGAACCAGGCCTGGGCCTCGGGATTGACCGTCTCGATGGCGAAGCCGCCGGTCCCGAAGCCGTCGACCATGACCATGTCGGCCACCGGCGTGCCGGACAGGGCCGAGGTCGCCGGTCCGCAGACCTGCGGCCGCTCGATGGCGTCGCGCACCGCCCTGTCCGCGGTCGCATCGGCCACGGCCGCCGGGCCGAACATCATCGCGCCCAGCGTCGCGCCCGCCAGCAGAATGCGTTTCATGGTCGTCTCCCCGTTCCACGCATCCTGACGGGTCGAACCGGCTTCGCCAAGCCGGGCGGGGGAGCGCCTATCCGCAGTCGACGCTCTTGATGATCCCCGTCGCCTCGTCGAAGCGGATGTTCAGCCGGTCGGGCCGGTGGTCGAAGGTCACGGCGCAGGTGGTGCAGACGATGCGCACATTGGCCCCGGCCGCATAGTCCACCGCGCCGACATGCTTGCCGATCAGCGAGCGGGCGTTGGCGGCGTCGCAGCGCTGCGGGGCACCGGGTCCGGTGGGCGGCGTGACCGGAGCGCACGCTCCGGCCAGCACCGTTACGGCGGCGACCGCCGCCGCGGTCAGCCGCATTTGACCTCGCGGATCACGCCGCTGGCCTGATCGAACACGATGTTCAGACGGCTCTGGTTGTAATCCATGGTCATCGCGCAGGTGGAGCAGACCACCCGCCAGGTCTCGCCCGCCGGAGCCGCCGGCAGCTGCGACCGGTTGGTCCCCACCAGCCGCTGGTACTGGTCGGCCTTGCAGGCGCGCGGACCGTCCATCGGCGGGGTCGCGGGATCGCTCCCGCTGGTCGGCGCGCAGGCGGACAGCAGTCCGGCGGCGGCCAGGCTCAGCATCAGGATTCTCATCGGCGTCTCTCCCTTGGAAATTCGGTTCAGCCGCAACGGACCTGTTCGACGATCTGGGTCCGCTCGTTGAAGAAGATGTTCAGGCGGTAAGGCGAAAAGTCCTCGGTCACCGGACAGGTGGTGCAGGTCACGCGCCGGTTCACCACGTCGACCGGGACGGGAATGTCCGTCTTCGGCTTGCCCACGAGGTACTGCAGATCGCCGGCACGGCACAGGTCTGCCGTGGGGTTCTGCGGGTTGCGGCTGCCGACCGGCTGGTTCAGTTGCGCCGCCTCGACCGCACGCGCCGCCGGAACGTCGCCGGCCGGCGTCGACGAACAGGCCGCCAGCAGGGCGACAGCGATCAGGCCGCCTTTTCCCAGCGTCCCTCGGGCGACTGTTTCCAATAGGCCAGGTTGGCCCCGGCGTCCTTCAACGCCTTCCATCGCCCCCGCGCGCCGGTCAGCGACGCCTCGTCGCGTCCGTCGAAGATGATGAAGCATCGTTCCAGGCCCTTCGTATCGCCAAGCTCTGCGTCGTCCAGGATGAACAGCGCCTGAGCGGCGTTCGGGTTCTCAAGCGATTCGGTCAGGATCACCGGCTGCCGGTCCGCGTTCGGCTCCGACGCCCTGCCGTGGGCCAGAAAGCTGTCGTCCCGGTAGGTCCACAGGTGATCGTCGATATCGTCCAGCAGGCCCGGGCTGGACGCGCGCACGACGGCCTTCCAGCCCCGCTCGCGCGTCTTCTCCAGCAGCCCGGGCAGCACCTGCCCCAGGCTCGACCGCTCGAGGTGGTAGAACCAGATTTCAGGACCCGTGGTCATGTCGGCCAGAATGACGAAACCCCGCCCGCTTATCCAGTGACAGCGGACGGGGTCGTCGAGTTTGAAGAGAATATGAGCCGAGCGCCCCCTCCCCGTCGCCGGGGCAGGGTCACGGCGAGGTTCAGGACTCGTACGAGTCCTTCACCATCCGGTCGAGGGTGCGCACGCCCCAGCCGACGGCGCCGTCCGGCACGGTCGGGTTGCGGCTGTCCTTGACCCAGGCGGTCGGCGCGATGTCGATGTGCGCCCACGGCGTACCGTTGGTGAAGCGCTGCAGGAACAGGGCTGCGGTGATCGAGCCGCCGGCGCGACCGTTGCCGGTGTTCTTCACATCGGCGATCGGGGTGTCGATGTGACGCTCGTAGAAGGCCGGGATCGGCATCCGCCAGGCGTTCTCGCCGACCTTGGGACCGGCGGCCAGGAAGTTGTTCGCCAGCTCGTCCGAGTTGGAGAAGACGCCGGCGTATTCCAGGCCCAGAGCCACGATCATGGCGCCCGTGAGGGTGGCCAGATCCAGCATGAATTTCGGCTTGAAGCGCTCCTGGGTGTACCAGAGGCAGTCCGCCAGAACGAGGCGGCCCTCGGCGTCGGTGTTGAGCACCTCGACCGTCTGGCCCGACAGCGACACGACCACGTCGCCCGGACGCTGGGCGTTGCCGTCCGGCATGTTCTCGACCAGGCCGATGACGCCGATGGCGTTGACCTTGGCCTTGCGGCCCGCCAGCGCGTGCATGAGCCCGACCACGGCGGCCGAGCCGCCCATGTCCCACTTCATGTCTTCCATGCCGTCGGCCGGCTTGAGGGAGATGCCGCCGGTGTCGAAGCAGACGCCCTTGCCCACGAAGGCGATCGGCTGTTCACCCTTGGCGCCGCCGTTCCACTTCATGATGACGACCTGGCTGTCGCGCACGCTGCCCTGGCCGACGGCCAGCAGGGTGCGGAAGCCCAGCTTCTCAAGCTCCTTCTCGCCCAGAACCTCGACCTCCAGGCCCAGCTTCTCCAGCGCCTTGACGCGCTTGGCGTACTCTTCCGGGTACAGGACGTTGGCCGGTTCGGCGACCAGGTCGCGCGCGAACTCGACCGCCCCGGCCACGGCCGAATAGGTTTCATAGGCGGCCTGCGCGGCCTTCACGTCGGCGGCGACGACCTTGATCGTCTCGATCGACGGGGTCTTCTCCGGCTTCAGCGTGGTGCGGTATTTCAGGAAGCGGTAGGCGGCCAGACGGGCGGCGAAGGCCGCGCGGGCGGCCTGGTCGGCCGACAGGTAGCTGACGTCGATGGTGATCGAGGCCGCGCCCGACAGCTTCACCGCGTGATAAGCGGCGCCGGCGGCGGCTTCCAGCGCCAGGTCGTCGAACTTGGCGGGATCACCCGCGCCCGTCAGGACGATGGTCCCGGCGCTCACGCCCGCGGGGGCGGCGACGATCAGGGTGCTGTTCGATCCGCCGGTGAAGCGGCTGGCCGTCATGGCCTTCGTCAGGGCGCCGGAGGTGGCGTTATCCACAGCTTGGCCATTGCCCGCGAAGGCGCGCCCATCGTGGACGAGAACGGCCAAAACCTCGGCGGCGTCGGCCGAGGCGACGAATTCGATCTTCATTTACTGCTCCCGCCGGGATGTACGCCCCGGTCTTGTGCGAGTGGGATTGTTCGCGCGGTTTCACCGGTGCAAACGGGTGTGTATTAGATGCTCTCCCTCGCCGCCGGCTGCAACGGGCGATTTCCGTTCCCTTATGACGTTGATCCAAGGCTACCTTTTCCGGCAGATCGGCCGCCCCGTGTTGGCTGCGTGCGCCGCGCTGGCCGGAATCGGCATTCTTAGCCAGAGCCTCGACCAACTGGAGTTCATCGTCGAACGCGGCCAGAGCGTCTGGGTGATGGTCAAGCTGACCCTGCTGGCGCTGCCACAGCTGCTGGCCGTCATCATTCCCATCGGCCTGTTCGTCGGCGCCCTGACGGCCCTGACCCGCCTGCAGCGCGAGCAGGAGCTGACCGCGGTCTTCGCCTCGGGCGTGACGCGCTGGCAGGCGATCCGGCCCGCCGTGCGGCTGGCGGTCATCGCCGCCGTACTGACCCTGTTCATCACCACGGTGGCCCAGCCCTGGGCCCAACGGCAGGCGCGCAACGAGACCTTCGCCGTCCGCACCGACCTGGCCGCCCTGCTGGTCGAGGAGGGCCGCTTCGTCCAGGGGCCCAAGGGCCTGACCGTCTATGTGCAGCAGATTGAGCAGAACGGCCTGCTCAAGAACCTGTTCGTCTATGTCCAGGACGGCGACAAGACGACGACCTGGGACGCCGCCGAGGCCCGCTTCAGCCGTATCGACGGCCAGCCCTACCTGACCCTTCTGAACGGATCCTGGCAGCGGTTCTCGTCCCGCGGGGTGCTGGAGTATCTGTCGTTCGGCCGTCAGGACCTGCCGCTCGCGCAATATATCGATGTGAACGAGACCGTCCGGTACAAGCCGTCCGACCTCTATCTGCCCCAGCTGTTCAATCCGTCTCCGCGCGATCTCGAACGCGTCGGATCCGCGGGCCAACTGGCCGCCGAGGGCCACTCGCGCCTGTCCGCGCCCCTGTATGCGCTGGCCGCCATGGCCATGGCCCTGGCCGCGCTGATGGGCGGTTCGTTCAGCCGCACCGGCTACGGCCTGCGCATCGCCAAGGCCGCCGCGGCCTTCCTGATCGTCCGCATCATCGGCTACGGCGTCGTCGCCGCCAGCGCCTGGAACGGCTGGCTCAACATTCTGCAGTATCTTCTGCCCATCCTCGCCACGGCCATCGCCCTTCGCGTCCTGTTCCGGGCGCTCAAGCCGCGCCGCCGGCGCCGCTGGCCGGTGCTGGACCGGCTGAAGGCGAGGTTCGCATGACCAGCCGCACCTCCCTGCGCGCGCCCTGGCTGCGCCTCGGCCGCATCGAACGCTACATCCTGGTCCAGCAGGCCCGCGCCCTGGCCATCGCGCTGGGGGTCATCGCGGCCCTGATCATGCTTATCGACTTCGTCGAGATTTCGCGCGGCGTCGGGTCCGATGTGGATCTGTCGGGCCTGCGCATCCTCGGGCTGATGCTGCTGAAGTCGCCGCAGGTGATCATCCAGCTGCTCCCCTTCGTCTTCCTGTTCGGCACCCTGGCGGCCTTCGTCGGCCTGAACCGGCGCAGCGAGCTGATCGCGATGCGGGCGGCCGGGGTCTCCGCCTGGCGCTTCGTCCTGCCCGCGGCCGGCGCGGCCTTCCTGTTCGGCGTCCTGACGGTGACGGCGCTGGGACCCGCGGCGTCGGCCGCCGACGGCCTGTTCCAGCGCGAACGCAGCCGCCTGTCCGGGTCCGTCGCCGGATCGAGCGCGCCCGAAGCCGTCTGGATCCGCGAAGGCGACGACAGCCGCCAGATGGTCATCCGCGCCGACCGGCAGGACCGCGCGGGCGGCCGCCTGCTGGGCGTGACCTTCTTCATCTACACCAACGACGGGGAGGGCCTGCGCAGCTTCTCCGAGCGAATCGACGCCGCTTCGGCCTCGCTCAGCGCCGGGCGCTGGCGCCTGATCGACGCGGTCGGGGCCCAGATCGGCCAGCGCGCCGTGCGCTACGCCACCCTCGACCTGCCCTCCAGCCTGGCCGACGAAGAGGCCTTCGAGCGCTTCGCCCGCCCGCAGTCGACGCCCTTCTGGTCCCTTCCGGCCCAGATCGCCCGGGTCAAGAACGCAGGTTTCTCGGCCACCGCCTACGACCTGCGCCTGCAGCAGCTTCTGGCGACTCCGCTGATGTTCGCGGCCATGTCGATTCTCGCCGCCGCCTTCTCGCTGAGGCTGATGCGGCTGGGCGATCTGGCCCGCATGAGCGCCGCCGCCGTCGTGCTGGGATTCGGCTTCTTCTTCGTCAACCAGGCCGCCTCCGCCTTCGGTTCGGCCGAGGTCATCCCGCCGTGGCTCGCCGCCTGGCTGCCGCCGTTGTTGACGGCGCTCGCCGCGTTCACCTTGCTGTTCTATACCGAGGACGGCTAAGCGATCCGTCGCCCCCCTGCCCGGCCTTTTCTTGAAGTGAGCTTGCATGCAGCGTGACCGCCGCTGGCCCCGTACCGCAGTCCTGCGCCGCCGGCTCCTCGCCGGGGCGGGCGCGGTGGCGCTGGCCGCCTCGGGCGGCGCGGCCTTCGCCCAGCAGGCCCCCGCTCCGCAGCCGACCCAGCAGCCCGGCCCCGACGGCCTGATCCCTGACGCCATCTATATCGAATCCGATTCGACCACGCGGACCGGCGACGTCATCACCGCCACCGGCAGCCCGGAGCGGGTGCTGGCCCGGTTCCGCAACACCACCGTGCGGGCCGGCGAGATCAGCTACGACCTGAAACTCGGCGTCGGCAGCGCGCGCGACCGGGTCGAGTTCACCGACCCCGACGGCAACATCGTCTACGCCAGCCAGCTGCAGATGGATTCGGACCTGCGCGCGGGCGTCGCCGTCGATTTCGCCACCCGCTTCCGCAACGGGGCCAGCCTGATGGCGGCCACGGCGGTGCGCCGCAGCCAGAACGTCAACGAGCTCAACTACGCCATCTTCACCCCCTGCCCGATCTGCGACGCCGAGGGGAACACCAAACAGCCCAGCATCTCGATCCAGGCCGAGAAGGTCGTCCAGGACGAAGCCCTGCGCGCCATCCTGTACCGCAACGCCGTGTTCCGGATCGGCGGAGTGCCGGTCTTCTACCTGCCCGTCTTCTCGCACCCCGACCCCACGGTCGACCGCGCCTCGGGCTTCCTGGTCCCGATCCCCAGCTATGACGAAGGCCGGGGCGTCAGCGTCGAGGTTCCCTATCTGCAGGTCATATCGCCGTCCGAAGACTGGCTGATCAGCCCGCAGTTCAACACCGACGTCGCACCGTTCGTGAACCTGCAATGGCGCCGCCGCTTCGCTGACGGCACGCTGGTCCTGCGCGGCGGCTACACCTACGAGCGCAATTTCGGCAATTTCGACCTCGACGGCGACGGGACCGTCGAGAACGACGTGCGCTTCGGCGACCTGACCAGCCGCAGCTACTTCCTGGGCTACGGCGCCTTCGACCCGGCGGGTCCTTGGCGGTGGGGCTTCACGGCCGAGCGCACCTCGGACAAGACCCTGTTCGACCGCTACGACGTCCGCTCGCCCTATCAGGACAACGGTCTCTACTACGGCGACGAACGCCGCCTGATCTCGCAGATCTACGCCGAGCATCAGACCGAGCGGTCCTACCTGTCCATCGCCGCCTTCTCGATCCAGAGCCTGCGGGTGAAGGAATTCAGCCTCATCACGCCGGCGCTGAACGTGTTCGAGAGCGACGGCGACCTGCCCTATGTGGCGCCGCTGATCGAAGCCCGGTGGGAGCCTGACGGTCCGGTGCTGGGCGGGCGCCTGCGCCTGCGCGGTTCGGCCGTGTCCCTGTCGCGCGACGACTATATCGGCAGCCCGGTCCTGCGCCCCGGCGTCATCCCGGCCGGCCCGACCCTCGGCTATCCCGGCGTCGACAGCCGCCGGATCTCCGGCCAGGCCGAATGGCGCCGGGTCCTGATCTCGCCGATCGGCCTGCGCTGGGAGCCCTTCGTCGACGTGCGCGCCGATGTCTATTCGGTCAGCGACCTGCCGCCGGTGCTGGGCATCGAGGGCGACACCATCAGCCGGACCCGCGCCACCGTGGGGCTGGACGTCTCCTATCCGCTGATCCGCCGCCTGGGGCCGGGCGCCGACCTGATCATCGAGCCGATGGCCCAGCTGTCGATGTCGACCGATCCCGACCTCGACGTCCGCATTCCCAACGAGGACAGCGCGACCGTGGAGCTGGATGAAAGCTCGCTGTTCCGGATCGACCGCTTCCCCGGCTACGACCTGGTGGAGGGCGGCCTGCGCCTGACCACCGGCGCCAAGGCCACCGTGCGCTGGGGCGACAGCCGCCAGGCCAGCCTGTTCGTCGGCCGCAGCTTCCGGGACGGCGAACAGACGGAATTCCTGGTCCCGGTGCCGGACGCGCCGACCCGCCTCTATGACCCCACCGGTCTGTCGGCCGATACCTCGGACTGGGTCGTGCAGGGCAGCTTCTCGCCGTCGGACCGCATTCGCGGCTGGGGCCACGCCACCGTCGATTCCTCAGGCGACATCCGCCGCGCCGAACTGGCCGTCGACGGGCGCTGGGGCCTGCGCAACCAGGGGACGATGAGCTACGTCGTCGATCGCTCCAACCCCCTCGCGGGACCCGAGAACCGGAACTACGAATTCGTTCAGGTCGCGGGGCAGCAGTTCGTCTACGGCAACTGGGGGGTGGCCGCCGCAGGCGTCGCCGATCTGGAGCGCAACATCATCACCCGGTCCGAAGTCGGCCTGCTGTTTGACGACGATTGCTTCCGTTTCGAGATCGGGTGGCGCCGCGACAACACGAGCGTACGGCCGAGCGGACCGTCCGAGGGCATCTATATCCGCCTAAACCTCGCCACTTTCGGCGGTACAGGTTATGGACAGGGCGACGGGCGCTGACCGACGCGCGACTCGGGCTGCGCGAAGCGTGCAATTCCCGCGGTCGAACCGGACGGCGCCGCTTGAGGAACCAGGACTGACATGCGTTTGCAGCGTTATTTGACGGGCGTGGCTTTGGCCGCCCTGCTGGCCGGTTCGGCCGTGGCCCAGACCGCTCCGGGACAGGCCCCCGCCGCCGCGGGCACGCTGAATCCAGCGGCCGAGCAGGCTCCGCCGGCCGCTCCGGCCGCCGCGCCGCAGTTCCAGCTCGCCGACGGCATTCTGGTCACGGTCAACGACAGCGTCATCACCGGCTTCGATCTGCGCCAGCGCATGCTGCTGCTGATCGCCATGACCCAGGTGCAGCCGACCGCCGAAAACCTTCCGGCGATCCAGCAGCAGGCCATGAGCGTCCTGATCGACGAACGCCTGCAGAATCAGGAACTGGCCAAGTACGAGGACCTGAAGGTCCCCGACGCGGACGTGGACTCCGAGATCGCGGACATGGCGCGGGAAGTCGGCACCACGCCCGAAAACTACCTCCAGTATCTGGCCCAGGGCGGCATCCGCACCTCGACCTTCCGTGACCAGCTTCGCACCCAGATCGGCTGGTCCCGGCTGGTCGGCGGTCGTTTCCAGAGCCGCGCCCGCGCCAGCCGCGCCGCCATCGACGCGGCCCTGCGTCAGGTCAACGAGGCCGCGGCCAAGAAGCAGTATCTGATCGGCGAGATCTACATCGAGGCCAGCCGCGTCGGCGGTCAGCAGGCCGCGCTCAACGGCGCCAACCAGCTGGTGGCCCAGATGGTCCAGGGCGCGCCCTTCCAGAACGTCGCCCAGCAGTTTTCGGCCGCTCCGTCGGCCACCCGCGGCGGCGACGCCGGCTGGGTCGTTGAAGGCACCGTCCAGCCCGCCCTGCAGCAGGCGCTCGACCAGCTGGACGCCGGACAGCTGTCGCGTCCCATCCCGGTCGAGGGCGGCGTCTACATCATCTACATGCGTGACAAGCGCGACGGCGCCTCGACCAGCCTGGTCGCCATGAAGCAGATCATGATCGAACTGCCGGAAACGGCGTCGGAGGCCGACGTGGCCGCCGCGACGCAACGGCTGGAGGCCATCCGCGGCCAGCTGACCTGCGACAACATCCAGGCCCGGGCGAGCTCGGAACAGGGTCTGCTGGGCTCCGATCTGGGCGAATCCGATGTCCAGAACCTGGCGCCGCAGTTCCAGCAGGTCGCCCGCTCGGCCGAGATCGGCACGATCAGCTCGCCGGTGCGCACCCCGCTGGGCGTTCACCTGCTGGCCGTCTGCGGCCGTCGCGTGGGCGGCAGCGAGGCGCCTGACGCCCGCACGGTCGAGAACCAGATCTTCCGCCAGAACATCGCCACCCTGGGCCGCCGCTACATGCGCGACCTGCGCAACGACGCCCTGATCGAGTACAAGCAGTGACCACGGCGCCCGCGCCGCTGGCTCTCTCGATGGGAGAACCGGCGGGCGTGGGGCCCGAGATCATCGCGCGCGCCTGGGCCGCCCTGCGCGAGACGGGGCCGGCCTTCGCCGTCATCGGCGACGCCGCCCTGCTGCGGGCGCAGGGGCAGCCGGTCCAGTCCATTCCACACATCAGCGAGGCCGCCGCCGTCTTCGCTCGCGCCGTCCCGGTGCTGGACCAGCCCCTGCCCGCTCCGGTCAGCCCCGGCCGGCCCGAGCCCGCCAACGCCGGTCCCGTCGCCGACTGGATCGAGCAGGCGGTCAACCTGGCCCTGTCCGGCGAAGCCTCGGGCGTGGTCACCGCCCCCATCGCCAAGGCGCCGCTGTACGCCGCCGGCTTCCGGTTCCCCGGCCACACCGAGTTCATCGCCGAGTTGACCGCCGACGCGCCCTACGCCGGCACGCGCGGCCCGGTCATGATGCTGACGGCGGCCGACCTTCGCGTCTGCCTGGTGACGATCCACGTGCCCCTGGCCGAGGCGCCCGAGCTGGTCACCGCCGAACGCATCCTGCGCACCGCGCGGGTGGTCCACGAGTCGATGAAGCGCGACTTCGGCATCGCCCGCCCGCGCCTGGCCGTCGCCGCCCTGAACCCGCACGCGGGCGAAGGCGGCGCCCTGGGGCTGCAGGAGATCGAGGTCATCGCCCCGGCGATCCAGATCCTGCGGGCCGAGGGGATGGACGTGGCCGGCCCCCTGCCCGCCGACACCATGTTCCATGACGAGGCCCGCGCCGCCTATGACGCAGCCATCTGCATGTATCACGACCAGGCCCTGATCCCGGTGAAGACGCTGGACTTCTGGGGCGGGGTGAATGCGACGCTGGGCCTGCCCGTCGTCCGCACCTCTCCCGATCACGGCACCGGCTTCGAGATCGCCGGCAAGGGCGTCGCCCGCGCCGACAGCCTGATCGCCGCCATCCGCCTCGCCGGAATGATGGCGGCGGCGCGCGCGGCGGGCTAAGCAGCGTCCGTGACCGCCGACCTTTCCATTCGCGAACACCTCGACGCGCACGGCCTCGCGGCGAAGAAGAGCTTCGGCCAGCATTTCCTGCTCGACCTGAATGTGACGCGCAAGATCGTGCGGCTGGCCGGACCGTTCGAGGGCCGCGCGGTGATCGAGGTCGGGCCAGGGCCCGGCGGCCTGACCCGCGCCCTGCTGGAGAGCGACGCCGGCAAGGTGGTGCTGGTCGAGAAGGACCCGCGCTTCATCCCCCTGCTGACCGAACTGGAAGACGGCGACGGCCGCCTGACGATCGTCGAGGCCGATGCGCTGAAGGTGAAGGAGGCCGAGCTGGTCGAAGGCCCCGCCCACCTGGTCTCCAACCTGCCCTACAACGTGGGCACGCCGCTGCTGATCAAATGGCTGACCGGGCCCTGGACGCCGCTGTCCCTGACCCTGATGTTCCAGAAGGAGGTCGCCGAGCGCGTGGTGGCGAAGCCCGGCGAGGACGCCTACGGCCGGCTGGCGGTGATCTCGCAGGCCGTGGCGGAAGCCAAGCTGGTCATGCACCTGCCCGCCGCCGCCTTCACCCCGCCGCCCAAGGTCGCCAGCGCCGTGGTGCATCTGGTCCCCAGGGCTGATCGCCCCGACGCCGCCCTGCTGAAGGCGCTGGAACGGGTCACCGCCGCCGCCTTCGGCCAGCGCCGCAAGATGCTGCGCTCCAGCCTGAAGCCGCTGGGCGGCGCCGACCTGTGCGAAGCCGCCGGCATCAGCCCCGAGGACCGCGCCGAGGTCATCGACCTGGACGGCTTCCTGCGCCTGGCCCGCGCCGCCTCCGGACAGACGCAACTGACACCGCCGACGGACGGCGGCGCCACGCTGGCGCGGCGCAAACGCGCCTAGGCGAAAGGGCCGCTCGTACCGGAACGGCCCCGCCCTGACGTCCGCTCCTATTCGCGCGTCACGGTCACACCGCGCGCGGCCAGCATCTCCTGCACGCTGTCGTCGCCAGCCAGGTGTCCCGCTCCCACGGCGATGAAGCTGACGCCCGAACCCTTGAGCAGGGTCTCGATCTGACCGGCCCAGTCGGCATTGCGGCGGGCCAGGAAGGTCTGGTGCGTCTCTTCCGAAATCGCACGACCGTTCTCCAGCGCGAACTCCGCCAGGGCGGTCTCGTCCCCCGCGATCCAGCCGGCGACGAGGCGATCGAGATCGCCCGCGACGGCGTTCCAGGTCTTCAGATAGTGACGCAGATAGACCTTCTGATTGTCGTCGCTCATCAGCGCGAGGCCGCGCATCTGCTGGCCCACCGTCTCGAGGCCTTGGATCGGCTTGCCCGCCGCCACGGCCCGGGCGCGCAGGTTCAGTTCGACGCCGAGCGCCGGATCAAAGCCCGCCGCGGTCAACGGACCGGTGGCGATCATCAGGGCGGCGAACCACGGACGGAATGGATCGATCTGCGCGGGCTCAATGCCGGTGGCGCGCACGGCGGCGTCGAGCGCCGTCTTCTCCTCGGGGGTCAGCCAGCTGGACAGCGGCTGGCCGGGCTGGACACCGTACTGTCGGATCAACGGCCCCAGTTCGCTCTGGTCGTTCGGATCGGCAATCTCGAGCCAGAGGTCCGAGGCGCTGTCGAAGGCGGCGTCAACCTTGTCCGAGCCCCAGGCCGTGCCCGGCTTCAGCATGTGGACCGTGCCGTACAGATAAATGGTCGAATCCGCGTCGCGAATGACCCAGAGGGGCGGACCGTCGCCGGCGGCGCGGGCGATGGGCGGCGGAGCGGCGGCCTGCGCCTCGGTCGCATGGGCGTCGCCGGCGAACAGCACGGCGCAGGCGGCCAGGCTCAGGGCGATGCCGGCGGCGGTGGATTCAAGGCGCGAGGCGGCGCGCCCCAGAACGGCCTGGAGAGTCATGGTCGATATCCTTTTGAGGAAGGCTGCATCCGGGGCCGCGGAATGCGGCGCCGGCGAGAACCGGTCGGCGACCGGTCGGGATCAGAGGGCGAAGACGGTCTCGACCGAGGGGTCGGCGCGTCCGGTCATGACAAGCTCCTATGTCTTTGTGACAAGCAACCTTTACGTCCGAGGCCGCAGCGACGTCAAGCATCTTTTACATTCAGACAATGAAACTTTCCATAGGGCCGACGGAGGCCGCCCGCCAGCCAGCAAAAAGGGCCGCCCCTTCCGGAGCGGCCCTTCCATTGTTCAGCCTGTCGGCTGGATCAGGCGCGAACCCCCGAGAGGGCGTAAGTCGCGTTCATCCGGGCCGTATACGGCGTGAGACAATGAGACATTCGACACCTCCTTTCGATTGTTGAAAAAGCAGACTCGATTTGGGGATCGCTCCCATACTTTCAAGACGTTCGCAAAAATCGTCCGCATGTAACCAAGTCCTCGTCGGCGCGTTACGGCCCAGCTAACTCATGAGGAGAGTGATGGTCGACCATAGCGCCGACGGGTCTACGCAAGCCGCATTCGGCCTTCAGGGCCTCGACGACATCCTGGCCGGAGGGCTGGAGCGCGATCGCGTCTACCTGCTCGAAGGCGCGCCGGGCACCGGCAAGACCACCGCAGCCATGAGCTTCTTGCTGGAAGGCGCCCGCCTCGGAGAGGGCGTCCTCTACATCACCCTGTCCGAAACGGAGGATGAGCTCCGCGCGACCGCGCGTTCGCACGGCTGGTCGCTGGACGGCATGGACATTTTCGAACTCGTGCCGCCCGAGAGCCTTCTCGACGAGCAGCAGCAGCAGAGCCTGCTCTATTCGTCCGACCTGGAACTGGGCGAGACCACCCGGATGATCTTCGAAGCCGTGGAGGCCAGGAAGCCCCGGCGCGTGGTGATCGACAGTCTCTCGGAAATCCGGCTGTTGGCGCAAAGCTCGCTTCGCTACCGCCGCCAGGTCCTGGCGTTGAAGCACTACTTCGCCAAGAACAGCGCCACCGTTCTGCTGCTCGATGACCTGACCACCGAGATCAATGACAAGACAGTGCACAGCGTGGCGCACGGCGTGATCCAGCTGCAGGAACTGGCCCCCGAATACGGCGCCGAGCGCCGCCGGGTCCGGGTCATCAAATATCGCGGCCGACGCTTCCGGGGCGGCTACCACGACTTCACCATCAAGACCGGCGGGCTCGAGGTCTACCCGCGCATCATCGCGTCCGAGCATCGCACCACCTTCGACCGCACGCCGGTGTCCAGCGGCGTCACCGAACTCGATGCGCTTCTGGGCGGCGGGGTGGAACGGGGGTCCAGCGCCTTGATTCTCGGCCCCGCCGGCACCGGAAAATCCCTCTTCGCGATCAACTTCGCCATGGCCGCAGTCCATCGTGGCGAGCGCGCCGCCCTGTTCATCTTCGACGAGGAACTGGGCCTTCTGTTCGACCGGATGAAGCAGCTAGGCATCGAACTTGAAGTCATGCGCGATGAGGGCCGGCTGATCATCGAGCAGATCGACGCGGCCGAACTCTCGCCGGGCGAGTTCGCCGCCCGGGTCCGGCGTTGCGTGTCGGACCAGAAGATTCAGACCGTCGTGATCGACAGCCTGAACGGCTATCAGGCGGCCATGCCGCAGGAGCAGTTCCTGGTCCTGCACATCCACGAGCTGCTGCAGTATCTCAACCGCCAGGGCGCCTCGACCTTCCTGACCGTCGCCCAACACGGGCTGGTGGGGGAAATGAAGGCGCCGGTCGACGTCACCTACCTCGCCGACACGGTAATCCTGCTTCGTTATTTCGAGGCCCTGGGCAATGTCCGCCGCGCGGTCTCGGTCATCAAGAAACGGTCCGGCCGCCACGAGAAGACCATTCGCGAGTACAATATCGGTGAAGACGGGCTGACCTTGGGCGAGCCCCTGACCGGGTTCCAGGGCGTCCTGCGCGGCGTTCCGAACTTCGTCGGTCAGGGCAGCGGCCTGCTGGGCGAATCCGCTGCATGAGTGGTGGCGGCGACCTTTCCCAAAGAGCCCTGGTGCTCGCGCCCAACGGGCGCGACGGGGCCATCGCCGCCGCGATCCTGGAAGAGGCCGGAGTGCCGGCCGTCGCCTGTCCCGATCTCGCGACGCTTCAGCAGCGCATGGAGGAAGGCGCGGGCCTGGCGGTCATCGCCGACGAGGCCCTGCGCAACAGCGACATCGCCCCGCTGTCCGGCTGGGTCGACCGGCAACCCTCGTGGTCGGACTTTCCCTTCCTGCTGCTGACCCAGCGCGGCGGCAGCGTCGAGCGCAATCCGGCGGCCCGGCGATTGTCGGAGGCGCTCGGCAACGTCAGCTTCCTGGAGCGCCCTTTCCACCCCACCACCCTCGTCAGCGCCGTGCGCACCGCGCTGCGAGGGCGACTGAGACAGTATGAGGCGCGCGAGCTTATCGCCGCCATCCGTCAGGGCGAGGCCCTGCTGGAGCGTCGGGTCGCTGAACGCACGGTCGAACTTGAGGCCGCGAACAGGCAACTGGCCTCGCAGATCACGGAGCGTGAAAAAGTCGAGACCGCCCTGCGTCAGGCGCAACGGCTGGAAGCGGTCGGCCAGCTGACCTCGGGCGTCGCCCATGACTTCAACAACCTGCTGACCGTCGTCATCGGCAATGTGGAGCAGATGCAGAAGCGGGTCAGCGATCCGGCCCTGATCCGTCGCCTGGACATGATGGGCGAAGCGTCCCGGCGCGGCGCCCGCCTGACCGCGCAGATGCTGGCCTTCTCGCGGCGTCAGAAGCTTGAGCCTCGCGCCGTCGATCTCAACGACACGGTCCGGAGCATGAGGGATTTGCTCCAGAGCACCATCGGCGGCAGCGTCCAGATCCTCGAGCCCGAACTGGCCGAGAGCCTCTGGCCGGCCATGATCGACCCGACCCAGCTCGAGCTGGTGATCCTGAACCTGGCCATCAACGCCCGCGACGCCATGAATGTCGGCGGCACCCTGCTGATCCGGACGGAGAATGTGGAGACTACCGCCTCGACATCTCCGGAAGCGCCCCCGGCGGGACAGTTCGTCATGGTCTCGGTGACCGACAACGGCTCCGGCATGACCGACGAGGTGCTGGCCCGGGCGTTCGAGCCCTTTTTCACGACCAAGGACGTCGGAAAGGGTTCGGGCCTGGGGCTCAGCCAGGTCTTCGGGCTCGCCAAACAGTCCGGCGGCGGCGTCGCCATCGAAACGGCGGTGGGCCAAGGCACGACCATCAAGATCTTCCTGCCACGCGCCGATTCCGCCCCGGTCCCCAGCGTGTCCCGATACCTGGACCTGACCGCGGCCCATGCCGACCACGTCGTCATTCTGGTCGTCGATGACGACGAGGCCGTGCGCGAGGTGACCTCGGGCTATCTGGAAGACCTCGGCTACACCGCTATCGAAGCGGGCAGCGGCGGCGCGGCGCTGGAGATTTTCGAGCATCGCGAGGACATCGACGCCGTGGTTCTGGACTTCGCCATGCCCGGTCTCAACGGCGCGGACCTCGCTCGAGAGATGCAGAGCCGCCGTCCCGGCGTGCCAATCCTGTTCGCCACCGGCTACGCCGACGCCGACGCCCTCGCCTCGGCGCCGGAAGATAGACTGATCCTCAAGCCGTTCGAACAGGCGGAACTGGCCGAGAAACTGTCGAACATGCTGGTGACGCCCAGCCAGGCCGTCAGCGCCTGAGGCTCAAACCGCCTCGTTGAGCAGGGCGTCCTTGTAGGCCTCGACCCAGGTGTTGCGGCCGCGCTTGCTGCGTTCGGCGTGGTAGATATGCGCCAGTTCCGCATAGGACCGGTCGAAGTCGTCGTTGACGAAGACGTAGTCGAACTGGCCGCAGTGCTCGATCTCGCCCTTGGCGTTCTGGATGCGGCGCTCGATGACTTCCTCGGCGTCCTGCGAGCGGGTCACCAGGCGGCGGCGCAGCTCTTCCAGGCTCGGCGGCAGGATGAAGACGCGGACGGCGTCGCCGGGGCATTTCTCGGCGATGTCGCGGGCGCCCTGCCAGTCGATGTCGAACAGCACGTCGCGGCCCTCCGCCAGGGCGCGGTCGATGGGGCCGCGCGGGCTGCCGTAGCGGGCGCCGTGGACGTCGGCCCACTCCAGGAAGGCGTCGGCGTCGATCAGGCGCTGGAACTCGGCGTCGTCGACGAAGTGGTAGTCGCGGTCCGCGACCTCGCCCGGACGGATGCCGCGCGTGGTCATCGAGACCGACAGCTCCAGCCCCTTGTGGTCCGCCATCAGCCGGCGGCAGAGCGACGTCTTGCCGGCGCCCGAGGGGCTGGCGACGATCAGGAGGACACCCCGACGGGGCGTACGTTCATTCGACATTCTGGACCTGTTCGCGGAGCTGTTCGATCACCGCCTTCAGCTCAAGGCCGATTCCGGTGAGCGGCGTGGTAGCCGATTTCGAGCAGAGGGTGTTCGCCTCCCTCATGAATTCCTGCATCAGGAAGTCGAGTTTCCGCCCGGCGGGGGGTTGCTGCAACAGGGTGCGGGCCGAGGCGACGTGGGCGGCCAGCCGGTCCAGCTCCTCGCGCACGTCCGCCTTGGTCGCCAGGGCGGCGGCTTCCAGGAAGATGCGGTCCTCCAGCCCCGGAGCGTCGGGAGCCAGTTCGGTGATGCGGCGGGTGAACCGCTCGCGGATGGCCGCCACCTGGGCGCCGGCCTCGGTCTCGGCCTCGGTGACGAGGGTCTCGATGCGGTCGATGAAGCCGGTGATGACCGGGGCGAGCTGTTCGCCCTCCCGCTCGCGTGACAGCTTCAGGGCGTCGATGGCGGCGTCGATGCTGGCGGCGATCTTCGCCTCCACCGCCGCGCGGGCCTCGGCGTCGTCGGCCTCCTCAGGGGCCTCCAGCACGCCGCGCAGGCTGAGCAGGCCGTCGGCCGAAGGGGGCGTGGCGCCGTCCTCGGCCAGCTGATTGGCCAGCTGCAGATAGCGGGCCAGGATGTCCTCGTTGACCTTCAGCGCGGCGGCGCCGGGCTCGGCCCGTTTGGCCTGCACGCCCAGGGTGACCTGACCCCGGTTGAGGCGCGCCTGACCCGAAGCCTTGGCCAGACGTTCCAGATTGTCGAAGCCCGGGGGGCCGCGGAAACGGACCTCCAGATTGCGGCCGTTGACCGAGCGGGCCTCGACCGACCAGCTCCAATCCCCCTCCGCCCCATCGGCGCGGCCGAAGCCGGTCATTCCGGAAAGGCGGCTCACTGAGCGGCCGCCGGTTGCTGGGGCACGCGGATCACCTGGGCGCCGGGCGGGACCTCGACGCCCGGAGGCAGGCCGTTGGGCGTGGCGTGCGGCAGGACGGGCGCCGCCGGTTCGGGCGGCAGGCCCTGACGGCGGCGTTCGATGGCGCGCCAGCGGGCGACATTGGCCAGATGCTCGTCATAGGTCCGGGCGAAGGCGTGTCCGCCGCTGCCGTCGGCGACGAAGAACAGGTCGCCGCTCTGTGGCGGGTTCAGCACCGCCGCGATGGCGTCACGGCCCGGATTGGCGATGGGCGTCGGAGGCAGGCCGTCGATCTGGTAGGTGTTCCAGTCGGTGTGCTGGTCGATCTCGGACCGGCGCAGGCCGCGGCCCAGCGGACGGCCCTTGGTGATGCCGTAGACGATGGTCGGGTCGCTCTCCAGCCGCATGCCGGCTCGCAGACGGTTCGAGAACACCGCCGCGACACGGGGCCGTTCGGCCGCGACGCCGGTCTCCTTCTCGACGATGGAGGCCAGGATCAGCGCCTCTTCCGGGGTGCGGACCACGCTGTTGGGACCGCGCGTGGCCCACAGCCGGGTCATGTTGTCGTCGTGCGCCCGCTGCATGCGCGCGATCACCGAGGCCCGGGTCTCGCCGCGCGACACCTCATAGGTGTCGGGCCACAGACTGCCCTCCTCGGGCACGGCGTCCACGGCGCCGTCGAGGATCGGCTGACGCATCAGGATGTCGACCGCCTGGGCCGAGCTCCAGCCTTCGGGCAGGGTCACGTAGTGGCGCACCACCTTGCCCGAGACCAGCAGGGTCAGGACCGAGCGCAGCGAGGCCCTGGACGGCACCTCATACTCTCCCGCGCGCAGGCGGCGGTCGGCGCCGGTCAGGCTGGCGGCGGCCTTGAACATGTCGGTCGAGCGGATCACCCCCGCCGCCTTCAGATTGGCGGCGATGGCGCTGACCCCGGCCCCGCTGGGCAGGGTCACGACGGTCGTATCCCCTTCCCGCGCCGTCGGCCCGGGGGCGTAGAAGACGCTCCACGCCGCCACCAGGGCCGCGATCAGGAACAGGCTGAAGGTCGCCGAGGCGGCCAGGAAGGCCGTCTTGCGGCCCGGTGATCCCTTCTCCACCCCCCGACGGAACACTCAGGACACCTTCTTGAAGATGACCGAGGCGTTGGTGCCGCCGAAGCCGAAGCTGTTGGACATGGCGACATCGATCTTCATCGGCTTGCCCTTGTGCGGCACCAGGTCGATGGGCGTCTCCATCTCCGGATTGTCCAGGTTGATGGTCGGCGGCGCGATCTGGTCGCGGATGGCCAGCACCGAGAAGATGCTCTCGATGGCGCCCGCGGCGCCCAGCAGGTGGCCGGTCATCGACTTGGTCGAGGACACCGCCAGATCCTTGGCGTGATCGCCGACCAGACCCTCGATGGCCTTCAGCTCGATCCAGTCCGCCATGGTCGAGGTGCCGTGGGCGTTGACGTAGTCGAGGTCCGAGGGCTGCAGGCCCGCGCGCTTCAGCGCCGCCTTCATGGCCCGCAGGCCGCCCTCCCCGTCCTCGGACGGGGCTGTAATGTGATAGGCGTCGCCGCTCATGCCATAGCCCACGACCTCGGCGTAGATCTTCGCGCCGCGCGCCTTGGCGTGCTCGTACTCCTCCAGCACCATGATGCCGGCGCCTTCGCCCATGATGAAGCCGGCGTGGTCCTTGTCGTAGGGACGGCTGGCCTTCTCGGGCGTGTCGTTGAAGGCGGTGCACAGCGCTTTACACGCCAGGAAGCCGGCGATGCCGATCGGCACGATGGAGCTTTCCGCCCCGCCCGCGACCATCACGTCGGCGTCGTCCAGCGCGATCATCCGGGCCGCGTCGCCGATGGCGTGCGCGCCGGTGGCGCAGGCCGTCACGACCGAGTGGTTCGGCCCTTTCAGTCCGTGGCGGATCGAGATCTGGCCCGAGGTCAGGTTGATCAGCGACATCGGGATGAAGAAGGGGCTGACCCGGCGCGGGCCCTGTTCCTTCAGGATGATGGCGGTGTCCGCGATGGGACCCAGACCGCCGATGCCCGAGCCGACCATCACCCCGGTCCGCTCTTTCTGCTCGTCGGTTTCCGGCTTCCAGTTCGCGTCGGCCAGCGCCTCGTCGGCCGCGGCGATGGCGTAGACGATGAAATCGTCGACCCGCTTGCGATCCTTGGGCGACATGATCTTCTCATGGTCGAAGACGCCGGGCTCGCCCGCCACGCCGCCGCCGCGCCCGTCCACCGACGGAATCTCGCCGGCGATGGTGCAGCCGTACCCCTCGGTGTCGAACGCCGTGATGGGCCCGATGCCGGACCGGCCTTCCACGATCCCTTTCCAGGTGTGCTCTACACCCCAGCCGAGCGGGGTCAGGAGGCCAAGGCCGGTAACGACGACACGACGCATTCCTGCGTTCCTTCACAGTGAATCTCGCGCAGGACAATAGTGAGGCGAAGGCTGCACCGCTAGGCGGGGAAGGAATTGGTTGACCGGAGCGGTCGCGCGCCGTCAGACGTCGGCGGCTCCGGCAGGCAGGGCCGAGGCCAGCCGTCTCCTCACGTCCTCCATCAGCGGGAGCAGCGGCCGCGGCGGCTGGGCCTCGGTGAGCCCCAGCATGTTCGCTGCGGCATACATCACCCTGAGGCCGCCATGCGCGCGGAACAGGTTCCACAGGCCGGCGAAGTCGGCGTCGCGACGCTCCGCGACCGCGCGATCGCCCCTCATCGCCGCCGCCGCCAAGGCCGCGACAGGCTCCGAAAACAGGCCGGCGGCCACGCTGTACCAGCAGTCCGCTCCCGCCAGCAGCGCCTCCTTGCACCCCCAGTCGCCGCTGTAGCCCACGGACAGGCCCGGCGCCGCCTGGCGGAAAGCCGCCAGGTCCGCCGCCATGTCGCGGGACGACGGGAGGGGAAGCTTGATGGCGGCCACCGCGGGAATCGCCGTCAGTCTCGCGACGAATTCGGGACTAAAAGTGAAGTTCGTGGTTCCCGGGTTGCTGTAGATGCAGAGCGGCAGATCGCTGGCCATGGCCACGGCGACGAAATGCTGGAAGACCTCCTCCTCCGTGAGCGGGTTGTAGCTGACCGGCGCCAGCAGGAGGCACGCGGCCCCTTCCGCGGCCGCGTCGCGCGCAACGGCTTCCGCCTCATCCGTCCGCAGCGCGCCCACCCCCACCATGACAGGGACCGACCCCGCCGCCTCGACGGCCGCCGCCACGGCCCGACGCCGCTCATCGCGGCTGAGGAACATATAGGTCCCCGTGCTGCCCAACAGGCCGATTGAATCGGCCCCGCCCGCCTCGATCCGGCGCACGAGCCGCTGAAGATCGGGGACGATGACGCCGCCCTCCGGCGTCATCGGTGTGATGGGAAAGGCTGAAAGCCCCGAGAACAACGCCATGTTTCACCTCCAGAACGCCGCTCTGGTGAAGCCGGGTTCGCCGCGAGTCTCAAATCAGGCTTGGCTTCGATTTGTGACGACCGAAGTCGACGAAGGCGGGCACCTTCGCCGCGGCATGACCGAAAGTTAAGTAGCCCAGCGACCATCGCCGTTTCACCCTTTGACCTCAGTTGAGGGGCGTTCATGCGACTTGCGATCATAACCATCCTGTTCGGGCTCGGCCTCGCGGCGCCCCAGTCGACCTTGGCCCAGGATGGAACGGAGCCCGCCTCATGGGGCCAGGCCTTGCGCGAGGACGCCAAGGCGTTCCACGACCTGGTCGCCGAAAACCACCCGGGACCGGTCGACGACCAGAACCCGGCCTTCAACGCCTCGCTGGAAGAAGGGCTAACCCTCGCCCTCGACCGCGCTCGCACCGCCGACAGCTATTCCGCCTGGCGCGCCGCGCTGGCCGAGTACGCGGCTGCCTTCAATGACGGCCATCTGGCCCTGAAGGACATCAAGGACAACCCGGCGCCGGCGCCCATCAACTGGCCCGGTTTCCTGGTCGGACTGCGGTCGGCGCCCGGCGGCGATCACTATGAGGTGGCGTTCAATCGCGATCCAGCCGCGCCCCCGGTCGGTGCGGTGCTGGTCTCCTGCGACGGCCGCCCGGCCGAGGCCCTCGCCCAGGAAATGATCGGACGCGAGGCAGGCCGCTGGTCCCTGCGCTCTACGCGGGTCAGCCATGCGGTCTGGAGTCTGGTCGATACGGGCAACCCCTATGTCCGGCGCCCTGAGCGGTGCGACTTCACCGTCAACGGCCGGACCACGCGCCATGCCCTGTCCTGGCGTCCGCTCGACCCCGCCGACCGCGACGCCGGAATCGCAGCCGCGAGCGGCCAGAGGTTCACGGCCTCCACGGCGCTCCGGCCATGGGACGCCGGGCTCTGGATCGAACTGGGCGATTTCGGCGCCGACCCGCGCACGCCCGAAGGCCAGAAGCTGACGGCGTTGCTCGCGGAGGCCGAAACCCGGGTCGCCGATCTGCGCGCCGCCCCCGTCCTGGTCTTCGACCTGCGCGGCAACAACGGCGGATCCTCGACCTGGCTCAGCACCCTGGCGCGGACGATCTGGGGGGCGGACTACGCCGACGCGCACACCGCGGACTCCTCCAGCATCGACTGGCGCGCCTCGCCCGATAACCTGGCCAAGCTGGAAGAGTATCGGACCCAGTTCAGCAGCCAGCCCGACACCCTGGCCTATGTGAACCGGCTCATCGACGGCATGTCGGCGGCGATGGCCGCCGGCAGCCCCCTGTTCCATGAAGCGGACGATGCCGAACCCAAGCGCGGAGCGGCGCCCGCGAACCCGGTCGCGGGGAAGGTCTATGTGCTGACGGACTACGGCTGCGCCTCCGCCTGCCTAGACGCGGTCGACACCCTGACCGCTCTGGGCGCGGTTCAGGTCGGACAGGAGACTTCCGCCGACACCCTGTACATGGAGATCCGCTACGTGCCGCTGCCCAGCGGACGCGCCACCGCCTATGTGCCGATGAAGGTCTATCGGAACCGCGCGCGCGCCAACAACCAGACCGCCGTTCCCCGACACGCCTGGACAGGCGCCCTGACCGACACCGCCGGCCTCGAGCGCTGGATCGCACAGCTGGCCGGCCAGGACTGAGGCGCCGCTGGCCTGGTCGACCTAGAGCAATTCAGGTTCGTCCAGCGCCTCGCGGACGGTCGGGAGGCGGTTTCGGCTGATGGGCAGGGGCGTGCTTTCGTCCATCAGCAGCCGGCTCCGGCCGCCGTCCCGCTCGAAGCCGCGGACATGGGCCAGGTTGGCGATCACCGAACGGTGGACCCGTAGGAAGCTGGCCGGCAGGTCCTCTTCCAGCCGGTCGAGGCGGGCGGCGTGCAGCAACCGCCGGCCGCCCGTCAGCCGCAGTTCGACATAGTCGTCCGCCCCGACGATGGCCACGATGTCCTCCAGCGGCACGCGCTCGACACCGCGTGAGGACGCCACCGTCAGGCAGTTCGGACGGGCGGCGGCGCGGGTCAGGGCGACCTCGCGCTCCTGATCGTCGCGGCCGAGCCGCACGACCTCGGTCATCAGCAGCGTCAGCACCAGACCGACGGCGAACAGGAAGTAGGACAGGTCGACGACCCAGCCGGGGAACAGCGCGCAGATCGCCAGGAAGACGGCGAGATAGGCCAGGGTCAGGCGCGCGCCCGGCATGCGGCGATAGACGGCGAAAGCGGCTACCGCGGTGGACAGCACCACTCCGGCCATCAGGGCCAGCACGGTCTTACTGTCGAATCCGGGAGCAAAGCAGGTCGCCGCCACCGCCGCCACCGCCAGCGCGACCACCGGGCGCCGCGCCTGGGGCTGGAAGCGCGACACCACATAGGTCGCCAGCAGCACCGCGAAGACGGCGGTCAGAACCCAGATGCCCACCAGCCGCAGACCGTGGACGGGATAGGCGTAGGGGATCAGCACCCGCAGGCTCTCCAGGATCGCCTGCAGACCGGCGACCCCGGCCATGGCCGCCAGCGCCAGGCTGGACCCCGTCCGGCGCAGGATGTGGATGACGCCGAAGCCGAAGGCGGCGGCGAACAGGGCCCCCGCCGCCAGGAAGGCGATCGCCAGCGGGATCGCGCGAGACGGCCAAGGATAGGGCGCCACCAGGATCGCCGCGATGGGGCCGTCCAGACGCACCAGACCATGGAAGGACGACATGCGGATCGTCACGACATTGTCTCCGGGGACCCACATCCGTTCGGGGATCGCGAAGGCCGCCTCGTACCGCCCCGCCGTCTCCGACGCGGGGGAATCACCCGGTCGTCCATTCGCGCCCAGCGTCTGGCCATTGAGCCAGACCTGCGAGGAGGCGACGCCGACGACATAGAGGGCGACGGGATCATCGCCCGCCGGCCGCCGCACGACCGCGCGAAGCCAGAGCTCCCGCCCCTGCGGGTCGATCACGCCCTCGACGGGACGACAGTCCTGAAGGACCGGCGCGGCGACGCCGGGCGCGCCTCGGCACGCCTGCCACGCCAATTCGGCGGGCCGTTCCTGGGCCCGCAGCGCCGTCGAGACCGAAGCCAGAAGAATCGCGATGAAGAGAATCCGCCACATGGCGCGGACCCTATCGCCATTCGCCGGAGAGCGCTGCCGTTCGCCGATGCAGACGCGCCATTCGCCGAAGCACGCCCCAGCCGCTCGAGAACCCTGCTTCAACCGTCGTCATGACCTACACATCCCTGAACCGCCGCTCCATCCTCGCCGCCGCAGGCCTCGCCGTGCCCGCCCTGACGTTTCCCTGGAAAGCCCATGCGCAGGAGCCCGCCGGCCCCTTCCGCTACAAGGCCGGAAACGGCGAAGAGACCGACGCCGTCCGCAGCTATTTCGAGGTACCCGAGGATCGGCGCATCCCCGGTTCGCGTCGCATCCGCCTTGGCTATGTGCGCTTCCCCTCGACCTCACCGAACCCGGGCGCGCCCATCGTCTATCTGGCCGGCGGCCCCGGCGGATCGGGCGTGCGCACCGCGATGGGCCCGCGGTTCCCGATCTTCATGGCCCTGAGAGCGGTGGCCGACGTCATCGCCTTCGACCAGCGCGGCACCGGCCTGTCGTCCAGCATTCCCGACCGGGCCAACACCACGCCCTACCCCGCCCTGACCCATGCCGGCATGACCGCCTGGTACCGGGAGGAGATGCAGAAGGCCTGGATCGACTGGACCCGCGCCGGCATCGCCATGACCGGCTACAACACCGAGCAGAACGCCGACGACATCGAGGACCTGCGCATTCACCTGGGTGCGGAGAAGGTCAATCTGTGGGGCATCAGCTACGGCACCCACCTGGCCCTGTCGGTGCTCAAACGGTATCCGAACTCGATCGGCCGCGTCGCCCTGGCCAGCCTTGAAGGTCAGGACCAGACCGTCAAACGGCCCGCGCACATCGACATGTTCCTGGACCGCGTCGATCGCCTGATGGGGACGGACCCCGCCGTTCGCGCGGCGATCCCGAACATGCCGGCCCTGATGCGCCGCGTGCATGAGCGGCTGGAGGCCGACCCGGCGACGGTGACCATGCCCGCCGAAAGCGGCACGGTCGACGTCCAGATGGGCGGCTTCGGGGTGCAGCTGATGGCCTCCGCCCTGGTCGCCAATCCGCCGCAGCTGACCATGCTGCCGAAAATCTACCTGGCGCTCGACGCCGGGAAGACCGACGTCCTGGCGCCGTTGTTCCCGCCGCCGCATCGCTACTTCAGCATCTCCGGCATGCCGGAGGCGATGGACCTCGCGTCGGGCATCACGCCCGCCCGCCTGGCGATGATCACCGAAGAGGCGAAGACGGCGGTTCTGGGTGACGCCTTCAACATTCCCATGCCGCACCTGCTGGGCGCCATCCCCGGTGTCGACCTGGGTGACGACTTCCGGGCCTCGATCGAGATCGAGACCCCGGCCCTTCTGGTCGCGGGCACCCTCGACGGCCGCACCCCGCTGGAGGAACAGGCCGAGGTGATCGCCCAGTTCCAGAACAAGACGCGGGTGGTGGTCGAGAACGCCGGCCACAACGTCTTCGAAGCTCACCCGGACGTGACGCCCCTGCTGGTCAAGTTCTTCAGTGAGCAGCCGGTGAGCGACACCCACCTGACCCTGGCGCCGCCGACCTTCCCGGTCGTCTGAGACGAATGGCGGCCTGACGGCGTTCGCCGCGATACGCGAACGCCGTCAGGTCGGCCGTCCAGGTTCGCCCAGACGCAGAAAAGCCGCCGTGACGCCCTTCAGCGTCGCGGCGGCTTTTCGATGCCGTACGAAACGGCTGGTGAGCCTTAGCCCGCCAGCTTCTCGTCGATGAACTTCACGGCGTCGCCAACGGTCTGGATGTGCTCGGCGGCGTCATCCGGGATCTCGATGTCGAACTCTTCCTCGAAGGCCATGACCAGTTCGACGTTGTCGAGCGAGTCGGCGCCCAGGTCGTCGATGAAGCTGGCCTTTTCAGTGACCTTGTCCGGATCGGCGTCCAGGTGGTCGATAACGATCTTACGGACGCGTTCCAGGGTGTCGGACATGGTGTCTCTGCCTTCTGATGCCGCCATGGCGGCTGTTGTCTCAATCCTTGCCGTATGACGACGGCGACGGCGGCGCAAGCCTTCTAACGAAGACTCACCCCGACCGGTTGCAGCGCTCTAGCACAGCCGTGGCGGGGTGAAATAGTCCGTAGCGGTGCGGAACAAGCCTTACGCGACCCGGCTGACGGCGAAATCAGCCAACAGCTCCAGCGCGGTCTTCCACTCGCTGTCCGCCAACGGCGCCAGCGCGGCCTTGGCCAGGTCGGCGTAGTCCCAGGCCACGTCCAGGGTCGCGCCGACCGCCCCCGCGCCGACCACCAGCTCGCGGGCGCGCTTGAAGTCGTCCTCGTGGCGCTCGCCCTTGTTGATGGTGCGCTCCCAGAAGCCGTCGTCGTGGCCCTTGGTGCGGGCGGCGGCCAGCAGCAGCGGCAGGGTGACCTTGCCTTCGCGGAAGTCGTCCCCGGTGTTCTTGCCCAGATCCGCGGCCTGGCCGCCGTAGTCCAGCGCATCGTCGGCCAGCTGGAAGGCCAGGCCGAGGTTCAGACCGTAGGCGCGCAGGGCCTGGACCGCCGTCTCGTCGGCGCCGGCCCCCACCGCGCCCGATTCCGCGGCGGCGGCGAACAGTTCGGCGGTCTTGGCCGAGATGATCTGCAGATAGGTGTCCTGATCCAGCCCCAGGTCGTGGGCGCGGGTCAGCTGCAGCACCTCGCCCTCGGAGATGACGCTGGACGCCCGGGCCAGGATGCCCAGGGCCCGCATCTGGCCGGTCTCGACCATCAGTTCGAAGGCGCGGGCGAACAGGAAGTCGCCGACCAGCACGCTGGAGGGGGCGCCCCAGATCAGGTGAGCGGCCACCTTGCCCCGGCGCAGATCCGAGGCGTCGACGATGTCGTCGTGCAACAGGGTGGCGGTGTGGATGAATTCGACCGAGGCGGCCAGGCGGACGGCGGCCTCCATGCCGTTCGGCGCGCCGACGGCGCGCGCGGCGGCCACGGTCAGCAACGGGCGCAGGCGCTTGCCGCCCGCCGCCACGATGTGGTCGGCCAGCATCGGGATGACCGGAACGTCGGACTGCATCCGCTCGACGATCAAGGCGTCGACCACCGCCATGTCGTCGCGCGCGAGCCGGATCAAGGGCTCGACCTCTCCCTTGCGACGGGACTCGGCGACGGTGACAGCGTCCAACGGAATACTCTTCGGGAACGGCGCGGGAGGAGGATCGCGCCTGAAAATCCAGCCGCCGCCTTGCCCGGCGGCGATGCGGCGCACAATGGTGATCGGGTCAACAGGGGTCAAGCCGCGTGACCGTCGCATCCGCCACTGAATCGTCATCGGAAATCGTCGAGAACGCCCTTCTCGGCGGTCGCGTGCGATTCCTCCAGCCCGCGAAGGGCTATCGCGCCGGAATGGACGCCGCCCTGCTGGCCGCCGCCTGCGACGCCGCACCCGGCGAGCGGGTGATCGAGGCCGGCTGCGGCGCGGGCGCCGTGCTGATGCAGATCGCGGCGCGGCGCCCCGGCGTGGCCCTGACCGGGCTGGAGCGGGATCCGGCCATGGCGGCGCTGGCCCGGCGAAACGCGATTCTGAACGGGGCCGAGACCACGATCGTCGAAGGCGACATCGCCCAGGGGTTCCGCGCCCTGGACCTGCCGGTGTTCGACCGCGCGGTGTCCAACCCGCCCTTTTTCGATGATCCGGGCGCCCTGCGCGCGCCCTCTCCCGGCAAGTCAGGCGCCTGGATGGCCGACGACGGCCTGGGCGCCTGGACCCGCTTCCTGCTGAAGTCCGTGCGCGAGGGCGGCCGGATCGTGGTCATCCACCGCGCCGACCGTCTGGCCGATCTGCTGGCGGGCCTGGGTGAGACGGCGGGGTCGTTCGCGATCCGCCCGATCCACGCCTTCGCAGACGAACCGGCCAAACGCGTCCTGGTGCAGGCCATCAAGACCGGCAAGGCGCCGCTGCGGTTGCTGCCCCCGCTGGTGTTGCATGCGCGCGACGGAGCCAAGCATACGGCGGAGGCTGAGGCTGTGCTGCGGGGCGAAGCGGGGCTGGAATGGTGACCGGCCGAAACCGGGCCGCCTGAAGGGCCGCCGGGTGGACGCCCGCCCCAGGCGGACCTCCCCCGGCGACCGAACGGGATGGGGTCAGCCGACGTCAGCGCAGACGCGGAAATGCCAGTCCTGCGAGCAGCCGATCGAGCCGTCGCCGTATTTCTCACAGCCGAAATTGCGCAAACACATTTCGTAGGGGCTGCTGTAGTCCCAGTTGCCGTCTCCGGGGCCGGTCACTCGGGTCTGCGTATACGCGCTTTGGGGCGCGCCCCCGGTCAGGGGCGCCGGAGCGGCGCCCGCCAGGAACACGATCGAGGTGACGGCCAAGGCGATTTTCAGCATGGTTTTCCTCCTTGCCCCGAATGGGCCGACGGAGGTTCAGACAGCAAGCTGAGCCGTCCCAATCACAATAACGTCAGGTTGAGGTCCGCACGCATCGAGCGAACCGGAGGGGCCGACGCTCGGACAGCCCCTCCTCCGCTTTCGCTGATCGGCCCTAGCGGCTATGCCACCGCCATGTCCCTGCGCCCCCTCTTCGTCACCCAGGTCTATGAGGCCTCGCTCGCCGCCTCCACCGGCTTCGCGGCCTTCAACGCTGAGCTGGCCGACGCCTGCCGGATGCTCGCGGCCGAGGACATGGCGGGACGCCAGTGGTGCAAGGAGCACGGCTATCGCGGCTACACCTCCTACGGCTCCCTGACCGACCTGCCGGTGCGGCTGCCGGAGTTCGGCGAGCTGAAGCGGCATCTCGACAAGCACGCGCAAGCCTATGCCAAGGCTCTGAATTTCGATCTGGCGCGCAAGCCGCGACTGGACAATCTGTGGGTCAACATCCTCAAGCCCGGCGGCGGTCACACGGGGCACATCCACCCTCACGCCTTCCTGTCGGGCACCGTCTATGTCGAGGTCCCGGACGGCGCCTCGGCCCTGAAGCTGGAAGATCCGCGTCTGCCGATGATGATGGCTCGCCCCGGAGTCCGCCCTGACGCGTCCGAGGCCGAACAGCCCTTCATCTACCTGGCCCCCAAGGCCGGGACGGTGCTGATGTGGGAAAGCTGGCTGCGCCACGAGGTGCCGACCAACGCCGCCAAGTCCGAGCGCATCTCGATCAGCTTCAACTACGCGTAAGCCCCGCCAGTCCGTCCCAGGCCAGCATGGCGGCGCGGGCGGTTCCGGCCAGTTCGTCCGCCGTCGCCCCCTCGCGGGACCGGAAGGTCATGCCCTGCTGGACCGTGGCGAAGAAGGCGGCCATGGCGGTCAGATCGGCGTCCGGTGCGATCTCGCCCGCCGCCTGACCGGCGCTCAGCCGGTCTCGCATCGTCGCGAACGCATCCTTTCGGATCGCCGCCACATCGTCGCAGGCGCCCTTCGGCAGGGCGTCGAGGTTGGCGCTCGAGATCGCCAGCAGACAACCCTTCGGCTGGTCGCACTCTCCGCTAGCCATCGCCGTGGCCAGCAGCAGCCCCCCGATGGCGTCGCGCGCCGTCGCGGCCTCGGTCATCGAAGCCCACAGGGCCGCGCCCTGGGTGTCGGTGTAGAGCCGCACGGCTTCGCGGAAGAGCGCCTCCTTGCTGCCGAAGGCGGCGTAGAGGCTGGGGGCGTTGATCCCCATGGCCCCGGTCAGGTCGGTCATGGACGCGTCCGCATAGCCCTTGGTCCAGAACACCTCGAGGGCGCGGGACAGGGCTTCATCACGATCGAAACTGCGGGGACGGCCGGCCATGGCGTCTTTCGGACCTCTTTTTCTAACGAGCGATACATAATCCCTTGACGACGGCAGGCAAGCTTTCCATCTGGCGTTCTGTAGCAGTCGTTACAGAATGGAACCAGAACATGACCGCCTCTCTCCCCCTCGCCGGAAAACGCGCCCTCGTCACCGGCGCCAGCCGCGGCATCGGCGCCGCCATCGCCCGTCAGCTGGCCGCCGACGGCGCCGATGTCGCCATCACCTATGAGAAGTCCGCCAACAAGGCCGAAGCCGTCGCCGCCGAGATCCGCGCCCTTGGCCGCAAGGCCGTCGTCCTGCAGGCCGACTCCGGCTCAACCGATGGACCGCAGAAGGCCGTCGAAGGCGCGGTCGCCGGACTGGGCGGCCTCGACATCGTCGTGAACAACGCCGGCATCGCGGGCGGCACGATGTTCGCTGACCAGTCGGCCGAGGAGATCGACGCCCTGCTGAACGTCAACATCCGCGGCGTCATGCTGACGACCCAGGCCGCCCTGCCCCACCTCGGCGAAGGCGGTCGCGTGATCTCGATCAGCAGCGTGCTGGCCGACCGCGTGCCCTTCCCCGGCGTGACCGTCTATTCGGCCACCAAGTCGGCGCTGCAGGCCTTCACCCTGGGCCTTTCTCGCGAGCTGGGGCCGCGCGGGATCACCGTCAATCTGGTCAAGCCGGGCGCCACCGACACCGACATGAACCCTGCCGACGGTCCCAACGCCGCCGGACTGCTGGCGGGCACCGCCCTCGGGCGCTTCGGCCAACCGCAGGACATCGCCTCGGCGGTCGCCTTCCTCGCCGGTCCGGGCGCCGCCTACATCACCGGAACCAGCATCCTGGTCGACGGCGGCATCGGCGCCTGATCGGAGGATGAGGGGGCCGGCGGCCCCCTCATCGCCACATTCCGCCCTAGGCTCCCTCGCAGTGAAGCTTCGAGGGAGTTAGCGATGAAGGCGTTCGGTCTGGCGATGATCCTGCTGGCGGCGTCCGTCGCCGCCTGCACGGAAAAGGCTGACGCCCAGTCGGCGGAAACGCCCGCCCGCGCTGAAGGCGCGCCCTATGTGTTGGCGGGCACCCAGGTCTGGACCGTGCCCGATCCGGTCTCGGGCCGCGATTACGAGGTCTTCGTCAGCCTGCCCGCCAGCTACGAGACCAGCCCCGGACGCCGCTATCCGGTGCTGTACGTCACTGACGCCGACTACGCCTTCCCCATCATTCGCCAGATCGCGCGGCGGGTGAACCTCGACGGCCCGGTGATCGAGGAGTTCATCTTGGTCGGCCTGTCCTATGCGCGGGGGGACAACCCGGTGGCCAGCCGTAACCGCGACTATACGCCGACCCCGAACGGGCCTCGGCGCGCCAGGTCGACCGTCCATGGCGGCGGCTCGGCCTACCAGACCTATTTGAAGACGCAGGCTCTGCCCTTCATCGAGAACCGGTTCCGCGCCGATCCCGCGCGCCGGGTCCTGCTGGGCCACTCCTACGGCGCCCTGCTCGGCGCCCAGGTCCTGTTCACCGATCCGGCGCTGTTCCACGGCTATGTGCTGGGCAGTCCGTCCTTCTGGTTCGACCGGCGGCACATCATGACGATGGAGGCCGAATACGCCCGCACCCACCGCGACCTGCCGGCCGAGGTCTTCATGTATATCGGCGCCTATGAGACTCCCGGCCCCGGCCCCCGCCATACGACGGACGCCGACATGGTCGGGGACGTGCGGACCATGGAACGGACCCTGAAATCCCGTGCCTATCCGGGCCTTCGGGTCCAGTCGGCGGTGCTGGGGGACGAGGATCATCTGACCGTCGCCCCGGTCGGCTTCACCCGCGCCCTGATGGCCCTCCTGCCGGCGCAGACGTAGCGCTTTCGGGGAACCGATCCGACCGCGGCGGCCTTCGTTCAAAGTCGCCGCAATAGGGGGTTCTCTTGAAGAAAAATCCGCTCGTTCTGATCGCGCTTGGGGTCATCCTGATCATTGTCGGCGGGTGGATGCATTTCACGGGTGGTCCGCCGACGGCCGATCCAGGCCTGAGACAGGCTTGCGAGGCTTCAATGGCCGAACGTGGGGCCGATGCGGATCTGATCGCTCAATGCAAACAGGTCGCTTTCGCCACCGCGACCACTGCGACGGACGCAACATCCGCAGCCAGATCCATCAGCGCGGCGAACAACAGCGAGATCGGGGGCGGCGCCGTCTCGATGTTCCTGATGGGCGCCGGCCTGGCCCTGGTTGTGGGCGGGGTCGTCATCCGTCGCGGCGCCCGTCACGTCGCGACCTGACGGCGGCGCCTGCAAAGCCCCAAGCACCGCGTCAGCGCCGCGTGTAGATGTCGCCGTCGTAATCCAGCGACACGGGGCGTCCGTCGGCGCCGAGTCGGAAGGTGACGCCCTGGCCGGTGTAGGGTGTCAGTTCGACCCGCAGGCTTTCCGGATCGGTGAAGTTCTCGGCCACCGCCGACTGCACGCCGATGGTCAGCCGCAGGCGGTCGCCGTCCTCGCGCACGCTCAGGGTCCCGTAGGCCGGGCTGACGTAATCGCCGACATAGGCGGCGTTCGGAAGGCTCAGCGTGCGGGGCCGCTGTGCGCGGGCGGCCAGGTTGCCGGCGATCCCCTCGCGCCGCCGGTCCCTGCGGACAACCAGCTCGGCCAGCTTCGCGTCATAGACGGCGTCCACATCCCGCAGGTTCGCGAACCAGTCATAGGCGTAGTTGGCGACCAGGTCGGCCAGTTCGCCCGCGAAGGCGTCCTCGTTGACCATCACGGCCACGCCCAGATGACGCTCCGGCATGAAGGAGACGTGGGCCCGCGAGCCCGAGAAATTGCCGAAATGGTGGATCAGGACGTCGTCGCCGTATCGCCCGACCTGCCAGCCCAGGCCGTAGCCGGTGCGGACATAGGGACCGAAGGTCGTCTCCTGCGCCACGCGGGACGCATGGGTGGACGCGATGAGGCCGGCGGGCAGGACGCGGCCGCCGCCGACCGTTCCGTCCGTCACCTGCGCCTCCAGCCAGATGGCCATGTCGTGCGCCGTGGAGACCAGCCCGCCCGCCGACTGCATCGTGGCGTCGGTCTTTTGCAGATATGACCGCTCCGGCTGTCCGGAGAGACGCCCGAAATGGCCGGCGGCGACGGTGTGACCCTCGGTCCGCGCCTCGTCGATGAAGGCCGTGGTGTCGGTCATGCCCAGCGGCGTCAGGACCTCGCCCTGCACCAGCGCGCGCCAGTCGCGGCCCCGTTCATGCTCCAGCAAGACCGTGGCCAGGTTGTAGCCCGAGTTGGTATAGTCGAACGTCCCGTAGCCGCCGTCCTCCACCGGTCGGGTCTGCGCGGTCAGGTCCCACATGAGCGCCGGGGTCCAGTCGCCGGAGAAGGCGGCGCGGAAGGCGATCGGCCCGTTCTCGACGCCCGACCGATGGCTGAGCAGGTCGGTCAGGGTGATCCGCCCGGCGATGTCGGCGGGCACGCCGGAGTCCGGCGACCACGCGGCCAGCGGCGCCTCCAGATCGACCTCGCCCCGTCCCGCCATCGCCGCGATGGCCAGGGCGGTGAAGGATTTGGTCGCCGAGGCGATGTAGAACCGCGTGTCCGCGTCCACCGGCGCGCCGCTCGCGACATCCGCCACGCCGACGCCTCCGGTGTAGATCGCGCCGTTCTGGTCCACGACGGCCACGGCCATGCCCGGCACGGCCTCGGTCCGCGCCAGCGCCCGGCGCGCGAAGGCGTCCATGGCGGCGGGGAAGGCGGCGCGGTCCTGCGCTCCGGCCGCGGCCGGCAGGACAAGCAGGATCGCGGCCGCAAGGGCCGTTGCGGCGAGATTCGAACGCATGGATGCTCCCTCGGCCCCGACAGCGAGGCGTACGGCAGAGAGGCCGCCAGGTGATCAGATGGATGCAGGCCGCGGCCATCAAACCGCCCTGCCCGTCCGCTAGTCATTTGCCCTGAAGCGGCGTGGCGGCTACATCCCGCGCCAACCTCCCCATCCGATCAGACGACAGGGCGCACCGCACCTCATGGCGCAGCAATATATTTTCCAGATGCAGGGCCTGACCAAGGCCTTTCCCGGCGGCAAGAAGATCTTCGAGAACATCTGGCTGAGCTTCTACAACGACGCCAAGATCGGCGTGGTCGGGGTCAACGGCTCGGGTAAGTCCACCCTGCTGAAGATCATGGCCGGGCTGGACAAGGAATTCTCCGGCGAGGCCAAGGCCGCCGACGGCATCAAGCGCGGTTACCTGGAGCAGGAGCCCCAGTTGGATCCCGCCCTGAACGTCCGCGAGAACGTCGAGTCCTGGTGCGAAGAGAAGCAGTGGGTCAACCGCTTCAACGCGATCGCCATGGAGATGGCCGAGAACTACTCCGACGAGCTGATGGAGGAGATGACCGCCCTCCAGGAGAAGATCGACGCCGGCGATGTCTGGGACATCGACAGCCGCATCGAAATGGCCATGGACGCCCTGCGCTGTCCGCCGGACGACTGGGAAGTCACCAACCTGTCGGGCGGTGAGAAGCGCCGCGTGGCCCTGGCCCGCCTGCTGCTCAGCAAGCCGGACATGCTGCTGCTCGACGAACCGACCAACCACCTGGACGCCGAATCCGTCGCCTGGCTGCAGCACCACCTGGAAAACTTCCCCGGCTGCGTGATCCTGGTCACCCACGATCGCTACTTCCTCGATCTGGTGACCAAGTGGACGCTGGAGCTGGACCGCGGCAAGGGCCACCCGCACGAGGGCAATTACTCCTCGTGGCTGGAAGCCAAGACCAAGCGCGTCGTGCAGGAGCAGTCGGAATCCGAAGCCCGCCAGCGCGCCCTGACCCGCGAACTGGAATGGGTCCGCTCGGGCGCCAAGGCCCGTCAAGCCAAGTCCAAGGCCCGTCTGGCCGCCTATGAGCGGATGGTCGACGAGCAGGAGAGCATGCGCGGCGCTCAGACCCACGCCGTCATCCAGATCCCGCCGGGCCCGCGCCTGGGCAACGTCGTGCTGGAGGTCGAGGGCCTGCAGAAGTCGTATGGCGACAAGGTCCTGTTCGACAACCTGACCTTCAAGCTGCCGCCCAACGGCATCGTCGGGGTGATCGGCCCGAACGGCGCCGGCAAGTCGACGATGTTCAAGCTGATCACCGGCCAGGAACAGCCCGACGGGGGCACGATCAAGGTCGGCGAAACCGTCAAGCTGGCCTATGTCGACCAGTCGCGCGACGACCTGAAGCCGGACGAGACCATCTGGCAGGCCATCTCGGGCGGCACCGACATCATGATGGTCGGCAAGCGCGAGATTAACTCGCGCGCCTATGTCGGCAGCTTCAACTTCAAGGGCGGCGACCAGCAGAAGAAGGTCGGCCAACTGTCCGGCGGTGAGCGCAACCGCGTCCACCTGGCCAAGACCCTGGCTTCGGGCGGCAACCTGATCCTCCTCGACGAACCGACGAACGACCTGGACATCGAGACCCTGCAGAACCTCGAGGAGGCCCTGGAAGGCTTCGCCGGCTGCGCCGTGGTCATCTCCCACGATCGCTGGTTCCTGGACCGTCTGGCGACCCACATCCTGGCCTTCGAGGGCGACAGCCACGTCGAATGGTTCGAAGGGAATTTCGAGGCCTATGAGGAAGACAAGAAGCGCCGCCTCGGCGTTGAGAGCCTGATCCCGCACCGGATCAAGTTCCAGAAGTTCGGGCGGTAAGACTGCGCTTTTCCGCCGCCGCGCCTCCGCGCGCAGCGGCGGCGGCTCGGCGGCGCGGCAACGCGACAGCCGGTCAGGCGCTTGCTTGTCCTTTAGGCCCTAATTAACCTCTACGCTCAGTTGGGGACTGTTCGCGTGCGCGTCGTATCCCCGGTCGGGTTCGGGCCTGCAGAGCCCTGGGGGAAGACAGATGCCGACGATCACGGGAACCGCCGGCTCCGACACCCTGACCGGGGGGAGCGACGCCGACATCATCAATGACGAGCTCGGCGGCGACGACATCCTGCGCGGCATGGGTGGAAACGACACCCTTCACTTCTGGCGGCCCGAGCGTTCGCCGGTCTCCGTCCTGAGGGCCGAGGGCGGCGACGGGAACGACCTGCTTGACTACTATGTCTTCAACGCCAGCACCGCCGTGCTGGATGGCGGCGCCGGTTCCGACGTGTTCCGTATCTGGGCCGTCGCCGGAAGCGTGGAGATCGTCACCGGCTCCGGCGCCGACATCCTCGATTTCTCTGTCCTGAACCCGACCTGGGGCGGCCAGATGGTCGTCACCGATTTCACCGGCGGCATCGGCGGCGACCGGATCGTCTGGGACAGTCCGACCTTCAAGCTGACCCAGCTCTTCATCGGCTGGAACGGCGGCAACCCCTTCGCGAGCGGCCACCTGAAGCTGACCCAGGTCGGCGCCGACACGGTGCTGTCGATCGATCTGGACGGCGCGACCGGTGCCCAGGCGGGCTACACCGTCCTCACCTTCCGCTCCACCCTCGCCTCCAGCCTCACCGCGTGGAATTTCAGCGGCTACGACCCCAACGGCGGCGGCATCCCCGGCCAGACGTTCATGGGCACCGCCGGCGTGGATCAATTGATCGGGACCAACGGCGAAGACATCATGTCGGGCCTCGACGGCGATGACTTCCTGCAGGGCCGCAACAGCAACGACCGGCTCGATGGTGGGGCGGGGAACGACAGGCTGAACGGCGGCATGGGGGACGACATCGTCGACGGCGGCGCCGGAGACGACCAGCTGTCAGATCTGGGCAACCCCGGCGAGGGCGGCGGCAACGACATCCTGATGGGCGGCGACGGCAACGACACCATTTCGGTCTCGCGTTGGGGCGGCTCCACGGACCGCGTCCAACTGTTCGGCGGAGATGGCGCGGACGAACTCAGCATCATCGGCGACCCAGGATTTTCAGCCCTGCTGGACGGCGGCGCGGGCAATGACCGGATCTACCTGCAGGGATTCCTCTACGGCGACCTGACCATCGCGACCGGCGCCGGGGGGGACACCGTCTACATGGGCCGGCTCGAGAACCCGAGCCCGACGATCCGATTCACCGACTTCACCGCCGGAGCGGGCGGCGACATCCTCAGCTGGGAGCCGATGCTGACCGCCTCCCTCATCCAGTGGAACGGCTACAACCCCTTCCAGATCGGCTTCGCCCGCCTGGTCCAGGAGGGCGGCGACGTCCTGTTGCAGGTGGACCGCGACGCGAGCGGGAACGCGCACGGCTGGATCACGCTGATCACCTTCGTCAGCACCGTGCGGACCGACTTCTCCGCCGCCAACTTCGGCTACAACCCGCTGGTCACGCCCGGACAGATGTTCAGCGGCACGAGCGGGAACGACGTGTTCAACGGCACGGCCGGCGACGATGTCATGCAGTCCTGGAACGGCGACGACGTCCTGAACGGCGGCGCCGGCAACGACGACCTCCAGGGCGGGGCCGGCAATGACATTCTGGCCGGAGGCGAGGGCGACGACCGCCTTGACGGAGGCCAGGGCGGCGACTGGCCCCAATCAACCTACGTCAACGGCCAGTACGTTTCGGGCGGTGACGTCGCCGACTACCGCTCCGCCACCCGCGGCGTGACCGTCGATCTCCGGATCTTCGGGCCTCAGGACACCGGCCAGGGCATGGACCGCCTCGAATGGATCGACGATCTCTTCGGCAGCGCGTTCGATGACGTGCTCACCGGGACCATCGTGGGGCCCAATCTGCTGATGGGCTTCGGCGGCCGCGACCGGCTCAGTGGCGACAACGGCAACGATACCCTGGTCGGCGGCGACGGGGATGACGTCCTGGACGGCGGCTTCGGCGACGACATTCTGGACGGCGGCGATGGCCTGGATGTCGCCGTGTACGGCGGGTCCAGGTCCAACTACGTCATCGCGAGCGGCCCGAACGGCGTCACGACCGTCACCGACACGGCGACCTACAATCAGGTGGACACCCTACGCGGCGTGGAGCGGCTGCGGTTTTCCGACGGCCTGTTCGATCTCAACGGTGCGCCTGTCGCGAATGTCATCAACGGCACGTCGGGCGCCGATGCCCTCGTCGGCACGGCAGGCTTCGACTCCATCGACGGCGGCGTCGGCGATGACGTAATCACCGGCGGACAGGGCAACGACACCATCGCCGGCGGCCAGGGCTTGGATACGGCCGTCTTCACCGGTCTCTCCTCGGCCTATACAGTGTCAACCACCGGCGGCGTGACCACCGTCAGCGGGCCGGACGGCGTGGACACCCTGACCGGGATCGAGCGCCTGCTCTTCTCCAACGGCCTGTTCGACCTGTCGGGCAATCCCCTGCCCAACACGATCAACGGCACGGCGAACGGCGACACCATCGCCGGGACCGGCGGCGTCGATCTCATCTATGCGGGCGGAGGCGATGACATCATCAACGCCGGCGGCGGCGCCGATGTCATCGATGCGGGTTCGGGAGTGGATACCGTCAACGGACAGGATGGCGACGACACCCTGATCGCCACCTCCGTCACCATGGGTTCCCCTTCTCCGCCGCAGACCACGTTCGACGGCGGTGCGGGATCGGACACCTTCGATTTCAGCCGGATTGGCATCGGTCCGGTCGCGTTCTGGAGCTACGATACCGGCATTGCGGCGATCTCCATCGCCAACTACCGTCTGACGAACGTCGAAATCCTTGTCGGCACGAGCGGCCTGGACATCTTCAGCCTGGGCTTCCTGAACGCCGGTGTTCGCATCGACGCCGGGGACGGGAATGACCTGATCACCACCGGCAGCGGCGCCGATGTGATCTTTGGAGGCGCCGGCGACGACGAGATCAGCAGCAGCGGGGCGGACACGCTGGACGGCGGTGATGGAAACGACCTGATCATCATGCCCTACTCCGGGTCGGGCGCGGCGACACTGATCGGCGGCGACGGGACGGACACCTTGCGGTCCTTCGCGAGCGGCACCTTCGTCAACTTCTCCACCGGAGAGGCGCGGATCGCTTTCAACCCCGGCTTGACCATCAGCGTAGCGGCCTTCGAGAACGGCGAGTTCTTCGGGGATACCGTCGCGGTGGGCGGCGCGGGCCGAAACGTCTTCTGGTTCCATGAGCTCAGCTCGAACTCAGGCACTCTCGATTTCGACGGGGGAGCAGGAGACGACGTCCTGAGCGGATGGCGCCTCAACGACACCCTGCGTGGCGGTGATGACAATGACCTTCTGACCGGCGGCGGGGGCAACGACCTGCTGGACGGCGGAAACGGCATCGACACGGCGGACTATTCCGGCGCGGCGGC